>OZ252219.1:5225000-6109635 GCA_965249105.1 Vicinamibacterales bacterium | reverse complement strand
CACCTGCTCGGCCTCCATGAAGGGCTGCAAGTAGGCAACGGCCTTCTTCATTGCCCTCGCGCTCTTGACGACCTGCGGAAGGAACATCTTTCCGGCGCCAAAAAGGTCGCCGACGATCTTCATACCGTCCATGAGCGGACCTTCGATGACCTGCAGAGGACGGTCGCACTGCTGCCGGGCCTCTTCGACGTCGGCTTCTATGAAGTCGACCACACCGTGAACCAGTGCGTGAGCCAGACGGTCCTCGACGCGTGCCTCTCTCCACGCGAGATCAACGATTCGGGCGCGTCCGCTCCCCGTGACCGATTCCGCAAACTCGACCATCCGCTCCGTCGCATCGGGTCGGCGGTTGAAGATGATGTCTTCGACGTGGGTCATCAGGTCGGCAGGAACGTCCTCGTAGACCGCCAGCTGCCCGGCGTTCACGATCCCCATGTCCATCCCGGCCTTGACCGCGTGATACAGAAAGGCAGAATGCATCGCCTCGCGAACAACGTCGTTGCCCCGAAAAGAGAAGGAGAGATTGCTCACTCCGCCGCTGATCTTGACGCCAGGACACGCGGCCTTGATCTTCCGTGTCGCGTCGATGTAGCTGGCAGCGTACTCGTTGTGCTCCTCGATACCGGTGGCGACGGCGAGTACGTTGGGGTCGAAGATGATGTCTGTCGGGTCGAACCCGGCCACCTCAGTCAGTAGGCGATAGGCCCGACCGCAGATCTCGACCTTTCGCTCGACCGTATCTGCTTGACCGGTTTCATCGAAGGCCATCACGACGACCCCGGCGCCGTAACGGCGAACAAGCCTTGCCTTCTCGAGAAAGTCGGCTTCGCCTTCCTTCAGGCTGATCGAATTGACGATACCCTTGCCTTGAACACATTTGAGACCGGCTTCGATGACCGACCATTTCGAGCTGTCGATCATAATCGGCACGCGTGCGACCTCGGGCTCCGTCGCGATCAGGTTGAGGAACCGGGTCATCGCGGCCTCGGAATCCAGCATCGCCTCGTCCATGTTGACGTCGACGATGCTCGCACCCCCACGCACCTGCTCGGCGGCCACTGCTGATGCGTCGGTGTAGGCATCGGACTTGATGAGGCGGGCGAACCTGCGGGACCCTGTGACGTTCGTTCGTTCGCCGACCATGAGGAAGTTGCTGTCCGGACGGATCGTCAAGGTCTCGAGGCCGCTGAACTGCGTGTATCCGCCATTCGACTCCGGGAGACGGCGAGGCGGGACGTCGGCCACTGCCTGGCTGATGGCCCGGATGTGGTCAGGTGTCGTCCCGCAGCAGCCGCCGAGCAGGTTGACAAGACCACTGGTCGCAAACTCGCGGAGCAACTCGGCCGTCTCTTCGGCCGTCTCGTCGTATTCGCCGAACGCGTTCGGAAGACCGGCGTTCGGGTAGCAGCTGACATAGGCAGGCACGATACGCGAGAGCTCGGCGATATACGGGCGCATCTCCCGCGCACCCAGCGCGCAGTTGATGCCCACGGAGAAGGGACGGGCATGTGCGATCGAGACCCAGAAGGCGTCGATGGTCTGCCCGGACAACGTACGGCCACTCCGGTCGGTGACCGTTACCGAGATCATGAGCGGAAGCTCAGTCTCGGTTTCGGCAAACACGTCGTTGATGGCGACGATGGCCGCCTTGGCGTTCAGCGTGTCGAACACCGTCTCGACCATCAACAGGTCGCACCCCCCGTCTATCAGACCGCGGGTCTGCTCCGCGTAGGCGTCGCGAACAGCGTCGAAGGTTGTGGCCCGTGCGGTCGGGTCGTTGACGTCAGGAGAGATTGACAACGGCTTGTTCGTGGGCCCGATGGCGCCCGCCACGAACCTCGGTCGCTCCGGTGTGCGCCCGCTCCACTCGTCCGTTGCCTGCTTCGCCAGCCGAGCAGCCTCCCGGTTGAGATCGTAGATAACCCCCTCGAGGCCGTAGTCCGCCTGGGCCACGGCCGTGCCATTGAACGTATTGGTCTCGATGATGTCTGCCCCGGCCTCGAGATACTCATCGTGAATGGCCCTGATGATGTCGGGCTGGGTAAGCACCAGCAGGTCGTTGTCACCCTTGAGGTCGATCGAATGGTCCCTGAAGCGGTCTCCTCGAAACCCGGACTCGTCCAGGCCGCGGGACTGAATCATGGTACCCATGGCGCCATCGAGTATCAGAATCCTGCGTGAGAGCGCTTCGTCGAGCACTGCCCTCACCGTCTCCGCGCGCCCGGACGATCGGTTGTTCTCTGTTGACCTGGGCCTGGTCGTGGTCATGGTCATTCCGTCATTTCTTATCGCGCCGAGCTGCCGGCCGCCGGCCAGACGTGCGATGGGCCGCGGCTCGGGTGCCGACTGCCATCAACACGCCGAACGGGGTGTCGTCCAGACCGGTCTCGACTCGCACACCGGCAAGACCTGCGTCACTCATCATGGTCGAGAGCGACGACCGGTCGAAGCCCAGCCAGCGGTCGCCGAGCCGTTCGGTGACCCACTGCTGTTCATGCTGGTCGAGCTCGAGGACGAGGACTCGTCCTCCGGGAGATACGACCCTCAGGGCCTCGGTCAGCGCCTTCACCGGATCGCTCGCGTGGTGGAGGACCTGCGACAGCACGGCCAGGTCGACGGCACCGTCCTCGAGTGGAACCCGCTCGATGGAGCCACGCTTCCAGCGGACGTTGGTCACTCGCCGCCGGCGTGCCAGCGCGCGGGCATGCGTCAGCACGTCTGCGGACCGGTCGATGCCGACGGCCGATCGAGCCCACGCCGCCATCTCGAGGGTGAGATGTCCGTCACCGCACCCAAGGTCGGCCACGCGCATTTCTGGGAGCAAGAGCCCCAACGCTCGGGACCACGCAGCCCAGCTACGTCCGGGGACCAGCTGCCGTCCATTGCCGTCGACGGCGGTACCGTGGGTGTCTCTCTGCTCTCGTCGCTGACGCTTGATCTCCCTCAGTCGCGCATCGTCAGCACCGAACATGTTGGCCACGGCGGCTGATTCCGCTCCGAGCCGAGCCCGCAACATTGGCCAGACCGAGGTCGCCTCTGGCTCGGACTCGTCGTCGGCGGCGCGGAAGTAGGTGAACCCGCCTTCGCGGCTCTCCTGAACCAGGCCGGCTTCTCGCAGGAGTCCCAGGTGCCTCGACACACCAGATTGGGCAATACCGAGGATGGCGGTCAGCTCAGAGACGTTGAGCCGCTCGGTCGTCACCAGGCGCAGGAGTCTCAGCCTGACGTCGTCACCCAGCAGCCGGAAGAGCCCGCTTGTCTCCAACATATATACATATGTATATACATGGATTAGCTGAGGAGGTCAAGCGGAGGGGCGGTCGGACTCATCCTCGCAGTCGTCACACCCGTGACACGACGATTGCGATCCGGGCTTGGCGATCCGAAGCAGTCCTCGCAGATGTCGGTACAGATACACCGTGGCCAGTCCGACCACGAGCGCGACGGTCAGTTCCTGCCACATCATGAGCCGGCCCACCCTAGCGCAGAACCAGCTTGGTAGACGATGAGAGATGCCGTGTACGCGAGCACCGACATGTAGGCGAACATGAAGACGGGCCAGCCCCAGGTCCCAGACTCTTTCCGCACGATGACAATCGTACTCATACACTGGCACGCCAGGACGAAAAACACCATGAGAGATACGCCCGTCAGGGGTGTCATGAGCGGCGAGCCATCGGCTCGCTCCGCTGACTGCAAGGAGGACCGAAGCGTGGCACTCTCCTCGTCGGCCTCTTCAATGCCAAAAACAATTCCCAGCGTCGACACGAACACCTCCCGGGCTGCGAACGCACCCAGGATGCCAACTCCGATCCGCCAATCGAAACCCAGTGGTTCCAGCACCGGTTCGACCGCCTGTCCTACCCGACCGGCAACACTGTAGCGGATCTGCTCACCGGCCTCCAGACCATTCAAGACCGAGAGTTCGTCAGCCCGAGCCTGTGGGCCAGCGGTCGATGCGGCAACCGTCGCCCGCTCCGCGTCGTAGCGTGACTCGATCTCGACGCTTCTGGGGTACGACAGGAGCGCCCACAGGATGATCGTCATCGTGAGGATGATCGTCCCCGCGTCAACGAGGAACTTCCTCACCCTCTGCCAGGTCGTGAGAAGGACGTTGCGCCACACCGGGACCCGATACGGTGGCAGCTCGAGGACGAGCGGGAGTCGAGGACCTCGCAGCACCGTTCGTCGCAAGACCGAGGCTGCGGCAAGCGTGGCGACCACCGATAGTGCATACATCGAGAAGAGCACGACGGCGCCGGCGCTCAACACACCCAGCACCCGCTGCTCGGGGACAAAGATCACTGCCGTCACCAGCGCGTAGACCGGCAGACGCGCGCTGCACGACACCATGGGAAGCGTCAGCATCGTGATGAGGCGGTCCCGCCGGCCCTCTATCGTTCGCGTGGCCATCACGGCCGGAATGGCGCAGGCGAAACCTGACAACATCGGGACAAATGCTTTTCCGTGCAGCCCAACCCTGCCCATCAGTCGGTCGATGACGAACGCCACTCGTGCCAAATAGCCGACATCTTCGAGGAGGGCGATGAACAGAAACAGCATCGCGATCTGAGGCACGAAGACCACCACGTTGCCGACACCGGCGATGACGCCGTCGGCCATGAGACTCCGGACGGGACCGGGCGGCAGCACAGCGCTCATACCGCCCTGAAGCGCCGCCGTGAGACCCTCAATCACACCAATCAGCGGCTCTGACCACACGAAGAGGGCTTCGAACAGGAAAGCCATGACTGCCGCGAATACGACCATTCCAAGAATCTTGTGGGTCAGGATCGAGTCCAGCCGGTTCGTCCACGAGCGGGTGTCCTCCCGGACAATGGAGCGGACGTCAGCCACGACGTTCTCGATCCATCGGTATCGGGCGCTGACGATTTCCTCGTCCAGCCGCCAGCCGGCCTCAGACGCCTTCCCGCGGGTTGCCAACACCGCCTCGAGAACAGTCCGCGGCAAGCCGGAACCTGTCGGGTCGTCACGCTCCAAAGACAGCAACGACCAGACCGCCCACGATCGAGTGCCGGCCCGCGTCATGGCAAAGCCCGAGTCGGTCAGCGCCCGCTCGATCGGCACGAGCTCGGTCTCGAGGCGTTCAGAAAACCCTCGCCATACCACCTCGTCCTTCGGGGCCAGCCGGAGCGCTCCGGCCAGCGCGTCCCGGAGGGCGTCGAGTCCGATGCCCTTGGATGCGATGGTCGGGACGACAGTGGCGCCGAGCCATGATTCGAGACGCGCGATGTCGAAGTCGGCTCCCGCCGCCCGCGCCTCGTCGAGCATGTTCAGGGCGATGATGACCGGCACCCCCGTCTCGATGATCTGGACGGCCAAGTACAGGCCCCGTTCCAAAGAGCCGGCATCGAGCACCACGACCACGGCGTCTGGCCGGGCCCCATGCCGACCGTTGACGGCGGATACCGCGACCTGCTCGTCCGGGGAATGGGCCGTAAGGCTGTAGGTGCCAGGGAGATCGACGATCTCAGCAGAGACCCCGTCCAGAAGCGGGACTCGGCGCGATGATCTGGTCACCGTCACGCCCGGGTAGTTTCCAACCTGGGCTCTGGAACCGGTGAGGGCGTTGAACACCGTCGTCTTCCCGGAGTTGGCGTTGCCGGCAACGAGCACCGTCGGCACCCGTGTCGTCTCGGGCGAATCGCGACGAGGGTGCGATGGAAACCGGAAGCCCTGTGAAGATCGAGTCGCGGAGGTCGGGACCTCGGCCGTAGCCTCAGGCCTTAGCGTAATCTCGGCGGCGTCGGCGAGGCGAAGGGAGAGCAGGTAGCCTCTGAGGCGGATGTTGAGGGGGTCACCCAGTGGTGCTTTTCTAACGGCCTCGACCCGTGTCCCGGCCAGCAGCCCCATCTCCATCAGACGGCGGCACACCTCGCGACCTCCACCGACTTGGTCGACAACGGCACTCTCGCCGATCGGAAGCTGGTCTAGTGTGCGGAAGCCCTGGTGCAAGTAATCGTGCCCCTTGAAGCCCACAGTGGGAGGTCACCATGGCACACTTGAGAGAATGAGACTCGGTCTCATCTATGCATCTTCAGTCTATATCCGACCATTTTGGTCGGTCAAGAAGGTCGGAGACTCCCCAGCAGCCCACCTGATGACCTGAATCGATGACTGGATACGAAAGTCGGCCGGTCGTTAGTGCCACCAATGGCATGGTCGCGACGAGTCACCCGCTGGCGTCCAAAGCTGGCCTGGACGTCCTGCGGGCCGGCGGCACCGCCGTTGACGCAGCGGTCACCGCGGCCGCCACCTTGTGTGTCGTCGAGCCGACGATGACGGGGCTAGGGGGTGACCTCTTTGCTCTTCTCTACAGGGCTTCGGACCAGACCATCCACGCCCTGAATGCGAGCGGGCGATCGCCACGCTGTGCCTCGATCGACGACCTATCGGGGCAGGGACTTCCAGCCAGCGGTGTCTTGAGTATCAGCGTACCTGGCGCGGTGGACGGCTGGCACATGTTGCTCCGCGAGCACGGCACACTTCCTCTCGGGCAGGCGCTCGTGCCGGCGATCACCTACGCGCGATCTGGGTTCCCGGTCACCCCGACCGTCGCCACGCAGTGGCGCGATTCGGAAGAGCTGCTCCGCGAGAACGCGGCGGCGGCGACGACCTTCCTTGTCGACGGACGGGCGCCGCGGGCAGGAGAGATGTTTTCGAACCCAAGGCTGGGCGCCACACTAGAGCGACTGGCGCTGGATGGCAGAGACGATTTTTATCACGGCGACACGGCCGCCAGGATCGGGCGGGCCGTCGCCCAACTTGGAGGATGGCTCGACGATACCGATCTGGCCGAGCACGTGTCGGATTGGGTGACGCCGCTCCGAACGATCTTTCGCGGCCACGAAGTGCTCGAGCTCCCGCCGAACACCCAGGGTGTGTCGGCGATCGAGATTCTCAATCTCATCGAGCGGGACATTGACTCGGGACGAGACCACAACGGCCCGGAGCATTGCCACCTGTTGACCGAGGCAATCCGGATAGCCTTCGCCGACCGAGACGCTTACGTTGCCGACCCCAGCGCGGTCCCGCCCGACATCGTCGACGCGCTGATCTCCAAAGACTACGCAGAATCGCGCCTGAAAGAAGTTGACCCGCGGCGGGCGGCCGATGCATACCGGGCCGGTCTTCCAGGAACGCCCTGCGGGCGGTCGACAGAGGTCGATGCCTCGGGAGACACCGTGTATCTCACGGCCGTGGACCGAAACGGCAACGTCGTCTCGCTCATCCAGTCACTCTTTGGCGCCTTTGGCAGTGGTGTTGTCGCGGGCGACACCGGGATCGTGCTGCAGAATCGAGGGACGCTCTTCTCACTCGACCACGCACATCCCAACTGTCTGGCCTCACGCAAGCGCCCGTTTCACACCTTGATACCGGCAATCGTGCTCCGCGACGGCGTCCCGTGGTTGTCGTATGGGGTCATGGGTGGAGACATGCAGGCGCAGGGTCACGCACAGGTGCTCTCCAACCTTGTCGTGTTCGGGATGAACGTCCAGGAGGCCGGCGAGGCCGCGCGCATTCGGTGGACTGGCCACGCACTGGCTCTGGAACACGGAGTGTCGACCAGGACCCGGGACGGTCTGGCCCAACGAGGTCATAACCTGACCAACGAGACGCTCGGGTTCGGCGGTTATCAAGGCATCATCCTGGACTCAGAGACCGGAATGCTGCACGGGGGGTCGGACCCGCGTAAGGACGGCTGCGCGATGGGGTACTGATACCCGCAGTCGTCGCCCCGGAAGAGGGATATGATCGACCGATGCCCCTCAGGCGGACACCCGCGCTGGCTCTGTCTCTCGTCGTCGTGTCGGCTCTGAGTGCCTGGACGCAACCAGCGGCAGCACAGCCGTCGACGGATGTGTTGCGTGCATACGACCTGGCGTACAACCTCGACCACGAAGAGGGAGTCGCCGCTCTGCAGGAGATCATCGCCGAGCGCCCCAACGACCCAGCCGCCTATCGCGGAGTGGCTGCGTTGACGTGGCTACGGATGTTGTTTCTGAGGGGAGCCATCCTCGTGGACGCGCAGATGACGGCGAAGGTCAAGGTGTCGGGGGACATGCTGGAGCCACCCGAGGACATGGCCGATGCGTTCTACACCCACATCGAGCGCGCGATCGAGCTCTCCGAACAAGCGGTCGACAGCGCCAAAGACGATCCCGACTCCTACTATCAACTCGGAGCATCGGTCGCTCTTCTAGCATCCTACAAGGCGTCGATCGAGGGGGATGGATTGCGAGCCCTCCGTGACGCCAAACGCGCATACCAGGCACACGAGAAGGTGCTCGAGCTCGACCCCGGTCGGAAGGACGCCAACCTGACGCTTGGGATGTACCGCTATCTGGTCTCGCTCCTGCCGCGGGCGGCCCGAATGATGGCGTATCTCGTCGGGTTCGATGGCGGACGAGAGGAAGCCGTCGAGCTGATCGAGGCGGCAGCCGCCTACCCCGGAGAGACGGAGGCCGAGGCGAAGTTTGCGCTCGTGCTGCTCTACAACCGCGAGAAACAGTACGACAAGGCGCAGCGGGTGCTCTACGACCTGAAACGTCGATACCCTCGAAATCGTTTGGTGTGGCTGGAAGCGGGCTCCACCTGGCTTCGCGACGATCAGGCCCACATGGCTGAGCGTGACCTCGCCCTCGGGCTCCACAAGCTGCAAACCGACGAGCGCACCCGGATGCTGGGGGAGGATGAGATGTGGATGCTCAAGCGCGGGACCGCACGGGTGTCACTCCGCCGCCTGGACGAAGCGCGTCAAGACTTAGCGGTCGTGCGCGTCAACAGCGACAACGCATGGGTCCAGGGACGGGCCCACGTCGAGCTCGGGAAAATCGCTGACCTCGAGGGGCAACGTGACCTCGCGCGTCAGGAGTATGACCGCGGGCGTAAGCTGTGCAAGAAGGCCAACGACCGCCGATGCGCACGCACCGCCGAGACACTGAAGAAGCACGGTTACCCCGTCGACTGATAGCCACGCGTTCAACCTTGACAATGAAGGGCATCTCACGGAGAGTTCGGATCGACGTGCGCGCGCTTCAGCCTGGACGGAGATGCTGGGAGGACGATATGCATCGAGCATTAGCTTTGTTGATGACCACGGTGGCGCTGATCTTGATGGCTATGACGGTGCCCGCGACGGGCCAGGAACCCGTGACGTTCTCCAGGGACGTGGCTCCGATCATGTTCGAGAAGTGCGTTAGCTGTCACCGGCCTCACGAAGCTGCGCCGATGCCACTGCGCAGCTACGAGGAGGTACGGCCCTGGGCGCGGGGGATCAAGGAGAAGGTCGCGTCGCGGGAGATGCCACCATGGTTCGCGAGCCCGGCACACGGCAGCTTCAAGAACGACCCGACCCTGAGCGCAGAGGAGATCAAAACGATCACCACGTGGGTCGACGAAGGTGCACCGAAGGGCGACCCGGCCGATCTACCCGATCTTCCGGCATTCACCGACGGTTGGGCGTTGGGCGAACCAGACTACATTATCGAGCTGCCGGAGGTGACGGTGCCAGCCGAGGGGCCAGATTACTATCCGGATTTGAGCTTCACGATGGACGATCTGCCGGAGAAGCGCTGGGTCCGGGCAATTGAAGTCAGACCAGGTAATCGGAACGTCACCCACCACTCGGTGGTCTTTACAAACGGAAACCCCGGTCGGGGGCAAGGTCGCCAACGCAGCGGGTTCTTCGACGTCCTTGTGGTGTGGTCGGTCGGCACGAACCCGCACGTGTTCCCCGATGGCGTCGGGCGCTGGCTGTATCCGAGCCAGACGCTGACCGTAAACGCCCACTACCACCCCAGCGGTAAGCAGGAGACGGACGTCACACGCATCGGGGTCTATTGGGGCGAGGGCGACCTCAAGAAGGAGCTGACGGCGGTGCTCGCCGGCACGATGAGCTTTGAGATTCCGCCGCGTGCTCAGAACCACGAGCTGAGGGCGTCGTACATCATCGATCAGGACAGCACGGTGATCTCCTACTTCCCGCACATGCACGTTCGCGGGAGGGATATGAAGATGACCGCTAACTACCCGAACGGCGAGACCGAGATACTGATCGATGTGCCGGAGTACGACTTCGACTGGCAGCTCTTCTACTACCCAGACGAGCAAGTGTCGCTGCCCGCGGGGACGCGGCTCGACATCGTGGCCCACTACGACAATTCCGAGTTGAACCCAGAGAACCCGGATCCGAACCAGGCCATACGCTTCGGCACCAAGACGAACGACGAGATGATGTTCACGGTGTTCGAGTTCATAGCCGACGTGGGGGTCAGCCCGACACCAGCCACTCCTGAAACCCGGCGAGAGGCGCTGCTCGCATCGTTGCCATCCGACTCGGTCTATCGTGTCGACCTCTCGATGATGGGTAGGGTGCTCCCGACCGCCCTGCATCTGCCGAAAAGCGGCGAGGGCACGTGGTATATGCCGATGCGCGGGAATCTGCTCGTCATCCCGGCGAAGGGCGTCACCTGGGACGGCAACAACTACAACTTCGACGCGCAGATACGGCTGGGACCGATGGGCGGCGATTTCGTCGTCAGTGGTCAGGTGGAGAACGGTACCATCAACGGGAACTTCACAGGAACCGGAGTGGTTCCGTTCTCTTCTTTCGAGGGCTCGCTCGCCGAGAGCGAGTAACCCGCCGGACAGTAGGACTGCGGTTTCGCATGCTCTCGGCCGGGGACGGCAGGGTCCGTCCCGGCCAAGACTGGCCCCTGAATAGATCCTCCCCGTGGTGCGTAGGGGATAGATATGAGTGGGAGCATGGCCCTGTCGGTGAGCCAGACCGTTGTGGTCGCCTCAAACCGCTCCGACCACGACCTCGTCCGCCAGGCCCAGGCGGGGCGGGGCGAGGCCCGGGAAGAGCTCGCCCACCGGTTCCGGCAGTCGGCCTACCTGCTCGCACTCCAGCTTCTTGGGAACCGGGACGAGGCACTAGACGTGGCACAGGAGTCGATGCTGCGGTTCTTTGTAAGCCTCGAGCGATTCAGCCCTGACCGCCCGGTTCGGCCGTGGCTCCTGACCATCGTCAGAAACCAGGTGCGCGACCTGTGGCGGCGCCAAGGAGTGCGTCGCACGGAATCGCTAGACGCCACCCCGGATCTATCGCGTACGCTCACGGACCCCTCATCCACCCCGGAGGATCTAGCCCGTCGTAGTCAGCTTCGGCGCCGGCTCTGGAGCTCGATGTCACGGATGACGCCGAAGGGGCGGGAGATCCTCGTCCTGAGGGACTTCCACGATTTGTCGTACGCGGAGATTGCCGAGGTCCTGAGCATCCCGCTGGGAACAGTGATGTCTCGGTTGCACGGCGCTCGCACCCAGCTCCGGACGCTGTTGGAAGGAGGACTGAACGATGTCTGAAAGGTGCGGTCGTAGCTTTGACGAGGCCCTGCTCACCGGGTATGTGGACCACGTACTGACCCAGGCGGACGAACAGCGCGTGCGCATCCATGTGGAGCAATGCCCGACATGCCGCACGCAGGTGCAGGACATGAAAAGGATGAGGGAGACCACCATGAGTTCGACTTTCGAGACACCGAGCGACGACCAGTGGTCGGAAGCGCCCCGCACCGGCGCGAGCTGGACACTTGCGGGTATCGGCTGGATGCTCGTGATCCTCTGGGCGGTTGGGGTGGCCGGCTATGCGCTGTGGGAGGTGTGGATCCGCCCGACGCTGTGGGCAGGCTCCCTCGATGAGCCCTTGGGGAGAAAAATCGCGATCTTCTCAGGGATGTTGGGGTTCGCGTTGCTGTTTGGGTCGGTGCTGCTCGACCGGCTCAGAACGTTCAAAACCGATCGGTATCGGGAGGTGCACAAATGATCGTCACGACGACCAATCAGATTGCGGGCAAGCGTATCGTCCGCACCCTCGGGCTGGCCCGTGGCAATACGATCCGGGCGCGCCACATAGGGAAGGACATCATGGCGCTGCTGCGGAACCTGGTCGGTGGTGAAGTGTCGGAATACACCAAGCTGTTGGCCGAGTCGAGGGAACAGGCGTTGGATCGGATGGTAGAGGACGCCCGAAGCCTCGGTGCCAACGCCGTGATCGAGATCCGATTTACGACATCGATGCTCATGGGTGGCGCAGCCGAGCTCCTCGCGTTCGGCACCGCGGTGGTCATCGAAGATGAGTCGTCTGGATGACGGTGAAGCCGAAACTCTAGGGACCAGCCCGCCGAATCACGCCGTCAGTTGTTTCCGGCTGCGGCGCGCAGCTTCTCTTCCAACTGCGGGTCGCTCACTCCGGTGCGAATGAAGTGATCGAACATCTCCGGTAAGATGACGCCGCTCTCCGATCTCAATGGAGTCTGTAGTAGGGGCTCCTTGGACATGTGGCACTGTGCGCACTGATCGCCCAGCGCGGAACCAATCTCCGGCTCGAGCGCGCAGTCGGCGACCTCGTGGCACTGCTGGCAGCGCGTGGCGAACAGCGCGTCGTTGCCCCGCTCGAACTGGTGTGGGTTGTGGCAGGTGATGCAGGACATCTGCGGGCTCTGCTGGAAGCAGCGGCTCTGGCTCAGCCGCTGAAACTGGTCGTTGGTGTGGATGCCCGGGACGCCCGCCGGGCCCTCTACCGGCTGGAAATAGTCGGTAAACACTTCCCCAGGCCGGAAGGAGAAGGCCGGTCGGGTCGGTACCGCACGGCCTCCGTGGCACTGGCGGCAGACGTCGATCAGCCGTTCACGCGGCAACCGGCCCGGGTGAACGATATGTTGCGCCTGCTGGCCATCCGGGTTGTCCTGGTGATAACCGACATGCCTGTCGCCCGGTCCGTGGCAGCGTTCGCACGTGACCCCCAGAACGAATCCTTCGGGTGAATAACGGTTGACGAGCATGTCGTCGCTGGCGGTGTCGAACCACGTCGCGTGACACTCGAGGCACCGGCTGGAAATCGGCCTCTTGAAATCGGCCAGACCGTCGGGGTACCCAGGGCTGTTCATCCACGAGTCTGGCGCCGTGAGATACGAGACCGGAAGCTGAAACAACTCGTCGTCCCGCCAGTAAAAGTAGCTCTGCCCCATCTTGCCCGATCCGAAAACGAGATCCATTCGCTCGCCGTGGACATCCCGACCACCCACGACGGCCGTCTGGTAGAGGCCGTCCGGTCGCGTGTCCATGCGGTAATGCAACTGGCGCGCTCTCGTCGCAAGCCGGTTGAGTGGTGCCTCGGCACTGCCCATGATCGTGTCGGCATTGGCCACCTGAGAGGCTCGAGCGTGAGACGTTTGGAGGAATCCCTCGACCCTGCCGCGATGGCATTCAGCGCAGGCCTGGGGGCCCACGAAAGGTGTCTGGCCGCTGTAGCCGTCGTTGTGCGGTGCGTCAGTCCGTTCCGGCAGCAGAACCTTGCCGATCAACTCAGAAGACCGGTAGAAGGCCATCGGGCTCATGACCCGGACCGAATCGTCAGCGTCAGCAGCAACCGGGTTGCCAGCCGGCTCGGCTTCCGCGGATTCCGAATCGGCAGGTGGCGGGTTGGTGGCGAGCGAGGACTGCTCTGCCGCAACCGAATCGTCAGCCCGCTCGGCTTCCCTGGATTCGAAATCGGCACGCGGCAGGTCGGCGTCGACCCAGAACTGTCCCACCGCTACTGGAATCAACAGCGCGAGGCCACCCAAAATGACCGCGTACAGTACTCGTGTCATGTCTTCGCGAGAAGCGATGGTAGCGGTACGGGGAATCGAACCCCGGTCCCGTGGCTGAGAACCACGTATCCTAACCCCTAGACGATACCGCCACAGTCCGCGGCCCCGAGCAGAGCCAGCGAGCTTGATTTCCCTCTTATATTATATGTCCGTGACTCGCGTGTGGCTCGTCTTGGCCCTAGTTGCCGTGCTTGGAGTGGGTGGCGGCTTGTATGTCTCGGCAGGTCGCGCCGACGGACCCGTCATCGACATCGTCGAGCCGACACGCCTCGTCGGCCGAGCGTCGACCTTCGAGGCAACGGTGGAAGCTCCGGGTGGCAACCTGACCTCGCTGGACGCTGTCATCCAGCAGGGAGACCAGCGCTTCCCCCTGTTCTCACTTGACCAACTGCGTGACGGCGCCATCCGTCAGGATGCGTCAGACCGGGTCCGCGTGACCCGCCAGTTCGACCGAAGCTCCCATCCCGAGCTTGTAGCCGGCGAGGCCCGGATCATCGTGTCCGCGACCCGGCCCGTGCTCTTCGGCCTGCGAGAGGCCGCGTCGGTGGCCGAAACTGCGGTCGAAGTCCGACTCGATCCCCCCAAGCTTCAAATCGTGTCGACACTTCACTACGTCAACCACGGGGGCTCAGAGCTTGCCGTCTATCGTGTGACCCCTTCCGACGTCGAATCAGGTGTTCGAGTCGGCGACCGGCATTATCCGGGATACCCGGCGTCTGGAGCCGGCGTGGGCGGCGATGACTCGCTGCGCGTAGCGCTCTTCGCTCTATCGTACGACCAGGATCTGACGACCCGAATTGACCTCTATGCCAGAGACGCGGCCGGCAACGTAGGTGAGGCCAGTTTCGACTATCGCATCTTTCCGACTGAGCATCGCCGGTCGCGCATCGCGGTCGGCGAGGGGTTTCTCCGTCAGGTCGTCCCGGCTATCGTTGCACGAGCGCCGGAGCTGGCAGATGAAGAGCTCGGCGACGAGGTCTCCGTCGCCGAGCTGCTGGATCTCTACCTGTTCATCAACGGGCCGCTGCGCGAAAGCAACCGAGCCACCGTCGCGGCGCTCGCCGAGGAGACCAGCGCGCAGATGCAGTGGGATGGCCCCTTCCGCCAGCTGGTCAACTCCCAGGTCGAGTCTGGCTTCGCCGACTATCGGACGTATCTTCACGACGGCGATGAGATCGACCAGCAGGTCCATCTCGGCTTCGACCTGGCATCGACGGCGAACGCTCCCGTCGTGGCTGCGAACGGCGGGACCATCGTCTACGCCGACTTTCTCGGGATCTTCGGAAACTGCGTCATCGTCGATCACGGAATGGGTTTGCAGACGCTCTACGCCCATCTGTCCTCTATCGACGTCTCGCCGGGAGAGGTCGTGAGCGGCGACGAACGGCTGGGACTCAGCGGACGTACGGGCCTCGCTGGCGGCGATCATCTGCACTTCGCAACGCTGCTACAGGGACGACCGGTTACACCCGTCGAGTGGTGGGATTCGCACTGGATCGAAGACCGGATTCTACGAAAACTGAGGGCAGCCGGTGCCACGGCGCCCCACTAGTGGGGCGTGGCGCAGCGGCCGAGCCTGTGATACTGTTGGTGGGTTTAACGCCGCAAAACTCGCACTAAACGCACGAGGAGATTCTTGATGCAGCACCGAACAATGTGGGTGTTTGTCTCGGCCCTGATCCTCGCGACCGCCGCTGCCTGCGGCGGTGGCTCTGAAGCCCCGGCCTCGTCAGCGCCAGCGGCTGCCCCCCCCGCGGCGATCGACCCAGCAACGGCCGGTAACATCACTGGAGCGATCATGTTGGAGGGAACGCCCCCGGAGGCAGAAAGGATTCGGATGAACTCGGATCCCAAGTGCGCGAACGAGGCTGGCGACGATACCCAGACCGAGTACTACGTCGTTGGTGAATCAGGGGGCCTCGCGAATGTTTTCGTCTACGTCAAGGAAGGACTCGAAGGCCGCAGCTTTCCGCCGGCCAGCGGGACCGTGACCCTCGACCAGGATGGTTGCCGGTATCGACCGCACGTCTTTGGTGTTCAAGTGGGACAAACGTTGCAGATCGTGAACAACGACGCGACCCTGCACAACATCCACGCGACGCCGGCGGCAAACGAAGAGTTCAACATGGGACAGCCGATCGAGGGAATGTCCTTTGACCGGACCTTCAGCACAGCTGAGGTCATGGTTCCCTTCCAGTGCGACGTCCATGGCTGGATGAACGCCTATGTCGGCGTCTTGGACCACCCGTTCTTTGGTGTGACCAGTGTCGATGGCGCCTTCGACCTCAGCGGTCTTCCGCCCGGTGACTACGTGGTCGAGGCCTGGCACGAGGAACTCGGTACGCAGACCCAGAACGTGACGGTTGGCGAGGGCGGAACGGCGGAGCTGAGCTTCACCTTCGCCGTTGGCTAGACACCCTGTAGAGTTCAGATGGAAACGGGGAGCGCCTTGAGCGGCGCTCCTCGTCTTCCCGCCCCGTCGTCCCGCGGTCACACTCTGACCATGCTCTGGCTGCACCGCTACACCAGACTTGTCGCGGCATCCTCGCTGCTCCTGATCACGGCCGGTGGGCTCGTGACCAGCACCGGCTCGGGCCTCTCCGTCCCGGACTGGCCGAACAGTTACGGTTACTTCATGTTCAGCTTCCCGCTGTCGAACATGGTGGGTGGAATTTTCTATGAGCATGGGCACCGGCTGATCGCCAGCACGGTCGGGTTGATGACTATCGGGCTCGCGCTATGGCTCACCCGCGTTGAATCGAGGCGATGGGTGCGACGACTGGGCTGGACGGCGCTGGCCGCCGTGATCGCCCAAGGCGTCCTCGGTGGGGTCACGGTGCTCTTCTTCTTACCGGCGCCGATTTCGATCAGCCACGCAGGCCTCGCTCAGCTCTTTTTCGCAATGGTGGTTGGCCTCGGCATTTTTACGTCGCCGGGATGGCAGGAGGGATACCGTCGGGAGGCGTCCGAGGACCGGGCCATCATCAGTGACCGGGCGCTTCGGGGCCTCGCCGTCGTAACGCCGGTGGCTATCTTCCTTCAAGTGTTGGTCGGGGCCACGATGCGGCACACGGGAGCTGGTCTGGCCATCCCCGACTTCCCGCTGGCTTTCGGGCGTCTGGTTCCCCCAGTCTGGGACGCAGGGATTGCCATCCACTTTGCTCACCGGGTTGGGGCTCTGGTCGTGACGACGCTCGTGGTTGCGCTAACGGGTCATATCCTGGCGCACTGGAGAAGCCGGACCGAGCTGGCGAGACCTGCCGTGCTCCTGCTTGTTGTGGTGGTGGCTCAGGTCTTCCTTGGCGCTTGGACCGTTCTGAGCGAGAGGCAGGTCTGGGTGAACAGCGCCCACGTGGCAGTGGGTGCGTCGCTGTTCGTCACCGCCGTCGCGCTCACGTTGCGTGTCTATCGGTATCGCTTTGGGAATATCCAATTGCAGGGAGCGGAGCTGTGAAGACCGAGGCCGCGACGTTGTCGGCGAACGGCTCGAGGTTTGCGGACTTCCTCGCCCTCACCAAGCCCCGCCTCAACTCCCTGGTCTTGGTCACCACCGGTGTCGGCTACGTTCTGGGCTCCACTGGCCCATTCGACTTCATCGCCCTCCTGCACACCCTGGTGGGTTCGGCGCTCGTCGCCGGCGGCGCGGCGGCCCTGAACCAGGTCGCCGAGCGAGACATCGACCAGGCGATGGAGCGAACACGGCGACGGCCGATGCCGACCGGTCGAGTCAACCCTGGGGAGGGACGCGTCTTCGGACTGGCTCTGACCGCCGTCGGGGTGATGCAGCTGTTAGTCGGTACCAACCTGCTTGCCGCAATGGTCGCTCTCGGAACATGTGTCAGCTATGTCGCTGTCTACACCCCCCTCAAGCGGCGTACGCAATGGGCCACCGTGGTGGGTGCGGTCCCGGGCGCTCTGCCAGTGATGATCGGCTGGGCGGCCGCCCATGGCGATCTAGGTGTGGAGGCGTGGTCGCTTTTCGGCATCGTCTTCCTGTGGCAACTTCCTCACTTCCACGCCCTGGCCTGGATCTATCGCGAGGACTTTAGACGCGCCAAGCTTCCGCTGATGGCGGTCGTCGATAGTGACGGGCGAAGAAATGCGCGACACGCACTGGTCTACTCGCTGCTCCTGCTCCCCGTGAGCGTGACGCCAACGCTGATCGGCTTGACCGGCCGCTTCTATGCCGGCGCCGCGGTCGGCTTGGGCGTCGCGTTCGTAATACTCGCCAAGCGTTTCGCCGACGAGCAATCTCCAACTCGAGCACGTTCGCTCTTTGTCGGTTCCCTGGTCTACCTTCCCCTGCTGTGGGGACTACTGGTGGCAGACAGTGCCTTCTGACCACGGCCTAGCGCTTCAGATTGACCGGCTCAGCCACAACTACGCCGAGCGAGCCGCGCTGGTCGACGTCAGCTTCTCGGCGGACGCCGGGAGCATTCTGGCGTTGCTTGGTCCCAACGGCGGAGGCAAGACGACGCTGTTTGGAATCGTCACCACGCTGCTCTCGACAACGCCCGGTCACGTACGCGTCTTCGGGCACGATGTGGCCGACGCCCCCGATCAGGTTCGGCGGCTCATGGGTGTCGTGTTCCAGACGCCGGCGCTGGATGCGCGGCTGACCGTACAGGAGAACCTGACGGCGCACGGCCACCTCTACGGTCTTCGGGGAACGCACCTGCGCTCTCGGGTGTCCGCTGTGCTGGCGATGGTTGCCCTTCAGGATCGGTCGAAAGACATGGTCGGCACACTCTCGGGTGGCTTGCAGCGACGGACCGAGATTGCCAAAGCGCTGCTGCCAGAACCCAGATTGCTGGTCCTCGACGAACCCAGCACGGGACTCGACCCAGGGGCGCGCCGTGAACTCTGGGATCATCTAGCCGGCCTGCGCGACACCCTGGGCACGACGGTGATACTCACCTCGCACCTGATGGACGAAGCCGCCCGTAGCGACAGTGTCGCGCTCCTGCACGAGGGTCGCCTGGTGGCGCTGGGCGCACCCCGAGTGCTCGTCGAGGAAATCGGCGGCGACGTGGTTCTGGTCGCGTGCGACGAGGCCCAGTCGCTGGCCCGGGATATTCGTGACCGCTTCGACCAACCGGTCGATGTGGTCGATGGGCACGTGCGTATCGAGCGCACGAACGGACACCAGTTCATCACCGAGCTGGTGGACGCGTTTCCCGGCCGGATCGACGGCGTGACGTACGGAAAACCGACGCTGGAGGACGTGTTCCTCCACCACACGGGACAGAGGTTGGACTCGTGATCCTGGCGACCTACACGCTGTGGCGGCGGGACGTCATCCGCTTCGTTCGTCAGCGCTCGCGGGTCGTCGGTGCGCTCGGAACCCCAGTCGTGTTCTGGGTCCTGCTGGGGTCTGGCCTCGGAAGCTCGTTCAGCGTCGGCTCACTCGGCGTACCGACCGGTGGATACCTCGAGTATTTCTATCCCGGAACCCTCGCACTCATCGTCTTGTTCACGGCTATCTTCTCGACGATCTCCGTGATAGAAGATCGGCACGAGGGATTCTTGCAAGGCGTCATGGTGGCCCCAGCGCCGCGTATCGCCATAGTGCTTGGCAAGCTCCTGGGCGGGACCACGATGGCCTTGCTTCAGGCGGTGCTCTTTCTCGCGCTGGCACCGTTGGCCAACGCTCACGTGAGCTGGTCCAGCCTACCCCTGCTGGCGGTGGTGCTCGCCACCCTGGCCTTCGCCCTGACTGGGCTCGGGTTCGTGCTGGCCTGGATGCTCGACTCCACGCAGGGGTTTCACGCGGTGATGAACCTGCTGCTGTTTCCGATGTGGCTGCTCTCGGGCGCCGTCTTTCCGCCGACGGGCGCCGCCAGCTGGATTCAGGGTGTCATGGCCATCAACCCGATGACCTACGGCGTCACGGCACTGCGGACCATCCTGTCGAACGCGGGAACGAGCGATCCGGCCACGGTCGGCGGACCCCTATCAGTCCTCGCCCTCTTCGGACTTCTCACCCTGGTCGTGAGTAGCTGGAGTGTGCATCACCGACGCTCCTAGTGTCCTGATTGCCTACGCATGGCGCTGACCGACCTCCCCACGCTCAACGCGCTGCTGAACACGCTGTCGGCGGCACTGCTCATCTCGGGATACGCGATGATTCGCCGAGGCAAGGTCGAGGTTCATCGCGCCTGCATGCTCGCCGCGTTCGCGACCTCGACTCTCTTTCTGATCTCGTATCTCGTCTACCACGCGAACGTGGGCTCGGTCGCCTTCCCAGGTCGGGGCGCCGTCCGAACCGTGTACTTCACCATTCTGATCAGCCACGTCATCCTGGCTGCCCTGGTGCCACCACTCGCGCTGGTGACGCTGACCCATGGGCTGAGGAAACGTTTCGACCGCCATCGCCGGATCGCACGCTGGACGCTGCCCGTGTGGCTCTACGTCTCGGTGACCGGGGTCATCGTGTACGCGATGCTGTATTGACTCCAGGATCCACGTGAAGCCAAGTGAATTCCGGGATTAGGCCAATCCCAGATGCCAGTGGACTCTGGGTTTAGGGGCGATAGAGAAGAAACGGAGCGACGCGTCCTCGCCACTCGCGCTCTTCCTCCGACCAGCTCGCCGCAATGTCGGCCGGGTCGTCGCCGGCCTTGATCCGATCGAGGGCGTCCTGCGAACCGAGCAGGCGCGCCGCAGCGTCGAGGTCGAACGCATCGGCGTGTAGCTGATGAAGCGCCGCCGCAATCTCAAGACCGACCCGGACCGGCCTCAACACGTCACGGTTCGTCACAATGAGATGCACGCCTCGACAGAGCTCATAGGCAAACGCACTGCTCGTCGGCCGGAACTCGACGGGGTAGAAGCGAACACCCGGAAGCCCACGGTCGTTCAGAAATCGTGACAGCCTGACCCCTTCTACCCACGGAGCACCAATCTGTTCGAACGGCGTATCGGTGCCGCGGCCAACCGAAATATTGGTGCCCTCGATTGCGCCGATCCCCGGATAGAGCGCCGCCTGCCCAACCGTGCGGAGATTGGGTGAAGGACTGACCCACGGGACGCCGGTCTCATCGAACCACAGCCCGCGCCGCCATCCCTCCATGGCAACAACCTCCAACTCCACCTGAATCTCTCGCTCGTCGTTGAACACCATGGCCAGCTCGCCCAGCGTGAGACCGTGCCGGACCGGCATCGAGTGATATCCGGTGAAGCCGCGAGCGCTCTCATCCAGCACCGGCCCTTCAACCGCCAAGCCATTGACCGGGTTCGGGCGGTCGAGCACGACGACCCTCAGCCCCTGTTTGGCGGCAGACTCCATGACATACGCCATCGTCGTCGCGTAAGTGTAGAACCGAGCGCCCACGTCCTGAAGATCGATGACCATGACGTCCAGACCCTCGAGCATCGCGGCAGTCGGTCGACGTGTGTTTCCGTAGAGAGAGTAGATGGTCAGCCCAGTCACCGGGTCGAGGTCGTCCGCAACCTGCGTGTCAAGCTCGCCACGCATCCCGTGCTCCGGACTGAACAATCTCCGAAGGTCGACCTCTGGTGCCTGGTGAAGAAGATCGAGCGTGGTGACTCCCGATCGGGTTCGGCCCGTCTGGTTCGTCACGAGGCCAACGCGTTGCCCGGCCAACGTGCCGAACAGATCCCGCTCCAGCCTGTCGACACCGGTGACGACGTCCGCAGCGTCAGGGGAGCCGAAATCGACTCGCCCGACCGCGGCGGCCGCCAGCGTCGCGACCCGGCTCCGGAGAACCGTGACGTTCCCTTCGCCATCAGGATGAACCCGATTCGACAGAAACACGACGACAGTCTGAGTAGCCGGGTCGAGCCAGATGGACGTTCCGGTGAAACCTGTGTGGCCATACGACCCGGTCGAAAACAGATCTCCTCGGTTCGAGGAGTATCTCGAGTCGATATCCCATCCGAGTCCGCGAACGTCGCCGATCGCAGCTGGGGTTGCCCGGCTGGTCATCCTGACCACGGTAGCTGGGGACAACAGCCGCGCGCCGCCAAGGCTCCCACCGGAGAGCATCATCTCGCCGAAACGCGCGAGGTCGGACGACGTGCCAAAGAGGCCGGCATGACCGGCCACGCCGCCCATGCGCCGCGCCGTAGGGTCGTGCACCTGACCGCGAAGCATTGACGCATCCGGCTGACCGCAGGGCCATCCGAGCGGCCGACAGGCCTCGGTGGGCGCGACCCTGCCTCTCACGCTCTCGGGGGGGCTGAACGTCGTATCGTCCATCCCAAGAGGCTCGAAGATCCGTTGCCGAACGAAGCTATCCAACGACATTCCACTGACGCGGGCGACGATCTCCCCGAGCAGGATGAAATTGATGTCGCTATAGATGAACTCCTCGCCCGGCTCCGCCACGGGGCGCTCATCGAGCGTGCGTTCGATGGCCACCTCCGATCCGCTGAACTCGTCCTCGAGGGGAAAATCGGGACGGAGACCAGACACATGGGCCAGCAAGTGCTCGATCGTGATCCGCGCCTTGTCGTGCCGCGCAAAGCCCGGAAGGTAGAGATCGACGCGATCTCGGAGCCGGATCCGGCCCTCTTCAACCAGCATCATGACCGCCGTCGTTGTTGCGACGGCCTTGGTCAAAGACGCAAGATCGAAGACCGTGTCGGTGGTCATGGGCTCCCGGACCGGTACGACAGATCGCTGTCCGTAGGCCTCATGAAAGAGCGTCCGTCCGCGATGCCACACGAGAACGACGGCTCCGGGCAGGTCTCCGTCCGCAATGGCCCGTTCGACGGTCTCGTCGATTCGCCCGAGCGTGGCCAGGTCCACTGCTCCCGGCGAGACGGCTTGGGCTAACAGAGAGGACGCTGAGAGGCTCCGGCTGTTCGGCGCCCCCGATGAAAACAGCCCGCCTTGCCCGTCCGAAACGCAGGCAAGGGCGGCAAGCAGGAGTGCGAAAGACCGAACGCGGAGAAATCTCAAGGCTCCTGAACGGGAGCGCATAGGAATTGGAATTATACTGTGGAGTCCAAGTCAAACGTGTCTTGAGGAGTGTGCCATGAGTTTCTCCCGCCTGTTCCATTGCGTATCAATCGCCGCCATGGTCTTCTCGATTGGTGCACCGGAGGTGTTCGCGCAGGAAGCCGGTCGTTTGCGAGGCCGGGTGCTTCTTGAGGGTACCGACGAGCCTGTCGTCGGCGCCGTGGTGCGGGCCCTACCCGATGGTCTGGACTCGCTCGCCAGGCCGCAAGAAACCGTCACAGACAATAACGGTCGCTTCACGATAAATTGGATTCGCAGCGGTATGTGGCAGACAACGGTCTCCGCCGCAGGCTTCGCTGAGTCGGCGCTCATAGTCGAAGTGACACAGGGCGAGTCGTACGCGTGTAATCCGAACCAGCTGATGAGGTGCCGGGAGCCGATCGAATACTCCATGGTCAGGGTGGTCGACCCGATGCACCCGACGGAAGCGCCTTCGGTCGGCGCACTCGCGGGGATCCGTGCTGACGATATTCAGGCCGAGCTCGACGCGGCCCACGATCTCTTCGACAGCGGTGAGTACGACGACGCCATCGCCTCGTACGAGGTCGTACTCGAGCAGGTTCCGCTCTTGACCAGCCTGCACCTTCAAATTGGCCACGCCTATCGCGCGAAACAGGACTACGAGCGAGCCCTGCTCGCCTACCTTGCGGTACCTGCTGATACGACCGCCGGAGCTGAAGCCGAATCGGCAATCCAGGATCTGGAAGCTCTCAGGTCCGGGCGCTAGTGGAAGGTCCGGGGAGCACCTGCCCCAGACTCGGAAGAGGCCACATAGGCCACAGCAACTCTCGCGGCATATCCACGGCCGCGCAATTTCTCTGTGCCACCGACTGGATCCTAAGTACTGCGTTTCACAATTACGGTGACGTACTCGGGCGCTGAGGCGCCCGGGTCGCAAGTCGCGATGAGGGAGAATACCGGGAGTATTTGACCGACGAGCAACGCAGCGAGGCGGGATGCCTCGGCGGTCGATACGTTGCCGTAATTGTGAAACGCAGTACTAAGCACACGTCGCTATGCGCGAAGGAGGCTGACGTGGTCATTGAACCTATTTGTCAATGGTTTGAAAGCGTAAGGAAGCTCGAATGAGCCATATTCACTCTGCCGCGGTACTCGGCGCCGGCACCATGGGCGCGCAGATCGCCGCCCATCTCGCCAACGCCGGGGTGCCGGTGCTGCTGCTTGACCTTGACGGCAAGACAGCCGCCGAGGGTCTTCGCCGAGCCCAGAAGCTCAAGCCCGCCCCATTTTTTACCCGAGATGCTGAGAACCTGATATCGACTGGCAGCTTTGACGACGACATGGCGACTCTGAGCCAGTGTGACTGGATCATCGAGGCTATCGTCGAGCGGGCCGACATCAAGAGACAACTGGTCGAGAAACTCGAGAAGGTGCGGGCTCCGCACGCGATCGTCAGCTCCAACACGTCAGGAATACCGATCGCCAGTATCGCCGCCGGCCGCTCGGAGGATTTTCGCCGGCACTGGCTCGGCACCCACTTCTTCAATCCGCCCCGGTATCTGCCGCTGCTCGAGGTGATACCGACCCCGGACACGGACGAGTCGGTCGTTGAGACCATCCGCCAGTTCGGTGACCACGCGTTGGGTAAAGGTGTGGTGATTGCAAAAGACACCCCCAACTTCATCGGCAACCGGATCGGCCTGCACGGCGTCATGGAAGTACTCCGGCTGCTGGTGGACGGGACCTTCACCATCGAGGAAATCGATGCGATGAGTGGCCCGGCGATCGGACGTCCGAAGAGTGCCACGTTCCGCACGATGGACATCGCCGGCGTTGATGTGCTGGCCCACGTCTCGAGAAACCTCGCTGAGCGGCTGGACAATGACAATGAGCGCGCAACGTTCACATTGCCACCGCTGGTCGAGGACATGGTCGAGCGAGGGTGGATTGGCGAGAAGGCCGGTCAGGGCTTTTACAAGAAGGAAAAGGGACCCGACGGTAGCCAGATTCTCACGCTCGACCTGGCGACGATGAGCTACCGCGAACGCCAATCCCCGCGACTTCCCGCACTCGACGCCGCGCAGGCTATCGAAGACGTCTCCGAGCGAATCCGAACGCTCTTTCTGGGGTCGGACCGCGTCGGCGAATTCTTGCGGGCCACGGTTGGGCGCACACTCGTGTACGCGGCCCAGGTCGCGCCTGAGATCGCACACTCGGTCGATGACATTGACCGAGCGATGCGATGGGGCTTCGGCTGGGACCTCGGTCCCTTCGAGATCTGGGATGCGATCGGCGTGGATGAGGTGCTCGATTCGTGCGGGGTGTCCGAGCCGCCGCCACTGATTCGCGACCTTGGTCCAACCCGCCGTTTTCGCGATGGCATGGTCGAGCCGGCCGGGGCGGACCTGCAGCTGCTACGGCAGGCCAAGAGCGGCGGTTCGGCCGCCGCCGGTATCGGTGTCGTACAAAGTAACCCGGGGGCCAGTCTCATCGACCTCGGGGACGGCGTGCTCGCGTTGGAGTTCCACTCGAAGATGAACGCCATCGGCGGCGACACCATCGCGATGCTCAGTGCCGGAGTCGAGGAGGCCGAACGAAACTTCGAGGCCTTGGTCATCGGAAGTGACGCGACGGCGTTCTCGGCTGGCGCCAACCTGATGCTCGTCCTGCTGGAAGCCCAGGAGGAGAACTGGGAGGAGATCGACCTGATGGTGAGGTCGTTCCAGTCGGCCGTCGTCGGCCTCCGATACGCGGACGTCCCGGTCGTGGTGGCGCCGGCGGGTGTCGCGCTGGGGGGTGGTTGCGAAATCATCCTGCACGGTGACAGGGTGCAGGCCGCGGCGGAGACCTATATGGGCCAGGTCGAGGTTGGTGTGGGCCTGATCCCGGCGGGCGGCGGGACCAAGGAGCTGCTGGTCCGGGCCATCGACCACAAGCCTGATGGCGTCGAGGACTCGCTGCCGTTCGTGCGGCAGGCCTTCGAGCTCATCGGGTATGGCACGGTCTCCTCCAGCGCAGCCGATGCCCAGCAGCTGGGTCTGCTTCGCGACATCGACCGCGTCACCATGAATCGCGGACGGGTCATGTCCGACGCCAAGTCCAGAGCCCTCGAGCTGGCCCGGTCGGGATATCAGCCGCCGCAGCGTCGGCAGGCGATTCCCGTCGGGGGCGACAGCGTTCGGGCGGGACTCGAGCTCGGCGTACACCTGGCGTGGCGCGGGGGGTATATCAGCGACCACGACGCGCTGATTGGACGGAAGCTCGCCAACATTCTTTCGGGTGGCGCGCTCCCCCACGCGACGACGGTCTCCGAGCAGCACCTGCTGGATCTCGAGCGGGAGGCGTTCTTGGCCCTGTGTGGCGAGACCAAGACGCTGGAGCGGATGTCACACACGTTGAAGACTGGCAAGACACTCAGGAACTGAGGACGCGTTCTCGTGCTAGACATTGGAAACGGGCCACCGGTGGTCTTGATTCCCGGCATCCAGGGCCGCTGGGAGTGGATGGCTCCGGTCGTTGACGCCTTGGCCGCGCGGTGCCGGGTCATAACCGACTCGCTGCCCGGAGACCGAGGAAGCCTGCGGGAGTTGGACCGGCTGGGGAGCTTCGACACCCACCTTGACTGGCTCGACGAACTGCTGGACCGCGCCCAACTGGAACACGCCGCGATTTGTGGCGTGTCGTACGGCGGGCTCGTAGCCGTCCGGTATGCCGCACATCGTCCCTTGCGGACCCGCGCGCTCGTCCTAGCCTCCACGCCTTCGCCAACTTGGAAGCCCGACTGCAGGGTCGAGCGATATCTCCGATCGCCTCGGCTGATGAGTCCGGTGTTCGCGCTATCGTCCCCGCTTCGCCTCTATCCGGAGATCGCCGCGGCGTTCCCCAACCTCGTCTCGCGCGGGGCGTTTACCGTCAAACACCTGTATCGCGTAACCCGACATCCCTGCGCACCGACCGCGATGGCTCAACGCGTGCGTCTCATGGCAGATGTCGACTTTGCCGACGACTGCCGGCGAATTGCCGTGCCGACCCTGGTCGTCACCGGAGCGCCCGGCCTCGACCGGGTCGTGCAGGTCGGTAGCACACGTGAGTACCTGAGTGCGATCCACGGGGCGCGTGGTGCCGAAATCACCAACACGGGTCACATGGGACTGGTGACCAAGCCCGAGAGGTTCGGCGAAACGGTCAGTCACTTCGTGGGCAGCAACACCGTGTTCCCCCGAGCCCAGATACAGGTGCCCGCATGAGCCCCGTCTTGACGCACACCATTCGTGAGATCGCGGGGCCGCTGGGACGCCTGGAGGCCCTTCTAGATACACCGGCCGGCGAAGCCCGGGCAGCCGTCGTGGTGGGTCACCCTCATCCGCAACACGGCGGTACCATGCACAACAAGGTCGTCTACCGGACCGCCAAGTCGCTCCGCGAGATAGGCTGCGCTGTGCTCCGTTTCAACTTCAGGGGAGTCGGCGGGAGCCCGGGTGAGTTCGACGAGGGCCAGGGCGAGGCAGATGACTATCGCGCCGGCCTTGACTTCATGGCCGAGCGCTATCCGAGTATTCCGGTCTGGGCGGCGGGATTCTCTTTCGGCGCCTGGCTGGCGCTCACCGTCGGAGCCCGCGACCTTCGAGTCTCGCTGTTACTGGGAATCGCACCCCCCACGCACTACGACCTGGACGCGTTTCGCGAGAGTGACAAGCCCAAGTTCCTTATCCATGGAGAAAGCGACGAGCTCGTGGCCATCCAGGATATCTGGAAGCTGTACGGAGAACTGTCGGAGCCAAAGGAGCTGGTCGTCATCGATGCCGCAGACCATCTCTTCAAGGGCAAGGTGTCGGAGGTTGGCGACGCCATCGTGGACCTCCTGGGAGACTACGCGATATGAAAGACGCTGTGATTGCATCTGCCGTACGAACGCCTGCGGGAAAGGCCCCGAAGGGTACGCTTCGACATACCCGTCCCGATGAGTTGGCATCGGTCGTGATGAAAGAGGCGCTGCGACGAGCGCCCGGAATTGAACCGGCCGAAGTGGACGACGTCATAGTCGGCTGTGCGATGCCGGAAGCCGAACAGGGCATGAACGTCGCCCGAATCGCCAGCCTCCGCGCCGGAGTGCCGGTCGAGAGCTCGGCGGTCACCATCAACCGGTTCTGCTCCTCCGGTCTCCAGGCAATCGCCTTCGGGGCCGAGCGGATCATGTGCGGAACGGCCCAGACGATCATCGCCGGCGGGACCGAGTCAATGAGTATGGTCCCCATCGGCGGCCACAAGATCGCGCCCAACCCGGAGCTCGTCTCGCAGTATCCAGACGTCTATCTCAGTACCGGTCTCGTCGCCGAAAACCATGCCCGCGAATCGATGATTCCCCGCGAGGAGCAGGACGCCTTCGCGTTCAAGAGCCACGAACGCGCTCTGGCCGCGATCGACGGAGGCCGCTTCGCTGATGAGACGATCCCCATCATGGTGAAGGTCGTCGAGCCTGCGAACGGCAATGGTGACGCACCGACGGTTCGCGAGGTCGAGTTCGCCGTCGACGAGGGCCCCAGACGCGATACCTCCGTGGAAGCACTGGCCAAGCTGCGACCGGTCTTCCGCGCTGGCGGGTCGGTGACGGCCGGCAACTCGTCACAGACCAGCGACGGTGCGGCGGCGGTGGTGGTCACTTCATCTGACCGCGCACGAGAGCTGGGTCTCGAACCGCTGGCCCGCTTCGTCACGTTCACGACGGCCGGGGTCAAGCCGGAGATGTTCGGTATCGGACCGGTGCCGGCGATGAAGAAGGCACTCAAGCTCGCGAACCTCAGCATTGACGACATCGACCTCATCGAGCTCAACGAAGCGTTCGCCGCCCAGGCGTTGGCATGCCTGCGGGAGTTTCCCATCGACCCGGACCGGCTCAACGTCAACGGTGGCGCCATTGCGCTCGGCCATCCGCTTGGATGCACCGGGGCCAAGCTCACCACGACCTTGCTCTACGAGCTCCGTCGGCGCAACGGACGCTATGGCATGGTCACGATGTGCGTCGGTGGCGGCATGGGCGCGGCGGGTATCTTCGAACGAATCTGACCCGAGCGAGGGTGCATTCGTTCAACGGACGGAGGCTGGACAGATGACGACGACAACACCACCGGAAGTACAGAAAGGCGGCGCCTGGCTCCTCGCGGACACACCTCTCGACGCGGTCTTCACGCCGGAGCACTGGACTGACGAGCATCGACTCATTGACCAGACGTCCGAGGAGTTCGTGACGAAGGAGGTCGCGGTCGCCAACGATCAGCTCGAGACCAAGGACTGGGATCTGGCCCGCAAGCTGTTACGACGCACCGGCGAGCTCGGGATGTTGGGCACAGACGTGCCGGAAGTCTACGGTGGCCTCCAACTCGACAAGGTAAGCTCGGCCATCATCGCTGCCAGATTCGGACAGTCTGGTTCGTTCAGTTCTGCGTTTGGGTCGCAGACCGGACTGGTCATCATGCCGATCCGAACCTTCGGCACCGAGGAGCAAAAGCAGAAGTATCTGCCCGGGCTCGTCAGCGGTGATCTCGTAGGCGCTTACTGTCTCAGCGAGTCGGGGTCAGGTTCGGACGCACTGGGCGCCAAGACCCGAGCGACGCGGCAGGATGACGGTAGCTACATCCTCACCGGCGAAAAGATGTGGATCACCAATGGGGGATTCGCTGACGTCTATATCGTGTTCGCCAAGGTCGACGGCGAGCACTTTACGGCCTTTATCGTCGAGCGTTCCCTCGAGGGCGTGAGCAGCGGCAAGGAAGAACACAAGATGGGCCTGTTGGGGTCCTCGACCACGCCGGTCATCTTGCAAGACGCGAGGGTCCCGGCCGAGAACCTTCTGGGCGAGGTGGGCAAGGGCCACAAGGTCGCCTTCAACGTCCTGAACTACGGGCGATTCAAGCTCGGTGCCTCGACGATCGGTAGCTCACAGACGGCGTTGGCCGAATCGGCCCGCTACGCCGCCGAGCGTCATCAGTTTGGGCAGCCGATCGCAAGTTTTGGTGCCATCAAGCACAAGATTGGCGAGATGGTGATCCGGACCTACGCCATAGAGTCAATGACCTTCCGGACGGCCGGCCTGATCGATGCGATGCTGGAAGGCCATGACCCATCTGACGACGAGGCCGTGCTGGCTGCGCTCGAAGAATACGCCATCGAGTCCTCCATCCTGAAGGTGGCCGGGAGCGAGATCCTGGACTACATTCTCGATGAAAACGTGCAGATCCACGGAGGCAACGGGTACGTGGCGGACTACCCTGCGGAACGTCACTATCGCGATTCCCGGGTCAATCGCATCTTCGAGGGCACGAACGAGATCAACCGCCTGCTCATCCCAGGCATGCTGGTCAAGCGCGCGCTGAAAGGCCATCTCGCTCTGGTGCCCGCCGCCAAGGCGGTCCAGGAGGAGATCATGACGCCGGGCCGACTCTCGTCACCCGGTACCGGTGTGCTGGCGGAGCAGCAGGCCACAGTGGGTATGCTCAAGAAGACGGCCCTGGCGATGCTGGGTCTCGCAATGCAGACCTACGGCCAAAAGCTATCCGACCAGCAAGAAGTCCTCTCCTTCATCTCGGACATCCTGATCGACTGCTTCGGTTCCGAGAGCGTCGTCACGCGGGCGCTTCACTCGACTGACGCGAAGGAGGCTTCCGCGGAACTCCAGGCCGACGCGGCACGTGCATTCGTGAACGACGCGGCGGCGCGGGTCGAGGTCTCGGCGCGCTCCGCAGTCGCCCATATGGCCGAGGGCGACACGCTCAGAACCCACCTGGCGGCGCTTCGCCGGGTGCTCAAGGTCGTGCCCATCGACACGGTTTCCATCAGGCGACGGCTTGCCGACCGGGCGGTGGAACAGGCAGGATATATCTTCTAGTGGGACCAATCGTCGGGGGTGGGGAACCCGTGGTCGGGGGTGGGGCACCCATGGGTCGGGGGCTCGCAAGCTCGCTGTCTCGTTTAATTAGTTGGCTGGAATAGAGTGATGGTCACGTTAAAGGCACTCGGGGTGTTCGGGGCAATCGCGGCGTTGTCAGCCGCCTGCAGCCCGCCAGCGCCTGACGAAGCGAGCTACCTCGACCGTCTCGTGGAAGACCGCGAGATGAAGGACGAGGCGTTCGGCGGAGCGGACTCCATCGTTCCGCTCGACCGGCGCTCGTGGATGGTGCCGCTCAGATACTACGAGCCAGATCTCGCATATCGCGTCCCAGCGCAGCTGAACATCGCTGATGACCAACCAGAATTCGGCGTGCCCACCTCGACCGGGCAGATAAGATCCTATCGGCGTGTCGGCACGCTCGACTTCACCATCAAGGGCGAGCAGATGTCTCTGGCGGCACTGGTCGAGGTCGGGCAGAGCAGCGGCTTTCTGTTCGTGCCGTTCAGAGATGGGACCAGTGGCTCGGAGACCTACCCGGCCGGACGCTATCTCGACCTTGCGAGTACACCGACGGGGATCTACGACCTCGACTTCAATCGGGCCTACCACCCGAACTGCTACTTCAACGAGGACTACGATTGTCCATTCCCACCGCCTGAGAATCGTCTCGCCGTGAAGATTCTCGCGGGGGAGCGGCTACCTCCTGAGGACGAGCAACGAATCCCACTGGGGGATGACGGACCCCCGTCACCCCCGAGAACCCCGGCGGACGCCCCGTCGGGAGGGTGAGCAAACCCGGACCCCGAATGGCCCTCAGCGGCGTCATTTTCGATTTCGATGGTGTCATCGCTGACACGGAGGGCCTCCACCTGCGTGCCTATCAGGACACGCTCGCGGATACGCCCCTCTCGGTGGAGCGAGACGCCTACTACGAGCGGTATATGGGTTACAACGACGTCGGCGTTTTTGAACACCTCGCGCGCGATCAAGGACATCCCCTGGTGGCCGGTGAGCTGACGCGTTTGGTCGCCGAGAAGGGGCGGCGCTTTGACCTGCTGGTCGACACGACGCAGCCGCTCTTCCCGGGGGCTGCCGACTGCGTTCGAAGGCTCGCCAGGACGACGCCGCTGGCGATCGCCTCTGGCGCGCTGCATCAGGAGATCGAGAGAATCCTCGACGACGCAGGTCTTCGATCACATTTCGCCGCCATCGTTGCCGCAGATGATGTCGCCCGATCAAAGCCGGCTCCAGACACCTATCAGGAAGCGGTCAGGCGCCTGACCGGCGGCGAGACGCCAACCTGGAGCTCGTACGCCGCAATCGAGGACTCACAATGGGGACTCGAGGCCGCTCGCTCGGCCGGCCTCAAGTGCATCGCGATCACCCACAGCTATCCCGCGACGGTACTGACGGGAGCCGACCTCGTGGTGGACCATCTGTCAGACATTGATCATGACGTTCTCGAGCAACTCTGTGGGTAGACTGCACTTCGTCGAGAAGTTCATCCAGGTTGCCACCGCGCCAGACCCCGACCTGGCTACGGCAGCCCTGCTCATCGCGCGTCTGGAGTATCCCAGGCTCGACGCGTCGCCGTATGTCGATACGCTGGACATGATGGGCGCCACGGCGCGGAACCGGGTCGGAGCCATCACCGATCCTCTTGAGTCGATTGGTGTCCTCAACGACTACCTTTTCGAGGAGCAAGGATTCGCGGGCAACGAGCAGCAATACGACGACCCCCGCAACAGTTTCCTCAACAACGTGCTCGAACGTCGGACGGGAATCCCCATCACCTTGTCAGTGGTGTATATGGAAGTGGCCCGGCGGGCCGGGGTCTCGCTCGAGGGTGTGAACTTTCCCGGACACTTCCTGCTCCGGGTCCGCGGCTGGAGCGGCCAGACCCAGATGCTCGACCACGATCTCATCGTCGACCCGTTTCACGGTGGCGCCGTCCTGTCCGAGAACGACTGCCAGAGGCTGCTGCGGCAACATGGCAGCCCGACCGCGGCCTTTGACCCAGGACTGCTGGTTGGAGCGACGAAGCCGCAGATTCTGGTTAGGATGCTGGTCAACCTCAAACGAATCTACGTACAAATGCGGTCATTTCCCCAGGCGCGCGCGGTGAGCGAGATGCTCGTCGCACTGAATCCGTCAGCGCTGGCGGAGCTCCGTGACCGGGGACTGCTGGCCTACCACCTCAACGACTTCTCGGCGGCACTTCGAGACCTCGAGGAGTACCTACGGTTCAGCAACCCCACCGGTCCCGACGATGAGAACAACGACGAGTACCGGGAACTCTGGGAGCACGTCAAGACACTCAGGCGGCGTGTCGCTGGTCTCAACTGATCGCGGGTCGGAACCGAAACGCTACGCCGTGCCGCCACGTGGGAGTTTTCCGATCTCCGAATAGAGAGCCGCCGAGGCGACCACCCCGTTGTGGAAGTTGTTCAGGTCGAGCTTTTCGTTGGGAGCGTGGGCGTTCTCATCGGGGAGACCCACGCCGAAGAGCACGGAGGGAAGACCGAGGATTTCCTGGAACGTGGCGACGACGGGAATGGAGCCGCCTTCCCGGTTGAACACCGGCGCCGTGCCAAAGCCCTTCTCAATCGCACGACCGGCAGCCTGCACGTACTCGTCGTCGAATGCCGTCATCCAGGGCTTGCCGGAATGCATCCGGGTCACCGTCAGCTCGACGGTCTTCGGCGTGATCTTGCGCAGGTACTTCTCGAACAGCTCGGCGACCGTGTCGGGGTCCTGGTCGGGAACGAGACGCATGCTGACCTTGGCCATCGCCACGGCGGGAATGACCGTCTTGGCACCCTCCCCGGTGAAGCCTGACAGCAGGCCGTTGACCTCGAAGGTCGGTCTCGCCCAAACGCGCTCGAGCGTCGTGAATCCGCGTTCGCCAAACAGTTTGGGCGCGCCAAGCTCCTGGCGATACCGGCGCTCACTGAACGGAAGTTTCGCGAACTCGGCGCGTTCCTCGTCGCTCAGCGCCCTCACATCGTCGTAGAACCCTGGAATCTTGACGCGACCCCCTCGGTCCTTCATCTGACCGAGCACCTGAGCCAGAACCAGGGCGGGGTTGGCGACCGCTCCGCCGAACGACCCTGAGTGAAGATCGCTGTTCGTGCCACGCAGCTCTACCTGAAGATAGGTGAGCCCACGAAGACCGTAGCAAATCGACGGCACACCGCGTTCGAACATCGGGGTATCCGATATCACGACGACATCTGCGGCGAGCTCGGCGGCGTGATCCCGCACGAAGCCATCGAGGTGCTCGCTCCCGATCTCCTCCTCGCCTTCGAGAATGAACTTGATGTTGACCGGAAGCTTTCCCGTTTGTTTTAGGGTCGCTTCCACGGCCTTCATGTGCATGAAGACCTGCCCTTTGTCATCGGCAGCTCCGCGCGCGTAGATCTCCCCTTCCCGCACCGTCGCCTCGAAGGGCGGCGTTACCCACTCGTCGAGTGGATCAACCGGCTGTACATCGTAGTGGCCATAGAAGAGGACCGTTGGAATACAGTCTCCAGCGTGGAGCCAGTCGGCGTACACGACGGGGTTGCCAGGCGTCTCGATCAGACGGACGTTCTCGAGCCCGACCCGTTCGAGCTCGGCGGCGGTCCACTCGGCACAACGGGTGACGTCCTCGGCATGCTCGGGTAACGCGCTCACGCTCGGAATAGCCAGAAACTGGGTCAGCTCGTCGATATAGCGGTCGCGGCTGGTGTGGATGAAGTCGATGACCTCGTTCATGTGTTGTCTTTCCGGGGCTGCTCAATCGGTAGGTCCTGGCGGTCGCCCCACTCCTTCCACGACCCTAGATAGTTGCGCACACGCGGATAGCCGAGGAGCCGCAAAGCCACGTAGCTGTGGGCAGCTCGATATCCACCCTGGCAATAGGAAATGACTTCCTTGTCCGACGTCACACCCTGCCCTTCGTACATTGCCCTCAGCTCGTCGGCCGGCTTGAACGCTCCGTCCTCGCCCAGGTTTCGCGTCCACTCGATGTGGACCGCCCCCGGAACGGCGCCACCGCGCTTGGCGCGCACGTTGGTCGCGTCGTACTCACCGTCGCTCCGGGTATCGAGCATGACGGCATCGTCCAGACCCAAACGGTCATACACGTCACGCCAGGTGGCCAGCGTCTCGTCGACACGCCCGACCACCCACGACCCCTTCGTCGGGGCCACCGCGTCGGTCGACACGGGCAGTCCCCCACGACTCCAGGCACGGTAGCCCCCGTCGAGCATCCGCGCATCAGAATGACCAAAGAACTCGAGAAACCACAACGCCCGGGCGGCCCGCATGCCCGACCGGTCGTCGTAGACCACCACCGGTGAATCCGCCGACACGCCGCGCGAGACGAGCAGGTGGGCGATCATCCACAGAAACGAGTCGAGGGGAGCCGGGTTGGTGTCGGTCAGACTGACCCCGAATAGATCGAGGTGAACGGCCAGCGGGAGGTGCCCGGCCGCGAACTCCTCGGCGGGGCGCAGATCGAGCAACGTCGGTGCACCTGCCTCACCGAGCCGCTCGCTCAGCTCCTCCGGAGACACGAGCAGGCGCGGCTCGGCGTACCCCTTGGCCCTCACGCTGTCAGGCATGGGGCATCTTACTCGGGGGACTCATGCGGCCAGGACCCAACAGCCGTCCTGCTCCAGAACTCCTCCCTCGTCACGAAGCTTCACGAGGTGCGAGAGAACGGTCTCAGCCGCCGCGCCCCTGAGAGGAGCCGGAAGCCCAGCGTAGATTCGGCCGACGAGCTGCTCCGGGGTCTGAGGTGACCCCGACGCCGTCAACGCAGCGAGAATCTCAGACTCACGCCGGCTGCGGTGCTCGACGTACTCGTCGATCAAGGCGTCCAAGTTCGATATTTCCGGACCGTGGGCCGGGAGCACTCGGCTCGCGCCGAGGTCGCGGATGGTCTCGAGGCTGTCGAGATAGCTGACGAGGCTCCCGCCAAGGCTAGCCGGAATGACCACCGTTCGCCCCTGCACGACCAGGTCGCCGGAGAACAGGGTGCGACTCTCCTCCTCGAAGAAGCACAGGTGGTCGGGCGCATGTCCAGGCGTGTGAACAACCTTCAGCGTCCAATCGCCGGCATCCACCTGCTCCTGATGATGGAGCGCGCGCCACGGGACCGCATATTGTTCGTCGCGCCCCGACCAGGGCATCTTCATGAACTCGGCATCAGGCCAGCGGGCAGCGAGCGCCGCACTCCCGGAGGCGTGGTCAGAGTGGGCGTGGGTGACCAAGACTCGTGAGAGCGGCTTGCCACCGAGCGCATCGTCGATACCGTCCACGTGTGCCGGCGCACCGGTGGCCGCATCGATCAGCGCAGGCACCCGACCGGAGATCAGATAGGTGTTGTTACCTGTCCCGGTATACGGACCGGGATTGAAGCCAGGAACAAGAGTGACGTTCACGCAGTGGTGCCTCCCGAACAGGCAGCAGATCTCGATCTGCGTCAATTATACTGTGGGCCCTTGAACCCGACCCCGACGGCACACGTCCCCGAACAGTTCACCGACGAAGAACGCCGCCTGCTCGAGCCATACTTCGGCAACGTCGACGATCCGGTATTCGTACTCACAAACCTTCCAGAGGTTGTCAAAGGCGCGCTGTTCGCCCGCTACTCCCGGTCGGCCAAGAGCGTGCGTCGTTTGTTCCTCGACGAGTTTCTGGACGAGGTTCCCAGTCACTCTTCGCAGGACGAGGTCGGTCTGGAACGGGCAGAACGTCTCTACACGCGGGTGTTCAACCAGTACGGAGACGACTCCGTCGCCCAACTCGGCGGCGCCCACATCGCCTGCGAGGGCGTGTCGAACATCCTGACCAAAGTGCTCGAGCGAGGACGCCTGATGTCGTATCTCGAGCAGTCGACGCGCTACGTCCCGTATACCGACCGCCCCCACGGACGGTGGAAGTACGTCGTCCCGAGTGAGCTGACCGGTGAGGAGCCTCGGAACGCCTTCATCTGGGCCTTGGACCGGGCGTTCGAGACATACGCCCAGTTGATCGAGCCGGTTCAGACACATTTTCGTGAGCGATATCCCAAAGCGGCAGACGACTCAGAAGGCGTCTACCGGGCCGTAATCAGAGCCAAATCCCTCGACGCACTCAGGGGACTTCTGCCGGCGGCCACCCGTTCGAATGTCGGGCTCTACGGCTCGGGACAAGCGTACGAGGCACTCCTGTTGAGAATGCGTTCGCACGAGCTCATCGAGACCCGTCAGGTCGCGAAGATGATGTTGCCCGAGCTTCGCAAGGTAGTGCCGGCCTTTCTCACCCGGGTCGACCGGGAGGATCGAGGCGTCGTGTGGAGCCGCTATCTCGCTGACCGGAGACGAGAGACACGCACGCTCGCCCACGAGCTCGTCGGGGATTCGGAGCGGTCCGCAGCATTGCTCGACGGAGCGGGACCCACCGACGCTGCGGAGGTGGTCCTGACCGATTTCGACCCCGAGGGGGAGGTCAAAGTGGTCGCGGCGGCACTGTATCCAGGGTCTCACGCATCGGACTCACAGCTCATCGAGACGGCGCGACGAATGACGGTCGACGACCGGACCCGCGTACTCCGCACCTATGTGGGCGAGCGTCGGAACCGCCGACATCGACCAGGACGGGCGTTCGAGCGGACAAGCTATCGCTTCGACGTCCTGTCGGACTACGGCGCCTTCCGCGATCTGCAACGGCACCGGATGCTGTCCCTCGACTGGCAGGATCTGGCGCCGACCCACGGGTACTCGGCGCCCGCAGCGATCGGAGAGGTTGGGGCGATGTCAGAGTGGCGGCGGGCGATGGACGAGTCTGCCGACCTCCACGCACAACTATCACGTGACCACGCACCACTGGTCGCACAATACGCCGTCTCGATGGCCTATCGCATCCGCTTCTACATGGACATGAACGCCCGAGAAGCGATGCACATCATCGAGCTGAGGACCGCACCGCAGGGCCATCCTGCCTATCGCCGCGTCTGTCAGACAATGCATCGGCTGATTGCTGAGCAGGCTGGTCACCGAGCTATCGCCGCGGCGATGGCCTTCGCCGACCATTCGGATGTAGAACTGGAACGCCTGGAAGCAGAACGGGCGAGCGAAAGACGACGGCAGGACTAGTGGAGTGTCCTCGTGATTCGTGAAGCGATCTTCGACCGGGGCATCCCGTCTGGCGGCGTTGCTCCTCGCTCACATATACCCAATATGCTCCCTCGTCTCGCCTTGCCAGCCGCGCGCCTCGGTTCGAAGCTCACTTCACGAATCACGAGGACACTCCACCCGCGACTCACTCTGGGGTCGCGACCTCGTCCTCCGTCTCGGTCCAGTGGCGGTCGTACTCCGTGAGGAAGGTCAAGCTCTGCAACGAGGTCATCCGGTCGACAAACAGGACGCCATCCAGATGATCGGTCTCATGCTGGATGACGCGCGCCGCGAATCCAGAGGCCGTCATCGATTGCGCTCTGCCCTGTCGGTCTAGGGACCGCACGCGGATGTCGACGCTGCGAGGCACCCGGCCGCGGATGTCTGGGATGCTGAGACAGCCTTCCCACTCGTCCTCCGTGGTCTGGCCCAGCGGCTCGACCTCCGGATTCACCATGACGACCGGCGGCACACCCGTGTCTGGGTCGTCGACGCCAGCCACAAACAACCGAATGCCCTGGTGCACCTGCGGCGCGGCAAGTCCGATCCCCTGATACTCGTGCATCGTCTCGAACATGTCATCGATGAGCTGCTGTATCGCGGGAGCCGCGATCTCCGAGGCTTCCAGCCGACGCGTCGGTGTGCGAAGTACAGGATGCCCGAGATGCGCAACCTTCAAAATGGACATGCTCGCCGATTATACGTTACGGTCCTGAGTCCATTCGATGCCACCTTCCGCCCTTGATTCCATCTACCGGTTTTGCCCGCGATGCAGTGCTCCCCTCGTCGCGAAACGACCCAAGGATGGGGAACCAGAGCGACCCGTCTGCGAGCGCTGCGGTTACATCGTCTACCTCGACCCGAAGGTCGCCGTTGGCACCATCATCAGCAACGCCAGCGGAGAGATCGCGCTCGTCCGCCGGGCTATTGAGCCTGGCTTCGGAAAGTGGGTCTTTCCCGGTGGCTACGTCGACCGCGGAGAAACGCTCTTGGCCGCGGCGACCCGAGAGGCCTGGGAAGAGTCACAACTCGAGATCCGGCTAGATGGCCTCGTCAACATCTACTCGTACCCAGACCGGGTTCCGGTGATCATCGTCTATGCCGCAACGCATACCGGCGGTGAGCTGGTAGCGGCCGACGAATCGCTCGAGGCCAGATGGTTCGGCAAAGCCGCCCTGCCCTGGGAGGAGCTTGCCTTCCGCAGTACCAGCGAAGGCCTCCGCGACTTCCTCAAGGGCATTCTCCACCCGTACGCCGTCTGAGGCGGACGAACCGGTCTGGATGTTGCAATGACTACGGTGGTTCGACCGATAAGTCGAGAAGACACTGGGATCGAGACCTATGCTGGCACAGCTTCGAATTACGACCCTCGTCTGTCTGCTGACGATCTTGGTTGGCGCGTGTGACGCCGTCTCCGAGGACGGCCTGAACCTGGTCGGTCCGTCGTTGCTGGCTTCGCTCCTGAGCGGCAGCCTGAGGTCGGCCAGTGCCGACGGTCCGCTGCCCGGGACAGAGGCCTGCGGCGATTTTCATTGGTCACTCTCCGAGGGTACGGCTGGCACCTACTCGGGTGAATTCAGCGCGACGTGCGCGGACGACGTCCAACTCGACGGCACCGCTTCCGGAACGCTCGTCGGTGACGTGCTCAACTTCACCGCCACCGGAACGGCAACGCCAAAAGACCTGCCGCCGTGCCCGTTCACCCTGAACGGGACTGGGCGCCTCGTCAACGAAACCATCGAGCTCGAGTACAGCGGGACGACGTGTCTCGGCCCGATCAGCGGAACTGAGATTCTCACGTCGAGCTAGCGGATTCGCCAGGCACTTCAGGAAAGACGTAGTCCTCGCGCTCGGCCGCCGCAACGGCTCCCTCCACCATCTCGTCGATAGGCAGACTTGCCTCGGCGTACTCGACCTGGTCACGTCTGGCCTTTGTTGCCGGGTTGCGGGGGGTGAAGAGCTGGCAGCAGTCCTCGTCGGGGATAATCGATATCGGATAGGTGGCGAGCCTGCGGGCCTCGTCGGAGATCTCGTCCTTGTCCGACCCGATCAGCGGCCGAAGCACCGGCAGCGAGACAACCGAGTTGATCACCGTCAGGTTCTCGATCGTCTGTGACGCCACTTGCCCCACTGCTTCCCCCGTCACCAGGGCCATGGACTTCGAGCGCCGGGCTAGACGCTCGGCGATCCGCATCATGAGCCTTCGATAGAGCACGACCCTGAGCGGCGGTGGCGCCGACAGCACGATCTGCTTTTGGATGTCGCCAAAGGCGACCAAGTAGAGACGCGACCGCAGCTGGTATCCCGTCAGCAGCCTGGCGATCTCGCGCACCTTGTCCTGCGAGGCATGGGACAGAAGGGGGTAGCTGTGAAAGTGGACGAACCGGACACGACATCCGCGCTTCATTAGGCGATACGCGGCGACCGGCGAGTCGATACCCCCCGACAGCAGACACATGACGTTTCCGCTCACGCCCGACGGAAGTCCTCCCGGTCCAGGAAGCTTGTCCAGCGAGAAAAACGCCTCTCGTGGCAGGATCTCGATCGATACCACCAGCTCCGGGTTTGACAGATCCACCTTCCAGCCGCGAGCCGCCTTGATCCGCCCACCGACCTCTCGCTCGATCTGCGGCGAGGTCAGCTCGTAGGCCTTGTCCGCTCGACGGGCCGTGACCCGAAAGCTGGCGACCTCGCGGTCCCCCAGCTCGCCTATGATCGACGCCGCCAGTTCCTCGACTGTCCGCTCGACCCGACGCGCGCGCGCGAAGTTGGCAACTCCGAAGGTCCTGCCGATTCGCTCCTTCACCTGCGCCCAGTCCGCGCCCGGTTCGAGTATCAGCTCCAGCCGGCCCATCAATGCGCGGACCTGCGCCACGTCGAGGTCCGCCGTGGCGGAGCGAAGATTACTGACCAAGCGCTCGATGAACCAGGGTCTGTTGCGACCCTTGAGCGCGATCTCCTGATAGTGAACGATGACCGAGTCCATCCAACGTCCTAGTGCACTAGCTACCAAGCTCCTCGAAGGCGGCTTCGGCGGCCCGTCGACCGCTGATGACCGCGCCCTCGATCGTACTTGGCAGTCCGGTCTCTATCCAGTCGCCAGCGAGAAAGAGGCCGCGGATGACCGTTCTCGTGTCCGGTCGCTGGGGCTGTCCCGGAGCGAGCGAGAAGGTGGCCTGACGCTCGCGAATGACCAACGCGTGGACGAGAGAAGCCCCGCGAGCGCGGGGTACCGTGCTGCGAAGGTCGGAGAGTGCGCGTTCAATCAACTCATCATTGGAGAGACCCGCGAGCTCCTGGGCGCCGCTCGACACCAGCGTCAAGTGACTGGCGCCGGAACCGAACGAGTGACGGGTGTCGAACACCCAGTTCGTATCCCGTCCCAGCAACCCGAGGAAGGGCTCATCGAGCACCGGGGTGTCGAACCACACGTGAACGGTGACGATCGGCATCCCCCGCATCTCGGCCGCCCGGCTCATCACCCGAGCCAGTGGAGCCGGCGGCGGGTCGAACAGCCTGGGCAGAGCAAACCACGGCACGGCAGAGATGACCGCCGGGGCGGCGATCAGCTCTTTTCGTACCTCGACGCCAAGGAACCGGTTCCCGACGAACGACATCCGAGCCGGCGAACCGGTACGCACCGACCCACCGTGCGACTCGATGAATGCGCGAGCCGGCTCTGCATAGAACTGGTGCAGCGGAAGCGAGGGCAACCCGACGGACGCACTCGTCTTGCCCGGACCGCAGAGCTCGGCAAGTACACGCATAAAGGGCGCCGCGGCGGCATGCTCCGCCGCCTGGTTGAGCGCGGCCAGAGCTAGCGGCTCCCAGAGCAGACCTCGGATCCGGGGTCCCTGGCCGTGACGGATCAGCCAATCACGGGCCGTCTCGTCGCTCTCTGCGACGACACCGCGCCAGTCTCCGGTCGCATGACGTCGCGCACGTCGAAGCGGCGCGACCATGCGAAGACTCGAGAGCCTCTCGGCGGCAGCGAGCTCGTCCCACTCGATAATGCCTGCTATCAGGTTCAGGGGTGGAGGCAGCAGCGGACAGTCGAAACGAATAGTCCGCTCGTCGCGGTCAACGTACGTGACCGCCAGACTGGGTTGCAACCGGAGACCATCGCGTGCGCCGATGATTCGAAGAAAGCGAAGTGTCTCGTGATAGCAGCCAAAGATGACGTGCTGACCGTTGTCGACCCAGTCACCAGTGACGCGGTCACGATAGGACGTCGCGCGGCCACCGAGTCTCCGGCGCGCCTCGACCACAGCGACCCGTACACCTCGCGCCGAGAGCTCCACCGCTGCGCTCAGGCCGGCGAATCCCCCACCAACAACGACGGCGTCGTATCTAGGCATCCGGGCTGGGAATCGAGAACAACCTCAGGGCTTGACGCTGGCAGCCGAGGGACCGACGAGCCCCCGAAGCATGGTCCGCGCCCAGACGCTGCCAGCGATCACAGCACGTCGAGGGCGTGGAACCCTGACGACCTCCGAGAAGACGTCGTAGTTCCGCCGCTCGATTTTGTCGAGGATCGCGGCGTAGATCGCGCCCATGATCTCCGCCGCCACGAGTCGTGTGGCCTCGCCGGCCGGCAGGGCCGCGCGAGCCTCGTCATAGAAGTGTCGCGCCCGACGGCACTCGAACTTCAGCAACTCGCGTACCTTTGGCGACAACCCTGCTCTCAGATCCGAATCGGTGCACTCGAAGCGCGCGAGATCCTCGACGGGCAAATACACGCGCCCGCTCTCGAGGTCTACCGGAACATCTCGAATGATGTTCGTCAGTTGAAGGGCCACGCCGAGGGCCACGGCGTAGTCACGAGACCTGGGGTCGCGATACCCGAATATCTCGATGCAGATGAGGCCGACCGCAGATGCCACCCTCAGGCAGTACTCATACAGATCGTCGAAGGTCTCGTAACGGCGGTCACCGACATCCATTTCGACGCCGCCCACAAGATCGTCGAAGGGCTTGCGTGGAAGCTCAAAGCGCCCGATGTGCGGCTTGAGGCGCCGCCCCTGGCTCGTGGACGGCTCGGACGAACCGTAGCAACAGGAGACCTCGTGACGCCACCGTCCGACCTCGGCCGTCAGGCGCTCGACATCGAGGCCGGCTGCGGAGACAGCAGAGGCCCCATCCGGTGCGTCCACGGCATCGTCGACGGCTCGACAGAAGTCCCACACCGCTACGATCGCGCGCCGCTTGTCGGGGGGCAACACCAGAAACGAATAGTAGAAGTTGGTGTCTCGATTCACGAGCTATGGTCTCCGGTCGCCACCACGTGTGGTGGCCCGCCACATGGCGGCTCTCCACAGGATCGGCGCTCCGTCCGACAACCCCAGTGCCGGCCGTTGCGCCCGTGGATCGTAGCCGGTCCGGTCGAGCCGGTCGAGGATCCGGCACCCACCTAGCCAGGTCAGGCGGAGCTCGAGCCCAAGTCGGCCGCGGACGGCATCGCATACCGGGCGTCCCTCGTCGAAGAGTCTGCGGCTTCGGGAGGCCATCTCGGCGACCGCGGCTTTCCAGGGCCGGGAAAGCGCCGAAGCGCCCAGCTGTTCTTCAGTGGCGCCACACGATTCATACAGATCGGCTGGAATATAGATTCGTCCCCGCCTCCAGTCGACGTCAAGATCCTGCAAGAAATTCGTCATCTGTAACGCTGTGCAGACGCAGTCGGAGGCGGCGTCCAACCACTCGTCTCGATGGCCAGCGATCCGGAGCACCAGCCGGCCGACCGGATTGGCTGACCGACGGCTGTAGTCCAGAAGATCCTCCCACCGGCGATAGCGATTCACCGTCACATCCTGGCGAAACGCACTCAGCAGGTCCTCCAGCAGTGAGACTGGGAGATCGAAGCGCCGGATGGTCGCTGCCAACGCCACGAGAATCAGGCCCTCCTCGTCGGCGCGGTCCACATCAGCCATCGGCGTCTCGCTGACGGCATCTCGTAATCGCTCGCCCCAGTCGTCGAGTCGGGCGAGACGCTGCTCCGGGAGCCATTCTCCCTCGTCGGCGATATCGTCGGCATGGCGGGCGAACGCGTACACGGCGGCGACGTGATGACGCATCCGTCGAGGCAGGAGCCAAGACGCGACCGGGAAGTTCTCATAGTGCTCGCGCGCCAGGCGTAGGCACACGGCATAGGCGTGATCCACTTGAACATGCGCCTCCGACACCGTCTGATAGCATAGTGCCCCATGCGCGATATCGTTGCAGTCGTCGCGGTCATCGTGCTCGTCGGTTTCGCGCTCAGCATGGCCACTTCGCTCCAGTGGTATCGTCGAAGCCACGCGAAAGGTCGTCGCGCAGTCCGCACGCGTGGCCAATCGATCATTGCCGAGATTCCGGCCCCCGAGGGACTCCGTTACTTCACCGAGGATGCCGATGCCTTTCACTGGTCGAGCCCGAACGTCGAGGGGGCGACGACGTACCGTGCGATCCCCAAGACCGAGATCAGGGCGGCCCGAGTACTGATCAGCGGTGCGCCGATCTCCGTCCGTGTGTCCACCCGATTCTCCGGCTCGCCGCCCGCCGAACCCGTTGAAGTCGACGGCACAAGTGACGGCTTCGAGCGCGACCGCTGGGATGTCGCGATCGATCTCCAGGACGAGACGGTCCTGGTGGAATGTGGTGCCATCCGGGAAAGAGTGTCGCTGGAGCTCGCGCGCCAGGTCTTCGACGCGGTCAAGCGAGACATCGAGGCGCGAGACTCAACGGCGCCCGATCACCATTCACGCTCCGCCACTCCAGCTCGATAGTTTGCGACCCGCGCCAGGGCGAATAGCAGGTCGGACAGGCGGTTGACGTACTGGAGCAGCTCAGCAGGTACATGCGACGCGCCAAGCGCCACGATACCGCGCTCCGCTCGACGGCAAACGCCTCTCGCCAGATGGAGCGCTGACGCGGCCGGGCCGCCACCTGGGAGGAGGAACTTTCGCAGCTGCGGGACCTCACCATCGAACCGGTCAATCGCCAGTTCTAGTCGTTGGACATCCTCCGCGCCGAGCGCAGTCTTGGTCACCCGGTCGGCAATACGTGCGCGCGGGTCGGCCAGCAGGGCCCCGAGCGCAAAAAGATCGCGCTGGATCTGGATGAGCAAATCGGAGATGTCGGGATCGAGACCGGTGGCCAGCGCGACACCGAGGGTTGCGTTCAGCTCGTCGATGTCGCCGTATGCGGCGACGCGGAGGTCTGTCTTGGACACACGAGCGCCGTCAAAGAGCGCCGTCTCTCCGTCGTCTCCGGTCTTTGTGTAGAGTCTCATCGAGTTCCTACTATACCCGTCTCATGCTCGATGCCCTCCGCCAAGGTTAGTCGTCGGAAAACACCCCAGCTGCCGGCGGCACCGGCGCGACGGCGTTTTCGCGATCGCCTCCTCCGCTGGTATGACCGAAACGGACGCGACCTCCCGTGGAGACGAACCCGCGATCCTTATCAGATTCTGGTCTCTGAGGTCATGCTGCAGCAGACCCAGGTGGACCGGGTCCAGCCCAAGTACGAACAGTGGCTTGAGAGGTTCCCGACGATGGAGTCCTTGGCAGCGGCGACTCCGAGTCAAGCGACCCGCGCCTGGCGGCCGCTGGGATACAACATCAGGCCGAGACGACTCCACGCAATCGCGCGCGAAGTCGTATCCGAATACGGTGGGCGGCTGCCCCCGGACACGGCAACCCTCAGCTCCTTCAAGGGACTGGGCCCGTACACAGTGGGTGCGGTGCAGAGCTTTGCGTTCGGGCAGCGGGTGCCCATCGTCGACACGAACATCGCCCGGCTCCTCTTTCGAGTTTTTGTCGGCCACGGAGAGCCAAAGAGCCACGCAACGAAACGGCACCTCTGGGCACTTTCATCGGTCGTCCTGCCGCGGCTTCGCGTGTTCGACTTCAACCAGGCGCTGATGGACTTCGGAGCGATGGTCTGCACTCCGAGAAAGCCACGCTGTGCGGAATGTCCGATGCGACCGGACTGCCAGTCGTTCAAGAGAGAAAAGGCAGCTTCGTAACGACCGCCGTCAATCGACCGGAAGGAGTATCGGCCTCGAGGACGGTACCAGGCTCGAGATGCTCCCGTGCTAGGTAACCAAGGGCAACAAGACTACCAACCGCCGGGGACAAGGCCACACTGGTCAGACGACCTGCTTCCTTGTCCCCACTCCACACGAGCGAACCAACCGGCGGGCTGGATGCAAGATCCGACGAGTCCAATCCCAATCCAGTGAGTCTTCGCGCTACCCTGCCCTTCCCCCGGTGGAGGATTCGAATGATCACCTCCTGACCGACATAGCAGCCCTTTGTGAAGCTGATCGCGCGGTCCTCGATTCCTGCCTCGAGAGGGATCACGCCGTCACGGAGGTCGGGCGGAAACAGGGGGCGCCCGTTCTCGATTCTGACGACGTCGGCCACCGTCGCATCTACCTCTGTGCACCCGCTGTCAATCAGGGCCCCCCGCAGGCTGTCGGCGCCCTCACGCTCGACCCAGAGACTGAAGCCTGGCATGCCGAGAAAGTCGGTCCGCGCGACGATAAGCGACACGTTCCCGGCCAATAGCCGAGCCACTTGGTAGTTGCCTAGCGTCTTCGCCGACGGCTCCCCTTGGGTCCCAATGCCCTTGAGCGCCGCAGTTAGGACACGCGATGCATCCGGGCCGCTGACTCCATACGAGGTCCAGTTGTCCGTCCAATCGGAGACCACGACGTCCTCGGCAAAGATGAGCTCCTGGAAACTACTGACGAGCGCATTCTTCACACCCCCGTCAACATCGAGGAATACCCGATCGCCGACACTGAGGACATCCATGTCAGCAATGATCCGTCCGGTAGATGTCAAATGCGCCGCGTAGCACCCTTCGCTGTCCGCGAGCGCCACGACGTCGTTCGTGAGCTGGCCCTGCAGATAGTCAGCCCGGTCGGAACCGCCGACTGCAATCAGCCCCCGGCTCGATCGATCGAGTAGACCTACGCCCTCTCTGAGAGCCTTGTACATCTGACTCATGTCGTCTGATGATATGCTGACGCCGTGCGTTTGCGCCGTCGAGGCATCGCCGCCTACATCAGCGCGGTCCTGACGATTTCAGTCCTTGGCGGGCCGGCTCACGGCCAGTCTTCTGCCCAACCAAATCCCGGGGAAGCCAGCTTCATCGTCTTTCTACACTCCGCACAGGTGGGCATCGAACGGGTCGAGCTGGTGCGCTCCTCGGACGGTTGGACCGTGCGATCGATCAGCGGGCTTCAGCGGCCGGTCTCGTTCGAGAACCTCCGGTCCGAGGTCGAGTACGACGCCGAGTGGGGGCCTCGGCTTCTTACCATGAGCGGATCGCCTCGCGGCGGCCTCCCCTTCGAAATCCGGACCTCATTTGACGGCACCTCCGCAACCTACGCCATGAAAGAGGGCGATCAGGAAATCCAGGAGAGCTTCGAGGTCGACCCGGGGTCGGTCGTTCTTCCTGACTACTTCTTTGGCGCCTACGAGGTCCTCGCCGTTCGACTCATTGGGACCCAAACGGGAGAGTCGATACCGGTCTACACGGGCCCGCAAGGAGGAACCAATGTCCTGGTGCGGGAGATCCTCGACCAACCACTGGAGACGGCACAGCAGTCGCTCTTGGCACGGATCTTCCGAGTGACCTTCCAGGGTCCAGACCAGGACATGGCAGCCGACGTGTGGGTCGGACCAAATCATCGACTGCTGAGGGTTACCTTCCCGACCACCGGACTCGACATCGTCCGGGCCGATATTTCATCGGTCTCCACGCGTCTTGCCGGTGTGACCGTACCCGGCGACTCTCGGCAACGAGTGCCGGCGGAGGGATTCTCGCTGGCGGCCACGGTGACGACCCCGGTCGACCACGAGGTTCCCGACCGAGGCTGGCCGGCAGTCGTTCTCGTTCCCGGGACACGGTCGACCGATCGGGATGAACCTGTCCTGGGCGTCCCCATCTACGGCCGGCTTGCCGCCGCTCTCGCCGAGTCCGGATATCTCGTTGTTCGGTACGACCGACGCGGGGTCGGTCAGAGCGGCGGACGCCCAGAAGCGGCGGGCGTCGAGGAGTACGCCGCGGATGTCCGCGATGTGGTGAGGTATCTGGACAAGCGTGATGACGTGGACCGCGATCGGGTTGTCGTGGTCGCACACGGCGAAGGTGGCTGGATCGGGCTGCGCGCCGCTTCGCGCGAGAGGAAAATCGCGGCGCTCGCCCTCATGGCTGCGCCGGGGACCAATGGCGGGTCGTTCGTGCTCGAACAGCAGCAAGCCGAGCTTGACCGACTGGAGTTACCTGCGGCCGAACGGCTGGAGCGCGTCGCGCTGCAGCAGCGGATTCACGCGGCAATCCTCGACGACGGGTCGTGGGACGACGTGCCACCTGAGATTCGCAGCCGTGCGGACACGGCGTGGTTTCGCAGCTTCCTCGAGTACGACCTCGCTGACGTCATGCGGAGGACCCGCCAGCCGCTGTTGATCGTCCACGGGACGGAGGACCAGCAGATCGCACCGTCTCACGCCGACCAGATCATGGCACTGGCCGAAATGCGGGAGCGGCGAGAATCCACGGTCGAGTTGGCGAAGCTCGACGGTGTCAACCACGTTCTGCTCAAAGCCGACCCCGGAGCTGCCGCCAACTACAACAACTTGGCTGCCTCGACACTCGATAGCTCGGTGACCTCAACTCTCATCAGCTGGCTCGACCGAACGCTGTCGCCTGAAGCAGAGTAGGGGCTCTGGGATTCCGACCATGTGGATTCTACGTGCTGACGACGATCAGACAGGTCGTATCTTACGACTCACACCAGGGTCGACCAGAACCGTGGGGCGCGGACCACGAGCTGACTTCATCGTCGAGGCCCCACTCGTGTCACGTGTGCACTGTCGTCTGGTTGCGACGGCGTCCGAGCTCACCGTCGATGACCTGGAGAGCACGAACGGCACCTTCGTGAACGCCGACCGCGTGGTCACCTCGCCGCTTCACGATGGCGACCGTCTGAGACTTGGCCGTCTGGAGCTCGTGGTGTCGCACCAGCCGGCAGAGAACTGACGCCGCCTACTTTCGCGGTCGAGACGGTCTAATCTCGACGCGGCTCGGCAGGCTGCGTGGATCGTGTCGCAACAGGTCAAGGACCACACGGGCGACATCTGATGCGGCGAGTTTCCATGCTTTCCCCGGAGACTCCCCGGGACCCGTAAACCGAGTGTCGACCGACCCCGGGGCGACACAGCTCACGCGGATGTCATCGTGACGCACCTCCTGCATCAGGACCTCACTCAACGCGTTGAGGCCCGCCTTGGATGCGCAATACGCCGACCCACCCGCGAACGGATGGTTGCCGGCGAGGCTGCTCACGTTGATGATCCATCCCCCAGCCCGTTGTCGCATCAAGGGAATCGCAGACCGACACACGAAGAACACACCGTTGAGATTCGTCTCGATGACCGCCAGCCAGTCTTCGACCGACAGCTCGGTCAGCTCTTGAAACCGTCCGACACCAGCATTGTTGACCACGATGTCGAGCCCCCCGAACCGGGCGACGGCGCGCATCATCGCAGCTTCCACCTGTGACGAGTCCCGTATGTCGACCTCTACCGTCTCGACCCTCCCGCCCGGGCGATCCTCTGAGCCCAGCGAGGTCAGCTGCTCTTTCGCCTTTGCCAGATCTTCCGCCGACCGGCCCCAGACCACGACATCGACCCCTTCTTCAACCAACGCGCCGGCAATAGCCAGTCCGATTCCACGTGACCCACCGGTGACGACCGCGACCTTCCCCGCCAACTCAGCCTCACTCATGTACATAGTGTAAGGTCGCGCGATGTCGATCGTCGCCGTCATCGGTGCCAGTCTTCTCGGTGGATCGGTCGCACACCGGCTCGCGGCGCAGCCCGGTGTGCGGGAAGTCCGGTTGATCGATTCATCCACCTCCGTGGCTGAGGGGACGGCGCTCGACATTCAGCAGGCGGGGGCGGTCGAGCGGTTCGATACCACCGTAGTCGGCAAGGGCCATCTCCACGATGTCGTCGGTGCCGATATCGTGGTCCTGGCTGGGCCTGCCGGCTCCCCAACCTTGGAGTGGTCAGAAAAGGACGGTCTGGAGGTGCTTGAGCAGGTCGCCGGGCTCAATCACCATGCCTTGGCCGTCTGCGCCGGCAGTACGCACCGGTCCCTGGTGGAGCGTACTGTCGCCAATGGGTGGATGGGGCGCAACCGGGTCATCGGGTCGGCGCCATCTGCTCTGGCCGCCGCCATCAGAGCGATCGTGGCGCTGGATCTTCGCTGCTCGGCCCGTGACGTTTCGGTCGCAGTGCTCGGGAGGCCTCCGCAGCAACTCGTCGTACCGTGGAGCGAAGCCTCGGTTCGTGGGGCGACGGTGGCCAGCCTGCTCGAGCCCCAACAGCTGGCGAATCTACAGCGGAGGGTGGACCTTATCTGGCCGCCAGGTCCCTATGCGCTCGCGGCGGCGGCGGCGCACCTGTGTAACTCGGTGGCCAACGGCACGGCCGACCGCGGCGTCTCATGCTATGCAGTCCTCACCGGTGAGCTGGGCGTCAGGGATAGCGCCATCGCCGTAACGGTTGAACTCGACGCAGCCGGGGTCAGTCGAGTGGTGGAGCCGGTGCTCAGCGTGCGCGAGCGAACACAGCTGGAATCCGCTCTCAGCTTCTAGGCCGCCGACTCCCGACGCCGGGCGTAGCCCGGCCCCCGACCAAGTGTGCCCCTGACCCCGACAGCATCACCGCGGAGGACCGCTTCTCGAATCCCGCTCGCCGTCGCGGCAAAACGCACCTTTCGGCGAAAAACTATGACCAGCGCGCTTTGCTCACCCCCGCTCGCGCCTGCCGATCTGCGCTCACTGCGCCGGCGTCTTCGCGCCGGCGCCCGGGTCGGTGCGCTGGCTATTCGCCTTCGGTACGTTTTCGGGTGGGGGTACCATCACGCCGCCTCAAGGGATTCGGAATCGGTCCTCCGCGGTGCCGACGCCGGGCGTAGCCCGGCCCCCGACACCCCGACTCCCGACGTCGGGCGAAGCCCGACCCCCGACTCCCGACGCTGGGCGTAGCCCAGCCCCCGACTTTACTAAGCCGCCTCCTGATGGAGAGCCAGCCCATCGGAGAACTCAACAAGATGGCGCCGCAGGATCAGTCGCCCCCTGTGCAAGCGTGACTTCAGCGTTTGCGGCTTCAGCTTGAGAAGCGCGCTGGCCTCCTCGGTGGAAAAACCACGGACGTCGCGCAGAACCACCGGGTCTCGGTAAATCGACGGAAGCTCCCTCAAGGCATCGACCAGTCTGGTCTTGAGTTCGGTGCGGTAGAGGGCGTCGTCAGCAAGAGAAGACCAGTCGGCCCCTTCATGGAGTGGCGCGGGGTCGTCGGTATCGGGGTGCTGAGCGCTCTTCAAATCGGCCTGCAGAACCTCAAACGGGCGGTTGAACTTCGCGCTGCGGAGGCGTGACATGGCGGTGTTGAACGTAATCCGATAGATCCAAGACGACAACGCGGCGTCACCGCGGAACGCCCCGATCTTTTGGTGCACGCGCAAGAGCACATCCTGGGTGACTTCCTCCGCATCTTCGTGGTTCTTCATATACCGGAAGGCCAATTGATAGATCTTCGCCCGGAAGGCCTTCGCAAGGTCGGACACCGCCGCTGTATCACCATCCTTCAAGCGGGTCACCAAAGCCAGGTCAGCTGTTCGGTCCTTCATCTGCCTCTCTCCTGTGTCTATCCCCTAGAACACCAAGGAGGAGGAATCTATTCCCCAGCTGGCACGTCGCGGTCAAAGACAGACCCGAATGCTTCGACAAGGACCGTTTCGACATCCCCCATCGACACAAGGGTGCCCGTCAGACTAACAAGAGAGGTCGCGCCTCGGCCCTCGATCCCGCATGCACGGATGAGGTCGAAGTAGCCGAGGTCAGTGCTGATATTCAGGGCGAAGCCATGACTGGTCACCCAGCGGGACACCCGCACCCCGATCGCGGCCAGCTTGTCTTGGCCAACCCAGATGCCAGTCAGTCCGCTTTCGCGTCTGGCCTGTACACCAAAGGCCTGAGCGGTCCTGATCAAGACATCCTCGAGGTCGCGAAGGTAGCGGTGAACGTCGCAGCGGTCCGGTCGAAGGTCGAGGATCGGGTATCCCACCAGCTGTCCCGGACCATGGTAGGTGACGTCTCCCCCGCGGGGCGCTCGATGCAGCTCCACTCCGCGGGCTTGGAGGACGGACTCTGGGACGAGGAGGTTCTTCAGACTGCGCCGAGCGCCAACCCCGACAGTGACGACGTGCGGATGCTCGAGCAGCAGCAGGAGGTCTGGCACCCGCCCCGACTGCCTCTCCAAGACAAGATCCTTCTGGAGTACGAGCGCCTCGCCATACGGCATGACGCCCAACCGACGAACCTCAAGGGGTGGCGTCGTCCCTATCTCGGTCCCGGCGAGACTAGTGGGGCGTCCTTGTGATTCACGAATCACGAGGACACTCCACTAGACCAGCGCCTCGTCGAACTGCTCGAGGCTTCTCTTGACGATGCTCATGAACCGGTCTGCCACCGCGCCGTCGATGACCCGATGATCGAAACCGAGGGTGAGGAAGGCTCGGGTTCGCACCACCACGGCATCCTCAGACACCACAGGCCGCTTCTCCACAGCACCGACACAGAGAATCGCCAGCTGTGGCTGGTTGATGATCGGGGTGCCGATGACCGACCCGAACACACCCGGGTTCGTGATGGTGAAGGTCCCGCCACCGACCTCGGCAGGTTGCAGCCTCTTCGTGCGTGCACGTTCCGAGATATCGCCGATGGCGTCGCTCAACTGCAAGAGCGTCTTGTTCTGGGCCTGCTTGACCACCGGCACGATGAGACCCCCGTCGAGAGCGACCGCAATCCCCACGTTGACATCGTCGCTGTAGACGATGTTGTCACCGTCCAACCTCGCGTTGACGATCGGCACCTCGCCGAGTGCGCCAGTCACTGCGTGGGCCACGAAGACCAGATACGTCAGCTTTTGGCCCCGCTCCTCGTACGACGCTTTCCGCTGCGCGCGCAGAGCCGCGACGCGGGAAAAGTCAACATCGAACACCGTGTGGACATGAGCCGACGTGCGGTGGCTGTTGACCATGTGCTCAGCGATACGCTGGCGCATAACGCTCATCGGCTCGACGCGCCCGGTTGGGCCGCCCCCCTCGTCGATCCGCTTCATCACGTCCGCTTTGGTTACGCGTCCACCCTCGCCCGTACCTCGGACCGTAGCAATGTCGATCCCGTGCTCGCGGGCAAGCCGCCGGACCACCGGTGACGACTGGCCCCGAGAACTGCGATGGCGTGCGCGATCCTCCGACACCGCAACCGTATTCGAGGGGGGCGTCGGTGGCTCTGACGAAGCCGAGGCAGCCGGCGCGCCCGTGGCTGCCGTATCTCCTGGCTGTCCGATCAGGGCGACGACTGTATCGACCGGAACGGTCTCGCCTTCACTGACCCGGATCTCGGTGACAATCCCCGCCGAAGGCGACGGTATCTCAGCATCGACTTTGTCAGTCGAGATCTCGAAGAGAGGCTCGTCCCTGGCGACGGCGTCGCCGACCTTCTTGTTCCACCGGATAACCGTGCCCTCCGTGATCGACTCGCCGAGCTGCGGCATCAAGACGCTGGTAGCCATTGCGCGCGATACGTTAACCCTCGTCCTTGCTTTCGGGCAAGCTCGGTGCCTACAATCGACCCCCCGAAAGCTCCACCACATGAAGTCCCAGACCAAGACAATTCTCGTCGTGGATGACGACGAGGGCATGAGGGACACCCTCTCAGCCATCCTCAAACGCGACTACGACATCCGCGTCGCCGCGACCGGCGAAGAGGGGCTGAGCGTCCTCAAGAAAGCCGATATCAACCTCATGCTGCTCGACGTCCGGATGCCCGGCATGAGCGGTCTCGAGGTTCTCAAGGTCGTCCGCGACCACTACAGCGAGGTCGAGGTCATCATGGTGTCGGCCATCAACGAGGTGGAGGTCGCCGTCCAGGCGATCAAGGACGGGGGGCCTACCACTACATCAACAAGGAATTCGACTACGACGGTCTTCGGTCGCTTGTGCGCAATGCGCTGCAGCGCCAGGACCTCAGTCGTCGCGTGGTCTCGCTGAGCGCCCAGGTCGCCGATCAGAACGAACGAGAGTTCGTGTTGGGGCCCAGCCAAGTCATGCGTGAGATCGTGACCATAGTCAAGAAGGTCGCCGACTTGCCGGCGACGGTCCTCATCCTGGGTGAAAGCGGAACCGGCAAGGAGTTGCTGGCTCGTCTGCTCCACAAGGAGTCGGGACATGCTGACGCTCCGTTTATCGCCGTCAACGTTGCGGCGATTCCGAAGGAGCTGGTCGAGAGCACCTTGTTCGGGCATGAGCGCGGTTCGTTCACCGGAGCCCACAGACAGCAACTGGGCAAATTCGAGCTGGCGGCTGGGGGTACGTTGTTTCTCGACGAGATTGGGGACCTCGGGCTGGACCTGCAAGCCAAGCTCCTCCGGGCGATCCAAGAGGGCGAGGTGGAACGGGTCGGAGGCACCAAGCCGATCAAGACGAACTTCCGGTTGGTAGTGGCCACGAACGTCGACCTCGAGAAGGCCGTTCGGGACGGCCAGTTCCGAGAGGACTTGTACTATCGGGTCAACGTCATCCCCATAAAGCTCCCGCCACTCCGGGAGAGGAAGGACGATCTCCCAGACCTGGTGCGTCTCTTCGCGAGCCGCTACGTCGCCAAGTTCCGAAAGGATATGCAGAGGATCTCGGATGGTGCCCTGAAAACCCTCAAGGAGTACCACTGGCCGGGCAACGTCCGTGAACTCGAGAACCTGGTCGAACGCGTTGTCGCCGTCTGCGACAAGGAGTGGGTGACCGAGGATGATCTTCCTGTCGAGTATCAGCTCGCCCGCATCTCCTCGGAATCCGCCGGCCGAGAAGACCTGCTGCAAACTGCCTGCGACACCTTCGAGCGGAACTTCATCCTGCGGGCGCTCGAACGCAGCGAGTGGAATGTCTCGGCTGCCTCCCGGTATCTGGGCGTGCCACTCAGTACGCTGAAGCACAAGATGGGCAGACTCGAGATTCGCCAGTTGGCCAAGCGGCTTCGCCGCGCCTAGTGGACGGTATCAACCATTCGTTTAGTGAGGTTCGGCCGCGACGCCCGCCTTGGCAAGGCGCGACGAGGGAGCAAATTGGGCATCTGTGACCGAGGAGCAACGCCGCCAGGCGGAGCGTCCCGGTCGGAGATCGCTAAGCGAATGGTTGATACAGTCCACTAGGACTCATCCCGCCCCGGGGCCGATCGCAGAAACTGCGCACTCTTGCGTACTACGGCGTCTCAGAGAATGCACACTGAGTTTGCTGCCCCCGACCAGATACCCCGAGCCCACCAGATTTTCTGATTGCTCCAGTCAGAACCCCCAGGATGCGTAGCCTGTGTCGGCGGTAGCTCCCACGAGTCCCTGATCCCTCACTGCCTGTCCCGGAAGTCCGCCCGTTTCATACGACTGCACATCCTGAATCCCGCCGTTTGGCGAAATCGCGAGGGGGCCTTTACCGGTTGGCCGAGCGGCACGCCTGGGAATGACGGTTGCACTACTGGGTGTCGTTCGCCACTCACATGGGGTGGGTGGACACAAAACCCGGAGAGGTCGAAACAACAATCATGCAGCCCTCCATGTTCAACAACAGCGTCCCGCTCCCGGACGACACGGTGTTCTTGATGAACACGTTTACGGACGCGCAGCTCGTCGTCTCTTCCGACGTCGCCGCGTTGCTCGACCGTCTTGGAGCCAGTGCCGACGCCGCGTTGACCGGTGGCAGCACCTCTGAATCTTCCGAGGACGATGGCCTCTCGACCTTTTCCGTCAAGGAACGATCGACTCTTGCCCAGCTCACCGACCACGGTTTCGTCGTCAAGGACCGGGCAACAGAGCGGCGCGCCCTCGAGCAGTTCTTTGTCGACCACCACGAGAACACCGAGGAGCTTCACCTCACCGTCTTGACGACGCTGCAGTGCAACTTCGCCTGCGACTACTGTCTGCAGGGTGACCACGGCGAGTGGAACAAGTCGGTCAACAAGATGTCCCTGGCCACCGCTCACAAGGTAGGCGACTGGCTCGCTGAGCGTCTTGACACCGTCAAGCCAAAGAAATTGGCCCTGACCTTCTTTGGCGGGGAACCCCTCCTCAACCTCGAAGTGCTCTATCTCATCGCCGAACGTGCCTGGGAGGCGACCCAGGACCGCGGCACAGAGATGGAGATCCACGTCATCACCAATGGCCTGCTGCTGACACCCGAGGTCGCGGAGCGCCTCAAGCCGCTTGGCCTCGGTAGCTTCAAGGTCACGTTGGACGGCGACCGCGAGAGCCACGACCGGATGCGCCCGCTGCGAGGCGGTCAGGGCACGTTCGACAGGATCATCGAGAACATCCGACAGGTGGCGCCCCTGTGCAACATCTCCATCGGTGGCAACTTCGACGAACAGTCGGTCGACAGCTATCCGGCGCTCCTCGACTTCCTCAAGGAGCAGAGCTTCGCCGACTCTCTCGTCAAGGTGGCGTTCAAACCGATCATCGCGACCGAACCGGTCGCCCAGTCCAACGGACTGATTCCCCTCACTGCCGTCGACGCCAGCGGTAAAGCGCTGGGTGGCGGATGCATGACGGCAGCCGGAGCCGGCAGCGGCTCGCCCTGCGACACCTGTCACTTCCTCGACGAGAAGATGTCCTTTCTTCGGGAAGAGACGAAGAAACGCGACTTCCCGACGCTGGACGGCGTGCATATGGGTCCCTGCGAGATCCACGCGAAGCATGCGTACACCGTGGGGACAGACGGATCGCTGTTCGCCTGCCCGGGGTTCGCGACCGAGCTCGGCGAGTCGGTGGGTCACATCGAGAGCGACCGACAGGACGAGGGCCTGCGACCGCAAGCGGCGCTCCGATTCGAAGAGCTACGTCCCTGGGATACCTGCGGAGACTGCAGCTTCATCCCCGTTTGTGCGGGTGGTTGTTCAGTTGCTGCACACAACGAGTTGGGGAACATGAACGAGAAATCCTGCCACAAGACGAGCTTCGAGTCCGCCATGGTCTCGTTGGGTCATTCCGCGGCAGGTGTCAGTTGAGTCTCGGACACACCGTAAGAGAGGCAGAGGAGAACAGACGATGAGAACCAAACTCCCGAAGAAGAAGCCCTCGAAGACCAAGTCTGGCGTCGTCCGCCCGTGGTTGGTCGACGTGCCGCTTGACCACTTCAAGTAAGCGATCGGCGTAAACCTCACAAGTAGCCGATCGCCTAAGCGATCGGCCCAACACGAATCGATCGCCGTCAACCTGAGCAACAACGGACACAACCGTAAATAGGAAAGGGAAGCCAATGACGATCAAAGTCATCAAGAAGGGAACGACACAAAGTAAGCCGAGCTGCTGGTGCCCATGGTGGGTGGACGACTACAGGAACACCACAAAGTAACACTGCTGCACACTTCGTCGTTCGTGCGCCGACCGACGAAGAGCGACGCGCTATTCCGGGGACCGCGGCCAGGCTCCCAGACCGATTGACGGCTGACGATAAGCCGCCTATTCTGGTCCCCGGAATCGCGTAACGTGACAAAGGCGCACCTCTCTCTTAACGTTCTGGTTCGGGACGCGCGCTGTTCTCCTATCGGGGACGGCGCGCCGCTCCGTTTCTTCCTCGTCGCACTCCTAACGACCAGCCTCATCGCCTGCGCGGCCCAGAGCGGACCGTCGGGCCCAGCCGCACCACAACGTCTCGCTATTGGGTATGCCGCTCCAGGCGGTCAGGGCGAGGTCGTAAGCAAGCTGACGACCGAAGGCCTCCTCGAAACGATGCCGGATGGCGAGCACCGGGCAGGACTCGCCGAGAGTTGGACGGTGAGCCCTAACGGACTGACCGTTGATCTCCAGTTGCGGGCTGGCGTGACGTTCCACGACGGCACCGAGCTGAACGCGGCGGTCGTCGGTGACTTCCTGCGGGAAGCTCGAACGGATCCCCGGCAGCTCCAGAACCAGGCGGCACTCGCCGACATCCAGTCAATCGAGACCGTTCCCCCACATGGGCTGCGGCTTCACCTCGCCCAACCCTCCGCGCTGATCGAAGATGCGCTGTCGATTCGTATCGAGCGACGGGAGGACGGTCGGCTCATCGGTACGGGCCCATTCGCGTTGTCGGGCCAGACCGGGGATGATTACACGTTCGTCGCGAACCGTGATTACCACGGGGGACCACCTGCCGTCGACGAGGTGACGCTCACGACCTATCCGTCCCATCGCGTGGCCTGGGTGGCGATGATGCGTAACGAGATCGACTTCCTCCACCAGGTGCCGACGAACGCGCGGGAGTTTATCGAAGCGGAGTCGAGCGTCGATCTCTACTCCGTCGCGCGATCCTACGCGTTCACCGTTGGTTTCAACCTGGTGCAGCCACTCTTCGAGAGCGCGGAAGTCCGGCAGGCACTCAACCACGCGGTGGACCGACGGGCAGTCATAGACCGGGCCCTCGCTGGTGACAGTCGACCGGCTTCAGGTGTCTGGGCACCCCACTGGGCGTATGGCGGGGTCGAGCGGGTCTACCGATACGACCCATTGCTTGCGGACGAGATGCTGACGATGGCGGGCTTCCCGCCTCCCGATGACGGCGCACATCCAAGGTCCTCGGAGGCGATGCCGGCACGACTACGGTTCACGCTGCTGGTGCCGTCGGACACCTCGACCTCCGAGACGATCGCCCTGGTCGTCCAGCAACAGATGCACGCGGTCGGCGTAGACATGGCGCTTGAATCAGTCGACCCCCGGCAGTTCCCGACCCGAGTGGCGAGCGGAGATTGGGACGCGGCCCTCGTGCCGCAGAACACCGCCCGCACCCCGTCGCGCTTGTACAACATCTGGCATTCGTCGGAGCCCCGAGCCATCTTCGGCTATTCGGCAGCCGACGATGTTCTGGACTCGCTGCGGCACGCGGCGAATCGTGAGGAGCTTGCGGCCGCAACGACCGCCTTTCAGCAGATGCTCTACGACAACCCGCCCGGGATCTTCATCGCCGAGGACCGACACGCACGCGCGATCAGCCGACGGTTCGAGATTCCGCCACTCCAGCCTGGCGAGGACGTGATCGAAACGCTTTGGCGCTGGCGAAGGGTCGACGCACTGCCGTGACGAAAAGCCTTGGCATCACCTCGCGTTTCGTGACGGCCGTGGTGACGGCCGCGGTCGTCCCACTCCTGGTCTACGGGCTGGTGTCGATCTACTCCCTCCGAACCGGGAACCGACTATCCGTCACCGAGGGCAATCTCAACGTGGCGGAGGGGGCCGCCTATCAGATCGACCAGTACATGGGAACGAGTGTCGAAGTGCTCCGATCGGTCGCCGCAGAACTTCGCAACACCGATCTCCGCGTGTGGCAGCAGGACCGCATCTTGAAGAACTACGTCCTCGACTTTCCCAAGTTCCGGGAGCTGACGCTGTTCTCGCCGGAGGGCGGCGTGGTCGCTACGAGTCGGGTGACCGCGACCCGGCTCACGGTGCCGGCCGAGTCCGAAGGCGACGAACCCTACGTCGCACCGATCACCGTCGATGACGATTTCCTTCCAACCACGACCATCACGATTCCACTCGTCCGTCTCGGACGGCCAGACGGCTGGTTGGTGGGTGAGGTCAACCTGGAAGAGCTCTGGCGAATGGTGGACGACATCAGGGTTGGCGACCAGGGGTTTGCGCTGTTGGTCGCACGCGACGGACGGCTGGTGGCCCACGGTAACCCCGACGAGAAGACGCGGGTCGCGCTCGGAGAGAACATGGGCACGCACCAACTCGTCGCGGCGATGTCGAGTAGCCCATCCGCCCTGACCGAGCCCCCACTGCCCGGCGGTCGAATGTCCCGCGAGTCACTGGAGTACCCGGACGCGCGGGGGCGGCCGGTGCTCGGCGTGGCCGCAGTAGTGGCCTCACGCGGGTGGACGGTGGTCGTGGAACAACCGACCAGCGAAGCGTTCGCCCTGGCCAACCAACTTGAGATCGAGCTCGTCGTCGTCATCGTCGTGGCGCTAATTGTGACGCTGACCCTTGGTTACTACTGGGGACAGTCCTTCATCAGACCGATCTTCGCGCTGATGCGGGGGACCGAGGCGCTCGCCGCTGGCGATATGGACAAACGGGTGACGATTGGAGGTCACGACGAGTTCAACCAGCTTGGCACCGCCTTCAATGGGATGGCGGACAAGCTCGTCGAGCTACAAGACGACGTACGAAAGCAGGAGCGGCAGGCGATGTTCGGTCGGATCGCGGCTGGTCTGGTGCACGACATCTCCCATCCGATCCAGAACATTGGAAACAGCTGCAAGCTGATCCTGAAGCTCGGGGACGGTGCCGAGTATCGAGCAACGTTTCGGCGGACGGTCGACCGGGAGTTCTCGTCGATCAAGCGGGTGCTGGACGACCTTCGAAACCTGGCTCGGCCGATGCCATTGGAGCGATTTCCTGTCGACGTCAACAAGGCCCTCAAGGACACGGTCGACGCGATGGAACCACTCGCGGCCACCGCTGGGCTGGTGTTGGAAAGTCAGTTGAGCGCCGAGTCCCTGTACGTCGAAGGAGACCTGTTCGCGCTGGGTCGCGTCTACCGGAACCTGATCGTGAACGCGATCGAGGCTACGTCACCTGGGGGCACTGTGACCGTCACGGCTGAGGCGGACGCGGCGCGCGTCCGGCTCACGGTCGCCGACACCGGCACAGGAATTCCTCCCGAACGCCTGAACGCCATCTTCGAGGACTTCAACACGACGAAGCGGCGCGGTCTCGGCCTGGGTTTGGCAATCTCACGGAAAATCGTCGAACAGCTGGATGGGACGATCAGCGTGACGAGTCAGGTAGGGACGGGCACGACCTTCGAGATCGACTTTCCACGAACGGAAAGCCGGCCGTTTCCCAAGGCCGTCGAAGCCAGCTAGCCGCGGACCCTGCTCGGTTTCTTTGAGCACCGGTGCGCCCGCCTGGCATGGCACCACCCGGAAGCAAACGGAGTTCGCAACCGAGTCGCTACGCGGCCAGGCGGGGTGCAGGCGTGCCCGAAGCCCTAGCTCGGGAGTACAGAGTCCTTGAGCTGCTTGGCGATACGTGCCTTGACCACCGTCTTGGCCGGTATCTGGATCGCTTCGCCGGTAGCGGGATTACGGCCCATACGGGCCTGTCTGTTCTGAACCACCAACTTCACCATACCCGGCAGCACAAACTCACCGCTTCGCTTGAGCTCGGCTTCCGACAGCTGCTGGAGCTCCTCAAAGAACTCGCGCGCCTGCGTTCGCTTGACATCAAACCGATCTGCGAAATGTGCGAAGAGCTCGGACTTGCCCATTCTTCGGGCTTCGGCCATCGGCGTCCCCCTGCCTGTATGCGCGCTGATTAGAGCCGCGACCAGTCGCACGCGCGAACGACAGCCGCAGAGAAAACCCAATAAAAACGCGCCTGATGCTAGCGCGCGGGTGTGCTCGTGTCAATAATTCTTCTCGGAGCGGTCGGAGCTGGCAGATAGAATCAGCCGATGTCAGCCGCCACGATCGAGACCTTTCCGAACCCAAAGCCCGAACGAGAGTACGAGATTGCCGTCCGCTGCCCAGAGTTCACCTCTGTCTGTCCGAAGACCGGACTCCCTGACTTTGGCGAGATTCGAATTACCTATAGCCCCGATCAGAAGTGCCTCGAGCTCAAGGCGCTGAAGTACTATCTTATTGGCTTTCGCGACCGCGGTATCTTCTATGAGAGCGTGACCAACCAGATCCTGGACGACCTGGTGGCCGCCTGCCAGCCACGAACTATGACCGTCGTGGGTGATTTCTCCGTTCGCGGCGGGATCACCACGCAGGTTACCGCGAGCTATGCCGCATGAGGTTCCGATCGACGGCGTGCTCGACCTGCATGCCTTCGCCCCGCGCGATATCAAGTCGGTGGTCGAAGAGTATCTGCAGGCGGCCGCAGAGGTCGGACTTGCGGAGGTTCGGCTCATTCATGGCCGCGGAATCGGGGTTCAACGCTCGATCGTGCACACCGTCCTGAAACAGCATCCGGCCGTCGAGTCCTATCGCGACGCACCAGAATCCCACCTTGGTGCCACGGTCGCGACCCTGACGACTGGCCTGAAAGCTCGGAGGTAGTCCCGCGCATGGATCCCGCATCTCTGCTCAGTCTGGATTCGCTTCTCGCGCTCCTGACACTGACCGCGCTCGAGATCGTTCTCGGTATCGACAACATCATCTTCATCGCGATTCTCACAGGCCGCCTTCCTGAGGAGAAGCAGGCGATGACCCGAAACGTAGGTCTGACGCTGGCGATGCTCATGCGAATCGTGCTGCTGTTGGCCATCTTCTGGGTCATGGGCCTAACGGCACCGCTGTTTTCTGTGCCGTTCCTGACAGAAACGGTGGGCAGCGGACCGGACGCAACCCAGTCGGCCCTGACCGTGAGCGGCCGGGACCTGATCCTCGTGCTCGGTGGACTGTTCCTCCTCGCCAAGTCCACGCTCGAGATCCATCACATGATGGAACGGGCAGACCATCAGGCCTCGACGAAACACGGCGCAGTGTCAGTGGGGTCGGTGCTCGTCCAGATCGCCCTTCTCGATATGGTCTTCAGTCTCGACTCGGTCATCACGGCAGTCGGGATGGCCGATCGGGTGGAGGTCATGATCGCAGCTGTGATGATCGCCATCGGCGTCATGATGCTGTTCGCTGGTGCCGTCAGTGGGTTCGTCAGCCGCCACCCGTCGCTGAAGACGCTCGCGTTGGCCTTTCTCGTCATGATTGGGGTCCTACTGGTCGCCGACGGCCTGGGCCAGCATCTACCCCGCGGTTACGTCTATTTCGCTATGGTGTTCAGCCTACTCGTCGAGATGATCAACTTGCGAGTCGGCGCCAGGCGCCGTGCAGCAGAAGGACCCGTCGGTGCCTCAGGATGACGACCGCCTCCCTACGCGGCTGGATTGCGGGGCTGGTAGTTGGCGCCACGGCGGTAGCGCTGACCGTGGCGGCTGGGCAGCCACCCGCTTCCCCACCGACGCTGACGGTCGAAGCACCCGAGCGTCTCTCTGGGGTGGCCGCAGAAGTGCGTGGACTTGACCGGGATCGCCTACTCGGCGTGATGACCCTAACGGGGTTGAATAACCCCGGTCCCCCCATACGCGTCGTGCTGGCAACCGACGACTCACCCCTGGGTCGGGATACCCCATCGTGGATCGCCGGATTCGCCGACCCCGGAAACGATGCCATTGTCCTGTTCCCGGAGCGAATCGGGTCTTATCCGTTCCGTTCGCTGGAGGGGGTGCTGTATCACGAGATAGCCCACGTCCTGATTTCCAGAGCGACGAACGGAGGCCGAGTGCCCCGCTGGTTCAACGAAGGGCTCGCGAGGGCGGCCGAGCGGAGCTGGAACCTGGAAGACCAATCCAGGCTCGCGTGGGAACTGGTCATCAGCAGCCCCGTGACGGTGACGGAGCTCGAGGGGCTATTCAGTCAAGGGGAGGATGAAATCTCTCGGGCCTACGTCCTGTCCGACGCGCTCGTTCGTGACATCCTCGGGCGTTACGGTCCGCAGACCGCCGCCCGCATACTCGCGAGGATGAGGGAGGGCGCTCCCTTCGACCTGGCTCTCTTCCAGGAAACCGGCGCCTCGGTGCGGCAGCTGACCCTCAGCTTCTGGAGTCGTCACGCTGTCTGGGAGCGGTGGATCTCCTTCATCGGTCACCCATACACCCTGTGGAGCTTCGTCACTCTGCTGGCGCTCGTCGCCATCTGGCAGAATAGGCGAAGACGTCGCATACGCCGGAGCCAGTGGGAGTTGGAGGAGCGCGCCGAGGAGCAAGCCTGGGAGGAGCATCGGCGGAAGTATCGGGTGCACTAGAACAACAAAAGTCGGGGGAGGAGTCGGGCCGCCCGACATCTGGAGGCGAGGTCGGGCCTCGCCCTTTAGTCACTCGCCAATAAGCTGAACGACAACCTCGCGTGTGCGTGAACGCGTGTCGCACTCCACCAGCACCACCTGCTGCCACGTCCCGAGGGCCAGCTCTGCGGCGGAGAACGGTACGGTCAGCGACGGACCGAGCATCGCCGCGCGCACGTGGCTCGATCCGTTGTCGTCTCCCCATCGTTCGTGGTGCGCATACTCAGCCTGTCGGGGCGCCAATCCCTCGAGAAGCCGCTCGAAGTCTGCGACTGCACCCGGCTCAAACTCGATGGTCGTGACAGCAGCCGTGGAGCCGATGACGGCGACCGTCACGATGCCGTCAGTGAGCTGAGATGCTTTGAGCGCCGACGCCACCTCCGTCGTTATGTCTCGTACGTCGCCCTGCCCGGCCGTTTTAATCGTGTAGCGAACCGTGCTCACCATGATGTTGATAGCTGTCAGAACAAGGACGTTGACCCTCGTGCCTTAGTCGGGCTTGCGAAGCAGCAGGTGGTTGACCGAGTCGGACAACCCTACTCGAACTACGGGGATTCATGGCCCTACAGCACCGTCGACTGTTTGGTCACAGTCGTCTTCGTGGAGGGGCACGTGACTCAGGTTCGCTCCCCGACGTTCGGTAAGAGCTCCGTTTCGCCCGAGGACCGATGGGCCGGTCGGGGGCTCCTACCTGGCTCACGTTAAAAGCAGCCGACAATAGCCTGTCACTTTGCGTCGGGCTTCTTCCTTTTCTTACTCTTCTTCCTTCTTGGCCGCGTACGTGCGCTGAGTTCCTTCAGCTTGGCACCGTCACCCACGACCAGCAGCGGCTGATCGGGCGAGCGCAGCAAGTTGAAGAACTCTCCCGCCTCCGTCCTGGCATACACCTCGCGGCCATCGGTCAAGAGAGTCACGTGCCCATCATCGCCGAGCGCGTCGAACAGACGAATACCGAACTGCTCTCGCAGCACCGTCAGGATGGTTCGAATCTTCTGGACTGTGAAACCCTTCCGACGAAGATCGGCCAGAGCCAGGAGCTCGTAGAGGTCGACGGGAGAGTAGCGGCGCTCGGTGAACCCGCCCGCCTCAGTCCTTCGCGATGCAACGGTCGCCGCAAACAACCGACGCGAGTCCCACCACTGCAGCTGACGGGCGGTCAGGCCCGTCAGCGCCGCCACCTCGCGGGCACTGTAGGAGCGTTTGAGCTTCACACCCGATGTCCCCGTCGGACCCGCGAAAGTGCGATGAGCCCGAGGGCTCAGTCCCTTACGAATCTGGTCGGCCCGGTGGCGTCCAGCGCGACGTCGCGCTTGTCGTCAAGCACGAGGTCGGCCACCATAGCCGCCGTCAACGGCGCGAGCAACACACCGTTCCGAAAGTGACCGGTCGCGTAGATCAAGCGTGGAAGGTTCGGCGACGGTCCAATGGCTGGGAGATCGTCGGGCGTTCCTGGCCTCAGGCCAACGCGGACACCCTGGAACCAAGCCTGCCGAGCAGTCGGGACCAGACGACACGTGAGGTCCAAGAGCTCACGCACGCCGGTCACGGTGGCCCGTTCATCAAAGCCCACCTCTTCCACCGTCGCGCCCACGAGGACGGAACCGTCGCTCCAAGGAACCAGGTAGCACTTGTCCGTCCAGATGACGCGGTCTGGGGGAGACGTAGGCCAGCCGAGGTGCAGGAGCTGGCCCCGAACCGGACGGACTGGGACCGGCTCGTCGCCCTCGGCATCAACTTGGCCCGACCAGCTTCCGGCCGCCATCACGACCGCATCGCACGACATGGTTTCGGAAGCCGTCTCGACCCTCATCGAGTTGCCCCCGTTCAGGATCCTGGTAGCAGAGGTCGCTGGAGCAAAGGTCACACCGTGGGCACCGGCGGCTCGTTGCAAGGCCTTGGTCAGGTCGGCGGCACCGACATACCCATGACCACGAACAACGAGGCCGGCCTGGACGTCCTTGCAGAGCTGTGGCTCGGCCGCCCGTACGGCGTGCTGATCGAGGAACTCGACCGCCACACCCATCTCTCGGTAAACACGTTGGGCCGACTCGAGCTTCGCGACCTCCTGAGCGTTCAACGCGACTTCAAGCGTGCCGCTCCGAACGTACCGAACCGTCGAGCCAGAGTCCTCGACGACGCGCGAAACGAACTCATCGTAGAGGGCCAGACTTCGAGCGGCGAGACCGAGGATCGGGCTCCCCTCGTGGGCGGTGAGGTATGGCGCCAGGACACCTGCGGAAGCCCCCGTCGCTCCCCGGCCCACATCGCGCCGGTCGATCACTCGAACGCGCCCGCCCCGCCGGGCGATCTCGTAGGCCACCGCGCATCCGATGACACCGGCCCCGACGACAACGACGTGCGCTGTTCTTCTCACAATCTGGCCAACCCGTGCCTACCCAACCGGGAAGTGTACGAAGGTCTGGACTGCCTGTCTAGTGTGGTGCGTTTAACGCTTCTTTACACCGGTCGACCTTCGCGAGGATGGTGTCGGCATCCTTGGTCCAGATAAACGGCTTCGCATGCTGATTGTAATGAGTCAAGTAGTCGTGGATCGCTCGCTCGAGCGCCGGCACGCTGGTGAAGGTACCCCGGCGGAGCCGCGTGCGAGTGATCTCCGCGAACCAGCGTTCCACCAGATTCAGCCAGGAGCTGCTGGTGGGCACGAAGTGAAAGTGCACGCGGGGATGGCGCGTGAGCCAGCGCCGCACCTGGGGACTCTTGTGGGCACTCAGGTTGTCCAAAATCAGGTGCAGCGGCTGATCGGGAGGCGTCGCGCGTTCCAGCCGCCGGAGGAACTGCACGAATTCTTGACTCCGGTGACGGCGGCGGCATTCGCCGATCACGACGCCATCGAGCACGCGCAGTGCGGCATACAGCGTGGTCGTCCCGTAGCGGACGTAGTCATGGGTCTGGCGTTCGGGGACGCCGGGCCGCAGTGGCAACACCGGGCGCGTCCGGTCCAGCGCTTGGATCCCACTCTTCTCATCGACGCAAAACACCACCGCTTTGGCGGGTGGATTCAGATACAGCCCCACCACGTCGCGCAGCTTCTCGACGAAGTGGGGGTCGGTCGACAGCTTGAACTGCCCCACGCGGTGGGGCTGGAGGCCGTGTTGTCGCCAGATCTTACGAATCGTGCCGTCGCTCACGCCCTGCGCTTCCGCCAGGGCGCGACTACTCCAATGGGTGCCGGCCGGCGGGCGCGTCGTCAGGGTCGCGTCAACGATCGCCTGCACCTTCGTCAGGGTCAAGCGTGGGCGTCGGCCCGGACGCGTGGCGTCGCGGAGCACGCCCGGAACCCCCTCGGCCACAAACCGGCGCGCCCACAACCGCACCGTCATCCGACTGACGTGCAGCGTCCGGGCCACGACCATCGGCGAGGCCTGTTGCGCCAGCATCAACACGATCCGCGCCCGCCGCGCCACCTTCTGCGTCGTCGTCCCGCGCTCAGCCACCTGGGCCAACTGGGCTTGCTCGGTCGGCGATGCGTAGACACAGTACCGTTGAATGAACATGCGCTACCGTACCAAACGGGCAGCGCAAAGTACAGCGTTTCGTGTACAGCTATTTCGTACTCAGGACACTAAAGCGCTTTTCATGACCGTGTGGTGCCCGGATAGCCGCAGTGTCGAAAGTAATGGCGGCATTCCTCGGGGCTGAAGTGCGGCAGACAGGCGCCGAGGAAAGGCCAGAGGGTCTCGGTGGATCGACAGCGGGCGGCGCGCACGAGGGCTTTGAGCTTCGCGAAGCAGAGTTCAATGGGATTGAGGTCCGGACTGTAGGGCGGCAGATAGCAGAGCGTGGCGCCGACGCGCTCGATCGCCTGGCGGACGCCGGCCACTTTGTGTGCGCTGAGGTTATCGGCGATGACGATGTCCCCGGGATGCAGGGTGGGCACGAGGATCTGTTCGATATAGGCGAGGAAGCTCGCCCCGTCGATGGCGCCGTCGAAGACCCCGGGCGCGGTCAGGCCGGTGACCCGCAGTGCCGCGAGAAACGTACTGGTCTGCCACCGGGCGCACGGCGCGTGGTCGTGGACGCGGGCCCCGCGGAGGGCCCGACCATACCGCCGCAGGAGATTGTTCGTAATGCCGGTTTCGTCGAGAAAAACCAGGCGTGTCGGATCCCAGGTCGGCGCGGCGGCGTGCCACACGACCCGCGCGGCCGCGACGTCAGGTCGATCGTGTTCGGAGGGCCGGACCGTTTTTTTTGACGGTCACGTCCAGAGCCGCCACCGCGCGCCAGATCGTCGCCAGACTGGCCGGCGTGCCGAGCGCGTCCTTCAGCTCGGCTAAGGTGCGATCCGGTTGCTCCGCGATCAGCGCGGCCAGGGTGTGCAGGTGCGGCTCCAACATCCGGCGCCGCCCGTGCCGCTGGACGCGCGGCGCGACTTCGCCCGTCTCCCGCCGACGCTGCTTCAACAGCCGCACCCACGACCCGCTCACGCGGTACTTCACCGCAACGTCCGCGGCCTTCATCCCGGCATCACTGTCGAGCAGGGCCCGTTCTCGGAGATCCATCGAATAGGCTTGCATCGGTCCTCCTGCATTGGTGCATGCAGAAGTACCACGACGAGCCCAGGCAGTACAAGGGCTATCTGAAAAGCGCTTTAGTGGTTGTTTGCCGGTCGGCCTGCGACCAATCGAGCTACTCGGAACTGCGGTGAGGCGGCTCATCTTCGTCGTAGTAATCGACCTTGTCAAGAGGCATGACGACGCTCGACAGCACGTTGAGAACATGCCCCCCGATTCGCTTGTAGTAGCGGGTGCCGAGGATGAACGCGGTGGTCGTCGCGGCGTCGTAGTCACTCCGACCGATCTCGGAAATCAGCCGGTCGCATCGTCGTGCCGTTTCCCGTCCTTGCCGGATCAACTCTGCTGCTTTGTCCTTTTGGGAGCCAGCGAAAACATCTGCACACGACTTGAAGGCAAGCTCAACCCGTTTCCGGATACTCACCAGCTCGCTGAGGGCCGAGCCCTCGGGGAGAAGCTCGGGGCGAATGTCGGCCAGCTCGGCCAAGTTCTTCGCGTAGTCCCCGAGCCGCTCGACGTCCTTGACCAGGCTGATCAACAACAACGAGTATGGCAGGTCGGTGTCATTGCTGGGCACCGCGAGGTGGGTCAGGATCTGCCGGCGAATCGCCCGTTCAAGCTCGTTGACCTCGCCGTCCAACTCGTAGATCCGATTTCGCTCTGCCTGCCGACGCTCCTCCCCGAAGAAGATCTGGCCGGCCGCAAAGTTCATGTCGTGCGTCAGCTTCAGCATACGTCCGAAGTTGTCGCCGACCTCGGCAAGCGGGTCGCTCGCTCGAAAGATGCTGAGCAGTTCACGAAGCATGATGCGATGTCCTTTCTGGCTAATCAATCGCGCGGCTGATCGCGATGCAGAGCGCCGGCAAACCGTAGAACAACAAGGCGATCCACAGGACGGTGAGCCTACGAGAACGAACGGCAAGAGTTGTCAGCCCGCGCGCCGCGCTCAGTGGCACTCCCCGTATCGCCTTTACGGGATAGATCAACAGCAGCCCACTCAGGTTGAAAAGCAGGTGCACGAGAGCAATCTCGAGCCCAGCGGTGGCGTTGGGACCAGAAACTGCCAACGCGGCCAGTAGCGCCGTGACCGTCGTCCCGATGTTCGCACCGATGGTGACAGGAAATGCTTGTTCCAGCTTGAGAAGTCCGGCGCCGCCCAGGGGTACGAGTAGCGATGTCGTGATCGAGCTCGACTGAAACATGACCGTGACGATCGCGCCGACAAGGATCGAGATTATGCTGCTCGACCCCAGAACCTTGCCGAGTACCCCCTCAACCCGGGAATGCACCGCCGCCCGCATCACCTTGACCAGCAAGAAGAGCGCAAAGAAGATGAAGAACGCGCTCACCGCGATCAGAAAGACCGCCCGGGCTCCCTCGCCGGAAAACAGATCGCCGGCCGCCGCAACCGGCGCGAATCCGAGACTCAACGCCGATCTGAGTGGGCTCTCGAATTCCATGCCGCCGAACCCACCGAGAAAGCCTGCGCACCAGATAGCGGTGCGCTGCAGATAGCCGGTCGTCATCTCCAACGGCAGGAGCACAAGCACCGCCATGTAGTTGAAGACGTCATGGCAGACCGCGACGGGAAAGGCCCGTTCGAACTCCCCCCTCCGGCCCAGGTGAGCCAACGCCACGATCGTCGCAGTCACCGTCGTTCCGATATTGGCCCCCATGACCATCGGCACCGCGTTGGCAAGGGGGAGGGGGTTCTCCGGGGCGGCGACCATCCCGACGATCATCGACGTCGTGACCGACGAACTCTGGACGAGCGTGGTTGCGAGCAATCCGACGACGAGACCGATAAACGGGTTCTCGGTCGCTGCGAAGAAGCTCTGGATGAGGTCCTCACCAAGCAGCCTGAATCCGCTGCCGAGTCCCCGGACGCCAATCAGAAAAATGAAAAGAAGAACGACCGCGGACAAGAGCCGCGGAGCGAGGCTGGGTTTCTGACTTCCAGGTGGCTGCGGAGATGTGACCAAATCGAGACCCAGACTGAGTGCGCCATTCTACCTCATGGCCCTCGCCCGGAATCGGGCCCGGCGGGAGAGAGTCACCTCCCGGTGACAAACCGTCTCTGGCGGAGACGCTCGGCGCCAGACTGCTGTCGAAAAACAGGCAAAAGAGGGCATAATCTGGCAACGGGATTCGGCACGGCGATTGCTCTTTCGTTTGAGGAAAGAGGAGTGTTTCCCAATGGTGGTCAAACCGATTGCGCTCGTTGCTGTGGCGGCCCTTGTCATCGTCATGGCCGGAGCCGGTGGCTATCTGGCGGTCCGAGATAACCGCGCGGCTGTCGGAGATCCGGCGGTATCCCGCCCCGATCTCTCCGACCCCGCACCTATCGACGTCGCCATAGGATCTGACTCTGACTCTGGCTCCAACGATGCCGATACCGATGACGATGCCGCTGGCCCGTCGCTGGCCTCTGAAGCGGTGGAGGCCACCGAAGAGGTCATTGGTAAAGGCAAAGGCGAAGGCGAAGACGACGCCGGCCCGCCCAGGACTGACGCCCCACCGGTGCAAACTCGGACTCCGCGGGCACCATCCGCGCCAGCGCAGGGCACCGGCAGTTCGGACGCGAATCGCCCCACGTCGACGCCCAAGGGTCAGAAGACCGAGCGGCCACCCTCTGCGGCTGATCGTGACCACCCACCGTCACCGCCACCGCCGACGACCAGCGCGAATGACCTCCCCGAGGCGCCAGGCTGGGAGCGACTGTCCAAACCCTGGCCAAGCCGCAACACGGGCGGCGACGAGTCGGGGCAACCTGGCCAGGTGAGCCTACGCTCAGTCGACCCGGAGACGTTTGGGTCGACGCTGCTCCCTGAAGAGCCACCGCTCATCCTCGAGGAGCTGGTTCTCTCTGCCGATTCGGTCATCGGTCTGCAGGTCGACACCCCGCTCTCTACAGACACCGCCGAGGTCGAGGACGACGTCGAAGCCAGGGTGACCCGCGACGTCATGGTGAGCGATCGGGTCGCCATACCGGCCGGCACGAGAGTACTGGGGTCGGTCGTTCTGGTAGAGCGGGCCGGTCAGATCAAGGGCGCCTCTCGCCTAGGGGTACGGTTTCACACCGTGGTCCTGGACGATCTCGTCGAGGTGCCGGTCGTGACTGAAACGGTGTATCGGGAAGGCCAGGGACGTGGCGCCAAGAGCGCCGCCAAGATCGGCGGAGCCGCAGTCGGTGGAGCGATTCTCGGAGCGATCTTCGGGGGAGGCCGGGGCGCAGCCATTGGCGGCGCAGCCGGCGCTGCTGGCGGCACCGCGGCGGCGATGGCTGGCGATGGTGAGGCCGCGACGCTCGTGGCTGGCGCCACGCTCACGGTTCGTCTGTCCCGCCCGGCCACGGTCACGGTGGGCCCATAAGACCCACGAAGCCCTTCGCAGCCCCTCGGTGCGGGGGCTACACCGGGTGTCCCGAGGGCCTCGGGTGGTATAGTGCGCGGGTGCCGCCGGACGAGATAACCCAAGCGGTGCTGGCCCGTGAAGAAGTCGTTCGCTACCTGCAGGGAGGCGACGGCGAGAGTCCCCATCAGGCGCAGGAACGCGTCCATGCCTACCTCGATGAGCTTCGGACCACTCAACGGTACCGGATGTATCGGGCTCTGCAGCACCCCCTCTACCCGCTGCTCCGCAAGATAGACCGACAGCACGCCCACGTTGAGATTGCCCAATCAGCGACCCGTCAGGGGCGCGTGATCTACGCATCGAATCACAAGAGCCACGCTGACTACCTCGTTCAGCCACTGGTCCTCGATGACCACGGTATCCGTCCGCCAGTCATCGCCGCAGGGATCAACCTCTTCGGAGGTGCGCTGGGCTTGATTCAGCGCCACGTCACCGGCGCGATTCCGATCAGACGGGAGATGAAGGACCCGGCCTATCTGGCCACGCTCAAGGCCTACGTCGCCGAGGTGCTTCAGCGGTCGGACCTGTTCCTGTATCTGGAAGGGGGGCGGAGCTACAGCGGTGAGTTGAAACCGTTCAAGACCGGGCTGCTGCACGCGGCGGCGCAAGCGCGACGAACCGATGTCGTGGTCGTTCCCGTCGCCATCGCCTACGACCTGATGCTCGAGGATTTCATCCTCGCCCGGCAGCGAATCAAGCGCCAGCAGCGTCCGTTTGCCCGCGAGGCAGCGGAGATGCTCCGATACGCGGTCGGGTACCAGAGCCGGGCCATCGTCAGCTTCGGCGCGCCGATACAGTTGTCAGACTACGACCCGGATGGACGACGGTCGATGGTCCAGCTGAAGCGGAGACTCCGAGACTCAATCGGCCGCCTCTACACAGTGGTGCCCACAGCGCTGGTGGCGTCGGCCATGCGCCCCTCGATTCGGCGCGCCGAGCTCGAGGGTGAGGTCGACAGGCTGATCGAGAGCTTGCGGATCTCAGGGGCCAGGCTGGATGTGCAGACCGGCCGTGATGCGGTCGAAGCGGCGACAGAACCTCTGGTGACGCGTGGCATCCTCGTCGTCGAGAATGACCGCTACCGGGTGCGCGCGCGAGGAGTACTCCGGTACTACGCTCGCACGATCCAGCATCTTCTCAAGGACCGCGGCCGGTCCGACTGACCGCGCGTGATCGAGGCGCTCTCCAGGGCGTTTTTTCTCGCCGCCGCCGGCAGCCCGCTCCTCAAGCGCGCCGTATCTCGCTACGGCATGCGGGGTCCGCACAGCTTTGCGCGTCGGTTTATTGGCGGAGAAACCGTCAGCGAAGCGATCACGACGGCGCACGCTCTGGGCCGTTCTGGCTTCACCCACACGCTCAACCACCTTGGTGAGCACGTGACGTCGGCCGAGGCCGCTCGGGTCGCAACCCGAGCCTATCTTCACGCCATCGAGCAGGTTGGGCTGGCCGGCGTGCCGTGCAAGGTGTCGGTAAAGCTGTCCCAGCTCGGCCTCGAAGTCGACCGCGGGCAGTGCCTCGACCACCTAAGAGAAATCACCGACCTGGCTCGTCATCACGGCGGGTTCGTCCGGATCGACATGGAAGGGTCTGGGCTCCTGGACGACACTCTCGAGATGTTCAACGCTCTGTGGAACGAAGGACGCCGCAACGTCGGTGTCGTCCTTCAGTCGTATCTGTATCGCACCGACGACGACCTCAGGCAGGTGATGGGGCGGGGCGCTCGGATCCGCCTCGTCAAAGGTGCCTACAAGGAACCGGCAGACGTCGCGTATATTGAGAAGCGCGAGGTCGATGCCGCGTTCGAGCGCCAGGCCAAGATGCTGCTGGCCGAAGGGTCGGCGCCGGCGTTCGCGACCCACGACCCCCTTATGATCGACACCATCTGCCGCTATGCCGCCGAACACGGCATCGGCAACGACGGCTTTGAGTTTCAGATGCTCTACGGAGTCCGTCGCGACCTGCAGGCGTCGCTGGTCGCCAGCGGTTACGGCGTGCGTATCTACGTCCCATTCGGGCGAGACTGGTTTCCGTACTTCATGCGCCGGCTGGCCGAACGGCCGGCCAACGTCTCCTTCGTCGTCAAGAGTGTTCTGTACGAGCAACGGGGATAGCCGAGTCGGCCTATTCGACCCACTCGGCAACAAAGACGTTCGTATCGCCCTCCTGGGCCGAGTCGCGGTTGGAGGCGAACACGAGGTGCTCGCCGTTCGGCGAAAACATCGGGAACCCGTCGAAGGTCTCGCCAAAGGTGATCTGCTCCAGACCGCTGCCATCCTCATTGATGATGAAGAGATCGAAGTTGCGACCGGAGGGATTGTGCCAGTTGGACGAGAAGATGATCCGATCTCCCGCTGGGTGCCAGAAAGGTCCAAAGCTCGCGCCGCCAAGCTCCGTGACCTGACGCAGCTCGCTACCGTCTGCGTTCATCACGAAGATCTCGAGCTCGGTGGGACGCCAGAGACCCTCGTCGAGGAGCCGCTTGTAGTCATCGTACTCCGGGCCATCGGCGATCTCGCGTCCACGAAACACGATCTTCGACCCGTCGGCTGAGAAGAACGGCCCGCCATCCGGCCCTTGTCGATTGGTCAACCGCTGGACATCGGATCCGTCACCGTTCATGGAGTAGATGTCCATGTCGCCATCTCGGACGCTGGTAAAGACCACTCGTCCATCGGGGCCGATCGTGGCCTCGGCGTCATAGCCGGGTGTATCGGTAAGCCGCTGGATACCAGTCCCGTCGGACCCCGCTCGATAGATGTCGTAGGTGTCGTAGATCGCCCAGACATACCCCATATCGAAACTGGGCGACGGTGGACACTCAGGACCGCCAAGGTGGGTGGATGCGTAGGCGATCGACTCGCCGTCAGGGAAAAAGAATCCGCACGTCGTACGACCGTCACCCGTTGACACCATCCGAAGATCGGAGCCGTCAAGACCCATCCGGAAGATCTGGTCGCACGGCACACCTTCGCGGGTGGACTGGAAGATCAACTCGGAGCCGTCGGCAGAAAAATAGGCTTCGGCGTTCTCACCGCCAAAGGTCAACTGTCGGAGGTTGGTCAGATGAGTTTCCATCTCGCCGGGCTCCGGGGCGTGATCGGGCTGGTCGAAGGACTCCTCGGGCGGGGCTGGCGTCCCACACGCGACCGCCAAAGCCACCGCAACGCACCCAACCGCCAACCTGTAAGAACAACGCCTCGTGCCAGTCGACAACATGAACTCCTCCATCAGGGCAAGGCTTCAACGGACCGGCCCAGCAACTCGAGCAACCCCAGGGAAAGCCATGGGAAATAGGTGATCAAGACCACACCAAACGCCAGGATCAGAAGAAACGGCACGGCAGCACGATACACGTGCAAGAGCGGACGGTCGAATCGATACGACGCGAAAAAGAGATTCAAGCCGACCGGCGGTGTCATATATCCCAGCTCGAGATTGGCCACGAAGATGATGCCGAGATGCACCGGGTGGATCCCGTAGTGTTGCCCGATCAACGTGATCAGCGGGACCACCACAACGATCGCCGAGAAGATATCCATGACGCAGCCAACGGCCAGGAGAAAGACGTTGAGAGCCAGCAGGAAGACCAATGGGGATTCGATCCGGGCCTGCGTCCACTCGAGCAACCGATAGGGAATGTCGGCGTCGAGGGTGTAGTGCGTAAAGCCGTCGGCCACAGCCACGATGATCAAGACGCCGCCGACCAGCACCCCACACTCGCTGAAGGCGCGACCGAGCCCCCGCCAGAGAGGGAAGTCCCGGTGTATCAGACCGGTGGTGACGGCTGCGTACAGCGCAGCAAGCGCCGCCGTCTCGACCAGGGTCGCGACACCGGTGAAGTAAGCGGCCAGCACGACGACCGGCAGCAGCAACTCCCACTTTCCGGTCCAGAGCGCCGGCCAGACTTTTGGCCACGAGAACGGGTGTCGTCCGGCCTTGGTCACCATCCCTTCGCGAACGCCCCAGGCGGCCAGGAGTACGACAAGCAGTAGGCCGGGCAGGAAACCGCCAATAAACAGATCCTCGGGCGCGACTTGTGCGATGACGGCGTACAAGATGAGCGGCAGAGCTGGCGGCAACAGGAGGCCGATCGACCCGGAAGCGGTCAGCAAACCGACCGAGAAGCGGTCTCGATACCCTTCTTTCAGGAGCGCCGGCAGCAGCAGTCCCCCCAGGGCAAGGATGGTCACGCCGGACGCCCCGGAGAACACCGTAAAGAACGCACATACGACGACGCAGACGACCGCGGTCCCGCCGGCAAGCCACCCTACGAGAGCACGAAACACCCTCAGCAGACGTTCGGTGGCCTTCCCCTGCGCCAGGATGAAGCCCGTCAGCGTGAAGAGGGGGATCGCCGGAAGAGTCGGACTGATCGACCGTTCGTAGGCATAGAGCACCACCAGCGAGGGCGAATAGAAGATGGTCATGTAGAGAAGGACCGCCGCACCCGCCAACACCACGAAGATCGGCGCCCCGGCCAGCGCGGCAACCACCAGCAACAGGATCCAGGGGCCGCCAGGGGTCCCGTCCAGGACCTCGTAGGAGGGTGCGAGCCACAATCCGGCCATCAGACCCAGCATCGCGACCAGTCGGCCGGGCCACTCGCCGGCCCGCCAGACCAGCCTCAAGGCGATCACACCGAAGGCGAACGGAAGAACGAGTTGCGCCACCCAGGTCGGCACCCCAAGTGCGATCTCACTCCCCAGGTCTCTTTCGACGCCGATGAGGTCCAGCGATCCGCTGGCCAGGATGGCGCACACCATGGCGCCGACCAGACCGGAGAAGGCCCCCGCGACGCGGCTGAGCCGCCCAGCCGGCATGAACGACGTCGTGGCCAGGGCAACGAGCTTGCCCTCACGGGCCGCCAAGGTCGCGCCAAGCAGACCAACCCAGAGCGTGAGGTGCTGGACGAAGGGAATCGCCCCCGGTATGCCCCCGGTGAGGACGTCGCGGAGAGCGAGCTCGGCGAGAGGCAGGATCATCATAGCCGCCAACGCGACGCTTACAGCGAGATCCTCAGCCTTGTGAAACACGCCGAGGGCGCGCCGACCGAGACTTCCGACCTGAGCCGCTCTGGTTGGTGACATGCTAGGAGCCGGAGATCAGATGGACCGCGCGACCCCGACGCTACCGAGAGCGGAAGGCGTCGCGGGCCTTGACCGCCGCGTCGTAGACCGCGGCCGGCACAATCGGGCCTCGCATCGAAGCGCTCATGGTGTCGGCCGCCTGACGGAACTCGGCGATGGCCTCCTCATCCAACCCGATGACCTGAAGACCGCGTTTCTTCATCTCGACCACAGCTTCGGCGTCCTGCCGGGGCACATCCTTGAACAGGTCGTCCTCCAGTTGCCGACTGGCGGCCGTGACGGCGGCACGGTCCTCGTCGCTGAGACGGTCCCAGAACCGCTTGTGCATGACGGTCGCTCCAATGACCGGCCCGAGGGGCAAATCGAGCATGTTCGGTGCCGGCTTGTAGTACGAAAGCAGCATGGCGGCGTATGGCGGAAAAGGATAGGCGTTGATCATCCCCGTGTTGAGCCCGACCGGGACATCGCTGAGCTCGAGCGGAACCGGGTCGAATCCGTTTGCCGTGTACCAGGTGACCATTTCCGCGTCACCGGAGGAGGTATAGAGCTTGGCCTTCTTGAGCGCGGCGAGGCTCTCGATTGGCTCCGCCGAGAAGATGTGCGCCCATCCGGTGTGTCCCCAGCTGAGCAGGACGATGTTCTGCTCGGCCAGACCGCGCTCGAATGTAGGCCGAAGCGCCTCGAGCACATGCCTGGCCTCGGCATCCGACTCGAAGAAGAACGGCATCCCCAGCACCGCGAACGAGTCATGAAGCTCCTCGAGACCGATCTGGGTCAGCGATGCCACGTGGGTTTGTCTCAGGAGGAGCCTTCGGACGATAGCCGACTCATTGCCCTGGGACATGGAGGCTACGCGGATTCTCACCCGGCGACTGGTCGCCGTCTGGATCTCTGTGGCCATCTGCTTCAGCGCTCGATCCCACAACGAGTTCGCCGGCGCGATCGAGCCGAGGCTGAGGGCTCTTTGGGCAGTCACTGTCACCGGTGTCGCCATCAACGTCACCGTGATGGCGAGACCCAGCAAAGGGAACAACCTGGGCGGTGTGCTCGACGTACTCATGGTCTGACCTCTTCTTGTTCTTCTTCCACCGGATCGAACATTTCGTCGATATGGTCGAGGAATAGCTCAGCTCGGCGCTGCGCCACGAGGTTCGCGAGCCGGATGCTCTCGTCGGCGTCGGAGTCGATCGCCAACGCGCTCTCGAGCAACGACTCGAACTCGGCGCGATCCTGGGTCGCCACCGCCACTCCGCTAGCCAGCGACACATAGGGCGATGCATCGAGCCCACCGGACAACTCCACGGCCCGTTCAAAATGCTCCCTCGCCCGAACGGGTGAACCGCCGAGCGCCTCGGGCACCGACTCCAGCGTGATAAACGCTGAGTGGAGCGCTCCGCGATCGTAGTCTTCATCCAGCGTCAACGCTCGGTTCAACAAGGCCCTGACGGCGGGGATGTCAGCCGAAAGCTCCGGCTGGTCCAGCCCGATCCCTATCGCCAGCCCCCACGAAGCCCCGAGCCAGTACATCGTTTCCACATCTTCGATGTCGAACACCTCGACCGCGAGGTCAGGGTCCCGACGGAGACGGTCCGAGATCCCCGCGTGGTCGAGCTCAACCAGCTGCAGGCAATAGTTCCGCGCCCGCACATACATCTTGCGCGCCCGTATCTTGAGCGTATCGGCGGTGGCGTAATCGAAGTCCCGCCACTCGGCGACCTCCGCGTCGGCAGCGATGAATCCGGCGGCGTAGGAAGTGAACGTACTGCACGCGTTGAGAAGTAGGCCGCGATTCTGAGGTGACGACTGCAGCAGCGTCTCGATCGTCTTGAGGTTGAAGGGCAGCGCCTCTCTGACCAGCTCCGGATCCTCGTCTGACGCATACACGCTTGCCCCCTCGGCGAGGGCGTCCCCGAGTGCGTTGACCGCCAGGGTCCTGATCGAGCATCCCCCGCAGGCAAGAACAGCGCCGATCACCAAGGCTGTCAAGGAAGGGCGTCGTGCCCGTGGAAACCGCCTGAGGGGATGCACGTGTAAGTCGATCATAGCAGCCCGGCACCGCCCGCTTCGACTGGGTCAAAGCGCGTGGGATAATTGCGTGACCGTGGAAGAATTTCGGCCGATTCCTGGCGGGTGGTTCGACATGGGCAGCACGGCGGGACACGCTGACGAGCAGCCGGTCCACCGTGTCCTGGTCAAACCGTTCGAGATGGCCGTGTACCCGGTCACGCGCGGTCAGTACGAGGAGTTCCTGCGGGCAACCGGACGTGAGGCACCTCGAGAATGGAGCAACCCGGCGTTTGGAGCGAGCGACCAGCCGGTGGTCGGTGTCAGCTGGAATGATGCGGTGGTGTATTGCCTGTGGCTGTCGTCGGTGCCGAGGTGCGCCAGGGTTCGACTCCCCACCGAAGCGGAGTGGGAGCGCGCTGCGCGGGGTCGCCGAGTCGACGGTACGTATCCGTGGGGCAACGAGCTCCCGGGCTGGATACCCAACGGTGGTCGCGGACCGCTCGCTGGTCCGTGGGTTGTCACGCTCGGAGAGCCAAGCGATTTCGGGCTCTACGGCATCGCCGCCAACATCCACGAGTGGTGTGCCGACTGGCACTCGAAGACCTACTACGGTGAGTCGCCCACCCGGGCTCCCGGCGGGCCGCCGTCGGGGATACGACGCGCGTCGCGGGGTGGGTCGTGGCGTCACGCGGTGACGATCAGCCGCAATTCAGCTCGAAGCAAACTCGACCCGTCGTTTCGCTATACGGACTACGGTTTCCGACTGGTGCGATGAGCAACGTGTCCGAGCATGCAGTCGCCCGGCGGGTCGTCGAGGACGTCCGCGCTGCCGGCGGGCGCGCACTCTTCGTCGGCGGGTGGGTTCGGGACCGTCTCATCGACCGGGAGGCCAAGGACATCGACATCGAGGTCTATGGCCTCACCGCCAGACGCCTACGTACCCTCCTGGAGGGGATCGGACGGGTCGATGCGGTAGGTGAGAGCTTCACGGTATACAAGCTCGGCCCCCTCGACGTATCGCTTCCTCGACGGGAGTCCAAGACCGGTCGGGGGCATCGTGGGTTCACGGTGACCGGCGACCCGGACCTGTCCATCGAGGAGGCGTCGCGCCGACGCGATTTCACCGTGAATGCAATCGCGTGGGACCCGCTCACCGAGGAGCACGTGGATCCCCATGGCGGGATCCAGGATCTGAAACGCGGCATCCTCCGGATGGTGGACCCCGAGACTTTTGCTGACGACAGCCTTCGGGTGCTGCGCGCTGTCCAGTTCGCCGCCCGATTCCAGTGGCGGGTAGACGAGGCTACCAAGACGGTCTGCAAGGCCGTGCCTCTCGATGACCTCCCGTCCGAGCGCATCTGGGGCGAGTTCGAGAAGCTGCTTCTGAAGGCGTCGCGCCCCTCGGTCGGCTTCGAGCTGGCGCTGGAGCTGGGTGTCATCGAACGGCTCTTCCCCGGTCTGGCCGCGCTGGTGGGATGCGAGCAGGAGCCCGAGTGGCACCCCGAGGGAGACGTGTGGGTCCACAACCTCCTGGTCATAGACCAAGCCGCCACTCGGACCAGTGGTCTTCCTTATCCGCAGCAGGTCGCGCTGATGCTGGGAGCGGTGTGTCACGACTTGGGAAAACCGGCGACGACCGCACACATCGATGGCCGTATCCGCTCCCACAACCACGAGGAAGCGGGGGTCGAGCCAACCCGGATGATCCTCGACCGACTCAACATCCACACGATGAACGGCTATGACGTGCGCGCCCAGGTGATCGGGCTCGTCGCGCATCACCTGAAACCAGGAATGTGGCACCGGGCTCCCGATGGCGTCGGCGACGGCGCGTTCTTTCGACTCGCGCGGAAGGTCGATCTCGAGCTACTCGCCCGGTTGGCCGTGTCGGACTGCCTCGGACGGACCGGCACGTTTGACTGCACCGCCCTGGACTGGTTCTGGGAACGAGCGCAACGTCTGCTCGCACACCAAGGGCCGCCGGCGCCGCTCCTTCTGGGACGTCACGTTCTGGCTCTTGGAGTAGACCCGGGGCCAGAGGTCGGTCGGATACTGAAACAGGTCTACGAGCGTCAGGTTGACGGCGAGGTCGCATCCCTCCCGGAGGCCATCGTCTTGGCCAAGGAGCTGGTCGGAAACCTGCGGGGGTCGTAGTGGACTGTAGCAACCATTCGCCTAGCGATCTTCGACCGGGACGCTCCGCCTGGCGGCGTTGCTCCTCGGTCACAGATGCCCAATTTGCTCCCTCGTCGCGCCTGGCCACGCGGGCGTCGCGGCCGAACCTCACTAAACGAATGGTTGCTACAGTCCACTAGCCAGGAGTCAATCGCCGGCGCGCTCCAAGATCTCGACCAGCGTATCGAGGGCGATGTTGCCCCCGCTCAGCACCGCGACGGTCTTCTCTCCCGTGGAGCCTCCGTCGGCGTCGGCCTCCTCAAAGAGCGCCGCCACACCGGCGGCGCCACTCGGTTCGACCACGAGCTTGGCGTGTCGGAACAGCCAGGCGACCGCGCGCTCGATGGCCTCATCCTGCACGGTGACGACCTGGTCGACAAATCGCTGTGCATGCGCGAAGGTCAGGTCACCCGGCCGTACGGGCAGCAGCCCATCGGCGACGCTTCCGACCGACGGGAGCGTGACCGGCTGACCGACCGCCAGGGATGCCGTCATCTTGGCGGCTCCGGCCGGCTCGACACCGATCACCTTGGCTGACGGTCTGGCCTGGGTAATCGCGGCCGAGACACCGCTCAGCAAACCGCCGCCGCCGAGCGGCACATAGACGCGATCGACGGTTGGCAGGGCCTCGAGGATCTCCAGCCCCACCGTGCCCTGGCCGGCAACGATATCCTCGTGGTCGAACGGTGGAATGATCGTCAGCCTGCGCTCCAGGGCAACCCGCTCGGCGAGCTGACGCCGCTCGAGGGAGGTCGTGCCTTCCTTCAGGATTTCCGCACCGTAACCTCTCGCCCCTTCGACCTTGATGCCCGACGCGGTGGTAGGCATCACGACGACGGCGGGGACATTCAGTGAACGCGCGGCGTACGCGAGGGCCTGGGCGTGGTTTCCGGAGGAGTAGGTGATCACCCCGCGACGTCGGACCTCCTCCGGCAGCCGGGCAAGCATGTTGTATGCGCCGCGCAGTTTGAAAGAGCCAGTGACCTGCAAGCTCTCGCACTTGAGCCACAACGGACGACTCGATTGGGCCGACACGTCGACGAGCGGCGTCGGCACTGCGACCCCGCGGATACGCACGGACGCCTGCTCGATATCAGAGGTCGTGGTGAGTCTCATGGTGGCTCGTATACTAGTGAACTGTAGTCGTGAGATTATCGTCCGCTGGACTGCTGGTCACCGTCGCGCTGCTCGTATATGCCCCGAGCGTCTGGGCGCAAGGCGTCGAGGACATCGACCCGATCGGCCGTTTCGTCGCTGACCTCCACGGCGTGGTCGTGCCGTGGGGACAGAACCCCGACCTGGCCATCGTTCGGGGATTCGACCCCTCCACCCAGCCGAACCTTGGATTGGGTATTGGCGGCGGAGCGCACGTCTACCTTCTCCGATGGCGCTTCGTTACGGTGGGTCTCGGTGCGAGCGTTCTGTATGCGTCGGGGAGTCAAAGCCCGGGGCCCGACGACCCCGACCCCCAGGCACCGGCGCTCCGCAAGACGCACACCGCAGTGGTGTCGCAGCTCTCGCTCAACTTTGGGCGTCGCAACGGGTGGAGCTATATCAGCGCCGGACCCGGGTCCTCCACCTTCTCGCTCTACGACCAGGATTTTTCGAAGCCGCCTCAACGGAGTACGCGCACCTTCAACTACGGCGGGGGGGCCCGATGGTTCACCAACGACCATCTGGCCTTTGCCCTCGACATGCGGTTTTACAACGCTACTCCGTTGCAGCCGACAGAAACCGAACCGGGGTCGCCGCGGATCACGACCATGGTGCTGAGCATCGGTGCGTCCTTCAAGTAGGTCAGCGTCGCCCCGCCAAGGTTGATTCGTGCTCACATGTCTTCGCTCCTGATTCGAGCATAATGATCTCGTGAATCGGGAGACGCTGCTCGACTTCTTCGACGACCGTATTCGCTCCGGAGCCGATTTCCTCGTCTATGACAACGGGTATCGCACATATACCCACACCTACGACGAGATACGCGAGGCGGCCTCTCGTCTCTCGCGCCGCCTGAAGGAGGCGGGGCTCTCGCCCGACCGAAAGGTGGTCATCTGGGGCGAGAATCGGCCGGAGTGGGTGGTCGCGCTGTGGGGCTGTCTTCTCTCACAAACGGTCGTCGTGCCCGTCGACTACCGGGCCTCGGGGGACCTGCTGGGTCGCGTCGTCGAGATTGTCGACGCGAAGGTCATCCTTGTTGGGGACGAGGTCCACGTCCCGCCGGTCGGTGACACCGTTCAGGTCTGGTCGCTGAATGAAGTCCTTCTTCAGGTCCCGGCTGATCACCCTCGACTCCAAGGCGCGGTCCCGTCGGCACACGCGCCCCAGACCGGGGCCAGGGATGCCTCGCGGGATCTCGCGGAGATCATCTTCACGTCGGGAGCAACCGCCGAACCCAAAGGTGTCCAGCTGACACACCGCAACATCCTGGCCAATATCGTCCCCGTCGAGCGGGAGATCCTCAAGTATCGCAAGTACGCGCGACCGTTCTCCCCGCTCCGTTTTCTCAACCTCTTGCCGCTCAGTCACATGTTCGGGCAGGCCATGGCCACGTTCATCCCACCGATGCTGTCAGGTGTGACGGTCTTCATGCGGGGGTACAACCCGGCTGACATCATCCGGCAGATCCGGTCACGCAGAATCTCCGTCCTCGTCTGCGTCCCCAAGATGCTCGAGGTGCTGCGCGACCACCTCACGAGGATTGCCCCTGAGGTGCTTGAGCCGACGCCCGGCACGGAGCACGTGGCACGTCGCTGGTGGCGCTACCGACGTGTGCACAGGCTGTTCGGCATGAAGTTCTGGTCGTTCGTTGTGGGTGCCGCGCCACTCGACCCTGACCTGGAGGCATTCTGGTCGCGGCTCGGGTTTCTCGTCGTACAGGGCTACGGTCTCACGGAAACGGCTCCAATCGTCACGCTCAATCACCCCTTCCACGCCCGTCGGGGCAGCGTGGGAACGCCGATCGGTGGGGTGGAGGTCAAGATTGCGCCCGATGGCGAGATCCTCGTTCGGGGCGACAACGTGACGAGCGGCTACTACAACGCGCCTGGCGATACGGAGGCGGCATTCAAGGACGGTTGGTTTCATACAGGAGACGTCGGAGCGATCGACGACTCGGGCCGTCTGGCGGTCCACGGTCGGAAGAAGGAGATGATCGTGACGCCGGAGGGACTCAACGTCTTTCCCGAGGACGTGGAACGCGTTCTCCGGGCGGTCGATGGTGTGCGGGACGCCGCAGTGGTCGGGGCGCAGTCAAAGGGACAGGAGCGGGTGCACGCCATTCTGGTTCTGGCGACGGGGACCGAGACGGCCAATGTCCTCCGTGAGGTCAACAGCCGGCTCGAAGATCATCAGAGAGTCCGGGGCTGCAGCGTGTGGCCTGAAGAAACGCTTCCGCGAACAGATGGGACCCAGAAGTTGAAGCGTCGAGAACTTCAACGATGGCTCGAGCAAGGTGCCGCCCCGGCGGACGCGAAGACGGCGCGAGGCACCGGTGTCATCGGGGTCGTCCAGGGGTTCGTCGCTGACCGGAAAATCGACGGGAAAACGACACTGGACGAGCTCGGTCTCAGCTCCATCGAGCGTATCGAGCTGATGATGGCACTCGAGCAGGAGTTCAACCAGTCGGTCGACGAGCAGGCGTTCGCGGCGGCCAAAACGATCGCCGACCTGGAGTCTTTGGTCGACACCGACCTGCTGGCCGGGCCGGCGCCCCGCCCCGACCTCAACCACGGTGCCGGTCGAGGCGCTCGGTCGAGTGGGGGGGACGATTTTCCGAGATGGAACAGACACCCCGCAGCCAAGTTGATCCGTCGCATCGGTCTCGCGACGCTGATACTCCCGTTGACCCGGCTGTTTGCGTGGATCTCGGTGGACGGTCTCGACCTGCTCGCCGACACCCCGGACCCCGTGGTCTACGCGGCCAACCATCAAAGCCACATTGACGCACCAGTCATCCTCGCGGCGATGCCATCGATTCGTCGAAACCGAGTGGCGACGGCTGCCGCCAAGGAATTCTTCGCCGCCCACTTTCATCCCAATGCGCACACGGGCCGTGAGCGGATGACCACCAGCCTGATGTACTACCTCTCAAGCCTCATGCTCAACGTTTTTCCGCTTCCGCAGCGCGAGGCCGGCGCACGCGAGGCCATCCGGTACATCGGCGACCTGCTGGGCGAGGGCACGTCGGTCCTCATATTCCCAGAAGGACGGAGGACGGAGACCGGAGAGATCGATAGCTTTCAGCCCGGCATCGGGATGATTGCCTCCCGGCTGAAGGTGCCGATCGTTCCGGTACGCATCGAGGGTCTCGACCGAATACTGCATCAGAAGTGGCGGATGGCCAAACCCGGCCGGGCCCGCGTGTCGTTCGGTGCGCCACTGCGGCTTGAGGGGGATGACTACCGAGCACTCGCCAGGAAAGTGGAAGAATCCGTCCGATCTTTGTAGGGCTCTTCCTACTCTTTGTGAAGATTTCCCACTTCGGCATGAAATTAGCATACGAAGGGCCCTGGCAAGCTGCTATACTGCCAAAAGCACAGGGATTCAGTGCCGAAAGGTGCGATAGACAGTGGACGACTTCTACGACGAACCCAGCGCCGCCCACGGCTCCGCGACGTCCGCCGCTTCCACCGCTCACACCGCTTCCACCGCTCAAATGACGGCCGACCCTCCAGAACCGGTAGAAGCGGTGCCCGAGGCGCCACCAGAGGTAGAGGAAGCCAAACCGACGCCGGTGGAGTCCGAGAGTGTGGCCGTCACTCGTTTCAATGCCTGCCGATGGCACGAAACGCAGGAAAACGCCGCCCCGTATTGTGCGAACCGAGACGTCCTTCCCTTTGCGGGTAAAAACGGGTTCAACCCGGAAGCCTGGTGCCCAGACTGCACGTTCTACAAGATCAAACGTAAGGTCAAGAAGCGATCCCCAGACGAGTGGAACGAGTACTAGGGCCACGGCGCCAAAAGGTGCCGGCGCCAAGGGCGCCCCCTAGGAGCCCGTGGTGAAACTCCCCCGGCATTCGAGCGACGATGCATCCCGCATGGCGGCGTTATTCCTCGGTCGAATATGCCCAATATTCTCCGTCGTCATGCCTTGCCAAGCAGGCGCCTCGCCGCTCTCGGTGACACGTGCGAGTTTCACCACGGACTCCTACTCGCTGAACTCTCGGGCGAGATCTACCCAATCACCTTCAGGCGCCAGCTGCTGATACATCCGCCAGTGCGCTTTTGCTTCCTGCGAGCGCTCCATCTTCTCTAGCGTCACCGCCAAGTAGAAGTGAGCGTCAGCGTAGCTCGGGTTCAAGCCTAGCGCCTCGTGGTAGTAGGCAACCGCCTCCTGATACCGACCGAGGTCATGGTGAATGTTGCCAAGGTTGAAATGGGCCTCGAAACACTCGGGCTCCAGCGTCAACGCCCGACAGTAGAGAGCCTGAGCCTCCACGAGGTCATCGTTGGCGTAGTGGAGGTTCGCGAGGTTGACGATGGCTGGCACCAGAGTCGGGTCGAGCAACAGCGCCTTTCGATACGCCATCCTGGCCTTCTCTCGGTCGGCCTCACCGCCCTCATCCAGCTCCGAACCCTCGAGAAAAAACCTGGCGGCCAGGACACTCTGACCATCAGTTTCCGACCACCCCGTACTTGGCGCGGTCCTGATCTTTGTCGCTTCCCGCCGACCCAGCGCCACGACTTTCGCGGGCCGAGCGTCCCTTCTCACCGCCCCAAAATTCAAGGCCTGCTGCCCGTCGCGAGCCGCCAGCCGCCGGCGAACTGCACCTCGAAATGAATGATCCTGCTCCAATTCGTCGCTCACCTGTTTGACCAGGGCGACATCCGGGAAGCTGTAGTACGTGTCTGCGTTGTTTCGGGCGACCGGTCGAATCAGGCCCCACTTCTCCAGATGACGGAGCCGTCCATCATGTACCAGCGGGTACAGCTCTCTCATCCGACGATGGGTGTGGTAGCGACCTTGAAGGGCAGCAATAGACGGCAACTGGCCGAGTCGACAGAAGTGGTCTTCACTCACGACCTGGATCTGCCCAGGCGTCTTGGCGTTGACGGCCTCTGCCCGTTTCAGCTTGTTCGTCTTCTCCTCGTGAGGCAGTGGTTCCGACAGGCGCTCGATCGACGACCGTTGGGTCGCCCGTGTCGGAACGGCGGCGCCGATCACGAGCATGGTCGTGCGGGTTGTGACTTCGTCTGCCGCCAACCCGCCGAGCCGTTCGACCAATGCGTGCGCCTCACGTCGACCAACGGACGCAAGCCTGCCGGTGAAGACAACAGTCTGACCTAAGAAGGGGGACGCGGAGGACGCCCGATGGTTGTGCGGCGACGCCACCGTCATGTGCGTAGGTTTCAAGCCTGAGGAACGCTGGAAAGATGAATGACTATGATCGTAAAGTCAAGTCCGATACCGATCTCATGAGGGTCCTGCTTGCTGGCGACGTCGGTGGAACGAAGACCCAACTGGGTATCTACGACGACGATACCTATCCGCCGACACCGCTGGACGTTCGTGGTTTCAAGACACTCGACTTCGACGGGCTGTCTCCGATCGTCGATACCTTCCTGGACGATCATCCAGAGTCGATCGCTGCCGCGTGCTTCGGCGTCGCGGGGCCGGTCCGGGACCAGACCGCCCAGCTCACCAACGTACCGTGGCGGGTAGAGGCAGACTCGCTGGCCAAGAGATACAACATCCCGCAGGTTCGGCTTCTCAATGACCTGGCTGCGTCCGGATACGCCGTATCGGCGCTCGGCAACACCCAGCTGGAGGTGCTCCAGATCGGCAATCCCAGCAAGACAGGTAACGGTGCGTTGATCGCCCCGGGTACCGGCCTGGGTGAAGCGCTGTTGCAGAAAGTCGAAGGTCGCTTCATCCCCGTACCGTCCGAGGCGGGTCACGCCGACTTCGCGGCGAGAACATCGCGGGAGCTGGACTTCGTTGCGTCATGGACCTCGCGGCGGGGACGGGTGTCCTACGAAGACGTCCTGACGGGACCCGGCCTCATCAACCTCTATCGCTTCGTGCACGAAACGTCCCCCACGGAATGCGATGTCCTCACGACGGCTGCATCCACGGCCGACGCCGAACCCGCTGCCGCCATCGCCGTGTCCGCCCTCGAGGGCAGGTGCGGGCGATGCGTGGAAGCCTTGGAGATGTTCATCTCGGCCCTAGGAGCCGAGGCGGGAAACCTCGGTTTGCGCTCGCTCGCCACCGGGGGGGTGTATCTGGGCGGCGGTATTCCTCGCAAGATCCTTCCCGCGCTGAGAACCCCGACCTTCCTCGAGGCGTTCAGGTCGAAGGCACCCATGCTCGAGGTCGTGAAGAGCATCCCGGTGACTGTCATCACAGAGCCCGACACCGCCGTCATGGGCGCGGCCATCGCCGCACAGGAGCTTCTGGCCGGCGGCAAATCCTTCGCTTGAGGCGGCTCACAGATCGGGACCAGTGGGCATGTGAAAGCGATGAGCAACGCCGCCAGCCGGGATGCAGCGCCGGCATCCTGAGTTGGATGATCGAGGTCCCGCCGTTAGACTGACGGGGTGGTTGGGCTCGTAGATCTCGACGTCGCCGCGCCTTCGGAGAGATGAGAGGCAAGCTCCGAATCGTGCTGGCGGTGTGCTTTGTCGCGTATCAAGGCACGCCTGCCCTCGCGCAGCCACCCGAGCCTATTGCCTATACGATCAGTTTTCCCGAGCCTCAGTCGCACTATATCGAGGTGGAGGCCGTGATCCCCACCGCAGGCCGGCCCACGGTGGAGCTGATGATGGCCGTCTGGGCGCCGGGCTCGTACCTCGTCCGCGAGTTTGCCGGAAACCTCGAAAAGATCTCGGCCCGCAAGCCGGAGGGCACCCCGTTGTCCATCGTGAGCTCTCGCAAGAATCGTTGGCAGATTGATGCCGGCGGGTCGCCCACCATCGTCCTGACCTATCGCGTCTACAGCCGCGAGATGTCGGTTCGCACGAACTGGGTTGACGACCGCTTTGCGCTAGTCAACGGCGCCCCTACCTTTCTGACAATCGCTGACGACACCGCCGAGTCACGCCCACACGATGTCCTGGTCCAGTTGCCCCCGGACTGGGCACAGAGCGTGACGTCTCTCCGCGCCGCGCCAGACGGGCGACTCAACAGCTACCGGGCCGATGACTTCGACGAGCTGGTCGACTCCCCGATCGTGGCGGGAAACCCTGCCGTATACGAGTTCGAGGTGGCCGGCGTACCCCACTCACTGGTCAACATAGAAGAAGGTGGGCTCTGGGAGGGCCAGGCTGCCGCAGACGACGTCCAGCGGATCGTCCGTGAACAACATGAGCTGTGGGGTTTCTTTCCCTACGAACGCTACCTGTTCCTGAATTTGATCATCGAAGCAGGGGGCGGCATCGAACACAAAGCGTCCACCGTCCTGATGACCAGCCGTTGGCAGATGCGTGACCACACAAAGTACTTGGACTGGCTCACGCTGGTGAGCCACGAACTTTTTCACGCGTGGAACGTCAAACGCCTCCGACCAGTCGAGCTCGGACCATTCGATTACGAGAGCGAGGTCCACACGCGCAGCCTGTGGGTGGCTGAGGGGCTAACCGTCTATTACGGAGCACTACTCGTCCACCGGGCCGGTCTGTCAACACGTGACGAGTATCTCTCGAGCCTCTCGAGTCAGATACGTGACCTGCAGACCACGCCGGGACGTCTTGTCCAATCGGTCGAGCAGGCGTCATATGACGCCTGGACCAAACACTATCGCCGGAACGAGAACAGCTCCAACACGACCGTGAGCTACTACACCAAGGGCGCCGTGATCGGATTCCTACTGGACGCCAGGATCAGACGGACAACCGGTGGCGCCAGAACTCTCGATGACGTGCTGAGGCTGGCCTACGAGCGGTATTCGGGCCAGCGAGGCTTTACGCCGGCCGATTTCAGGAAGACAGTCGAGGACGGTGCCGCCACTGAGGTGGACTTCGACCGGTGGCTGGTCGAGGTGCTCGAGACCTCTACCGAGCTGGACTACACCGAGGCGCTCGACTGGTTTGGTCTCGCGCTCGTACAGCCGGAGTCGGCGGCTCCCGACGAAAGCTCTGACAATGACGCGGCGCCGGTCCCGGGGTGGCTCGGCCTCGGGGCGTCGGCACGTGGCGATAACATCGTCGTGACGAGCGTGGCCCGCGACACCCCAGGCTACGCCGCGGGGTTCAACGTCAACGACGAAATCCTGGCCATCGACGCCTACCGAGTTCGTGCCGGCGACTGGAAGTCGCGCCTCGGGCTCTATCGGCCCGGACAGGAGGCGTCGGTTCTGGTCTCGCGCCGCGGGGAGCTCAGGCGACTACCCGTCACGTTCGGCACTCCGCCCGAGCACAGCTGGCACCTTGAACCACGCACGGTACAGACGCCGGCGCAAACCTATCGAGTCGATGCCTGGTTGGGTGCCGTCCAGTAGTCACGGCCGGCTGCGCTGGGTTTGTCTTCTCAGTGTCGTCTGGGGGGCATTGAGCTCGGGAACTGACCACGCTCGGCCGCTGGGTGCGGAAGCGCAGAACAACTCGACTGACCGGGAGCGACGGCTGATGGTCGAACGCCAGATCGCGACGCGAGGAGTGGTCGATCCGCGTGTGCTGGATGCCATGCGCGCGGTTCCTCGTCATCGCTTCGTGCCCCCGTCACTCGCGTCCAGAGCCTACGACGACGCGCCGCTTCCGATCGGTCACGATCAAACCATCTCGCAGCCTTACATCGTCGCCTATATGACCGAAGCGCTCGGTCTCCCGGAAAACGCACGGGTGCTCGAAATAGGTACGGGTTCGGGCTATCAGGCGGCGGTGCTGGCCGAAGTGTCCGACGAGGTCTTCACCGTCGAGATCGTGCCGGAACTGGCCGAGCGGTCGACCGAGCTGCTCGCCGAGCTCGGATACGACAACGTGCGGGTCCGGTACGGTGACGGGTATCGTGGATGGCCCGACGAAGCGCCGTTCGACGGGATCCTCGTCGCGGCCGCACCGGACCACGTCCCTCCCGCACTCATCGATCAGCTCGCAATCGGGGCCCGGCTGGTCATCCCGGTCGGGGAAAACACCCAGGCCATGACGATCGTCACCAAGACCTCGGACGGCTCATCCATGGAAACCACGATCCCGGTGCGTTTCGTGCCGATGACGGGTGAAGCTGAAGGACGGCGGTGAAGGCAATGGAGGCAATGACGCTGGGGCCAAGCCCGGTCAGGATCCTCCGCCTGACCGACAGCTACACGCCTGCGGGTGCTGGCGCAGCCACCGTCTCGTAGCTCGCGATCGACACCTGAGCGGCCGCGCGCTCGGCGATGTGGAGAAACGACTGAGCCGCCGACGAGTCCGGGTCCCCGATCACGAGGGGTGTGCCGGTATCGCCGCCCACCCGAATCGGTTCGTAGATCGGAATCTGACCGAGAAAGGGCACGGTCAACTCCTCGGCCATCTGCTCTCCACCACCCTTGCCGAAAATGTCGGCCTCGTGGGCGCAGCTCGGGCATACATAGTGGCTCATGTTCTCGATCACGCCGAGCGTGGGAATCTCGAGTTTCCTATACATCGCAACCGCGCGACGGCTGTCCGCGATCGAGACCATCTGGGGAGTCGTCACGACAATGGCCCCCGCAACCGGAACGGTTTGGCTGAGACTCAGCGCCACGTCACCGGTACCAGGGGGCATGTCGATGACGAGGTAATCCAGCTCACCCCAGCGCACGTCCTGGAAAAACTGGCGCACGACACCGTGCAGCATCGGACCGCGCCAGATGATCGGCGCGTCGTCCTTCGCCAGAAACCCCATCGAGACAACCCGAATACCGTACTTCTCGGCAGGCACGATCTTCCCGCTGTCACTTTCCAGCTGGGTCGACACGCCGAGCATGAGCGGCACATTGGGTCCGTAGACGTCCCCGTCGATCATTCCTACTCGCCCACCGTACTTCGCCAGCGCGATCGCCAAGTTGACCGCGACGGTGGTCTTCCCCACGCCTCCTTTGCCTGCGCCGACGGCGATGACGTTCTTGACACCTGGAATCGGGGCTCGACCGGCCTGAGGTGCGACTGCTGACCGCACGGTGGCCGTCATCTCAATCTCGACGGCCGACACCCCAGGCAGGGCAGCAACCGCCGCCTGCGCCTCGTCACGCATCTGGTCCTTGACCGGACAGGCTGGTGTGGTCAGCTCGATCGTGAGCGACACCTTGCCGTCGTCAATCACCAGATTCTTGACGAAATCCAGGCTGACGATGTCCCGACCCAGGTCGGGGTCCTTCACTGCTTTGAGCGCTTCGAGAACGGTGCTCTTCTCAATATGTGACATCCCGGTCCTTAGCGTACGGCGATGTGTAGCTCTACGTGGGTCTCAGGGGCATACGAGGGAGTCACCGAGAACCCGAGGCGTGTCCCGTGGCGGACTCCCGGGGGAACTGAAAGCTCGAGTCGGTGCGACACTTCGCCAGAACCGGTTCCGACACACACACCGCACGGCCCGGCCCAGGTTTCACCCCGACCGCCACACATCGGGCACGTCGGTCTCACCGACAGCTCCACCGGGATACGTGCGCCCTGGAGCGCCTCGCGAGGCGTAAGCTCTACCCTCTTCCAGTGTGTGTCGCGGGTCTTCTCGGGCGCGTCCAGGAAAGCCCGGACGATCCGAGGTGCGATCCGGAGCATGGACGGAAACCCTCCGGCGACCTCGTTCGTGTCGGGGACCTCGCCGGATTGGCTGACCTCGCGGCGGCACGCGAGTCGTGAAATCCCAAGAACCCGGTAGTCCTTCGACATCGAATTTGTACGATAGGGAGTCGCACGAGGGCTTGTCAAGGTAGGCGGCGAGGCGGCCGGCAACGCCCGAACACCGTGCTAGAATGAGACTCGATGCCCGACGCTCGCGCGAACCCCTTAGATGGCTCTGTGGGTCGTCCGTTGCGGGTCTGTCCCGACTGCGGAGGGATACTCGAGCCCACTCAACCACTGTGGACAACGATGGTCAGCATGGTAGCCGGTACCGGCGGGGGAAGCGTCGGATCCGCTTCGCCGCCAACGGAGATGTCCAGTTGGCGGTGCCTGATCTGCGGTTACAAGAACTAGTGTGGTGAGTTCAATTAGGACTGTCCCGCACCGAGGAGGTGTAGCACCTCCACCCTCACATCGTCGTCGACATCCCGCAGGTCGATCTCCGACTCGCACTCGTCACACAGCACCTCGAGCACGGCTGGGCGGCCTTCCTGGGCCAAGCCGACGTTCTCGCCCTCAACCTGCACGACGTGCATCTGCAGCGTCTTGACTTGAAAATTCTGTTCGTTGCCGCAACTCGGGCATGTCAGCCCCATGTTTTTTTGACTCCTCTTCGGCCCCGTCTCACCGGCGCGTAGGCGCGGCCTTCGTCAAACGGCCGAACGAACGATTGTAGGGGATGGCTCGTAGCACGCGCAAATCTCGGTGAACACCGCCGTCCCACACTAGCCCCATCCGGCGCCGCTGATATACGATCGCAGGCCGACACGACATGAGCGAAAACTACCAAGTCCACAGCGAGCCCCGTATGGGGCACTGGGCATCGTGGGTCACCTCCGGCAACGACCCAAAACCGTCGGGGTCAGTCATTCTCGTGGGGCAAACCCAAGAGGAAGCTGAGGCTCACGCGCGTTTGTGGGCCGAGCGTTTGGCGGCGGACCCGACGCTCCTCCGCAGCTGACCCCAGGGCGGCTGACGGCCTCACCGTCACGCGGCTGTCTGAACGGCCATCAGCATGTCCAGCGTGTGCGTATCCAGCTCGCCAGACTCACCGAGACCGAGCACCTGACCGGCCCGGTGGTTCTCAAGGTCGCAGTGTGGTCCCTGGGCCTCCACCGAGACGAGTTCGACGTCGATGGTTCGGGCGTGAAAGCCTGCGACCACACAGCCACAAGAGAGTGCCGTGAGCGAGCGTAGCTCAAAGGGCGACGGCATTCGGGCTCCTGTTACTGTAACTCGCGGCATGATCGACCTCCATCACATCAATCGAGACAAGCGCGTCCATCTATCTATTTAGACTCAAGCAAGACGCGAACGGTTCCTTAGTACTGCGTTTCACAATTACGGTGACGTACTCGGGCGCTGAGGCGCCCGGGTCGCAAGGCGCGATGAGGGAGAATACCGGGAGTATGTGACCGACGAGCAACGCAGCGAGGCGGGATGCCTGGGCGGTCGATACGTTGCCGTAATTGTGAAACGCAGTACTTAGTCAGGGATAAACCAGGCGCCCCTCCACGGGCACACCCGGCACGAGAACCCGAGCCGCGGCCACATATCTCGAGAGTTGCCGCTGGTGCGACGGCTGGGGTGCGCCGGTCTTGAATTCGAACACGGTGACGCTTCCGTCGGCCGCGCAAGTCAGGCAGTCGATTGTCCCGCTCAGAAAGGTCGAGCCGTCGTAGTACGCGAAGGGCATCTCGAACAGGCATTCGCGCCCACACAACGCCTCGACATCCGGGTTCGACCGAAATCGCGTATAGAGGTGTGCCGCCCGGCGAGCAAGGCGGTCGGTTTCTTCGCCGTCGACTGTAGGGTCGGAGGGATCGCCACGAAGAATCTGTCGGGCCCCCTCCTCCAGCTCCAGAGCGGCGGCCGGCGGCTCGCGCTCCAGGAATCGCTCGAGAAGCTGGTGTACGACGCGCCCAAGGACAAGGACGCGACTCGATGCCCGCGACCTTTGGGTCGCCGGCGACCCAGGTATCGTGGGCGACTCGGGGGTGGCGGGGACGGCAGCGAGTTCCGTGACCGTTGCGCGGTCGATCGAAGGTCCAAAGGCTACGGGCGCGAGGTCAATCGCTCTGGACGGGACGTCGGGACCCATCGGGCTCGTTTCGGGTGCATCGACGGTTGCGGGGCTCCGAGGTGTGAGAGACCGGAAATCGTGCCTCCGACCGCCCGCGCCCTGCCAATCCACGGTGGTGGTCCCAGACTCGACCGCGCGCTCAAACACGCTGGCCAGACCAGGTGGAAGTACCTCTCCAAAGCTCCCACGGTTGAAGGTCGCCTGACCGTCGTTCACGACCGCCGAAAGATACAACCGGTCTCGTGCGCGGGTGGTAGCGACATAGAGCAGCCGTTTCATCTCTCCGAGGTCCCGCTGACGCTCCTTTGCGTCAGCTGCCGAGCGAAACGGCCAGACGGTCACAGACGGCTGCCCGTCGCCGCGGTCGGGTATCACCCTCACTGCAGGGGCCTGGCTCCCGGTGCCCCGTCCGAGGTCGACAAGGAACACGACCGGGAACTCGAGCCCCTTGGCGGCATGAACGGTCATGAAGTGCACCGCGTCATAGGCCTCGACCAACGCTGTCGAGATGTCGTCCGCGAGGTGGTCAATCTGATCGGAGATACGCGCCATCGTCGCGTATCCTCTGTTCTGGAGACGCCGCACCAGACTACGCATCTTCTTGACGTTTTCTCTCGCCTGGATAACGTGGCGTCCGCGTAGCTCGACGGCATAGGCGGCCTCGTGGAGCACGCGATCGATCACTTCGGCAGGCGGCAGTCGGTCTACCAGACGGAGCCAGGTCGATAGGCCGGCCCGGAGCTTGACGAGTCGCCGGAGGTCATCCGGCGGCAATGGGCGGTCCCCGGACGGCTCAGGCTCCGCGGTGAGTGTGTCAGACAAGCGTCCGGCGAGAGCCACGATGGCCACGTCGGAGACGCCAGCGAACCTCGAACGAAGCAGAGCGGCCGCGCGCAGGTCCGACCCTGGGTCAGCCAGGAATCGAATCAGCGCCCGGATGTCCTTGATCTCGTCGGCATCGAAGAAGCCAAGTCCCTTGTAGACGTAGGTGGGTATCGAGCGTCGCTCGAGTGCCCGTTCGAACTCACGATGACTCGCGCGGGCCCGAAACAAGACGGCGATGTCTCCGGGTTTGACCGAACGGGAAACTGAAGGCTCTCCGGACGGCAGCCGGCCGGCAGCCAGCAAACGCTCGACCTCCTCGGCCACTGCCTCGGCACATCCGTCCAGATCCGGCGCGGCCACCAGTCCTAGTGGACAGCCAGCGCTGTCGGACTCCTCCGACATCGGTCGGGTCTGGTCGGTCGGGAATCGATCGTGCTGCTCGAAGCTGAACCCTTCCGCTGCGTGAGAGGCCGTGCCGATATCATCAAAAAGGTCGTTGACGAAGGCCAGCAACTTCGGTACGGCGCGGAAACTGTGAGCGATCGAGCGGTGAGCGTCGCCGTCAGGACGCAACGCGGAGATCTCTGAGGATGCCGTTCGGAGCACAGAAACATCTGCGTCGCGAAAGCGATAGATCGATTGCTTCCGGTCACCCACGATGAAGATGCTGGGCGGCAGCACCGACGCCTCGCCTAGCCCGCTGCCCTCTCCCCAGGCCTGGACGAGAAGAGAGACCAGCTCCCACTGGGCGCGACTGGTGTCCTGGAACTCATCAACCAGCACGTGGTGGTAGCGCGATTCAAGTCGATAGCGCGACCGCGCGAACTCATCCATCTGGCGCAGCAGTTCCACCGCCCGTTGCAGGACATCGGAGAAATCGAGGAGCGCCCGCGAGTCCAGGCCCCGCCGATACTCGGAAACCGCAACCCCAAACAGCCGCTGAACGGCGCGGACCATCACCAGGTTGAGATTGCCGTCGAGCCCTCGGACTGCCTCGCTCACCAGCGGCGCCAACTCTGAGGCGGCCACCTGAAAGCGACGCCGAGCCGACGCAGACAACCGAGTCCCTCTGCCGAACCCAGTCCGAGCCGTGCCCTTCTGAGTCAGGAAGAACTCGCGTATCCGGTCAAGGCTGCCCCGCACCGTCGGCGCGTCTGCCTTGGTCAGATCGCCCAGACGGGCGAGGTCGCGGGCGACAAGAGCGAAACTCGGATCGTCGAAGGGACCGGTCTCGAGCAGCACGTTCAGCGAGCGTCGGGCACCGCCTATCTGGTCGTTCAGCCGCCGGGCGGCGTCGCGACACACCGAATCTCCGGTCAGACCCCGTGGTGAGGCGGCCAGAAAGCGGTGCAGCGCCTCAGGGACGACGAGACGCCGTTCAAGGAGGTTGGTCAGAGCGACCCGAGTTCGAAAAGGCCCAAGCTGTGCCAACAACATCGCCACTCCGGGGTCGTCGGCCGCCAGCGCGGCACCGACAGCTAGCGTGCGGTCGACGGCATCCTCGACCAGCCGCGGTACCTCCATGTCATCGGCCATCCCGAACCCGGGGTCGAGGTCGGCCTCCAGGGGATACTCCCTCAGCAACGACAGGCAGAACGCGTCCACGGTGCTGATCGCGATTTCTCCCAGTCGGTCGCGCAGCAGGTCCCAGCGTTGCCGGCCCCCCGCCGACTCCTCGGCATCCTTCCGAAGCTGGGCGATGATACGGCCGCGCATCTCGGCCGCCGCCTGACGAGCAAAGGTGATCGCCAGCACGTTGGCCGGGTTCACCCCGGCTCGAAGGAGATTCACGTAGCGGCCGACGAGCACAGACGTTTTGCCAGTGCCGGCCGAGGCCTCGAGCACGACGTTGTGTCTCGGGTCGGTGGCAAACACCCGGGCCGCATGGTCCGATGGAACCCAAGCCCCGGATGCCTCGGAATCCCCGAAGAGCGGGAGCTGACCGTTACTCATCTCCGACGTAATCCTTGCGACATACGGTCGGATAGGCGCAGAAGGTGCACCGAAACGGCTCGGCCGGCTGAACGGGAAACTCGCCACGCTCGATCCTGTCGAGCACGTCTACCGCGCGACGTTCGCCCTCGGTCACCTCGTGTGTAAAGTCCCGACGACCTATCGGTCTATGGATGCGCGGTTCCCCAAAGGCGGCATAGGTGGCTTCGACGGCTCGCCAGTCGCGGCCACGATGCTCAGCAAGCTGCTGCTCGGCGCACCGCGCGTAGAGCGGGAGCTGGAGCGCGCGGTTTCGGTCCGGCGCCCGATTGGCCTTGTAGTCGACCACCCTGAAGGTGCCATTGGCAAATAGATCGATACGGTCGGCGACACCACGCAGGCGGACGGGTCTCGGTTGGCCGCCGCCGTCCAGCACGAAGGACCCGTCTACCCGAAACTCAGTCAGACGCTCGATAATCTCGGTCGGATGACCGACTTCGAGCAGAAAGAGCCGCTCCGCCAGACCAGGAGCGGCGGCTGAACCCAGCGTCCACGACCGAGTCACCGCCCGGTCAGTGGTCGGCAGACGGTCCAACGCCTCTTCCGCCAGCTCTCCGAAACGTTCCAGGGCAGCGCCGAGGTTGGCGATGGTGATGGAACACCCACCGCTCGCATCCCGCCACGTGCTGAAAAACGACTCGAACAGGCCGTGGAGGAACAGCCCGCGGCGCTGAGCCGCCGACATGCGTTCGTCGGAAGATTCCTCTCCCAGCTTGAGCACTCGCTCGGACAGGTACTTGAACGGACAGTCGAGATAGCGCTCTAGAGCGCCAACGGCGTAGGTTTCTGCCTGACGGGGTCCAACGACGCCCCGAAATCGCGGTGCGGTGCGGTCAGCCGCATTCCCACGGATCTCGATCCACGACGACGCCGGCCCGACCACGTCGCCGGGGTCTACCAACGAAAGCGCCATTGCGTCGTCTGGGGTGACGCACAGGGTGGCATCGACTTTCGACGGGACGCGAGACAGACCAACGTCGTCGATCTCCTCGAGCAGCGTCGAGGGTGTCACGATCGCATCGTTCTCGAACAAGATGGTCGACACCACGACTCGGCGACTCGGAAGCTCGAGGAGGTCGGCAAACTGCGCGCGAGCAGCCCGCATGCGGTCGCGCTCGACAGGCCAACCCAACGGAATCAGGAGCGATGACGGGTAGAAGATGTTCCCGGCTGGCCGCCCCGGCCACTCCCCATCCACAAGACCGACGACGAACAGCTCGTCGAACTGACCAAAAGAGGCGGCGCGTGGGTCAAGCAGATGCACCCCATCGCCCTCGGCGTCCGAATCCATGACGATCGTCTGGCCTTCAATCCACCGACGCAACATCGCAACGACGTTGGCCGTCGACTGGTTCGACTGGTCGAGCGCCCCGTGAGCAGCCGCGAGGTCATCGATCAACCGACAGATGGCCGTTCGGGCACGGGTCTCCCGGTCGCCAGACCCGGATGATGGATCGAACGTCACCGCGTGTTGCGTCAGAAACCCACCGAGTGCTTCGAGCTTGGCGGACGCCGAGGACGCCCCTTCGAGTGGTTCGAGTTGGCCAGCAAGTGCGGTGCGCAAGGCCTCATCCGCGCCCTCTTCCGTCGAACCCAATGGCTGACCGAAATCGAAGTGGGGTGACCGGAGGAGCGCCACCGTCGAGGCCCGATCGTAGCCTGAGGTCACGAAGGTGCAGACGAGGTCGACAGCGGCGGCGAAAGGCTCGGCGGCAAGCGGAAACCCGTCATAGGACCTGGATGGGATACCCGCCTCGTCGAGCAGGTCGCGCGCGAGATACAGATACGGAAGCGGTCGGCGGAAGACGACTCCAACCCGGTCGACGCGGTCTTCCCGGGCTGACAGCTTGACCGAGCGCGCAACAGACAGGAGCTCTTCCTCCCGGTCGCGGAATACGAAGTGACTCGACTCCCCCTCGGTAGGCGTGACGACGACCGGCTTGGAATCCTGGCGCCCGACCAGGCGCTCCTCTGCTATCCCCGGAAGGCGCTCCGTGAGTCGCTCGTGGAACCCGGCGTCGAGGACGCGTTCGGTGGCCACAACGTCGATCTCCTCAAGCCCAGAAAGCCGGGTCAGGAGGTCGTAGTCCGCTGGCCACAGGCCGGTCGGGTCGACGACGTGGTCCGGTACCGTGACCACGACCCGCGTGAACGGACTCTCCGCTCCCGGTTCGGTCAGGAACGCTCGCAGGCCGTGCTCGTCCATGCGACCGGTCTCGGCGAGCCGCTCCTCATATCGCCTGAAGGTCGATCCGAGGAAGTTGGTCTGTCGTAGCAGTCGCCGGGCGCCCCGATCAAGGTCAATGCTCGGCTCCAGTTCGGCAGTCATCAGACGCTCGAACGCGTCGATCGAGCGCCTCTGACGCAGAAGCTGATCATAGAAGTCGACGATCGAAGGAACCAGCCCGGGACGCAGTCGGAAGGGTGGCTCGCCGCCGGCGCGGGCTGCAGACAGCATGCATACTTCACGGTCAGCTGGAGACAGTAGGCCCTCCGTCGGTCCGGCGCGGGCATGCATCTCTCGATACCAAGTATCCCGATTCAGCAGATGCGGAAATACCAGCGCCCCAGGCCCGCCGACACGCTGGGCCAGGGACAACTCCAACTCGCGCCGGAGTACGGCGCCAGCGGCGCGGGTGGGGACAATGACGACCGTCCGACGGGCCAACCATGGATCGCCCACGAGCGCGCGTTCGACCACCGCCATCCGAAAGGCGTGAGGGTCCGCTGCACGAACAAGTCGAGTACGTCGTGGGGTGATCAACGGCGCTGGGATGCTCTCGTTGCGGTAGTCGACTCCGCCCGAGTGTGCAAAAGGTGTTGAAAAGCTGTGGAGTGCATGTGGAGATCGCGACACGTCAACATTTTTTTCTTCACGAGGCAGCGGGGCTACAAACGATTCAAGGTTGTTGACAGCATCTTCGCGTGTCGCTTCGCTTGACGGTATCTCTCAGCGATATACAATGCCGCGTTCACTCGATCCCACTCATCCCACTACCCGCGACGTGACGTTACACCGCTTCGAAGAGACCATCAACGGCCGCGTGTACCAGATAGAGGTCTTGGCGGTGCAGCCGGACCGTTGGCGAGCCTACCTCGTCTCGATGACGGGTGGTCCGACCGCGTTGATGCCCTTCTATGGCGCCACACCGTCCGAGGCAGCCGGTCTGCTGGTGAGCTGGCTCACGAGGGCCCACCAGGTCGCATCGAGCCCCGTCTAGTATCCCGCGCCAGCGGTGCTCGCGTTCGCCGCGTTTGGGTATAGTACGCATCGAACCCACCATTGCGATGATGGCGCGACAACCCCCGCTGGTCGCTCTACTGCTCACCCTTCTTCTGACGCCGCCACAGGCCGCGTCAATATCGTCAGCTTCAATGACGAGCGAGGGGGCACCCCCGGAAACGAGCTTCGTTTCGGGCCAGCCCGACCAGCTTCCGACTGTCAGACTGCTGGCGACCGGGGGCACGATCTCGAACCGCCCCGGTGGACGGCTGACCGCGAAGCAGTTAACCGACTCAGTCCCCAACCTCGACCAGCATGTCGTCGTCGAATCGGAGCAGTTTGCCAACGTGGCCAGTAGCGCGCTGACCCTCGACCAGTGGGTCAAGCTGTCCCGCCGCATCAACCAGCTCTTCGCCGAGCGGGCCGACCTGGACGGTATCGTCGTCACGAGCGGAACGGACACGTTGGAGGAAGTCGCCTACTTCCTGCACTTGACCGTACGCAGCGACCGGCCCGTTGTTGTGGTGGGGGCGATGCGCCCACCACAAGCCCTCGGCTACGACGGCGCAGCCAATCTTCTACAGGCGTTTCGCGTGGCCGCCGAGCCCGCGGCGATAGGGAGGGGGGTCCTTGTCGTCTTGAACAACGAGATCCACTCTGCCCGGGAGGTGACCAAGACAGACGCCCGAATGCTCGGCACCTTCAGCTCGAAGGGCTACGGGATACTCGGGACAGTCGACAACGACGAGGTCATATTCTACCGGAGCGTGGACCGCCGGCATACCCGCGAGAGCGAGTTCGACATCGATGCACTCTCCACCCTTCCCCGGGTTGATGTGTTACTGGCCTACCAGGACGCGCCGGGCGACCTCGTGCATGCAGCCGTCGCGGCCGGCGCAGAAGGTCTCGTTCTCGCCGGTCTGGGCACCGGCGGAGCCGGTCAGAGCCAGCGTGACGCGATGCTGGCTGTAATCGAGAACGGCACACCGGTGGTGGTCACCACGCGAACGGGCGGTGGACGCGTGTTGCCGACCGACGGTCGGGCGGACCAGACCGACGCCTCCCAGGACGGGAGCCTCGGCTTGGCTCGAATTGCGGGTGAGGACTTGTCCCCGGTCAAAGCACGTATCCTGCTGATGCTGGGTTTGACGGTGACCGCAGAGCGCGAAGCGCTCACCCGCATGTTCTCTGAGTACTAGATTACTAGTCGAATGTCCTCGGGATACGCTAGTCAGCCTAAGGTCGGATCAGCTATGGTTTACGGCCGTTCGACAACGTTTCCCTATGGAGGTAGTGCGTGGTCAGGCTATCTAAAGCGGTACTGTGCCTCCTATTGTGGCTCGGCCTTGGGTCGAGTTCAGCACTCGCTCAAGACGAAGACTCGGAGCGCGAACTGGGTTGGACCAACACCACCGACCTCAGCCTCGTGATCACCCAAGGCAACTCTGCGGCCAACACCCTCGGCTTTGCCAATCGGCTTCGCCACACCTGGGAGGACGCCCGGTTTCAACTCGACGTCAAGGGAGTGCGGTCGGATACCTCGGATGACCGCTTCTTCCTGGCTGATCCTGGCTTCGAGTTTCCGGTCGGTGCGCAACCAGAAGACCTGACGTTTACCTTCGTCACGCCGTCGCCGACACCCGACGTTGCCAACTATCTGGTCGGCGGTCGATATGACAGGAACATCAACGAGCACTTCTTCTGGAACGCAGGATCGAGCTGGGACCGCAACGAGGACGCCGGTATCTTGCACCGCTACATCACCTTCGGAGGCGTTGGCAACATCTGGTCCGAAACCGAGGCCTTTCAGTTCTCAACCAGCTACGGCATCAGCTACACCGACCGTGAAGAAGAAGCGCCCGATCCGGAGAAGGACCGGCGGTTTGCGGGCGCACGTCTCGGGTGGGATATGCTCGCCGCCCTCGGCTCGAGAACCACGTTCGAGAGCGACTTCACGACCAATATCAGCGTCGCCAAAGGGTCCGACTACTCGATCAACACGACCAATTCGGTCGCCGTCTCGATCAACAGTTACCTGTCGCTCAAGGTTAGCCTCCAGTTTCTGTTCGAGAACGACCCTGCCCTCGAGACGGGCCTCGACGTCAAAGCCAACGTCGATCTCATCGACCCGGACGGAATTCCCAGCTCCGGCGACGAGTTCTTCCGAACCGTCGAGGCAGGAGGCGGCACGATCGTCCTCGGCCAGTCCGAAGCACGGAAGGGCAAACTCGATACGGTCTTCCGCACGGCTCTGGTGATCACCTTCTAGGTCTGGCGATCTACACTGGCGTCTCGCCATGCAACCGTCTGCCGCCGCGGCTCCGCTTTCCGGCAGTTCTTCGACCGCTATCTGGATCGCCCTGCTGGCAGCGTTCGCCGACACTCAATTCGTGCAGTGGACGAGCTTCTCCATGCGGCCGGCCATGATCGCGTTCTCATGGGCGCTGGACATGGCCTTGTTTCTTGGACTTGCGGCGCTGTTGACTGTGGCCGTCCACCTGGTCGGGGGTTCCCGGCGAGCCTCGGCCCTCACGTTCCCTGTCGTTTCTTGCGGTGTCGCCGCGCTCTGGCTGTTCTCGAGGGCACAATTGGCGGCGCTGCAATCGGTAGGGCCCGATTCCGTTTTTTTCTGGTTGCCTTCCGTGGTTGTTCTGGTCGTCATCCTGACTCTGGCCTCGAAAGGAGGACGCCAGCCGGCACCCGCGGCCGTTGTGTGGACGGGTGCGGCGCTTGTGTGGCTCGTGTATACCTCGAGGGCGACGGCCGCCGATCCGCTCGTGGCCACCACTTTGGTACTTGTCGGCACCGGAATCAACACTTGGTGGGTCATGAGCTCGTACGCCTCACGCCCTCGGTCTCGAACCGCCGGTTTCGCCGTTCTCAACGCGCTTGTGCTGATCGCCAGCTTCCCGTTGGCACCCGGCTTTGATCGGCCCAGTAGACGCCCGGCCGCCACCGACAATCAGGCGACTCAATCGGCGCCTGGAGCCGCTGACCGGACCCCGCATGTGATCGTGATCGTGCTTGACACCGTGCGAGCCGATCACATGTCGACCTACGGCTACGAATACGACACCACCCCTCAATTGGATGCCTTCGCTGCCACTGCCACCCTTTTTGAACCCGCGATCACCAACGCGACTTGGTCGCTACCCTCCCACGCCAGCTTGCTGACCGGGCTGTTGCCGCACCAGCACGGAGCACATGCAGCGTTGACGGCGAGACGGCGACCGTCCGGTGGATCGGCGGAAAGGTCGCAAGCGGAGCATTTCTCCTTCGCTCAGCGGCCACTTTCCGCAGACCACGAGACGATGGCGGAGCTTCTCGCGGCACGCGGGTACTCGACGGCGGCTATCGTGGCCAACTTCGGGTGGATATCTGAGTTCTTCGGACTGCTCCAGGGTTTTCACTACGTCGATAACCGGCCGATGAACCTGTTCAACTGGGAACCAGTGGCGGCCCCGTACCTACGCCGGCTGGGCTGGGATTGGTTAAACGACCGCTACATCCTCATCAACAAGTCGGCCTTCTTCGCTGACTCTATCGTCGCGCACACTCGCGAGTGGGAAGCTCAACGTCCGCCGGGACCGTTCTTCCTCCTGCTCAACTTCATGGACGCCCATGCACCCTTTCGGGCGTCTCTGATGACCGACGAATTCTCAGGTCGTCTCCCCGACCTTGCCAGGGAGCGCGGAAAACGGTCTTCTTCAGTCGCTCGCTATGACCGCTCGGTCGCCTACCTCGACGCCGAGGTGGGCAAATTCTTCGATTTCCTTCGCAGCCGCGATCTCTTCAACGATAGCCTGATCGTCGTGACGTCGGACCATGGGGAGAACTTTGATGAAGACCGGCCGGCGCATGGTGCGGATTTGCTGCAAGCAACCTTGTCGGTGCCGTTGATCATCAAGTCACCGGGGCAGTGAGCGGGGGAGCGTCCAGAACGCATCGCGCAGCTTATCGACGTGTTCCCAACGATCCGCGAAATGCTCGGTTTGGAGCCAGCCCCCGAGCTATTCGGTAGCCCGCTGGCGAGAAGCCCGACGGCCGTTATTGCCGAGAATTACCTTTCCGCTCTGTACGGCGCATACGCAGCCGAGTTCGAAGGGGCTGAAGACGAGATGTTGGCGGCGTTTCCTTCGCGGTGGGCACTTTTTGAGAGGCCGTGGAAACTCGTCTATACGGCGTCCGGCGGCTCGCAGCTGTTTGATCTCTCAACCGATCCTGACGGCTCTCTGGACGTGCACCGCGACTTTCCGGACGTCGCCGCATCACTCGAGCTGCGGCTCAAGGAGCTACTTCCCGACGCCGCTTTCACGGCAGCGCGCGCGCCGTCGGCGATCGGACCGCCGGACCAGCAAACGATCGAGAGACTGCGCAGTCTCGGCTACCTGCGTTAGGGCGCTCCGAGACCGACGGCGTACCTCGCGGCCTCGTGTAGCGTTGGGTACACACCGTGGAAGGTCGTCAGCGATTCGTAGGAGGCCAGGAGCCAAAGATTCCACACCATCAGCGCCGGCAACGCCAACTTCCAGCGGGGGGACACGCGCCGGACGGGCAGGGCCAGGATCGCAGCCAGCCCAAGCGTGAGTAGTGGCGCCGTCGATACATAGCGTCGACCTCCGAAGGCCGCACCGGCACCGAACGGATGAAGCACGTCGATCGCCACCATGGCGACGATCGCCGCCAACCCAGCGATGGCCAGGACGCGAACGTCTCTGGGATTGGACCGACGTGCGAGCAGGCCCAGACCCAGGATTGACGGCAGCACGATCGGCGTCCAACTAATCCATCCTTGATACCCGGTCGACAAGAGAATCGCAGCGACGTTGGAAAACGTCGGGGTTGAGAGTGTCACACCGCCAATAGGTAACAGACTGCCGTTTATCCACAGGCTTGTGACTGCCTGCGGTAAGAAACCGAGGAGCGCGCCGACAGTCCAGGCCATGAATGCCCCCGCGCCTCGTCCTCTTCCTTGAGCCGAACGCGCGGAGACGACGAGTAGGGAAAGGGGAATCAGTAAGGTCGGTGTATCTTGCTGCCGGATAGCGAGAACAAGACCTGAAAGGAGACCCACCGCGCCCCACATTGCCCAGCCGGACTCACGTTGGCTGGCGACCCACGCCGACCAGATCATCAGCGAGACGGCAAACCACGCGATCGCGTGCGAATAGAGGGGCGCGATTAGGGTGTAGTAGAGCGCCGGCGTACCGAGCCAAATCATGACCGTCGACGACAGCCCATACTCAACCCCTATGGTCTGCTGCACGAGCCGTCGGGTAGCGTCAGCACCCAGTCCGGCCAACACGATGCACCACGCTGCCGCGCCCAGCGCTGCGCCCGGTCCGTATCCAATCGGCCGCACGGAGACTCCGAGCGTCCAAAGCGCCCAATCGAGAACGCACCCGACGAGATATCCGGGTAGCCAGAGGATCGCGGAGCCGACTGAGAACGGATTCGCCGCATCGGTGTCGGTTCCGCCGAACGGACGCTGAGGATCTCCCCGCTCCGGCCGTAGCCTCTCGAACTGATTGCGCAGGTCAAGGTCGCCGTCCAGCACGACCGATGGGAGATACGCAAAGTATCCGTTCGCGTCACCCTGAATCATCCGCCCGTTGAGCCCCGACGTCATCAGGATTCCGACAACGTGAGACAGGCACACGACCGCCGTCAAGGCAGCCAGAAGCCGCCGTCGATCGCGATCACTCAATTGCCAAGATGAGAGGAACGTCGAGAGGCGGGTTCGCACAACACTGATCCTCAGCCGCTAGCGAATGTAGCCTAGGCCCCGCAGCCGCTCCAGGGTCTCCTCGGAGATCTCGATCGTGGCCGATCGTCTCCATCGTGGCGGCGTGACGTCCAATTCGTCCTTCAACGATCTCAGCAGGTCGGGACGGCGACCGGCGCGGTTGTCGACCTCTTCCGGATCCGCCGCCAAGTCGTACAACTCGTAAGTTGGACCGTACGCCGACCAGATGAGCTTCCAGCCGCCCCGCTGCACCATACGACTGTAAATCGAATGACGATACGGTCGAAACAGGTAGTGAATTATCGACGACCGCCCAGGGTCCTTCGTGTTCGTGATAGACGCGACCCGCACGTCGCGGCTCAGAGTTGCCGCCAGCGCCGGCACGTCCGCCTTCTCCCCCGCCGACGCCACCAGCAACTCGAAGAAGTCTCGCCCCTCGAGCGCATGCTCGACGGTCCCACGAGGAGTCGAACCCCGCTCATCACTCAACAGCAAGACCGCGGGAATATCGAGCACCTCGGAGTACAGCGTCTGGCCATGCCCACGGGCGTCATGCTCGCCGAACTCCTCACCGTGGTCCGACGTGACGAGGGTGACCCGCCGCCCATGAAGCCGTTCGTCAAGGCTGGCGAACAACCGTGCGAGGTGTCGGTCGAGCAACTGGAGTTCATCGCTATAGCGCGCGACTGGTTCGATCGAAAGTGCCCGGTCAACGAACGTGTCAGGGGCCCTGCTGCTCAGATACGGAACGTGCGGATCGAGGTAGTGCACGTAGAGAAAGAGCGGCGAGCCGTCGTCGGTCGGCTCGCGTTCCTCGAGCCACGAGGACACCCGGCCGGAAACGTAGTCGGCGCGCGCGTAGGCGTGCGTCGAATCGTTGAGTGGCTCAAAAACGTCGAACCCCCGATCAAAGGCGCCCGCGGAGTTGACCGCCTCGTGGTTGGCGACGAAGGCCACCGTATCGTACCCTCGCCGCTTGAAGACCTCAGCCATCGTGACGACACCCGGCGAGATGGGAAACGACCAGCCCGCCGCGCCATGCTCTTCGGGCGCTAGGCCAGTGAAAAACGAGGCGACGGACGGACGGGTCCAGCTGGCGTTCGCGAGGAGGTTCGTGAAAACGAGCCCCTGGTCAGCGAGACGATTGAGCGCTGGCATCCACCCACTGTCACCACCGTAGGCGGCCAGCGCGTCTGCTCGGAGAGTGTCGAGCATCACGAATACGACATCTGGCGGAGTCTGAGACTGGTCAGACTCCGCGACCACGTCGACGGTCCTGTTCGCCAGCTGCCAAGCGGCCTGGGCTATAGGTGATCCACCAGCGTGGGCAGTCCAGTCGAGCTCGACGACGAGTCGACGAGCCGCGGGCGGACCGAGAAAACTGCGCCGACCGAGAACGTACTGGGTTCCGGCTACAACACATGCCGCAGCCAAGAACACACTCATCCCCTCAGCTGTCCACAACGTGGTTTCGCCGCCCGGTGGACGAATCTGCTCCCGCAGGTGCCATGCCCCGACGAGCCCCATCAGCAGGGCCCCGGTCCGCTCGAGCGCGATTCCGCCCAAAGCCAGGAGACGGCCGAGTGAGAACAACCCACCCGCGAGAGAGGCGTAAAGCAGCGCCAGCATCATGAGGTCTGAGGCACCGTACGCCGACCGAGTGGTCAGGATCGCAACACCGATAAGGAAGCCGAAGAGACTCAGGGGAGCAATGACCCACCAACCAGCCGGGTGGTCACCAGATGAGGTGCTCATCAGCGTCAGATTCTAGCAGTGGGCCTCAGAGAAGCCGGAGGAAGAGCTAGCGAATGTAACCGAGGCTACGCAGCCGCTCGACCGGCTCCTGATCGATTCCCTGAAGTCGTCGATGGTTCTGGCCAGAGTGCCGGCGCAGCTCCGCCTCGAGGCGCCGGACTTCCAATTGGTTGGCGCCTGAAAAGTAGCACACATCTCGTCAGGCGAGCAAGACACCCCAGGGGGCCGTCATTCCACCTTTGTGCGCTCCGGGTGGCGGTCCTTGAGCACGACCACCAAGCTCGCTACGCCCATCGTCACGATGGCCGTGACCAGGCCCCAGGCCGCGAGCGACAGCCCCTGCATCGCCTCCGGGGACAGGTCCAACGCGCTGAAGGGAAGCACGCCGGTCGCTACCACCCCGAACGCCAGACTCCCGATGGCGAACCCTCCAATGGCAACTCCCCGATGGCCAATAGCAGGCCCACCGAGAAGCCACTGACGCTGATGAGGCCAAGACTCATACCACCGATCGTGAAGCCGCCGAAGGCGAACCCGCCGACCGCGATAAGACCGACCACCGTATCACCAATAGCGATGACGCCCCGGGCCACCGCCATCCGCTTACCACTGGTGTCGCCAGAGGAGGCGATGTGGACCAGCGGTATCCCCCAGACCGTTCGTTTCGACCGGAACTCGTACCGATGCCGTCCCTGCGGCCCTCGACGTTGTCCTCCCTGTTCGGGCGTGCTGGGATCAAACAGCGACTCGACCTCGGTACGTAGCTCGCTCGCCTGCTGGCACCTCAGGCGTGGCTCCTTTTCGAGGGTCCGCAGCACCACCCGATCGAGCCGGACGTCGACCTCGACTTTCTGCGACGGCGGTGGGAAGCGTCCGACCGGGAGCTCGCCCGTCAGCATCTCGTAGAAGATGACTCCTAGCGAGTAGATATCTGCGCGATGGTCGACGTCGCCCGGGTGCTCGATCTGCTCCGGCGCCATGTACTGCGGCGTCCCCATCACCTGGGCGGTCCGGGTGAGGCGGGTCTCAGTGGATGGACCCGTGAGGAGAGCGAGACCGAAGTCGGCGATCTTCGGCGCGCCCGACCGGTCGAGCAGGATATTCTCCGGCTTGATTATCGCGGTGGACAACCCCCTGGTCGTGGGCGTATTGCAGCGCCTCTAAATACGCGGCACCAACGAGAACACCAACGGTTTGCTGCGACAGTACTTCCCTAGGCGTACGGACCTGTCTGGCTACAGCCAGAGGTATCTCGATGCGATTGCGCGACGCCTGAACACCAGACCTCCCAAGACCCTCGGCTATCGGACGCCGGCGGATATACTCGCGGACACTGTTGCACTGACCGGTTGAATCGGCACCGGTTCTACGCACTCGCGGCAGCGATGTTACATGTCCGTTAAGACCGACGACTGCGATGCTCCCGGTCCTCACCGGACGTAGCCCAGACTCCGCAGCCGTTCCAGCGTCGCCTCGTCGATCTCGTTGCGACGCGAGACCGCCAGGCGCTGTCTCTCGATATCGAGGGGGAGCACGTCATCCAGCTGAGCCCGCAACCGCGACGCCACGTCGGGATTCTGCGCGAGCTGGTCAGCACGCTCATCCGGGTCGGCATGCACATTGAACAACTGCTCCTGGCCTCGAGCGTCCCGCAGCAGCTTCCAGCCATCGGCGAGGATTGCCCAACTCGTCGGTCTGCGCTCGTCGACGTTCTCGAACGTCACACCCGTCTCGTTGGCACTACGGGCGAAGTAGTTCTCAACTAGAACCGTGCCTGAAGCGTCCAACGGCGTTCCGTCGAGGTCGCTGGGAATCGTGGCACCCACCATGCGCAAGATCCAGACGGGGATGTCAGCGAGTTGTACGGGATGCGATACGACGCCGCCGGATACGCCCGGTCCCGACACCACCAGGGGAATCCTGACCTGATGCTGACGGACGATTCCACCGTGAAGGGGACCACTCGCGCCCACGGCCTCACCATGGTCTGATGTCACCACGACCAGCGTGTTGTTCAGAAGCGCGCGGTCGCTCAGACCGTCAAGCAATTGTTCAAGCGCCTCATCCTGGTAGCGCAGGGATGTGTCGTACGTGCGAAACACGCCGCGGCCCGAGGGCGGCGCCACTGACAAACCCGGGCGTCCGACAATTGCTCCGGGCTCGTGGGCATCCATCCAGTTCATGAAGAGGAAGAAGGGCTGTCGTCCCTCGGGTCGCTCGTCAATCCAGCTCAGGGCTCGGGGGACCCACTCATGCGAGTCCACGATCTGCCGAGTCCACCAGCGGAATCTCGCCTCCATGGACGCGGGTGCGCGACGCAGGACAGGTGCGACGATGGTCTCTATCGCCAGCGCGTTCTTGACCTCTGATTCGACGTGTGTGAAACCCTGAAGCAGACCGAACACCGGCGAAAAGAACCCATGATTGGCCGCGAATGCGGCAGTGGCGTAGCCCTGTTGCGCCAGTAACTCCGCCAGCGTTTCGTGATCCTCAGCGAGGGGAACGGGCTCGATGATAAGTCGCCCCGGGTATTGACTGTCGGACATGGGCTGGACCTCGACAATTCGGCGTCCAGCGCCGTGCCGATGCGGATAGAGTCCGGTAAACAGCGTGGCATGCGAAGGGAGCGACCACGTGCTGTTGGCGTAGGCCTGCGTATACACGGCACCGGAGTGTCCCAGGGCGAGCATCGAGGGGGTGTTCTCCAGGGTCGGGTCGACCAGGTCGGTACGGTCGGCACGAACGGTGTCCAGCACAATGAGTACGATGTTGGGCAGTGACGGCGATGCAGGGACGACCGCCGATCCGGGCGCCCCTATCGGGGTATCAAACCGTAGGAGAGCGTGTGTGCCGGCGAGCCACGCGCAGCCAACCAGCACCAGCGTGGCTACGTGGATGGCGACTGCCAGCATGCGCCGCTTAGAGAGCGCCGGAAGCCCCACCCAGAGTATTAGACAGGCAGCAAACCACAAAAACTGCTGGACGGTCACGAACAAGGCGCCCCCCAGGAAGGCGCGTCCCTCGCGCAGCGCGTGCGCAGTCGGATTGCCTACGGTAGTGAGCAGCGCACCTACTGCCCAGAGGCCGGACAGCAAACTGGCACCGACAACCAGGGCAAACATACCGTCACGCCGGCGGCGCGAGAACGCCGCCGCGGGAACCGCAGCGGCCAGCACGACAACCCCTGCCAACGCCAGGGGAGAACTGCCTGCCATCCGCCAGCGCAAGAGTTCATAACCCAGAAGCGTCACGAGCATGATCACGAAGCCCTCGCCCGAAGGCCCAATACCTCGAGCGCCGGCGAGCCTCGCGAGGCGTAGCATCGCCCAACCGCCCCCGGCGATAGAAGCGAGAACCACAAAGACGATGGTCAGGAGGAACGGCACGGACTCCGGCGCCATCGTGAGGCTGGCCGACCGCGACAGGCCGATATCAGCGAAGGCGAGAACGACCGCAGCGACCAGCAACGCCGCTCCCGCACTCAAATGGTCGCGCCCAGACGCAGGGGATGTGTCTCGGATGAGCACCTACCTGACGTAGCCAAGGGAGCGGAGTCGTTCAAGACTCTCCTCCGACAGTTCTGGAGGATCGCGATCGCGGGGTGTCTGCGGTTGGCGGGGTCCGAGTTCTGCTCGCATAGTTTCGACGCGCATCCCGTGCCGCGATGCGAGGTTCGTCTCTTCCTCCGGATCTGATTGAAGGTCGTAGAGCTCGACGGTGCCGCGGTCATCCTCGATGAGCTTCCAGACACCGTCCTCGATCGAGCGCAACTCGCGGCGGTAGCGGTCGTCGGCCCCGCGTAGGGCCATCGAAGGGTATGACCAGGCTCGCAAAGTAGACGGGTCGGCGTCCAGCCCCCGACCATCCATGTCCATGCTTCCGTCGACCCCTGCATGGGCCAGTACGACCGGCGCGATGTCTGCGAGTTGCATTCTCCGTAGCCACCGGGCTCCGGCCGCAGGTGCATCTTGAAGTCCCGAGTCACGCGGTAGCTTGAGAATCAGTGGGACACGAATCATGACATCGTAGAGTGAACTGCTGTGCCCAACGAGATCGTGTTCTCCGAACGCCTCACCATGGTCCGACGTAATAACCAACAACATCTCGTCCCAGGATTGGTGCTGTCGCAGACGCTCGATCAAACGCGAAAGGTGGGTGTCGAGAAAGAGGAGCTCCCCGTCATAGCGAGTGACCAGGTCAGCGGGTGTGCCATCAGATACCTGACGAAGAAACGCCTCCGGGGGAGCGTACGGGTCGTGGGCGTCCATGTAGTTGACGAAAAGGAGAAAGCCTGACTGACCAGCCCTATCGACAAGGGTAATCGCATCGTCCGTAATCCCGTCTGCGGTCCGATAGCGAACTCGACAGGCGGACAGCCAGGTGATAGCGCCGGCACGATTCACCGCCCGCGCCAGAACGCGCCACGGCGATCGCCGCGCAAACTGACAGGCAACCTCTGGATGGGAACGATAGATGTCGAACCCGCGGTCGAGTCCGAGACCTGATTCTCTGGAGACCGGCCCGAAGTTACCGCTCACGCCGAGCGTCAAATAGCCCGCGAGCGACAACCGCTCCGCGACCGTAGGAACACGCGGGTCCAATCTATATCCGAAGATCGGTGGTGCCGGATCATCTAAGAATGGCCGATGGGCTCCGTGGTTGACGGGAAACAACCCCGTAAACAGCGACGCATGAGCGGACAGGGAATCAGGAGCATTCGTGATCGCCCGCTCGACGACGACGGCCTGGGCCGCCGGCTTTCTTCCGATCGATTCGGCTGATGCCGCGTGGCGATTCCTGTCGACCCGCGGGTTGGGCGCCATTCGAAACGCCCTACCGTCTGCTGTCACCAGCGGTGCGCCGCTCGTTGCGGTGGGTCTCGTGTGGCTAATTGCGAAACCGGCCTGGCGCTGGTTCGGGCTCTTTGTTCTCCTGGTATATCTGGCTGCCGTCGTCGCCTCGGGCCTACACCTCTATCCGATTTCCGGTGGAGCGCCGGACCGCCCGGCTCTCGCGCGGACCGATCTCTTTTCGTACCCGATCACGGTGGCGCTATTTACTCTCGGCCTTGGTGCACTCACGAGCTGGATGCCCAGACGGGCGCTCGCCAACATTCCGCTGTGTGTGCTGGCGCTCGCCCTGGTTGCCGCCAGGCCCGCGCCGGCGAGCTACTTTCCGTTGGACCATTCACGCTTCGTTCGCTTGATGGATGGTTTCCAGGAGGACACGGACGGCGTCGTGTTGTGGTCGGCGGCGCGTTTTCTCGGCGGATACTACTCAAGCTGGCCGATTCGAGCGGTCACCAGGTCAGACCTCAGCAACCGCCTCGAGATCCATCTGGAGCGACCGAATTCGCTTACGCTTCCCGTCGACCGAGCGGCCATGAGGAGTGCCTTGGAGACGTTTCTTCGTGAGGGCCAATTCCGCCGGATCATCTACCTCACGACACGAGCCCGCGCAGGGCAGCAAGACCCTGTCTTCGCGATCATTGCGCGACACGGGTATCGAGAGGCGCAGAAGTGGTCATCGACGGTGCGGACCCACCTGATCGTCTATCAGCGCGCCACTGCGCCTGAGGACGGCTCGTGAGTGCGAGCGGGGAATCCCGAGAACCCCTGGCCCCATCCCTCGTCACCGTGGTCATCGTCGACCGCGATGGCGGCACCATGCTCGACGAGAGCCTGGCTTCGGTTTTCTCCCAAACCTACGCCTCCATCGAAGTGATCCTCATCGACAACGGCTCCACCGATGGCGCCGCCAGCCGAGCTCGTGACACGTATGGCGATCGACTGCGTTACATCAGGAACGACGACAACCTCGGGTTTGCGATGGGGAACAACCAGGGCTTCGAGAAGGCTCGAGGCGAGTGGGTCTTCTTGCTCAACAACGACGCCGTCGCGGCACCGGACACAATCTCGGCGCTGATGCGAGAGGTCGAGTCACACCCCGAAGTTGGAATGCTGGCCTGTCGAGTCGTGGTCTACGAGCAGCCCCACGTCTTCGATTCAGTGGGACTGGCAATCTATCCAGACGGGGTGTGCCGATCGCGAGGATGGGAGGAGAAGGACCGGGGCCAGTACGACCATTCGGAGGAAGTGCTGGGCCCCCACGGTGCAGCAGCGGCATATCGCAAGGCGATGCTCGATGACGTTGGCCTCTTCGACCCTTCGTACTTCGCGTATCTGGAAGATTTAGACCTCGCGGTGCGAGGTCAGTTCGGCGGGTGGACATGCCTGTATGTACCGGACGCCGTCGTCCGGCACCGCAAGTCATCGACCTTCGGCAACTACTCGCGATTCAAGGCCTATCACGTCGAGCGGAACCGGATCTATGCGGCCGTCAAGTTCCTCCCACGTTTTCTGCTGATCGTCAGTCCTCTCCACACGCTGAATCGATACTTGATGCAGTTCTACGCGGCGCGGCGGCATCTTGGAATCTCGGCGGAGTTCGTGAAGGAGTACTCCTGGTTCGAGCTCGCCCTCATCCTCGCGAGAGCCTACGGGGCAGCCCTGCTGCGGTTGCCCACGCTCGTCCGCCAGAGGCGAGAACTGCACCGGCGAAGGAGGATCTCGAAGGAGGAGTGGTATCGTCTGTTCAGTCGGTTCAAGCTCGACGCTATAGAACTCGCGCTCAAGTTTTGACACGGGCCTTTACCATCAGCGCGGAACCGAGCCCACACGCTGCCTCCAGGAACGTAGATGGAATACACGCCGTCGAAAGCGCCAAGTACATGAGGTCCCGAACCCAAGCCTGCCACACAGACACGCGGACGCCCTTGGCCACGCGAGCCGGCGGGTAGAGTCCGGGCGCGATGCTGTTCGCGAGCGCTGTCGGATTGTCTCGGATGCTCTGATGCGTGAACTGGTTGACCTCGAACTCGCTACGCTGTAGGAAGGCCATCAACGTCTCAGTACTGTAGTTCACGAGGTGACGCGGGACGTCGTATCCGGCCCAGTGGCGGCCAAAGATCTGGGCTTGCAGGCTGGCGCAGTTCGGAACCTGGACGATCAACTCGCCCTCCGGCTTGAGCATCCGCCTGACATGCGCCAACGTCGTGTCGGGAGCAGGCACATGCTCAAGGAAATGAAACATGGTCACGACATCAAAGCGGCGGTCGGTGGCGGCGAACGGATTCTGCTCGGGACTACCGCGGTGTGCTTCGAGGCCGCGAGAGAGACACGCCCTGACCCCACCTTCGGACAGATCCAATCCCACACAAGGACGGTGACCGAGTGCTGCCAGGAACGAGCCGTCGCCGCAACCCACATCGAGCAGATCGACTGTGCTCTTGCCGAGATGGCTTTGTATCGCGATTGCCCCACGTACGAATCGAACGTGGTCGCGGAGCATGAAGCGACGGTAGGCCTCGGTGACCCGTCTATGGAGCCCTGCACCGTTAACGCTCGGGTCTCCGGTCACGCTCGGGTCTCCGGCCCAATAGCCGAAGGGGTAGTAGCCCGCGAGCTCATCGGCCGGAGGGACCGGCCAAAGAAAGAGGAGCGAACAGTCGGGACATTCCTGGATCCCGAACTGCTTGTCGGTGGTGCGGAAGAGGCGGTCTCCGAGTTGCCAGCGAAGCTGGCTCCGGTTCCCGCTGCAGCCAGGGCAGATGGACTCGGCCCGATCTGCGTCCATGGGCAAGATGATATAGTGCTTGCGTTTCCGCACCCCATGAGGTTCCGCAGGTTACCCAGCCGATCTCTGATCGTCGCCTTCCTGCTCTGTTTCACGCTCGGCACCGCGCTTCTGACCGGATGTTCTCGGGTAGAGGGACCGGTCATCTACGACCTCGTCGAACAGTTCGATGTGGCCGAGAAAATCGTAGAGCGGCAGCCCATCGACTTTGGTCGACCGGCAGCCCGGGCCGTCATGCGAGAAGGCTGGTTTCCCGACGACGAGCGCTGGAACGGCGAGACGCCCTTCGTCTGGGGTCTCGGACGCTTCTCCTCGTTCGACCTGTCGTTGGTGAACGCCCGACCCCTAACGCTTCGCTTGGAAGGTCGCCCGTTTCCATCCAATGTGCACCAACCGGGCACCACCCCGCCATCTGCGGTCCGAGTCGTCGTCAACGGATCGACCGTTGACACCTTGGAGCTCCGGGTTGGAACCCAGACCTACGAGGTCGAGGTTCAGGCTGAGGAGGTCTTCGTCGGGAGCAACCGAATTGAGCTGCGCTACCTACACGGAGCCGTGGAGGTCCAGGGAGGGAACCGACACACGAAGCGCGTCGCGTGGTTCAGCGCAGAGATGGACCAGGCGCTGTCCGTCGACGTGCCTCGGGTGAGCGAGACCGCCGATGGCCTCGTGCTGCCCTTTCACACCGGTCTCGACTTTTTTGCCAAGGTTCCGTCAGGCACATCGCTGGCCATCGACAGTCTCGACACGTGGGGTGATGCTCCGTCGGACGCATTCCTCGAAATCAACGTCGCTGTCGACGACTCCGATGACCACAAGACCATCGAGCTAGTACCCTCGTGGCGGACACCGTCAGCCGTTCCAGTCGCGACCGGGGGCGAGAGCGCGATCGTCAGGGTCTCGCTTCGAGCTCGTCCCGGGACCAAGGCTCCGACGGTCGGGGGGCTGACGATTGTCAGGCCCATACTCACGGTGGGGGGCGATGAGGCGCACGCCCGGCGCGATTCGACACGCAGCGGAACAACCGTTCTTGCGATCCAGCAGCCCGACCCACCCCTCGACCGGCCACCCAACGTTCTTGTCTATCTCATCGACACGCTGAGAGCCGACCATCTCGGCGCCTACGGCTACGAGAAGGGCACATCGCCCAACCTCGACGCGCTGGCAGGGGACGGGATCCTGTTCACCGAGACCATGGCGCAGTCTTCGTGGACGCGTTCGTCGGTGGCGTCGATCTTCACCGGTGTCCACCCCCGGTCCCACGGCGTCAACGGCCGGCTGGACTCGCTGTCACCTGAGGCCGCGACCATGGCGACACGTCTGGCCGACGGGGGCTACGCCACCGCAGCCTACGTCACGAACGGTAACGTGTCGGCCAACTTCGGGTTCGACCTTGGCTTCCAGACCTTCGTCCATCTGCGCGAGCAAAAGACAGACGAGGTTCACGTCCTGTCGGACATGCTGACAACACGGGCCATGACCTGGCTGCTGCACAGGGATACCGCGAGGCCCTTCTTCTTGTACCTACATGCCACTGACCCCCACGACCCCTACACGCCACGGAGCCCGTTCCGAGAGCAGTTCGTCAGGTCTCAGGAGTTCCCGGAGCTCGTCAGGGTGCGAAACCTACTAGGGCGCCACCTGACTCCCGAAGAAGCCGTGTCGGTCAGGACCGAGCTCACGGGGCTGTACGACGCGGAGATCGCTTTCACCGACCATCACTTCGGTCAACTTGTTACGTGGTTGCAAGAGCACGACCTCTACGACTCAACGCTGATCGTGGTCACGTCGGACCACGGCGAGGAGTTTCTCGATCATCAGCAGTGGGGCCACGGCGGTACGCTCTACCAGGAGCAGCTGGCCGTTCCGTTGGTCATCAAGCTGCCGCAGCAGGCCGCAGCCGGCACCGTGATCGAAGATCTGGCGCAGCACGTAGACCTGCTGCCGACGATCCTAGAGCTGGCAAGCATCGAACCGCCCGCCACGGCACAAGGACGCGATCTGCTCGGGCCAGTTCCGACCGCGCCCGACGGCACATCCAGTATCCAGGCGGTCTCCTTTCTGAAGCTTGATGGTCGTCACGCCGAGAGCCTGCGAGACGGATGGCACAAGGCGATCCGGTACCTGACCCCGGACGGTACCGTGTCGCGGGCCGACGTGTTCGACCTCGAGTCAGACCCTGGCGAACAGAACAACGGGGCTCTGTCACGAGCCGTGTTACGCGGGTATCTTGGCGTCGAGCTCGACCGTTCGATCCTGGAACAACCCAGTCTGCTGGCCGCCGGGGAAGGCGTGCTCGACCCCGAGCTCGAGGAACGGCTGCGCACGCTCGGCTATCTCCGCTGATGGGGCACCTAAGAACCCTTATCCTCGCGGTCGTCCTCCTGACCCTCCCGGTTGCGGCCCAAGACGGCAAGGAGAACGACGAAGAGGACCCCGGGCTGGGACCTCCCGCGCTGTACGACGCACTACTCGAAGCAGCACTCGAACCGGCGGGACACATCACCGACGGACGGCTCACCATCGATCGGGTGGAGTTCGAGCTGACCGACGGCGATCTCTACCTCCTCACCCTCGAGGAGCAGCCACTTATCGCCGTCTTTCTTGGCGAGGGCCTTATTCGCTGCTATCCCCCAGACGGCGTCGAGCACCAGCAACTGGAGAAGTTCATCGACGACGACGACTTCCTCGAGGAAGACTTCGACCGGTTCGTCTTCTGGTTCTCTGACGACACCGGTGAGCGACTGCAGGCGTTGGCCGACGATACCCCGGGTACCGACGCCGACGACGCAGCCGACCTGCTTGAGGATCGGCGAGAGCACCTGCGCGAGGACCAGCTCACGAACCCCGACGGACGAGTCGTGGTCGACCTCTTCAATCTCGAGAGCGACGCCGCGCGTACTCCTGCCAGACACCACTTCTACGCGCAAATCGATAGTGACGACCATAACTGGCTCACGGTCGAGATCGAGCCACGCGCGCGGGAGGAGGTTGCTGTATCTCGGTTCGACAGACGGTCGGAGATCAACGAGGTCTGGCTGGGGTTTCACGCCTTGTGGGATTTCGACGAGCCCACCCAACAGGCCGCTTTTGACGGGTTTCCCCGAGACCCAGAGATAGAAGGCAAGGTCGAAGAAAACGACGACGATGACAACGACTGGAACGCTCGCGACCTCGGGCTGTCGCCGCGACCTCTCTCGCCCCACGACGAACAGTGGACGCCCAGGGTGTCGGTCGCGCGCACCGACGTCGACTTGGCCCTTGAGGGTGATGGCGATGTGACGGCCAGCGCCGCACTCGTGATCGAACCGCTGGAACCGTTCTCGGCCTTCAGGCTGCGTTTCTCACCGGTACTCGAGGTAAAGGACGTCCGGTGGAAGCCGCTCCCTCCTGACCGGGTCGAGGATGTCCGTCGCGTCCCGTTGCTGACCGGCGAAGCGGCTGAGCGTGACAAGCCGGTCAAACTTGATGGCGAAGCGGTGCACTTCATCCAGCTCAAGCACAACCGGCGGATGGATGACGATTTGTACGAGCCGTGGGTCAGCGTGGTGCTGCCCCGGTCGGTGGCCGCCGGCGAGCCGTTCGTCCTCGAGCTCTCCTACGAAGGACCACTTCTCGAGGACCTCCGTGAACGCGACGGTTTTTTCCTCAAGGACAGCGGCTACTGGATGCCGCGGCATGCGGACAACCGCTGGACCCGAATGAGCCTGACATACCGGATGCCCGAGCGCTTCCGAGTCGCCAGCGGCACCTCCCTTCACGAGGAACGGGTGGAGGAAGGCACTCGCATTGCCCGCTGGGTGTCCGACGATCCCATTCGGAGCATGTCGTTCAACTACGGCCAGTTCGAGGTGGACGAGGTCACGATCGACGGGCTCCCCCCGATCTCGGTCTATGCCGACGACAATCACCGGGGCTTCGCACCTGGCGCACGCCAGAAGACGATGGACGACCTGGTGGTGTCACTCCAGACGTACCGCGACTACTTCGGGCCCTATCCCTTTGACACCCTGCTGGTGACCGAAACACCGGAGCGGGGCGCTCAGGCCTTTCCTAGCCTGGTGCTGCTGACCTATCAGGCCTTCGGAGACCTGTACACCGGGGAGGCGTCGCTGTTCCGGTCGCACGAGGTCGCCCACCAATGGTGGGGTGCCGCCGTGGACTGGGAGGACTACCGAGACAAGTGGATCCCCGAAGGGTTCGCGCAATATTCGTCGGCGCTCTTCACCCTGACCGGGCTGGAAGACGAAGAGGAGTTCCTGGACATGCTCGACGCTTGGCGTCTGGATGTGCTGGGAGAGGGAGACGTCGGCCAGGGCCAAGGAAAACACTATGGCTTGCCGCTCGCTCTTGTCCGGAAGAGCGACGGTAGTTGGTCTGGGCCGTTGGTCGTCGGATCGCGGTTGGTCACCAGCGATTCACCGGTGGACTATCAGTTGCTCATCTATGAGAAAGGTGCCTTCGTCCTGCACATGCTGCGCATGATGCTTACCGACCTCGAGACGGGTGACGACACCCGATTCAGAGAGCTGATGCAGACGTTCGCCGCCAACCACCTCTTCGGCGTCGCCAGCACGACCTCGTTCGAGGCCGTCGTGACGGAGGCGTTCGGCGAGCCGATGGACTGGTTCTTCGACCAGTGGGTCTACGGAGTCGATGTCCCGACCTACCGGCCAGACCTGGACGTCACCCGAACGAGCGACCAGGACGAACCGTTTATCCTCCACGGGACGATCCGCCAGGAGGACGTCCCCGGTGACTTCCGGATGCCGGTCCCGATCGTGGTGCGGTTCGACGACCATCCACCACTCGCCACCCGCGTCTGGGTGCAGGGTGGGAGTGTCGAGGTGGAGATTCCGCTACCAGCCGAGCCCAAAGACGTAGAGTTCAACTACCATCACGGCGTACTGGCCCAGGTACGATAGGGACCTCGTCCCAGGCGAGGTTTGGTCCCGAGGCGGACCTAGTCCGCGGCAGCTACGACTCGACCACCATCTGCAGCATTCGTTGGGCACTCGCGATGACCGGGCGCTCGATGAGCTGTCCATCAACGAGCAAGACCCCGCCATCGTTCTTTTCGTAGGCCTCGACGATCCGCCGGGCCCACGCCACCTCCTCCGAAGTCGGCGAGAACGCCTCCTGTATCACCGAAACCTGAGTAGGGTGAATGGCGGCTTTGCCGACAAAGCCGAGCGCGCGCGTCCGCCGGCTCTCCTCGGCGAGCTCTTCGAGGGCGGGGACATCCATGAAGGGCGAATCGAGGGCGCAGACACCCGCTAGTGCCGAGGCCAACACCACCTCCGACCGCGCGTGCAACAGCGCGTCCCACTCAACCGCACAGCCGATGTCCGCCGAAAGGTCTATCGCACCAAAGAACAGCGCCGCGATGTTCTCCGAGGCGGTGCCAATCTCTCGCGCGTGGGCGACGCCGGCAGCCGTCTCGATCTGAACGATCAGGGGCATGCCTTCGAACGCGCCCGACAGCATTGCCTCGGCGGCTCGGATCTCGTCTGGACCGGACACCTTGGGGAGCATCAACGCATCGGGTCGCGCACCGGCGCGGACGACGGCCTCGAGGTCGCGCCGCCCGAGGTCAGAGTTTGCGTCGTTGATCCGAAGGCTTACCTCGGACCGAGTCGGCGACCGATCCGCCAGAAGGTCGACCGCCTTGGACCGGGCCTCGTCTTTTGCCCCAAATCCAACACCATCTTCGAGGTCGAGGCAGACCGCGTCGGCTCCGGTGGCCAGCGCCTTGGGAAATCGGTCGGGACGTACAGCCGGAACAAAGAGGAGGCTCCGCCGGCTTCTGAAGGATCGTGGCATAGGGGCTCCTACCTGTTTGTGGTCAACGTGACTGTGCCCTTTCAGTGAAGCCGGAAACGGACAACAAGTCCCCACTTGTTGCTACCGCTGTTGGCGGCGTCCGGATTGGCACCGAGAACAGGTTCGATTCCAGAAACCCAGAGATACGGATTCGTGTGGTCGTTCCTGAAAAGAGCCACGGTGACTCTCTCACTGAAGTCGGCGTACAGACGGTAGGCGGTTGATCGCTCCTTTTCGCCCATTGCGACGTCGAAGCCCTGGAGAAACAGATACGAGATCAATGAGTCGTCACGAGTGAGGTCCTCATGCGTGATGACGGTCCCGACTCTCACGCGTGGGGTTACCGGCACTGAAAGGTCAGTACCGACGTAGTACCCAGGCTTCGAGACCGGACCCGCGTCCAGACCGAGCAACTGGGCGGAGGACTCGGTCAAACCCCACGTGTATCGCGCGTACTCACCGAAGACTCGAGCGAAGTCATTGAATCGATACTGGGCAGAGAGAACAACGGCATCGTCGTGCCTCTTACTGGCAAAAAAATTGGGGACCCGCTCCACCTTGGAACCGGTGAACCCCTTCTTCCAGGCCGCCCGTAGATCCAACCCCTCGATTGGTTCCACGCGGCCCGAGAGCAACGTCGTCAGGGCAGAATTGGAATCCAGCGAGCCGTCCTGAAAGTAGAAGTAGTCATAGTCTCGGAACTTGTTTCCGTCTCCGAGAAAAGCGGCCGCCGTGACACTGGCCCGTTCACCGAACGAGTAGTCGAAGCCCACGCCGAAATTGCTCTCGGCATTTATGCGCTGGATGTGGGTGGCGTCCTTTGTGGTGTAAGACCCAACCTCCTCCCAATTGAAACCGATCGGAAGAATGAATCTGCCAAACGTCACGCCGAATCCGCCGCTTCGGTAACGAAGATAGGCCTGACGAATCGGACCCTGTTGGTTCATGGGGTCCAGCGCCGTAAACCGATAGTCGTCGACTCGCAGTCGACCGTCGGGCACACACGCAACCTGTGGACCGAAGCTCTGTGGTGTGTTCGGGTAGAAGAAACCCTCCTCGCCACACGCCGGCAAGGGCTGTCCCTCGTCCACCGGATTGATCTCGAACATGTACCCAAAGCGTGCGCTGAGATCACCGGAGAGACCGATGATGCCGTAGCCAAGACGGCCCTGATTCTCGAAACCGAGAGTCGCCACCGCGGGGTCATGGATGTATGCCGCCATCAGAGACACGTGAATGCGGAGTTTGTCTGTCTCTGGCAGGGCGAACCCCGACTTGGACTCTTCCTCGGCCTTTTCAGTTTCTTCCTCGGTCTTCGTCTGTTCCGTCTGGGCGTATCCATTGGACGCGAGCGCGCCCGAGAGGACCAGAACGAACAGTGCCAGATTCCAGCGGGACATCGTTCGCCGTTCAGTTGCCATAAAACTGCGCGATCTCCTCGAGCCGCCGCTGGATTTCCTCCTCGGGAAACCACCGACCGTTGACCATGACGCCGGCACGCTTGGCGACGTTGCCGATGTCGTCAAGCGGATTGTCGGTGAGGAGGAGCAGGTCGGCCCGACGGCCCTCCGCCACGATCCCGAAGTCAGCGGTTGCGTCGAAGTACTCGGCTGGCTTGCGCGTACCGGTCTCCAGCACATCGTAGGGCGTCATGCCAATGTCGACATAAAGTGCCATCTCGGGGTGCATCGCGAATCCCGGAACGCTGAACATCTGTGGCGAGTCGGTCCCGATCGCGATATTGGCCCCACCCTGGTGGAGTGCCAGAAGCACCTGACGCCTGAGCTCGGCGATCCGCCGGTTCGTCTCGACGCTCGTCTCCCCCAACCTGTCGTCCACAGCCTGCGTCCAGCGGTCGACGGTCTCGGGCGGCATGTATCTGACTTCTGGGTGGGCTGAAAGCAGGTCGTCCGACGAGCGGTCGTTGAAAAAGGCCGTCTCCCGTAACACCATCGTGGGCACCATCCACGCATCAGCCGCGACGGTTACCCGCACCAGATCGGGGAGAAGCGACTCATCGACGTCCTCGACCAGGTCCCCGATACTGACGACACCCGGCGTTGGCTCCGGCCACGCGTCAACGGGAACCAGCGCCTGCACGTAGTTGTCGAGGTGGTCGATCGACGACTGTCCCCTAGCCAACGCGTGACGGAGCCCCACCAAGTCGGGTACATGACCACCGAACGGGATCCCGACCTCCGCCGCAGTACGGGCCACCGCGTCGAACGCCTCCAGGGAGAGTCCTTCGTGGACCTTCACCAGATCGTAGCCGGCCACTCGGTACTCACGAACACGTTGCTCCGCGGCCTCTGGCGTCTCGACGTTGTCCCCATTCATCGGAACGCTCGCGAGATAGAGCTGTGGTCCGGCCAGCAGCCCGCGCTCGATCTGACTGCGCAGCGCGAACTGGGACGGGTCGCCCTGCATGGCCCGGACCGTCGTCACACCGTTGGCGAGGTAGAGAAACAGCAAGTTCCTGATGTCGGTGTCTGACATCCTGGGACTGGGCAAATGCCCGTGCATCTCGGTCAGCCCCGGCATGAGATAGAGACCGTCGCCATCGATCACCTCGACGCCTTCCTCCGGCCCGATCTCATCAACGCTGGCAACCGCAACGATCCGCCCGTCGTCAATGATGACGACCTGCTCTTCGAGGACGCGGTCGCCATCCATCGGTAGAACGTTGACGTCTACGAACGCGAGGTCCCCGTCCACGAGCGTATCCGGACCTCCGCACGCCGCAGGGGCGGTCAGGGCAACAACAAGCAGGGGCAACGAGCCTGTCCGTTTCCAGGCGCGGGGCGTCGGCCTCATAGCTTCAGGCTTGGGGCGTGAGCCGGGGTGTGACACGTTCGATGTCCGGAAGATGGTCCCGCCGATACACCATGAACGTGCGTTTGAACTCGATCACGACCGTGCCGTCCTGGTTGAATCCAATGGTCTTGACCGTCACGATACCGACGTTGGGCCGCGACTTCGACTCACGCGTGGCGAGCACCTCGCTCTGTGAGTAGATCGTGTCACCTTCGAAAACAGGCGCCGGCAGCCGAACCTCGTCCCAGCCGAGGTTGGCCATCACGTTCAGTCCGAGGTCGATGATCGACTGTCCGGTCACCAGCGCTAGCGTGAAGGTCGAATCGACCAGCGGCTTCCCGAACTCGGTCTTGGCGGAATAGGCGCGGTCGAAGTGGATCGGATTGTTGTTCTGCGTCAGCAACGTGAACCAGATGTTGTCGGCATCGATGACCGTGCGTCCGACCGGATGTCGGTAGGTGTCACCGACCTCGAAATCTTCGTAGACCCGACCGGTCCACCCTTTCTTGACTGGCATGTGTCGCTCCCTGTTGTTGTCAGACCACTCCGGCCGAACGCCATGCGGCGACGGTCGAAGCATCGTAGCCGAGCTCGGTCAGTATCGCATCTGTGTGCTCTCCGACCGCAGGTATAGGGTCCATCCGGGCCTCGACCCCCTCCATGAGTCCCGGTGGCAGGAGCGCCTTGAGCGGTCCCGCCGGCGAGCCGACCTCTCTCCAGCGGTCGCGGGCCGCCAGCTGGGGGTGGTCGGCGAACTGTTGCACGGTGTTCAGATCCCCATAGGCGATGCGGCCGCGCTCGAGCCGGGATACCACGTCCGAGGCCGGCAAGTCGCCGAATACGTCTCCGATCACCTCGTGCAGTGCCTGCAGGTTCGCAACCCGTTTGGGGTTTGAGTCGAACCGCTCGTCGGTCGCCACCTCCGGCCGCTTCAGCACCTCCTGGCAGAACAGGACCCACTCGCGCTCGTTCTGGATGCCGAGATAAACAACATCGCCTCCCGCGGTCGGAAACGGACCGTACGGCGCGATCGCCGCGTGTCGTGCCCCGACTCTCGGCGGCGGCGCCCCGCCGTGCGTGGTGTAGTACATCGCGTAGCTCATCCACTCGCCGAGGGCCTCGAGCATCGAAACCTCGATTGACGTCCCGGTGCCCGATCGGGTCCGCGCGAACAGCGCGGTCAGAATACTGGTGAGCGCGTACATGCCGGCGGCAATGTCGGCCACCGAGATCGCCACCTTGGCCGGTTCGTCTTCCGACCCGTTGATCGAGATGAGACCGGACTCGGCTTGAACCAGAAGGTCATACGCCTTCTTGTCCCGATACGGCCCGGTCGATCCGTAACCTGATATGCCGCAGACGATCAGCTTCGGATACCGATCCCTGAGCGCGGTGACCCCGAGACCCAGCCGGTCGGCGGCGCCGGGCGCGAGGTTCTGGACAAACACGTCGGCCCGCTCGATGAGCTTCGAGAGCACATCCTGCACCTCGACTCGCTTGAGATCGAGCGTCAGTGATTCCTTCGACCGGTTGAGCCAGACGAAGTGGCTCGAGAGTCCGTTGACGGTGCGGTCGTAGCCGCGGGCGAAGTCGCCAACCCCGGGTCGCTCGATCTTGATGACCCGGGCGCCCATGTCGGCCAGCTGCCGTGTGGTGAACGGAGCCGCGACCGCCTGCTCCAACGCGACCACCGTCAAGCCGTCGAGTGGCAACATCAGAACGACCGGGGCAAACCGAGCACGTGCTCGCCGATGTAGGACAAGATCAGGTTGGTCGAGACCGGGGCCACCTGGTAAAGCCGGGTCTCGCGGAACTTCCGCTCGATGTCGTAGTCCTCCGCGAAGCCGAAGCCCCCATAGGTCTGGACGGCCACGTTGGCCGCTTCCCAGGACGCGTCCGCGGCGAGCAACTTGGCCATGTTGGCCTCGGCGCCGCACGGCTTTCCCTCGTCGAAGAGCTCCGCGGCCAGAATCCGCATCAGGTCGGCGGCTTCGACATTGACGTGCGCGCGCGCGATCGGGAACTGGATGCCCTGGTTCTTCGCAATCGGTCGATTGAAGACGACCCGGTCCTTGCCATACGCACAGGACCGCTCGATGAACCACCGGCCGTCCCCCACGCACTCGGCGGCGATCAGGATCCGCTCGGCGTTCAACCCGTCGATCAGGTATCGAAACCCTCGTCCCTCCTCGCCGATCCGGCTGTCCAGCGGTATCTCCAGGTCGTCGAAGAAGACCTCGGTCGTCGCATGGTTCATCATCGTGCGGAGCGGACGAATTGTCATCCCGTTCCCCACGGCGCTCCGGATGTCGATCAGGAAGACAGACAGACCGTCCGTCTTCTTCTTCACGTCCTCGAGCGGCGTGGTCCGCGCGATGAGAAGCATGAGATCCGAATACTCGGCCCGCGAGATCCAGACCTTCTGACCGTTGACGACATAGGAATCGCCTTTCCGAACGGCCATCGTCTTGAGCTGCGTCGTGTCGGTGCCCGTCGTCGGCTCGGTCACCCCGAACGCCTGCAAGCGGAGCTCACCGGCGGCGATCTTTGGCAAAAACGCCTGCTTCTGCTCGGCCGATCCGTGCCGAAGCAACGTACCCATGATGTACATCTGGGCGTGACACGCGCCGGCGTTGCCACCCGCCCGGTTGACCTCTTCAAGGATGATCGAGGCCTCCATGATGCCGAGGCCTGAACCACCGTATTCCTCCGGTATCAGCGCGGCCAGATAGCCGGCGTCGGTCAGCGTCCTGACGAACTCCTCGGGATAGGCCCGGTCGGCGTCGAGCTCGCGCCAGTAGCTGTCTGGAAACCGCCGGCAGAGCTCGCCGACGGCGTTGCGAAGGTCTTGATGCAGCTCACTGCTGGAATCGGTCACGGTCTCCCCTGGTTGGCGGGCACGGAGCGACTGAATCGGGAAGTGTACACTAGCGTTTGTTGTCGGCAGTCACAGCAACGACGCTGCGGCCGGTCCTGAAATGGGCGGGAGGAAAGCGGTGGCAGGTACCGCACCTGCGCGACGACTGGGCAGCGCATAGCCACCGGCGCCTGGTCGAGCCCTTCTGCGGCGGACTGGCAGTCACCCTGGGACTCCAGCCTCGCCGGGCCCTCCTGAACGACATGAACCCCCATATCATCCACTTCTACCAATGGATCAAGCGCGGTCTGGTCGTTGGACTGCCGCTCGAGAACGACGAGACCACTTTCTACGACTACCGGAACAAATTCAATGCCCTGGTCGACGCCGGTGACGAGGACACGTCGGATGCGGCCACCCTGTTCTACTACCTGAATCGCACGGGATACAACGGCCTGTGCCGGTTCAACCGCCAGGGCCGTTTCAACGTCCCATTTGGCCGATACCGCACGATCAACTACATGAGCGATTTCAGTGAGTATGCGAGGGCGTTCGCGCACTGGCGGTTCACGAGTACGGATGCCGGGCGAGTGCCGGTCAGGCCGGATGATTTCATCTATGCCGACCCGCCATACGACGTCCAGTTCACGCAATACGTCAAGGGCGGCTTCGGGTGGGACGAGCAAGTCGCAACCGCGGAACGGCTCGCTTCGCATCAGGGACCCGTCATCTTGACCAACCAGGCGACCGACCGGATCATCGACCTCTATCGAGGGCTCGGCTTCGACCTGCGCTTCTTGCAGGCGCCGCGGATGATCAGCTGCACCGGGGAGCGCAGACCGGCGCGCGAGGTGCTCGCCAGTCGCAACCTATGACCGGCAGCGCTCAGGTCTCTCTCGGGAGCGACTCGCTCATTGCCAGCGATCGACTCGCCGGACAACGGGTGGGACTGGTGTGCAATCCAGCATCGGTCGACGCGGAGTTTCGCCACATCGCCGACCGGTTCGGCGCGAAAGACGGCACCTCACTCGCCACGCTGTTCGGTCCCCAGCACGGATTCCACGCCGTCGTCCAGGACAACATGGTCGAGACCGATCATGCGCGCCACGCGCGTCACGACGTGCCGGTGTACTCGCTCTACAGCGACACACGTGAGCCGACCCTGGAGATGCTCGACGGCCTCGACGTCATCGTCATCGATCTTCAGGATGTCGGAACCCGCGTCTACACCTACATCTACACTATGGCGAACTGTCTTCGCGCCGCCAGGCGCCACGGTCTTCCGGTCATCGTGTGCGACCGTCCGAATCCGATCGGTGGTGTCGCCGTTGAAGGACCGATGCTGCACGAAGGCTTCGAGTCGTTCATCGGGCAATGCGCAATCCCGCTTCGTCACGGGATGACGATCGGCGAGCTGGCCCAGCTGTTCAACACCCACTTTGAAATCGGCGCCGACCTGGAGGTCGTGCCGATGACGGGCTGGAGGCGGTCGATGTACGCCGACCAAACCGCTCTCCCCTGGATTATCCCGTCGCCCAACCTGCCGACCCTCGACTCCGCCATCGTCTATCCGGGTGGGGTGCTGTTCGAGGGGACGAACGTATCGGAGGGACGTGGCACGACTCGTCCCTTCGAGTTCATCGGCGCCCCGTGGGTCGACGCAGACGCACTGTGCCACACCCTGACCGCCGAGGAGATCGCGGGGGTGCTGTTTCGTCCGGTCCAGTTCGAGCCGACGTTTCAGAAGCACACAGAGCACGTCTGCGGCGGTTGCCAGATCCACGTACGTGACCGGCACTCGTTCACGCCGGTCAAAGCGGCGGTCGCCATCATGCAGGCCATACGACGGCAGCGGCCTTCATCATTCGAGTGGCGGGACCCACCCTATGAATACGAAACGGTCAAGAACCCGATCGACATCCTCTCGGGGTCCGCCGCGCTGCGGGAACAGATCGACGCCGACCTCTGGGCTACCGAGATCGCGGATGGCTGGGTGCCGGAAGTCGAGACGTTCGAGCGCGTTCGGCAGGCGTTCCTTCGATACGAATAGTCACGTGACGATGGACCGTCGGAGGTACTGAAGAGCCGTGCCGATCCGAATCGTGATCATCGGAGGTGGCGTGATCGGATCGAGCATCGCGTATCACCTCAAGAAGCGTCACGCTGGGTCCGACGTGGTGGTCGTCGAGCGTGATCCCACCTATCGGCGTGCATCGTCGCGTCTGGCCATGGGCGGCATCCGCCAGCAGTTCAGCTCGAAGGCCAACATCCAGCTCGCCCAGCACAGCGTTCGGTTCTATCGACGGTTCGATGCCGAGATCGGCCCGCTCGCGACCGGGCCCGCGAACTTTCAGCAACGCGGGTATCTGTTTCTCGTCAATGAGGAGATGTCGGAACACTTCGAGTCTCGCGTAGCCCGACAGCGTGACCTCGGCGCCCACGTTGCACGAATGGAGGTCGACCAGATCAGACGGCTGGTTCCCGACCTGGTTTTGGACGACATCCGGTTCGGAGTGTTCGGACCACAGGATGGCTATGCGAACCCTCGCGCCGTCCTTGCTGGTTTCCGTCACGCCGCGACAGCCGAGGGTGTTCGGTATGCGACCGACGAGGTCAAGGCGATCGACCATTCGAGCGGCGCTGTGTCGGCTGTCCGGCTTGAATCGGGCTCACGCCTCCAGACACAGATCGTGGTCAACGCGGCGGGTGCCTTCGCTGGCGCGATCGGTGAGATGGCAGGCGTGGACGTCCCGATTCAGCCAGTGCGACAACAGCTCTTCCGCTGTACGTTGCCGCATGTCTGGCCCTATCGATTCCCGGTGGTCATCGACCCGACGGGAGTCCACTGGCGGCACGAGGACTCGGAGGGACCAAGAGACCCAGACCGAATCGTCATCGCACGCACCAAGCCTGACGAAGTCTCCGGCGAGGATTTCACCTGCGACATGACCCGCTGGGGACCGGACTTCCGCGACCCTATGGTGTCCCGACTGCCGGCGTTTGAGGACGTACAGCTTGTCGAGGGGTGGGCCGGTCTCTATGAGATGACGGCCGACCACAACCCCCTCATCGGGAGGCACCCGGACCTCGAGGGCTTCCATCTCGCGGCCGGCTTCAGTGGTCATGGCCTGATGATGGCACCCGCGGTCGGGTTCGCCGTCGCGGAGCTGATTGTGACCGGTGAGTCGTCGTCTCTCGACATAACGCCCTTCGACGTGACGCGGTTCGGGCGCAACGAGCCATTCTGGGATGAGGCGATGATTTGAACTGGGTTCTGAGCTTCTCATGATGCAATCTCTGCCGATCAGAGGGCTGGCCAATCGGCTGCGGGACGGGCGGACAACCTCCGAGGCACTCGTTGAGGCCTGCTTGGAGGCCATCGCTTCCCGCGACGCGACGCTCAACGCCTTCATCACGGTACTCACGGACGACGCCCGCGCTCGCGCCCGACAGGCCGATCGGGAACGTGCCTCCGGCATCGACCTCGGCCCGCTCCACGGGATCCCTCTCTCGGTGAAGGACCTCATGGACCTCGAGGGCGTTCCGACCACCGCCGCCTCACGCGTACGATCTGGCCATCGCGCGCCGTCTGACGCCGCCGCGCTCGGCCGTCTGCGGGATGCCGGAGCCGTCTTCATCGGCAAGACCAACCTGCATGAGTTCGCCTTCGGAACGACCGGTGACGATTCGGCCTATGGACCAACCCGCAATCCTCACGCCCCCAGCTGCATCGCCGGAGGATCGAGCAGCGGCTCGGCCGTGTCGGTCGCGGCGGGGATGGCGGTAGCATCCGTGGGAACCGACACCGGCGGGTCGATCAGGATCCCCGCTGCGGCATGCGGTGTCGTCGGATTGAAGCCGACGTTTGGTGAGGTGAGCTGCGATGGGGTCATCCCGCTCGGCCCGACCCTGGATCATGTCGGCCCACTTGGGCGCTCGGTGGACGATGTCGCGATCGTGTATCAGGCCCTGGCCGGTCTCGAGCTCAGGGGCGCTGCTGGCTCGAGTGTGGACACCCGTGCGCGCCTGGCCGTGCCTCGCGCCTATTTTCTGGAGCGACTCGACGACGAAGTGCGGTGGCAGTTCGACGGTCTACTCGACCGCCTGCGAGCGGCCGGTTGCGTGATCGACGATGTCGAGATCCCGCATGCTGAGGACATCGCGACGACCTACCGCCACACCGTGCTGTACGAAGCAGTCCGCTCCCATGAGGCATCGCTGACCACCCAGCGGGATGACTACTCAGCGGCCGTGCGCGAGCGTCTCGAACTGGGTCGAGGCGTCTCTGACACCGACTACCAGAACGCTCAGCACAGCCGAGACACGCTCAGCCAGGAGGTTGACGCCGCGCTCTCTACGCGGAATGCGCTCGTGCTGCCCACGCTCCCGATCCCTGCCCCACCGCTTGGCACCGAGACGGTGACGCTTGGTGACCGCCGTTACGGGATCCGCGACCTCACGCTACGGCTCACACAGCTGTTCGACTTGACGGGCCATCCCGCTCTGTCGCTGCCGACCGGCACGACGTCGAGTGGGTTGCCCTGGGCGACGCAGCTTGTGGGTGGACGAGGCGAAACGATGAGGCTGCTACAGGTTGGCGAGGGCTACGAGGAGGTCTTCTCCCGCAAATCATCGTAGCCGGGCTACTGACATGAGATCGTCGTAGCCGCTACGAGGAAGTCTGCTCCCGAAGTTCGTCGTAGCCGCTGCCCGGCGGCGTGTCCTGCTCGACGGGAAGCCCCGCATCGGCCCAGCCCTCGCTGATCACTTGGCCCGTCATGCGGTCACGAGTGCCGCCAAACCCTCCGAGCACGTTGGCGACGTCCGAATAGCCTGCGGCTAGGAGGAGCTGACCGGCCTGCGATGACCGACCACCCATTTGGCAGCCGATGAGCAGTTTGGTCTCGGGCGGGTAGTTCGCCTGCATGACCTCCAGGAACTCTGGGTTGGGCGTCATCTGTCCCGAGTTCGAGTCGAGGTGCAGCAGCGGCACGTTTCTGGCTCCTGTCGGGTGGCCATTCTGGAATTCCGGGATTGACCGCACATCGACATAGGCGTGATCCTGCTCGGCCAGCAGCTGGTGGGCCGTCCTGACATCAACCTGCTTCAAGCTCATCGTGGGTCCTCTTATCGGTGAGCATCCATAGTAGCATTGCCGGCTGGATCTTCGGCCAGCCGGCAGCTTCGGCCAGCCGGCATCTTCGGTAGAGACTCGTCACACCAACAGAGAGATGATCGCTCGGGTGTTTCACGCGTGGGAACGGCGGCTTGCTGCGGTCACAACCGACCGGGTCGTGCGAGGATTCGAGTGGGGGACGGACTGGCTCGCGACCGACTCTGATACGACGCCACTGTCGGAGTCTGACCAAGAGCAGGTCGACGCCTGGTCGACCGGCGCCGTGTCCGACTCGGACCGTTTCTTCGAAACCCCGCCGACCGACGAGTACCGCCTCGAAAACAACGAACTTCGTTTCCCGAGCGTCCTGAAGACCCCACACCCCACCAACAACACCGTCTACGCGAGGTATCACCCGGCCCGCCGAACCGATGGTCCCCGGCGAGCGGTCGTCGTGATGCCACAGTGGAATGCCGACCCGGGTGGACACATGGCGCTCAGCCGGCTCATCGCCAGGTTTGGTGTGAGCGCGCTTCGGTTGAGCCTGCCCTATCATGACCGGCGGATGCCACCGGAGCTGCACCGGGCCGACTACATCGTCAGCGCCAACGTCGGTCGGACGCTTCAGGCGTGTCGGCAGGCGGTGTTGGATGCCCGGCGGGCGGTGCACTGGCTGGTGGGTCAGGGCTACGATCGGGTCGGCGTGCTCGGCACGAGTCTGGGGTCGTGTCTCGCCATGCTGACCGCCGCCCACGAGCCACAGGTGACGGCGGCGGCACTCAACCACATTTCTCCATTCTTCGCCGACGTCGTCTGGGAGGGTCTCTCGACATCGCACGTGCGGGCCGGTTTCGACGGCCAGATCGACCTCGCCCACCTGCGCCGCCTCTGGCTGCCGATCAGCCCTCAACCCTACATCGAGCGGATGCGGGGGAAGCGCGTCCTGCTCATCTATGCCCGATACGATCTGTCGTTCCCGTTCCGGTTGTCCCAGATGCTCGTCGACGAGTTCCGCAGCCGCGAGATCCCGCACAGCGTGTGCGTGTTGCCTTGTGGGCACTACAGCACCGGAATCGCCCCGTTCAGCTGGATGGATGGGTATGCAATCGTGCGGTTCCTGAGAAGCGCTCTCTAGTGTGTGGTGAGTTTAGTCTACCAACGCGGCGGGACCGAGCCCCAGCCCCTGCAAGGACGGCAGCACATCGGCCTTTGACCCCACCACCACGGCCAATAGTCGATCGGGGTGCAGATGAGACCGAGCGGCACGCGACACCGCGTCGACATCCACCGCTGCGACGCGGTCGACGAATCGAGACATCTCGTCGAGCGGGAGCCCGTGGAGTGCCAGCGAGGTGCCGGCCCGAGCGACTTGGGCCGCCGTCTCGAAGCTCTGCGGAAACCCGCGGGTCAGGGCAGCACAGGCTAGCGCCAACTCGTCGTCGGTGACTGGCCGCGACGCTCGAATGTCGTCGAGCTCCCTGGTCACCTCTCTGATCGCATCGGCCGTCGCGCCGGTTTGCACACTCGACCGGAACGAGAAGGGCCCGAGTCAAGCCCATTCCTAGTTGAAACTCTCCGCGGCTCCTGATTGCTTACGCGGCTTTCTTCGTCGACGTCGTCGTGTCGATCTTCAGCTCTCGCTTCAATGCGTCACGAAGCCTGGGCAGGTGCCGGTAGCCCATCACCTTGCGCAGGCGTGGCTCGATGTCCAGGAGCGCAGTGGCCAGCCAGCGATGGCGTTGACTCGAGTTCTGCCAGTGATCGACCTTCGCACAGCGCTCCTCAATGAGCGCGTTGATGGACTCGAGGCTGTTCGTCGTCTTCAGCGACCGGCCCAGCACACCGTACACCCCGAGGCGATGCAACGTCAGGGTCTCGTCGAGGCCTTCCGCCAGACTGCCGGCCGCGGATTGGTTCCGATCCTCCAGCTCATGCTGGAGCGACTTGAGGGCGGCGAGGGCCTCGTCGTACTCCGGACGGTTGTAGGCGCGCTGGAGACGCTGCCGCCACACCGGCTGCTCACGCTTGGCCACGTAACTCACCACGTTCTCGCGCGTGTGCCACTGACACCGTTGCACCAGGGCGCGGTGGCGGAAGGCTTTCCGCACGGCCGCCCGGAGCCCCTTGCCGCCATCCACGATCACCAGAAGCCCCTGGGAGACATCGAGGCCCCGCTCGACCAATGACCGGAGGAACGGGGTCAACACCTTCTCGGTCTCCGTGTCCGTCTCGACGACGCCCAGGAACCGTTTGTCCCCCGTCATCGTGATGCCCAGCGCGACGACCATCGTCGCCTCGGCGAACGTCTTGCCGTCCAGCACGAGGGCCACGACGTCCTCCCCGGAGAGGTCCCGCTCCTGGAGCTCGCGGAGTTTCGTCGCGCTGGCCTGAATGAACGCGCGGGACACCGTCGACCCCGATAGGCCGATCGCCCTGGGAATCGCCTCGGCGGCCGCCGCGTAGTTGCGGCACGAGATCCCATACAGCACGCGCCTCAGCAACAGGTCGTTGACTGCGCGATCGCCATGCAGCGCCTCGTACGACCGCAGGGGAATCTCGCGCTCCGTGACATGGCGAATCCGGGGCACGCGAATCGGCACGCGCTGGCCGGCCAACCCGACCGTCCCGGGGTTGCTGCCATGACGGCGCCCGCCGACTGACGGGGCTTTGCGGGCGTAGCGCTCGCCAGCCAGCGCGGTCACTTCCTCGTCGAGCAACTCCTCGATGTGCATCAAGCCCAGCGGAACCAACGACCGGATCAACGCCACCTTGGCATCGACCTCCAGCTCGGCGTACTCCTCGCGGTCGATGACGTCGACCGCGCCCAACGTGTGACCTTTCTTGCGCTTCCTGACCGATCGTAGGACACTGCTCATCTCGGCTCCTTTCTCTCGTGGGCTGATGTCCGTCTTCTCAAACGTCATCAAACCACAGGGTTTGGAGCCGCTTCAATTTCCAACTAAGTTTCGCTCACACTCAAGGGCCCCCGACCAACCCGCCAGTCGAAGACCGTACGGGCGCCGTAGGTATAGCCCTTGTCCTCGCGGAGATTAAGATTGATCCGGCTAACAAACTGTCCTCCCAGCACCATATTGAGGACGAGCAGCGAGTGGTAGTCGGGGGAGTCGCGCGCCACCCCGAAATGCCCGAGACGGATCTCCGACTGCACGGCGTCCGGCCTGGGAACGACCACGAGCCTGGCATCCGGGTCTCCTATTGCCGGGTCTGGCAGGGCGTTGGTGGCGCCGCCCCCGTGGGTGGAGGCTGGAACGTGTGCGAGCGCGGCCTCGGAGATGTCGCGGAGTTCGTCGTCGGGTAGATCGCCCACGGCCACCAGCGTCCAGCTGTCGGGTCGATACCACCGCTGATGAAAGCCGCGGACGTCATCGGCCTCCAAAGGCCGCAGACTATCCTCAGTACCGACGGCGAGATGCCCGTAGGGATGGGTCGCATACAGTGACTCGATAAACACGCGGTCGGCAACCGCCGACGGTACCTGGCGCATTTGCAGGACGCGGTTGATCCGCAGGTCGCGCACCCGACGACAGTCGCTGGCATCGAACCGGGGCCGGGTCACCACTTCGACAAGCAGATCTAGAGCGTCGCGCGCATGTTTCGGAAGCGTGGTCAGAGACAGGACCGTCGCATCACTCGACGCGTCGATGCCGAGATGGGCGCCCAGCCTGGTCAGCGCCTCATGAAGCTCGACGTCTGACCTCTCGACGGTTCCCTCGTCGAGCAGGTCGGCCGTGAGTGCCGCCAGACCCCACTGCCCGGCCGGGTCCGCGGCCGCCCCGGTCGGTATCAGCAGCCGGAGGGTTAGCACCGGGGCCCGGCGATGGGCCACCGTCCACACGGTGACACCGTTATCCAGAGTCGCTCGTCGGTAGCCAGGGTCGTCGACGTAGACGTTGTAGGCATTCAGTTGATCCGATCGCCCGCCGAACCCTCCAACCGTCTGAAGGCGATACGCGAAGTCGGCCTCAATAACGGTCTGAGTACGTATCACCTCGTCCGCCGTTGGTCCGCCGGCCAGCACGTGATCAAGCTGGTCGGTAATAGCAGCCTCGAGCTCGGCCAGGGTATGCCCCGGTGCCGCGGTCGCGACGATACTGAAGGTGCCGGCGATCTCTCGCGACCCCTGGCCGGCACTCACGTCGGTGGCTATCCGACGGTCGTGCACCATGTCTCGATACAGACGCGACGACTTGCCGCCCGAGAGGATGGTTGCGAGCACGTCCAGCTCGGCGTCGCCCGGGTCGAACAGCGACGACGTCCGCCAGGAAAGGTAGAGGCGCGGCAGCTCGACCCGGTCCTCGATCACGAGGCGGGAGGGCACAGACGGGCGTTCCGTGGCGACAACCACCGGTGGAGGTTCGGGACCACGCGGGAGCTCACCAAAGTAACGACGGGCGAGGTCGAACCCGGTGGCGACGTCAATGTCGCCGGCGAGCGAGAGCGACGCGTTGCCCGGATGATAGTAGGTCCTAAAAAACTCACGGACATCCTCGAAGCTGGCCGCGTGCAAGTCGGCCGGGTCGCCAATCGTCAACCACCCATAGGGGTGACCGTCTGAGAACAAAGCGGGCATCAAGGCCATCGCCACCATCCCGTAGGGTCTGTTCTCGTAGTTCTGTCGACGCTCGTTGAGCACGACCTTCCGTTGCGTTTCGAACTTCTCCTCGGTCAGGGCAGGCAGGAGAAACCCCATCCGGTCCGACTCCATCCACAACGCCCGGTCGAGCGCACCGGTGGGCACGACCTCCCAGTAGTTCGTCCGGTCGGCGCTCGTTGACCCGTTGAGCGACCCCCCAGCCTCCTGCAGCGGTTGAAAGAACCCCTTGTCGTGGTGTTCCGATCCCTCGAACATGAGGTGCTCGAACAGGTGGGCAAACCCCGTCCGTCCGGGCTGCTCGTTCTTGGACCCGACGTGATACCAGAGGTTGACCGCGACGATGGGGCAGCTGCGGTCCGAATGGACAATCACGTCGAGGCCGTTGTCGAGGGTCTGTTTCTCGTAGGGGATCTGCATGGGCACCCGAGTCGTCGACTTCCAATCACGCACTGTGCGGACCGTCATTGTAGCCGATGGGTCGATGGTAGAATCAGCCGGATCATGCTTGGACCGACCGTTCGCGTGGGTATGGGCGTTTGGGTGGCCGGCTTGCTGGTGGCATCACCGGCCGCAGCGCAAGGCTCTCTCCAATTCGACACGCCGGTTGGCTGGACGCAGGTCGACACCAGCTCTCCGATGCGCGTCGCAGAATTCAGCCTTCCCCGAACGGTCGGGGACATCGAGGACGCGGAGCTTGTCGTTTACTACTTTGGTGGCGACGGCGGGACGGTCGAAGCGAATCTCCAGCGCTGGACAAACCAGATGCGACAGGAGGACGGGCAACCGTCGTCGGACGTGGCCACCACGACGCGCTTCGAGGTATCAAACCTTACGGTGACCATGCTGGATGTCCCGGGGATCTACGCCGCCGAGGTGCAGCCTGGGTCGGGGATGCGCTATTACAAGCGCGGCTACCGCCTGAAGGCGGCCGTGGTGGAGACGCCCTCCGGTCCGTACTTCTTCAAGCTGACCGGGCCGGGGCGAACGGTCGTTAGCTGGGAGTCGGACTTCGCGACCCTCGTGGAGTCGGTGACGTTCGAATAGGGTCGCACAGGCCGCCCGGCCTTTACTGCCTGCTCATGCCCAGCGCGTACACAGCGATCAGCTTTCCGGCATGACGCTGGACGTCGCCACGTTGGAGTGACCACACTGGATCGCACGTGCACACTTTGTCACAGATGATTCTGCTACGCTGACGTCCCCTATGCGTTCGAGAGCGTGTCGTCTGGCCGTCGCCGGTGCGTGCGTCGTCCTCCTAACGACAATGACGCCAGCTCCCCTTGACGCGACCACGCTGGCCATTATCAGGTCGGGGAACCAGATCATCCTAGCCGCTGACAGCTTGATGACGCTGTATGGGAAACGACCACGACTGACATGCAAGATCCGACGACACGGCGATGTCGTCTTCGCTACCGCCGGGCTGATCGTCACCTCCGACGGCTCGCTGGAGTTTCACGACGTCATCACCACGATCTTGAGACGGCAACTTCCGTGGGGTGAGCAGGCCGACCAAGTGGAGGAGTGGCTGAGGGAGCCGTTGCTCCGCGCACTGCGTCGGATGGAGCGGGAGTTCCCCGACGAGTTCCAGGCGCAGCTCCAACAGAGTTTTGTCCTGCACCTGAGTCTGGCTGGGGTCAATGACGGCGGCCCGATACTCGAAATGCGCGAGTTCTTTGTCGACCGACACCCCGATGGGGCCCTCCGACTGCGGGTCGAGCGGTTCTCATGCCCGGACTCGTGTCCCGACACGCCAGAGGTGTTGGGGGTCGGTGAAACCGATGAGATGATGCGGCTCGTCACCGAGCTGCGTGGTCTCCCGTCGGATGTCGCCGGGCTGGCACACGAACTGGTGGCCAAGGAGATCGAGAGACACCCAGAGCATGTCGGTCCACCGGTTGACATCGTGAGGTTGAGTCCAGGTGGGATCGACTGGGTGACACTCAAACCGGCCTGCCAGAGCTGAGCGCCTGTCCCCTAGTGGACTGTAACAACCATTCGTTTAGTGAGGTTCGGCCGAGACGCCCGCGTGGCAAGGCGCGACGAGGGAGTAAACTGGCCATTTGTGACCGAGGAGCAACGCCGCCAGGTGGAGCGTCCCGGTCGGAGATCGCTAAGCGAATGGTGGTTACAGTCCACTAGGTGTTCCGGCGGACCCGGTCCACCGCCGCGGCCAGTTCGATGGCCATTCGCGCGAGCTCGTCGACGCGTTCGTGCAGCGATGCGGCCAGCGTGCCATCAGCGTCGAAGTCGGCGCCGGTGCAGTAGACGTAACGAGGAATGATGAGGCAGCGAAAGTCGAGCATGAGGCTGTTGGCAAACCCGACTGGCGCCATGTAACTCCGCGCGCCGCCGGCCGCGCACAGAAACCCGACCGGCTTCTCCTTCCACGCGGCTCCCGTCATCTCGACCAGGTTCTTCGCAGCCGCATTCAGGTCGTAGTTGTACACGGGTGCTGAGACGAGAATGGCAGACGCATTCTCGAGCTTCTCCCTCAACGGGTTGACGGACGGGTGCTCGAAGCTCGCGCGCCCATCGCAGATCGGGAGATCCCATTCGCGAAGGTCGATCAGTTCGGCGTCTGCGCCAACCGTGCGCGCCGCGGAAGCTGCCGCCTCCGCCAGACGATGCGAGCGACTGGCGGCATTCAGGGAGCAACTCACAACAGCGATGATTGGCGTCTCGCTCATGGTGGACGAGTATATTCGATGCTTCTGGCCACGGAATCTCTTGCCATGGCACAAGGGCGCTACTACGATCGCGCCGTGCTCGGACACATCTCTCGAGTGCTCGGAGTCGCGCTCGTGGCGCTGAGCGCGAACCCCTTTGGACAGCCGTCGCCGGCGCCGGCGCCAACGACTCAAAGCCCAGACACCCCCTCGGTCAGCGAGATCATGGCTCTCGCCATGGCCCGGGCGGAGTCCCAGGACGAAACCAGTGCGGAGCTTTGGTTCGAGTCGCTGATCTTGACCACGGTCGACACGCTCGACGGCGACGACCGGGTGACCGAGACACTGACGTCGCTGCACAAGCGGTATCCGCTCGAAGGTGCCCTCTACGAAGAGATGGTCGAGCGCGACGGCGAACCGCTCAACGACGACGACCTGCGAGAGGAGCAGAAACGCAAGGAGGAGTTCCGCGAGGAAGCGGTGGCGGCCGCCGAGAGCGGTGATGCGGTGGAGACCGATGACGAACGCCAATTGCGGTTCGACGACGACCTCATGGGACGGTATCGCGCCGAGGTCACTGGTCGGGAGTCGGTTCGCGGCGAGCCGTGCTGGGTCGTTGATTTCGAGCCGCGGGAAGGGAAGCTCCCCGAGAACACGAGGATGGACAAGGTGCTCAACCGGTCGACGGGCCGGGCATACGTGTCACGGCAGGACCACGGCATCGTGCGGATCGAGTTCGAGCTCCGGGAACCGGTGCGCTACATGTGGGGCATGATCGCGTCGCTCAGCCGCGCCACGGGCCGGCTCGACTTCAGCCGGGTTGAGCCCAACATTTGGCTCCCGCAGGAATTCGACATGCGTATCGACATCCGGGTTTTCTTCCGCACGACGCGTCGCCGCGTAGTACGGGAGTGGGTGGAACGGCAGCGGATCGCCGGACGGGCACCCGGGACTCACGGAGAAGCGTTCGCGAGCCGGTAAGCCGGTCGCTAGGGCGGCCGGCGGCCGTCTAGACCGTGCAGCTCATGTCCTCGCCACAGCACATGGGGGACTTGATCTTGCCGTGGCCGTCGGGACACTTGGCGATGTCGACCTTCCTTCCGCCATCGAGCTCGAGGGTATCGTGAACGAGCTCATTTCCACACTGACCGCAGGTCATCGTGCCAACGCTCATTCCGCATTTCTCACAGGTGTAGATGTTGGCCATCCTCACGTTCCTTTCTTCAGTCGGGGTCTTGCCTATTCTAGTGGAGAGTCACACTCTGGGCTGTGGACGAAGCACCGGACGCGATGAGCCGGCTCAACCTCGACCAACGCCGGTACTGCCTCGTGACACTTGGCCTCGACCACGTCGCACCGCGGCGCGAACGCGCAGGCACGCGGCAAGTCGACGGGCATCGGGACCGCACCCTTCACGGTGGGAAGCCGCCCTCGTCGCTGGCCAAGTCGCGGCACCGACTCGAGTAGCCGAATCGTATACGGGTGGAGGGGGTGCGCCAGCAGCGTCTTGACCGGCGCCGACTCAACGATACGACCGAGATACATCACGGCAACGTCGTCGCACGACTCTTCGACCAGACCGAGGTCGTGGGTGATGTGCAACACCGCCATCCCGAGGTCTGCCTGCAGTCCTCGGATCAGCGCGACGATCTGCTGCTGCACGTCCCGGTCAAGTGCCGTGGTGGGCTCGTCGGCAACGAGAACCCGCGGCTCCCCACACAGAGCGAGGGCGATCGCGACGCGCTGCCCCATCCCGCCGGAGAGTTGGTGAGGATAGTCACCCAGCCGCCGGGCGGCGTCGCGAAAACCGACCCGCTCGAGCAATCCGACGGCGACCTGGTCAGAGTCATCACGATTCAGCGGACGATGTGCCTGGATCGTCTCGCGGAGCTGAGCCCCCAGAGTTCGGGCGGGTGACAGACTGGCGGCGGCGTCCTGGAACACCAGTGCAACCTCGCCACCGCGGACACGCCGCATAGAGTCACTTCCCGGGTCGAGCGTCGAGAGGTCGACTGGCTCGCCGTCGCCGCGCAGGATAATCCGCTCCGCCTGCTGCTCCCCCGGCGACGGAATGAGTCGGAGAAGCGCGTGAGCCGTAACGCTCTTGCCGCAGCCGCTCTCGCCGATCAACCCCAGCGTGCGACCCGAGTAGAGCGTGAAGCTGACACCGTCGACCGCTTTGAGGGTGCCGGTGGCGCGACGTCGGTCATTGGACCTCCGGTGTGGGAACGACACCCGGAGTCGCTCGACTTCCAGGACGGGGGTCGGGGTACTGCCTGGCTCAGCCATGGAAACGTAACGCCGTAGCGGGCGATGCAGACCCCCGTGCCGCCTACTGCCCCGGTGGGGTGTAGTCGACGCTCCGCTGCGAGGCCGCGTCAAGCTCCTCGGGGGTGAGGAGAACCGTGAGATGCCCGACTGCCGCGCCCGAGGCGTTCACCGCCAGTGACGCCGCGGCCGCCGCGGCTTGATCAGGAAGATCGACAATGGCATACGCATCGCGGTCGCCGAAGGCAAAGTACATAGTCTCCATGGAGCCGCCGAGGCTCTCCACCAGCGCCGCGGCCGCAGCACGTCGTTTCGTACCACCGTCCCTCATGAGCCCGGCGGCGCCGGCCGGTGTATAGCTCACCTCGAATAGATACTTGGGCATCGCACGTCTCCTGTCATGGTCTGTGGTTTCGCGACGATGAGGAGCATACACCGGGCCCCTGGCTTGCTAGAGGTAAACTTACGCGGTGCTCCGTCATTTGAACTTCGAACGCCTCGCGACGTCCATCTTCTTCCTCCTCGTGGCGACGGTCGCGTGCATGATGCCGGTTCAAAGCGACACCTGGTGGCAGCTCCGAGGCGGGCAAGAGTTCTGGCAAACCGGCTCGGTCCCGCTGGTGGAGACCTATTCACACACCGCGGCCGGTCGATACTGGATGAATCACGAGTGGTTGAGCGAGGCGATTTTTTACGCCGTCTACACCATCGGTGGTCTGCCCTTGCTCACGCTCCTCGCCGTCGCTTTCGCGACCGCAAGTGTGGGAATCACCTGGTGGCTCATGCGCGGCCCCATGATCCTTCGACTCGCCCTGATCGGACTGACACTTGGTACGGTGAGCGTCGCCTGGACGCCACGACCACACGTGATCAGTCTGTTCCTGGTCGGTGTCTGCGCGAAGCTGATGGTCACGGGCCGGCACCGGTGGCTCCCGCCGCTGTTCTTGCTCTGGGCCAACCTCCACGGCGGGTTTACACTCGGCGTCGGTCTGCTGGCTGCTTTCGGACTGAGTAGCCTCACCAGCGGATTCGGTCAGGTCGCCCGCCGCAGTGGACTCATCGCCGTGTGCCTTCTCATGACGCTGCTCACGCCACTGGGGCTGACTTTCTGGGCGGAGCTGCCCGGGTCATTGGGTCGACTCCAGGCCTACAACATCCAGGAATGGCAGGCGCCAACATTCATTAACACCTCGGTCCTTCCCTTCTGGGCCGTGCTAGGTGTTCTTGGTTGGGTGGGGTATCGGCGACGCCTAACCCTTTTCGACGACCCGGGTGACCGGCTGTTGACCATCGCGGCGCTGCTCTTCATTCCGTTGGCGTTGACGTCGCAACGCCACGTCCCCCCGTTTCTCGTCCTCGCTCTCCCCGCGATCAGCCGGGGCCTCCGAATCGAAGAGCCGACCGACACACCCACGGTCGATCCACGACAGGCAAAGATACACGCTGGCGTCCTCGGGAGCGTCGCCGGTATCAGCCTGGTGGGCGTGGGGATCGTGTGGGGCACCCCGTTACCCAGACTGGACTGGACTCCGCTCTCTCCCGAGATGACCGCCGCCATCAGGGCATGCGACGGCCCGCTGTACAACAGCTACAACGACGGTGGCTACTTGGTCTGGTTCATACCGGAACGGAAAGTGTTTATGGACAGCCGACAGGATCCCTACCCGGTCGAGTTAATCCTGCAGGAAAACAAGGCGCAGTACGGAACCGAGTACCGGGACATGTTCGAGCAGTACAACATCCGCTGTGCCTTCGTGAGCGAGTTCGTTCCGCTCAACCAGCAGCTTCAGGAAGATGGATGGACGGTGCGCCATCAGGACGCACGGTGGACTGTCTTCGAGGGAGTCCCGTAGGACCCGAGCCGAAAGCCGGCCGAGCTCAGGCAGTTGCCGTCGCGGGAGCGGGAGCAGGTAGCTTCTTGGGCGACCGCCAGATGTATCCGTCCACGATGAAATGGTGGAGGTTGAGCGCCGCCACCAGCATCAGGTAACACTGAGAGAGCGCCCAGGTCAGCCCGAAAAGCGCGGCGGACTGCTGGACAAGCAGCGGACCGACCAGGAACAGAACCATCCCGAGGGCGATGGACGCCCCGTAGAACGTACCCATCCGCAGGCCGAGGTCCTGCTTTGCCCTGACATTGCTCGGGCCCTTCTCGACCTTGCCGTGCGCGAGGACCACCAGTAAGTATCCCCCGGCAAAGCCGGGGGCCTTAGTTTGTGAGCCGCTCAAAGCGGCATGACGTGCCCGCTATGCGGTCACTTGAGCCACCTCACGGTGGCCACTCTACTCCAACGGCAACTGATCCGACCGCCGGTCCTCGCGTTCCTGCTGCTGGATGTACTCCCGAATGACCCGCTCATCGCGACCCACCGTGGACACGAAGTAGCCCCGGGCCCAGAAGTGCTGCCCCACGAAGTTCCGCGAACGTCCCGCGAACTCCCGAGCGATGTGGATGGCACTCTTCCCCTTGAGATATCCGATGACCTGGGCGACAGAGTACTTCGGCGGAATCGACATCATCATATGCACATGGTCCGGCAACAGATGCCCCTCCTCCACCTCGCTCTCGCGATGCAGCGCCAGACGGCGGAACACCTCGCCCAAATCCCGCCGCAATCCCCCGTACATCGCCTTTCTTCGATACTTCGGGATGAACACAACGTGATACTGACAGTGCCATTTCGTATGATTGAGACTTCGGTAGGTCGGCATGAGGTCTCCTTCTCGTGATGCTTGAGCGGCTCACGGGAAGGAGTTCCTCACGTGACTCCCCGAAACGTCAAACGGGGCTGGCCGCCCCGGCAAAGCCGGGGGGTCTCCCACGGCAACTAGCAGATACTGGATTGAGTGTGCAATGGTGGCCCAGACAACCGCGTCGAACAGCGTGAACGCCGTCAGCCACAGCGCGTTGACCAGCACCAACACCAGCGCCACGACGGGGAGCCGCGATCGTCCCAGACACGCGTAGGCAATGGGCAGGACGTAGACGATTGGCGTCAACCCAGAGACTACCGCGCGTAGGCCGTCGCCCAGCATGCTCCCGGCCGCCAGCATCGACTCCGGGAGCAGCCAGAATGCGCCCGAGACTCCCATCATCTCGGCGACCGACGAGTCGTCGATGTTGAGGAAGGCACGGATAAAGGGCAGCATGCAGATCCACCAGAACCAGCGCTTCTCTGTCGGGGAGAACGTCATGCCCGACCGGTAGCTGTACATGAGGGCGAGGCCGTAGGCTTGGGCGGCGTAGTGATATGGAGACCACGTCAGCACCAGCGCCATGAAGTGGCCCCCAATCCCTTCCGGAAAGCCGATAGCAAGGAACGTGACTGCCAGCAGGACGACAGGAAAGCCGTAGGCCAGAAAGCGGTTCTGCTGGGTGGCACCAGGCTTCGTGTAGAGCCGGAGCGTGGACGAAGCGAAATGCGCGTAGTTGAAAAGAATGAGTAGGCCCAGCTTGACGGTGCCTTCGGTAGAAAGGCTGGGGCCGAGTGCGGCGATCAGCAGTACCGGGACGGTGAACCCGCCGCAAATGAGCAACAGGTCGACAACCGGACCAAAGAAGCTCTTGCCGAATTGGGGGAGATGCAGCGACAGCGGCCTCTGGGGCGCGGCCTGCCCGGGTGTGGAGTAGCCACTCGGTGCGGACGACAGTTGCTCAGCGGTCCCAAGGGTCGACATCGTACGTTGTGACGCGCCTGGCTACGGCGGGTCTCAGAAAAAGGAAAAGCGGGTCGCTCGGCAAGCCATGCAGCTCGGCACGAGACGACCCGCCTTTTGAAGAGCGATCCTTACGGAGCGGGGATCAGGCTGACCTGCGTATCGATGTTGCCATACACAGTGTTGACGCCCGTGCCGACGTTGGTGATCGCAACGACCGCCACGAGCGAAATGAAACCCGCCAGCAGTGCGTACTCGATCAGGTCCTGACCGCTTTCATCATTGACGAAGTTCTTGAACTTTTTCACCTGACTACCTCCTAGTGCGAAGCCGGCCCACCCAGCCTCGTTACGTCTCACTAGGAGCACGTCCCGTGCCAATCGCCATCCCACCGAGTACACGCCCAAAACTGGGCGTATCGCGACACGGTGTGAAAGACTGTCGCCGGAAGTCTAGCGCCGACCAGATATCGGTTTCACGGCACTCAGATAACCCAACAGAGGCAGACCCGAACTGAACCAAACGGCTGCCTGGTGTCTTCCGACCCGAATACTTCCGACTTCAAATATGTAACCAAAAACCTGAGATCGTATGGGCCGTGGTCCGGGACGACGGGAGCGAGGTTCGCGTCGAGCCAAGCCACGTGATGGCGCTAACATGATGCCCGGCATGACACATCAACGGAGCGTGGATGCGCCTACGGTGCTCCCGTCACCACGACCTCAACGTCGGTCGAGGTCAGCAGCATGCCATCGGAGGTCGTGGCGCGCAGCCGGTAGGTTCCGGACTCGCTGAACGTCGCGGTCGTCGCAAACGTACCGGTCGTCCGACCGTTACCTCCGTATCCCTCTTCCCATGCGTCGTAGCCCTCTGACTTGCCAACCAGCTCGAAGTCGACATCGGCCGGACCTCGATAGACATGCCAGTAAACGGACAGACCGTTTCGCGCTGGCCTCGGCCTTGAGTACTGCGGGATGTTGTCCGGCAGGTCGGGTGCCCCATCCGGTCTCTGCAGCGTGGGATCGCGGACCAGGGGCGGTCGTTCCGGCAGTTCGGGCGGGAGGCCATCATCTCTCACCCGCGCCGTCAGGGACGCGCTCTCTGGCAACGTGACGCGAGCGGCTGTGACCTCGATCTCGACTTCTGGTGCCGCGTCTGCAAACAGCTCGTCGTTGCTTCGGCCACGCTGAAGGCCAAGAATCGCATGGATGTTCTTCCGGTCGATCTCCCATTCGGGCTGAAGCCACGCGTATGCGTACTGCGTGCTGCCGTTGTGAGTGAGCTCCCAGATCAACTCCTGGTTCTGGCCCCAGGTCGCGGGCACCGTGACCGAAAACTGATACCGCTGCGTGCGTGGATAGAAATAGGTCGGCTGCCCCTGGTCGGCGGAACCGGGTGACAGAAAGTTGTTGGCCCCGACCTCAACGTGTGGCTGCTCCTGATAGTTCCGGTTGAGGTAGCCGAAGTGAAAGGTAAACGTGCCGTCGGCGTTCCCCACCCAGCCCTCGTAAATCGGTTGGATGTCCTGACCGGAATTGAATCGCTGTTGCGGCTGGGAGACGACCGGAACGTCACGCCGATCGACCTGGGCGGCCATGTCGCTGGGAGCGACGGACGACAGCATTCCGACCACGGTCAATGCAGAAGTCAGATGCCTGATCGTCATACTCATCTATTGGACAACCAACCACCTCTGTCGCGTGTGCCGGATAGCTGGACGCACGTGACGTGTCCGCTAGTCGTTGTCTGTCTGGTTCTTCCGGGCCTTGACCTGTTCGGCGTACTCCTCTTCGCTCAGGTCATACCAGCTGATCCACGCAAACGCCATCTCGTCGATCGTCCGAGAGCCGCCTCCCGTCCAATTCTTCGGATCTCGGTTGCCGCGGTTCGCATCGGTGTTGTCGTGGTAGCTGATCACGTGAAGCGTCGTGCCGGCCGGATAGATCGGCTGTGCCTGAGCCTCATAGTTGTAAACGATGTGCCAGTTGAAATCGAAGTTGGCACAGTTGACCATCTCACGCTGACCCGTCGGATAAATCAACTCCAGGCACTGACGGGTACCCAGCATATGCATGTGGGGCTGGAACGCCGTCATGATTCCAGGAAGGTGCATCGTTTGGTAGCCGTCGTTGCGTACCACCTGGCCGGCCGGAATGTCTAGCTCACCGGCCCGACCGAGTTGCCGGGAATAGAGTCGATAGTCGGGCTTCTCACCTTGCGGGTAGAACACGAGGCCCAGGTCGGTCGAGTCTGTGACTTCCTCGCCCACCGAGTGATAGTGGAAGCTAAAGCGAATACCTGCGTCTGCCTTCAACAGTTTGCCAGTACCGTCGGGATACGTGTCGGCGTTCTTCCCGACCGCGTACTCGTTGAGGAAGAAGTCGCCGCTGCTGTCGTCGGCCGGTGAGTCGGGGTCGGTGACCGCGTAGGTCAACACGTGGTGGACGACCCGAAGATCACCCGCCTTTGTCTGGATCGATTTGATGAAGCGGTCTTCGGGGAGATTCGACGGCACGATGTAGTCGCCCCACCAGTCACCGGCTTCCGCAGGCACAGTATGCGGCGTCGAGCTGACGACCCAATCAGGGTCGATGGTCCAGGCCCCGAAATCCTGGAATTCGACCGGTTCGGGCAAGTCGGCAACGTTACCCATCGGGGCCCCGGCGTCGACCCACCGAGTGATCGTGTCGATCTCCTGGTCACTCAGCGACCGGTCATCTCTAAACGACTGAACACCGATCTTCTTGTCGATGTGCCACGGTGGCATCGAACGACTGCTAACCTTCTGCTTGATCGAACGCGCCCAAGGACGCGCCTCCTTATAAGTCATTAGGGACATGGGAGCCATGTTGTTCGGCCGGTGGCACACCTGACACGAGCGTTGGAAGATCGGCGCAACATCTCGTGCGAACGTCGGGACGCGCTTGGCCTCTTTCGCCACCGCCAGCCCGGGCGCTGTCACCAGCGCTGCCATTGCGACAACAAGTAGTGAACCGAGCATCGCAGGTCTCATCAGATCACCTCTATGAACACAGTAGTGAGCGAAAACACTCCTTCGCGCAGAAACGACCTGTCTGATACTTACTCCAAGTCGTCCCGCCGTCAACTCCTACGTCCGTGCCTTGCGGCATCCCAACCAGTTCCCAAGGAGGTTCATCGTGAGACGCCCGTTTATTGCCGCATTGATCGCCCTCATCGCGGCCCCCGTCTTCGTCGATGCGCAGCAACCCGACAACCGCGCCGCACCGGTGATCCCGTTCGTCTCGGTCCCGAACTATCTCAAGTATCCGCCTGAGATGAATCTGGGCGAAATTCTTGCGGTGGCCGAGAACTCGAAGGGAGATCCTCGGCATGTTAGTAGGCTCCGGTCGTCTCTGGGGTCACTCGATGTCGAAGTCGTAGCTCACGACTTCACTATCCCGATACCCGAGGCGCCCGCACTGGAAACGCAGCGTCCAGAATCGCATTCGGAACGGGCCCGTGTAGAGCCTCCAGTAAAACGGAGCTACTCTCTCAGTCGTGTAGATGATCGTCGAGGCCTCTGTCTCGCACGACAACTCGACCATGGGCGCAATGTGAAAGACGCCCCCGGTAGGGTATCCAGTGGGGGCCGAGGCGACGGGTGGGGTTCCGTCTTCCCCGCGCCAGCGTTTGGGTCTTGATCCCTTCTGACGCTCCGGGGCCCGAGGATGCGTCGGAGGCCGAGGATGCGTTGGAGGCCGAGGATGCGTTGGAGGCCGAGGATGCGTCGGGGGCCGACGATGCGTCGGGGGCCGACGATGCGTCGGGGGCACCGATGAGCGCTCGGCCCTCCATATACGGCGGTACACGCGCACCAGCGAGGGCCAGGACCGTCGGGGCCACGTCAAGAACGCTGATCGAGGCGTCTGCGACAGTTCCGGGCGCCAGACGACCGCGCCACCGCGCAATCGCCGAGGGGTGTGCGCCTTCCGTCGCGATGGCGATGACAACCGTGTTGTCAGCGACCTCGTCGGTCTCGAGTGCGGCCAGGACCCGAGCGACTTCCCGATCGATTATGTGACGAGGACCGTCTAAATTGAACATGGCGAAGAACGGTGAGCTTTGGTCAGCCGTATAGCCCCAGCATCCGAACGTCACGGTACACGGCTCGCCTGGCCCTCGCCGCCAGTCGGCCTCAGCTCCAGCCACGTCCCACGCGCCCAGGAGACCCTGCCGGCCCAGCCGCCGATCTGAGGCTGAATCCGCTCTGGGCACCGGCAACCCGTGACGCGTAACGCCGTTGCGGACAGTGAAGTAGCCAGCCCTGCGGAGGAGCTCGGGGAATGTCCTGACGCCGGCGGGCGCAACCGCCGATAGCTCGTCGGCCGGATCACGAAGACCGAGGATCTCGGGGTGAAGTCCCGTCAGCAGGGACGACCGGATAGCCGCGGACGACCAGGGGGCCGAGCCCGCCGCCGCGGGAAGCGCCTGGCCCTCAAGGAAACGGATGCCTGAGTCAGCCAGGGCTCCGACGCCAACGGTGTCGGCCGGCAGCTCATCGGTGACGATCAAGACGACGTTGGGCCGACCGGATTCCTTTTCCGCGTCATCCTCGTGAATGGCGGCCGTCGCAGGCCCGGACGGTGGCAACCCGCACCCCCATACGCAGAGCGCCGCAAGAACAAAACTGGCGACGTCGTATCGCTGCATGCGCATGATGAACTCGACTGGCGGCGGTCCTCGTGGAGTCCGCTCCTGGCCGAAGGCTCAGCGCGAGCCGAGTTGGCCCATCGCGAGCCAGTGGGCACACTCCTCGCCGAGCTCCGCGACCACCATGGCTTCATAGCGCGCGCTGTCCTCCGGAGTAAGGATGTCTCGCCAGGTGGTGCCAGCCTTCGCATACGTGGCGATGACGATGTCGTCGTCACGAAACTGAAACTCGTTCCAGATCGTGGAATCGAAGTGGTGGTTGTGCAGCTCGCGGGTCTTCTGTGGCCAAGCGATCGAATCGGTCACCATCGGTATCAGGTCCTCGGCTGGGTCGTGTGGCGCACAGCCTATCACGCTGGCGGCGAGCGACCACTCGGTCAGTGGCGGGGCTCACGACTCGTGAGCCGGTCTCCCAATTCATGAAACGGAGCGCAATGCCGATAAGTACCTCGGGGGTTCTGGCCGGTGCTGAAACGAAATTGGGAGCTGATCTCCGACATCTCCGCGCGAGCAGGGACCGCGGTGTTGTTCGGGTGGCTGGCGTACCGAATCGGCGAGAACGTAATCGAAACGGGCAGGCTCTCCGGACTGGTGTACCTGTTCAACGAGCTGCTCGTGGTCGCGCTGGTGGTTGGGAGACGATTCGCGCTCGAAGTGGACCGAACAACGATCGCACGCGTCGCCACGATCATCGGGACGCTCGGCCCGCTTCTGGCCCGACCGGACGCCCGATACATGACCTTCGCGGAATCGCTCGTCTTACCCCTCTCGCTCCTCGGCCTGGCGATCGTTGTGGCCGGCAAGCTCTCGCTGGGTCGGAGCTACGGGACGATGCCCGCGAACCGCGGGGTCGTGCTGTCGGGCGCATATCGTGTCGTGCGCCATCCGATCTATCTCGGATACCTGTTCACGACCTCCTCCTTCCTCATGGCCAACACAACCCCGTGGAATATGTTCGTGCTCTCCTTCTCGGTTTTCTTCCTGTTCGTGAGAGCGACCATTGAAGAGCGCACGCTCACGAAGGACGAGCGTTATCAGCGGTACTGCAATCTGGTGCGGTGGCGGGTGATCCCTGGCGTCTTTTGATCAGCACGAGGTCAAGAGCATGACGACCTGGGCACAGCCGCTACAGGCGCCAGCCGGATGGTTGAGGGGGGCGCGATTCGACCGGTTCTTCATCATTGGAATCGCTGGAATCGCGCTCGGATCAGGGCTCGTTATCACGCTCGAGCCCCGGCTGTTCGCCCCGGTACTGTTCGCAGACGTCTGGCTCCTCGGGTATCACCACGTCGTTTCCACCTTCACACGCTTGTGTTTCGACGCTCGGAGCTTCCGCGACAATCGATTCCTCATCCTGGGGCTTCCCATTCTTGTCGTTCTGGCCATGCTCACCATGGTGGGGGCGCTGGGGCTCTGGACGGTCACGACGGCCTATCTGTACTGGCAGTGGTTCCACTACACGCGTCAAAGCTGGGGCGTCGCGCAGGTCTATCGCCGGAAGGCTGGCGACCTGATGGATGACGGGGTGTGGTCGAACACCCTCGTGTTCTACCTCCTTCCCCTCTGGGGCATCTTGCGACGTTCGTATCAGGACCCCGATACCTTTTTGGGGATCGAGCTCTGGGTGGTGCCCGTGCCAGAAATGGTGGTATCCATCGCCGGCATGTGCGCGGTTGGTTCGGTGCTGTGGTGGACCGCTCGCCGCATTCAGGCATGGCGTCAAGGCAGGCTGGCGGTGGCGCATACCCAGTACATGCTGTCCCACTTCGGCGTGTTCTTCGTCGGCTACATCCTGATCGACAACCTGGACATGGGCTGGCTGGTCCTGAACATCTGGCACAACCTGCAGTACATCGCCTTTGTGTGGTTCTACCTTGGGTTCAAGGTGTCGTCGCAACACCGCGTTGTGTGATTGAGCATAGGTGATCGCCAAGTGCCTCCGCGGGTGTCTTCCAGCCGAGGGTCTTGCGGGGGCGACTGTTGAGAGCAGCAGCAACGGCGTCAAGATCATCACGAGAGTGTCTGGACAGGTCGGTGCCTTTGGGAAAGTACTGCCGCAGCAGGCCGTTGGTGTTCTCGTTCGTGCCGCGTTGCCAGGGGCTGTGTGGGTCGCAGAAGTAGATTGGCAGACCGGTGTCGATTCGGAGTTGAACGTGTTGAGCCATCTCGGCGCCTTGGTCCCATGTCAGTGAACGGCGAAGCTGCGTGGGCAGCGTGATGATCGACGACGCGATGGCGTCTCGGACGGCCTCGGCACCATGCCCCGCCAGGGCGGGACCGTTCTTGATCCGAGGCTGCCCATAGTCATCCATGCGAGGCAGATGCAGCAGCCTCGTGAATCGGCTGGTGCGTTCCACGAGGGTCCCAATCGCAGAGCTCCCCAGTCCGACAATCAGGTCACCTTCCCAGTGTCCTGGGACCGCCCGATCGTCTGCTTCGGCGGGGCGCTTGCTGATCATGATTTCGGCAGTGACGAACGCCTTGCCGCGTCCTCGTGTCCGTGCTCTTGGCACGCGCAGCGCCCGGCCGGTCCGCAAGCACGCCACCAGGTCGCGTCGCAGTGCCCCTCGTCCCTGCACGTAGAGCGCCTGGTAGATGGCCTCGTGGGAGATCCGCATCGACTCCTCATCGGGGAAGTCGACCTTGAGTCTGTTGGCAATTTGCTCAGGACTCCATGACGCCGCCCAGCGTCGGTCTTGACGGCGCCCGTGGCGGCGACCGTTCCAGTGCACATGGGGACCAGGCACCCTCGTCCCGTCGGCGGCCGTAATCCTGCCGGCGAGTCGGTCTTGCACGTACCGGCGCAGTTCGTCGTGTGCAGCGAGCTTCGCCACCTGCGGTCTTTTCGCCTTCAGGTCGGCGTGCCACTGCGCGGTCGTCGCGCGATACTCGAGTCCGCCACTGCGGGTTGCCGCATTGCGACGGAGCTCCCGAGAGATGGTCGACGGGGACCGGCTGATTCGCCGAGCGATATCACGAACCCCGCAGTGCTGGGCGTGCAAGATGGCGATCTCGTCTCGCTCGGCAAACGACAGGTAGCGCCCCGACAGAAGGGCCAGGCTGATCGGCGGCATGCCTCCACTTTCGCGGAACCATCTCGTTCCGACCGGCTGGGACACGCCGGCCCCCAGCGCCGCCTCTTCGCTGGACAACCCGCAGGCGATCGCCTCCCAGAACCGACGCCGATGCTCACGGCGTCCCGCCGTGGGACGACCCGGCGACCGCATCGGAAGACGTCCCGCACGGGGTGACCGACGACGTTTCGGTGTTCCCATCGCAACTCCTCACCGTTGAGGTGTTGCGACGACCGTTTGAATCTACCTACAACACCAGCCGATTCAAACGCGGCATCGACCCTGACAGCCGGTTCCTCTCGACGCTGAGCCAGGACCGGAACCTGTGGATTTATCTCGCGGTGTGCGCCGGGCTTTCGTCTACGGCGTACTGGGTGATCGGATCACTCACCGCCGCCCTCGTGGCGCCAGTCATCATCTTCCAAGCGATCAATTTTCATCACTATATCGTCGACGGCGTGATCTGGAAGGTCCGGCGAAAGGCGACCCAGGAGACGCTCGGGATAGCCACCTGATCGCATGCGGATTCTCTGAGACTGTTCATGGAACGCATACCTCTCGTCGATCTTCAGGCCGCTCATCGCAAGCTCCTCCCCGACATCCTGCCGCTCGTGGAGGCTGTCATGGCGAGGTCGGATTTCGTTCTCGGGAGCGAGGTCGACCGTTTCGAGACGAGCTTTGCCCGCTTCTGCGGCGCTCAATGGGCGGTTGGCGTAGCCAATGGAACGGAAGCGATTCATCTGGCGCTTCGCGCGCTGGGTGTCGGCCCCGGCGACGAGGTCCTCGTCCCGGCCAACACGTTCATCGCCACGGCGCTGGGCGTCACATACACCGGGGCGCGGCCTGTTCTGGTTGACTGCTCCGAAGACAACTTCTTGATGGACCTCCAAGCCGCGGAGTCAAAGATCACCGACCGCACCAAAGTCGTGCTACCGGTGCATCTCTTCGGTCGTATGGTCGATCCGGAACCGATACTCGACCTGTGTGCCCGCAGAGGGCTGACCATGGTCGAGGACGCGGCTCAGGCCCACGGGGCAGAAACGTCGGGCCGGCATGCCGGCGCGGCCGGGACGGCCGGGTGCTTCAGCTTCTTTCCCGGCAAGAACCTGGGGGCCTTCGGTGATGCCGGCGCCGTAGTGACTTCTGATGCTTCGGTCCGCGACCGGCTCCGTGCTCTCCGGAACTATGGTTCGACCGAGAAGTACCATCATCCGGAGGTCGGGTTCAACTGTCGCCTCGACACCATCCAAGCAGTCGTCCTGAACTACAAGCTAACGGGGCTGCCCGACGCGAGTCGCGCCCGTCTGCGGCACGCCAAGGGGTACCGGGACCGACTGAATGGGGTCGGGGATCTCATCCTTCCCGACATCCCGGACGACGGAAGCCACGTGGTTCACCTGTTCGTGGTCCGCACGGCCAGACGGGACGATATGCTGTCGTATCTTCACGAGCGCGGCGTCATGGCGGGGATTCACTATCCGACACCCATCCACTTGCACGGCGCCTTTCACCATCTGGATGAGAAAGAAGGGGCTTTCCCCGTAGCCGAGAGTCTGGCGCGGGAGATCATCTCCCTCCCCTTGTACCCCGAGCTTACGGACCAGCAGCTGGACCGCGTCGCGGATGTCGTGAAGGCGTTCTTCGAGGGTGGCCCCAAAGACCAAGGTCCCGCCTAGGGTCGTTTGCGCAGACCTACGAACGCGGCAAACCTTCCAGCTCGACTACAGCATCGTCGACCAGCCGATAGACCCGACCGCTCTTCGGACAGGTCACTTCTCTTTGCGAGTCGGTGAAGTCCAGTCGTTCCGCTGCGCGACTGGTCCAATACTGGAAGCGGGCCGGCCGGCCCCACACCATAGCGAAGGACGGAACCTCTCTGGTCACCAGCGACCCTGCCCCCACGAAGGCGAAACGGCCGATGCTGAAATCGCAGAGAATCACGGCGGCTGCGCCGATCGTTGCACCCTCCTGAATGACCGTTGTTCGGAGCCCGAAGTCCTGACGGGAGCGCGGACGCGGATCATTGGTCAGCACGCAGTTCGGGCCAAGGAAGACATCGTCCTCGGCGGTCACCCCTTGCCACACCTGTACCCCGTTCTTCACGGTGACGCGGTCACCAAGCCGGGCACCGGACTCGACGAACACGTAGTTACAGACGTTGCAGTCGGCACCAATGTCGGTGTTCGCCTGCACGTGCGCGAAGGCCCACACCCTCGTGCGCGGACCGATTCGTGCACCTTCCTCGACGAGGGCTCGCGGATGGACGAAGTAGTCGGTGGAGTTCGTCGGCAGATCACTCATTTGGCGTCCACAGCTTATGCTGTTGTCGACCGCGCCTCCAAGTGACCGTCCTCGAGACAAAGATCGCGATCGAAGGTAATATCGGGTAGGGTGGGGTGTTCCGGTGATGCCCGGGGGGCCCAGGTGGCAATGATGAGGCCCGGGTGGTAGTGACAGGAGACTACAGGATGGCCTTCGGCACCTTTCGAACCGCCGCGGTTTTGGTAGTGGCGCTCGCATCAGTATCAGTGCTCGCGTCGCCCTTTCCGGCACAGGGTCAGACGGTCACGTTCACCGACCAGATCCGGCCGATCATGGAGCGGAGCTGCTGGAACTGCCACGGCGAGGCAGCGCAGCTCTCCAACCTCGACCTCCGCAGCCGCGAGGCGGCGATCGAAGGGGGTATTCGAGGACCCGCGATCGTACCCGGCCGGGCCGAAGATAGCCGCTTGTATCGGGTTGTCGCTGGACTCGACGACCCACCGATGCCGATGAGCGGCGACCCGCTCAGCGATGACGAAGTGGCCGCGGTTCGGGCATGGATCGATGGAGGCGCGCACTGGGACGCCGGCGGCACGACGACGGCGGACGATGCGCTGTCTGTGGTCGAGAAGAGCGAGCTTCCGCCCGGGGCACGCGATTACTGGGCGTTCAAGCTCCCGCAGAAGGCTATGGTCCCGACGTCGGAGGCCTTCGATCACCCTGTCGACCGATTCCTCGAGGACGCCAGACGTGAAGCAGGTGTCACCGCGGCGCCAAGAGCGGATCGCCTAAGCCAGCTACGACGGGCGTCGCTCGACCTCACCGGCCTGCCGCCAACTCCCGCACAGATCGACGAGTTCATGGCCGATACCGAACGGGGCGCCTGGGAACGTTTGATCGAGCGCCTACTGGACTCCCCGCACTACGGTGAGCGGTGGGGCCGGCATTGGATGGACATCGCACGGTACGCCGACTCGACCGGCTTCGAGCAGGACTATACGCGACCCAACGCCTGGCGGTATCGCGACTACGTCATCAACGCCTTCAACACGGACAAGCCCTACAACCAGTTCTTGCGCGAGCAGATCGCGGGAGATGAGCTCGACCACGTAACGGACGAGACGCGCATCGCCACCGGGTTTCTTCGCGCCGGACCACGGGTCCAGTTCCGCGAGAAGGACAACCCAGAGCGGCGCCACGACTACCTCGATGATGTCCTGGCGACCCTCGGGCGCGGCGTGCTCGGGATGACCGTGCATTGCGCCCGCTGCCACGACCACAAGTTCGACCCGATCCTGCAGAAGGATTACTACAGCCTGCAATCGTCAATCTTCGGCTATGTCGAAGTGAACTGGCCGTTGCTCGACAGCGCAGAGACGGCCGAGTACCGAGCCGGGAACGCGGAGATCGACCTCAGGCAGGAGCCTCTGACCGCGCAGATCGCCGCAATCGAAGAACCTCACCGGGCCCGGCTTCGACTCGAGCTGATTAGAGAGAGGTTCCCAGAGAACGTGCAGCAGGCCGCGATGAAGCCGGAGGCCGAGCGGACGGCTGGCGAGCAACTCTTGGCGGCGCAGGTGCTGTCGATCAACCCACCGCCACAGCGGCTGACCGACGCGCTGTCGACCGAGGAAGCGGAGAAGCGGAGTGTGCTAGTCGCACAGGTCGAGGCGCTCGATGCAGGACGGCCGGCCAAGCCGGCTATGGCAGAGATCGTCACCGACGGCGACTACCGCTTCGCGCCCAACGGTCCGGGCGATGAGATCATCGGCTGTCCGGAGTGCCGGATCCCGCCGGAGAACCCCGGCACCTTCCTCTACGAGGAGGGGGGACCATCCTACGAGGCGCCGCCCAGCTACTTCCTGATCCGGGGTGACCCGTTGAGCCCAGGGTCGCAGATGTCGCCGGGCTTCCTCACCGTGGCCACGTATGGCGACCCGCCGACTGCCATCCCCCGTCAGGACGGCCGGACCTCCGGGCGACGTCTCGCGCTGGCCCAATGGATCGCCTCTCGTGACAACCCGCTGACGGCACGCGTGATCGTCAATCGCATCTGGCATCACCACTTTGGGCGCGGCATCGTTCGCACGCTCGACAACCTGGGCAAGATGGGCGATGCCCCGACCCATCCCGAGCTTCTGGACTGGCTGGCCGTCGAGTTCATGGAACGTGGCTGGAGCATCAAGGAGATGCACCGGCTGCTGATGACGTCGGAGGCCTATCAGATGGCGTCGGCCCACGACGACCAGGCAAGCGACGGCACCGACCCAGACAATCGATTGATGTGGCGATATCGCCCGCAGCGGCTCGAGGCCGAGGCTATCCGTGACTCGATCATGACGGTGAGCGGTGGCATCGACCTGACGGTAGGCGGACCCCCGATCTTCCCGTACGTCCCTGAGGAGATTCTTGAGACGTCGCAAGGGAAAGGCCATTGGGACAACCACCCGGACGGGCCTGATGTCTGGCGTCGGAGCGTCTACGTCTACCGGCGCAGGTCACTGGGCTTCCCCTTCTTTGCCACGTTCGACCTGCCCGACCAGAATCAGACGGCTTCGGCGCGGAACGTCTCGACGGTAGCGCCGCAGGCGCTCACCCTCATGAACAACGAGTTCGTGTTACGACAAGCGGACCTGTTCGCCCAGCGGCTAGAAGCGGCTGCGCCCAACGACCCCGCACAGCAGATCGACCTGGCGTATCGAATCGCCCTGACGCGCGCGCCGTCGACAGAAGAAGCAAAGGTTGCCAAGACGCTGGTGACCGAGCAATCGCTGGTGGACCTGACACACGTACTGTTCAACCTGAACGAGTTCCTCTATCTGAGGTAGGGCCAATGCACGATGACCATCACCACCACTGTCGGAAAAAGACCTTCTGGTCGAGACGCGACTTCCTGGGTCAGTCGGGCGGCGGCATCGGCGGCGTGGCTCTTGCGTATCTCCTAGACCGTCAAGGGTTGCTGGCCGCCGCCCAGTCCGACACCTGCGAGGCGCCAATACCAGGCAACCCGTTTGCCCCGAAATCGCCCCACTTCGAGCCCAGAGCGAAAGCGGTCATCTCGCTATTCATGAGCGGCGGGGTGAGCCAGGTCGACACCTTCGACCCAAAGCCGGCGCTGACGCAGTACGCCGGGCAGCCCATGGCCGACTCGGTCGTGGTGCGGCAGGGGCATCCCGGCCCTCTGATGCCGAGCCCCTTCTCCTTCAAGAAGCACGGCGAGAGCGGGATCGAGGTCTCGGAGATCTTCCCGCACCTCTCGAAGAAGGTCGACGAGATGGCGTTTATCCGGTCGCTCTACGGCCGTTCGAACGACCATATCCAGGCGACCTACGAGATGCAGAGCGGTCAGATCCGCATGGGCTTCCCGAGTGTCGGTTCATGGGTGACCTACGGTCTCGGCGCCGAGAGCTCGAGTCTGCCTGCGTTCGTGGTGATGAACGACTATCGGGGTGGGCCCCTGGGTGGACCGAACGACTGGAGCGCCGGGTTCATGCCAGCCACGTATCAGGGCACGCTCTTCCGCGCAGCTGGCGACCCAATCGTCGATCTGCAGCCACCCGACGGGATGACCGTGACGCAGCAGCGCGCGCGCCTCGACACCCTGGCGACGCTCAACGAGCTCGACATGGCGAAGCATCCTGGCAACTCGGAGCTCGCCGCGCGGATCTCGTCTTACGAGCTTGCCTACCGCATGCAGGGCTGCGCGCCGGAGGCGGTCGACACAGCGGCGGAATCAGACGCCACCAAAAAGCTCTACGGCCTCGACGAGAAAATCACCGAGCCGTTCGGCCGACAGTGTCTCATGGCGCGCCGCCTAGTCGAGCGTGGCGTCCGCTTCGTGCAGCTGTTCCACGGAGGACTGGGTGTGCAGAACACCGACACCTGGGACGCGCACAGCAACCTGAAGGAGAACCACACCCAACATGCCATGGAAACAGACCTCCCGATCGCTGGTCTGCTGACCGACCTCAAGTCGCGGGGGATGCTCGATTCAACGCTCATCGTCTGGCACGCCGAGTTTGGCCGGATGCCCATCTCCCAGCGAGGTGTGGGACGAGATCACAATCCGGGCACGATGACGGGCTGGATGGCCGGCGCGGGAATCAAGGGCGGCCAGGCAATCGGCGCCAGCGACGAGTTCGGCTACAAGGCCGCCGAACAACGAATCTCGCCGCACGATCTCCATGCGACGATGCTCCATCTGCTGGGGATGGACCACACGAAGCTGACGTACCGATACAACGGTCGGGAGATGCGTCTGACGGACGTACACGGGACGCTGATCCCGCAGATCGTGGCGTAGGGCGCAGCCGCAGGCGCCTACTCGAGACCGAGCAGCCGAGCCGGGTTCCGACGGGCCATGATATCGATCTCCTCGTCGGTGATCCCCGCCTCTCGCAGCGTGCGGATGTAGGCCCGTAACCCCTCGGGGTGGGTGGGGTTACCCTCCTGGCCCAGGTCTGACGAGATCAGAAAATACTCGGCGCCAACGGCCCTGATCGCGTTCGTGTAATCCTGGATCGACAGTCCCCCTTGATAGACGGCGAGCCAGTCGAGCTCCATGATCACGTTGGCTGCCGCCATCTGTCGAATCTGGTCGAGTGTTGCATCCTGACCGAAGACGTGCGTGACGAGGATGTTCCGCACGCCGGAGTCCCTGGCCACCGGAATCAGAGACAACACCTCCTCGGGCGCCGAGTGCCCCATCGCCAGCACGAGGTCATGTTCGGCCACCAGCTCGAATACCTCGACGAGCCCTGGCACGGGCGCGCCGTTCTCGATCACCGGCACAAACGGCTCCCCCGTACCGTCTCGCGTGATCCAGAACTCGGAGTCGAACGTCGGGAGCCAGACAACTTTGCCCCGTCCCCCAGAGAACGCGACGAGCTGCCGAACGGCCTCTGGGTTGATACCCCCGACAGCCCGATTCAACGCGACGCCACCGAAGATCTCGAGCCCCTCGACTTGCGTCATCGCCAGCGCCGCCCGGTCGGCCGTCATCGTGAAATGGTTCTTGAGCACCATCCCCCGGAGACCGGCCTCCTTGAACAGGTGGGCGACCTCGAGGTCGTTGACCGAGCGGGGACGCGAATCGGGACCGGCGTGGGCGTGGAAGTCAATGATGCCCGCCAGCGAGACGGTGGACTCCTGGAGCTCCGCTCCGGAGGCGGCACAAACCACGACCAGGGCGGTGATGTACGTCACAACACATCGTTTTGACATGACCTTTATAGTTGCACAACAAAACGGAGTAGGCCACGCTGCCGTCGATGACCGTCGTCTATCGCCTGGGGCAATGAGCTGGCGTTCGGACCCCGACGGCCCACTCGGGGTTGGTGTACTGGACCGTGAAGCAAGAGGACGTGAGCCAACCGGGTGAGATGCCGTCAGGACCACGTCTCACGAGAACGGTGTCGACGCCGAGATCATCGAGGCGGCTCGCCACGTCGCTTGGACTCTCGGCCGTAAAGGCGTCGTCGACCGCACGCGAGGTACTCGCGTAGAGCTCGGTGGAAGCGCCGAGTAAGCGTGCGTGCCTGACGTCAGCGATCGTCAGCGGCCGACGGCAGAAGAATCCGACGTATCTCGAGAACTCGTCTGGGTGCATGGCCAGCGCCGCTCCGCGCGGGGTCTCACGCGTCGCCCACGCGCACGCGTCGGCCAGGGCTGGAGACACCGACCAGAAAAGCATCCCCTGAAGGACCATTCCTACCAAGGCGTATCCAGTGCCGAGCGCACAAATGGCCGTCGCGGCGCGGAGCCAGCCGACACGGGTCACAGTCGCCGCCCCCCGTATCGCGAACGGTACGAGCATCGCGCCGACGAGCAGCATCGGTCGAGCGTAGAGGTTGTTGGGCTCCCCCGCCGGCGGACGAAAGAAGGTGACGAGTGCGAGGATCGCCAGGATGATGACGACCGGCTCGCGGGCGCTTGCCCCGCCCTCAGCCGAGCCCCGAATCCATCGAGTCATCTCCCAGGCGGCCAGGGCACCAATGATGCCGAACTCCACGAAATAGACCGACGGAGTATCGAGGAGATTCGTCCACCAGTGCGAGCCGAAGACGGCATTCCACACCGCCCCGTTGATCCAGCCCCCAGACCCCGACAGCCCGAGCATGAAGCCAGAGCCCGAACCCTCGCCGCCGGACAGAACAGTCAGGATGGGGACTGACAGCAGCAGCGATGCGAACCCGACCGGCACCCACCGCCGAACCTCCGGCGCCCTCCAGGGTTCCCGTCGATACGGCCACACCGAGACCACCAGCCACACCCCCACACCCACGACCAGAGCGACGGCAACGTAGGCGGACATGGCCGGCAGGGAGGCCAAGACGAGAGCGGGAAGGAGTATCCCCGAACGGCGACCCGACGGTCCGGACGGTTCCGGCAGACCGGACCCCACGACTCTGAGCACCACGAGCGCGAGGAGAACGGCCGCTACATGGTGAGGAGCCCATGCCGTGGCGGTGAAGAACGCGTTGAACTGACGTTCGTTGTGGTGGATCCAATAGTCCAGATGGGTCGACGGCACGAGCGCCCGCACGACCTCCAGTCCACCGGGCCACGGCCAGGCGCTCCACGCGGAGCGAACGGTGTCGACGGCGAGGACGACGAGGTCGAAACCGCAAAGAAAACATGCTGCGGCCGCGACGACGGCAAACCGTTGGTCGCCAAACGGCCTGGCATAGGCGTACAGCACGAGCGGCACCGAGAAGCCAATCACCGCGGTCAGCACCAAGAGCGCGGGGTAGACATCACCCGGGACACTCGCAAGTCTGCTGGCAGCGGCGGCCAACAGATGAAACCCAAAGTAGTAGTGAGGGTCGGCGTCCGCCTGAAGGAAAGGATTGGCCGGCGGAAAACCATCTGCCCCAGCGATGGCCGACGCAACGGTCAGGTGTTTGTACCAATCGGTCATCGCCAGCGTATGAACGCCACCCGAGTGCGTGAGGCCAAAGGATACGAAGGTCGGAGCGAGCAGAAGAACGAACACGACGCCCATGGTCAAGACTAGTCTGACCGCCCCTCGGGGAAGAGCTGGGGTTGACCGCGGGAGGCCTTTCGCGTCGAACACCAGGATGCCCGACACGATGATCGGCGCGGCGACGAGCGCCACCGGGTGTAGGCCCAGCAGTTGGCCGGTGACCCACACCGCCCAGGTCGCGACGCCCACGCCGGCGAAGCCGAGGGCGATCTGCTCGAGACGATCGCGAACGCCAACGACCCGATGGGACACCCAGTACGAAGCAGCCGCCCAGGGGATTCCGATCAGGACCAGGTAGCCCAACGCCGCGGTGACTAGTGCCACGGCATCCTATCGGACCCACTCGGGGCTATGAACGGCAGCGATGGGCAGGACCATCGTGATTTCTCTCAAACAGCTCGCTCCCTCGAAGTGCCCGCACTCTATAATCGACACAACCTCCACGTCTACCCTGTCCCGACGATGCTTGCCGACCACCACGGCCCACGCCGCGTGCTTGCTTACGTGTTGATCGTCCTGAGTGCGGTCGGGCTCGCCCTGACGAGATCGCACCACGCTTCGCCCGTGCTCGCCGCTGGCCTCCAGACACCGAACGGCACCCGACTCGTCCTGCTCGGGACGGGAACACCCGGCGCGGAACCCGATCGGTCTGGCCCGGCGAGCGCCGTCGTCGTGGGTGACCGGGCGTATCTCGTCGACTTGGGTCCTGGGGTGGTCAGGCAGGCCTCCAAGGCCTCGCTGACCAGGGGCGTGTCGCCGCTCTATGTGCCCAATCTGGATATCGCGTTTCTGACCCACCTCCACTCCGACCACACGGCCGGATACGCCGATTTGATTTTGACGCCATGGGTGCTTGGTCGACGGCAACGGCTGCGGGTCTACGGCCCACCCGGCCTCGAGGCCATGACCGACGCCCTGCTCGAGGCCTATCGCGAGGACATCCGCGTCCGTATCACCGGGCCAGAGGAGCTCCCACGAGAATCTGGCGGTGCGGACGCCTATGAAATCTCAGAGGGTCTCGTTTACCGCGACGACCTGGTTGAGGTCGAGGCGTTCGCGGTACCCCACGGGATCTGGGAGCACGCGTTCGGCTACAAGTTCACCACGGCTGACAGGGTGGTCGTGATCTCCGGTGACACCGGTCCGTTCGAGGGCCTGGTTGATATCGCGAGGGATGCCGACGTTCTCGTGCACGAAGCGTACGCCGCCCGTGGGTTTCAGCGTCGCTCTGCGCAGACTCAGCGATATCACGGAACGTTTCACACGTCCGCCACCAAGGTCGGTCAAATCGCGAAAGCCGCCAACGTCGGGATGGTCGTGCTCTACCATCAGCTGCACCTGGCCGGTGGTACCCCGGAGGAAATGGTTGCCGAGGTGAAAGCCGAGTACGACGGACCCGTGCACTACGGCCGGGACCTGGATGTCTACTGACACTCGGCCGGCGCTGCATCCCGGCTGGCGGCGTTGCTCATCGCTCACATATGCCCAATATGCTCGCTCTTCGCGCCTTGCCCGCCGCGCGCATCGCCGGCCGCGGTGTGCAGAGCGGTGTACAGACCTGTTGAACTCAACATAGTAAGTATCCCCCGGCAAAGCCGGGGGCCTTAGTTTGTGAGCCGCTCAAAGCGGCATGACGTGCCCGCTATGCGGTCACTTGAGCCACCTCACGGTGGCCACTCTACTCCAACGGCAACTGATCCGACCGCCGGTCCTCGCGTTCCTGCTGCTGGATGTACTCCCGAATGACCCGCTCATCGCGACCCACCGTGGACACGAAGTAGCCCCGGGCCCAGAAGTGCTGCCCCACGAAGTTCCGCGAACGTCCCGCGAACTCCCGAGCGATGTGGATGGCACTCTTCCCCTTGAGATATCCGATGACCTGGGCGACAGAGTACTTCGGCGGAACACCTCGCCCAAATCCCGCCGCAATCCCCCGTACATCGCCTTTCTTCGATACTTCGGGATGAACACAACGTGATACTGACAGTGCCATTTCGTATGATTGAGACTTCGGTAGGTCGGCATGAGGTCTCCTTCTCGTGATGCTTGAGCGGCTCACGGGAAGGAGTTCCTCACGTGACTCCCCGAAACGTCAAACGGGGCTGGCCGCCCCGGCAAAGCCGGGGGGTCTCCCACGGCAACTAGAGGGAGTCAGAGATGCGTCGACTTGTCTTTGTTGGTTGGACACTACTTGTCATAGCTGGCTGTTCTGACAGCCTGCACCAGCATGCACTCACGGAAACGATCGACGTCGACCTCGAGGTTGCTACCGACAAAGGGACGGTCGCCGGGCAGCGCCTTTCCAGTGGAATTCATGTATTCAGAGGCATCCCCTATGCCGCGGCTCCGGTCGGCGACTTGCGCTGGCGCGCGCCTATCTCTGGGGCGGCTTGGGAAACAACGCGTGACGCCACTCAATTCGGCAGGATCTGTCCGCAGCCACCCACGTTCGCGGCGCTGACACAACAGACGCTGCCCGAGACAGATGAAGATTGCCTCTTTCTCAACGTCTGGACGCCGGCCAAGACGAGCGGTGACGCACTTCCCGTCATGGTGTGGATTCACGGTGGAGGTTTGAGTATCGGTTGGAGCCATCAAGGGGTGTACGACGGCGAGGAACTGGCAAAGCGCGATGTCATAGTCGTGAGTATCAACTACCGCCTGGGTCCGCTCGGGTTCTTGGCGCTCCCTGAGTTGTCTGCGGAAAGCGGTGCGTCCGGGAACTACGGGTTCCTGGACCAGGTCGCCGCTCTCCAGTGGGTCCAGCACAACATCGAAGCGTTTGGCGGTGATCCCGGCCGCGTGACGATCTTTGGCGAGTCCGCGGGCGGCACGAGCGTCGTCGCGTTGGTTGCGTCGCCTATAACAGAGGGCCTGTTCCACGGCGCAATCGCGCAGAGTCCTTGGGTCACCGATACGAATGTGGCCAACCTGGACTCGCCGCGTACGTTCGTCGGAAGTGCAGAAGACATGGGGTCGCAATGGATCGAGACGATCGCCCCCGGCGGCGAGGAGGCAAGAACGCTCGAAGCCCTACGGGCGATACCAGCATCTGAGCTTGTAGCGGAGGGTGGGGCACCGTTGCCGATGTACATCACGGTTGATGGGACCTTCATGCCCGACGATGTCGAGGCTGTCTTTCAGAGCGGTGCCCAGCAGAATATCCCGCTTATGATCGGCACGAACGCCGACGAAGGCACTTTGTTCATGCTGGGTGGTTACGGGAACCGGGAGCAGTTTCAAACGGCCGCGGACGCGACATACGGTGACAGGGCCGACGCCTTGCTCGCTCTTTATCTACAGGATGGTACGAGCGTCCGTGACGCCGCAAACCAATTCCTGACCGATACCTGGTTTCTGCGCGCGACGCGGGCCATCCTCGGCGGAATGAATTCCGTGAGTGCGCCGGCGTTTCAGTATCACTTTACCCGCGTGAGAGGATCGAACCCGCTCGGGGCCCACCACGGTGCTGAGATCGGATACGCATTCAACACTCCCGGTTTGCTCGGGTCTGGGGAAGCGGAAGAGGATGCCCCGGAGATGGTAGACCAGGCACTGACTACGGCGATGATGGGCTATTGGACACGGTTTGCGAAAAGCGGTGACCCGAACGACGAAGGGCTCGTTGAGTGGCCCGCGTACGATGGGGAAGAACCGTCCTACCTTGAACTGGGAGATACCATCGCCGTTGGGAGCGCACTTGGTGCTGAACGTCTCGACCAGCTCGAGGCCATCTTGGCCCGATAACGGGTTGTATGATGAGACATGAGCTTCTGCGAGCACTGTGAAGGACAACGCTTCGACCGGGCCCAGGTTCTCCGTGTCCTCAGGGCGACACGAAAGGGCCTCCGCAGTCAGGACTCTGGAACCGGTGCCGAAGAGGCGCTTGAGCTGGCCATCAACGCGGTGCGCTCCCTAGAGGTTCCGCATCTCGAGCTCCTGGAAGACTTTACCGACGAAGTCATCCACTAGTGGATTGGCTGCCCGCGCGCGTCCCTCAGCCGGCGCTCACCGGATGCCCGCGCACGGCCCTCATGCGCGCTGGTATAGAAGCCAGCCGTCGTCAATCGGATCGTGATGTACTCGGTCCCGAGGTTCTCCCAGTACCACCCATGGGTACCCGTGAACGGAGCCGTATACGCGCCGTCCGCGCGGTCACTCACCTGAGCGTCGTAGCTCTCGGCATAGCCCACCGGGCCGCCATCCGGCGCACTGTGAAAGTTGTAGCTCACCTCGCCGCTCGCCTTCCACGAGTACACCATGCCGGCCCCCTCCTCGAAGCGGTAGCTCGACTCCACCCACTCCGTGGGCGCAAGCTCGAGATCCACGACGTCGGTCCGGTACTCATCATCCTCCATGGTGATCGGCTGGACTTGGGATAGCGCGAGTAGACCCAGGACACGTCCGGTCCCGAGTGGATCCAGCCCGTACTCTGCGGGGAGAACGGCGCCAACCACGATGAGTACCGCCACCAACAGGGCGCCTCCGGTTGCCAGGGCGAGGGTCTTGGCGGACGGGCTGTCGGTAGTCGGTGTCATAGAGGGTGCGCTGATCAGGAATAGAAGATGTAGCCGAGCATCTGGTTACCGGCCAGCACGAACCCCGCAACCATCAGGACGAGGTTCGTCGTGAAGGCATGTCTCAGAAAGCTGGTGCGACGCCGCCAGTAGGTGAACCCGATCAGCACCATGGTGAGTGCCAGAATCTGCCCGACCTCGACACCAACGTTGAAGCTGAGCATGTTGGTGATCAAGCCGGTCTCCGAAAGAGTGAACTCCTGAACCTTGGTGGCTAGGCCGAAACCGTGAAATAGCCCAAAGACGAGCACGGCGGCCTTGGGATCGGGACGCCTCCCGAACAGACGCTCAAAGCCGCCGACGTTGTCGAAGGCTTTGTACGCCACCGACAGCCCGATGATCGCATCCACCGCGTAGGCGTTGGCCCCGATGTCACCAAGGACGCCCCCCATCAGCGTCAGGCTGTGACCGACGGTGAAGAGACTTACGTAGAGCACGACGTCCTTGAGCTTGTACAAGAAGAAGATAACCCCGACCAGAAAGAGCAGGTGGTCGTAGCCCGTCACCATGTGCTTGGCGCCCAGATACAGAAAGGGAAAGATCGCCGGTCCGTCGATCGACTGCACGAAGGCCGCGTTCTGGTCATCCATTGGGTGGGCTGACACGACGGTCCCGACAGCCCCGAGCGCCAGCCCCAGCAAGACCGAGGCAGCAAGACGGCTTTTCTGCATGTCAATCATTCTCGGCGCTGACACGGGTAATGGTCGATATACGACCGCATGATCAGCACCGTGTCCCACCCGTCGAGCTCTCGCGGATGTGTCTTCAGGTATTGATCGACAAGCTCAGCCATCTGCCCCGCACTGATCGTCCGAGGCGGACAAAACGCCACCTCTCCGCCGAACTCGGAAACCATCAACATGTGGGTGTGCCAGACGGCGGAGACCAGTCCGAGACACTGACCGGTGTCGAAGCCGGCATCGCGCTCTTCTGAGTCAGCCGGGAGGGCGGCCCGCTCGGCCGCGGTCCGAAGAGCCGCACTGCACTCTCGCTGCAGGGCGTAGCCATCATTCACGTTGTGCACCGGCTCCTGTGCAAGCAGCGCAGGAGCCGACAGGACGAGCACTATGCACAGGGCACCGGGGTAGCTCGACGTCGGTTTGTTTTCCACACTTCAACTCCAGAGGCCGAGCACCACGGCCATGACAGCCAGGGACGCGAGCTGATAGCCAGCGTCTATCAGCCATAGGCTCAATGGCTTGCCAGAGAACCGATTGTGGGTCAGTCCTGTCGTCGCCGAGAATCCGACCCAGAACAGAAAGGCCATGTGTAGCATCCCCCCGACCCCCTGGCCGAAATGCGGTGCGACCAGAGCGAGGGCCGTTGCCATCACGAACCAGCAGACAAACGCAATGGCATACCTGGGTGCGGCACCCTGCTGGAGTTGCTTGACCTTTTCCTCGCTAAACCCATGGGCGGCCGTCCACCGGCGTGCGAATAACAATGGGGAGTACCACAACCCGCCCAGGCCGAAAGCGAGGACCGTGGCGACGAGCACGGCGATGAAGTTGACCTCTTCGAACCCCATTTCAACCCCTCTCTAGCCCCTAGTGGACATCCTCGAAATAGGTGGGCAGATCGGATTTCGTGTCGCGGAGAATCTCGACAATCGCCTGCCGGTCGTCCCGGGAAAGCCGGGCGTACACGGTGTCCGGCTCCTGCCCAGACAGCACGCTCCAGAGACGCGCGTAGACCGCGTCCTTGGCCAAGTCCGGTAGAGCATCGAAGGCGTCGGTGTAGATCATGTAGCTGCACGGATAGCGAAAGAGCCGACGCTCAAGGTCCAGCTCGCGAAGTGACCGGCCACGGCTGTCACGCGGCTCACGGGCCGAGAAGTACTCGGCAAAGCCGGACGACCCCACGATCTTCGTCGGCAGCGGTGGCTCGTCAACGAACAACATATAGTCCACGAGCTGGAGCGCGGCATCGGTCACAAGGTCCAGTCCCCTGTCAGGAGCCGATTCTCGGAACTCGACACGACGAGCCTCCCAGCCCAGACGGGTGATCAAGTTGGTCATGCTCACCTGGTGCTCGAGCACCATCAAGGCCACGACGTCACTGTGCTCCGACGGATAGCCGTCCAAATCGAAGACTCCGACCAGTGAATCCAGACGCGGAGGTACGTTGCCGCTGGTGGCGTCCGGGTCATCGACGTCGGTCACCTCGATATTGCCCATGTGGGCCGTCGAGCCAACGTGACCGGTGACATACCACCCGCCCCAGCGTTCGGTCAGCGGGCTCCGATGGTCCGATACAAACCCCGTGGCATAGGCCGTCGGGTCTGACGACAAGGGCGCCACGCTCAAGACCTGGAGCCCCGGCACACCTAGAGTGTCCCAGGAAAGATGACACGCGAGACACCGATCAGTGCGTGTGAATCGTGGACGGTCCATCGGTGTCTGTGGCAAGGAGTAGAAAACCGTGCCCTGCCGCCGGTCCTGGGTGGCAAGCTCGAGCTCGTCGCCATCGCGAACCCAGCCCACCACCACCGTATCGGTAAAGAAGATGGCCCGAGGGTTCTGCGACGTGATCTCCCGAGCCTGGCGGCTCGTCTTTGAAAAAACGGTCGTCTGCGACTGGACCGGGATATCAAGTGCGCTCAAGACTGACTCGAGGTATCCGGCTCGACCCTGAAACCGCAGCTCAACCTCCCCAGCCAGGATTCTGTCGTTGAGGGCGGAAACGACATTGGAGACCGGTCCGGTTGAATACGCGATAGCCGGATGGTCACGCGATGCGCGGAACGCACCCCCCCGTTGACCCGCCGCGGCCACGATACCGAGCCCGATCAGACCAATGGCAACGGCACAAAACATGGTCCCCCGGGGCATGATCAGACTTTACCACGGGGTCCCGGAACCCCTTGGGGAATCCCTCGATGTATAGATCTGTTGATCTCACCACACTACTTGCAGGCGTGCGAGCATTCAGGCACGATCCCCCAACAAACCGGTCGCGTTAGACTCACCCTTTCAACAGAACATAGGAGAGCTAGAATGAAGACAGTGATCGTGAGCGCACTCGCTGCCCTGCTCGTGGTGATCGGAGCAAGTCCCGTCGTCGCCCAGCAACCCACGGATGCGGAGATCAACGAGTACATCGAACTCGTGCGGATGGATGTCCGGCAGGGACGTGCGGACCTCATTGGCCAGCACATGCATCTCTCGGCCAGTCAAGCTGCCAGGTTCTGGCCGCTCTACGAGGCGTACGAGATGGCGTTCACGTCGCTCGGCGACGACCGGATCCAGAACATCCGTGACTACGCCAACACCTACACGTCCATGACCGACGCGACGGCGAGCGAGTTGGCCACACGTGCGCTCGACATCGAGACCCAGGAACTCGAACTCCTCCGGGACTACTTCATGAAGGTAGAGTCGGCGCTGGGTGGTGCGGTGGCTGCCAGGTTCATCCAAGTCGAGCATCGGATCAAGACGCTGCTCGACCTTCAACTAGCTGCCGATCTCCCGCTGCTGGAGGCACCCTAAGGCTGGAAGGCCTGGAAGGCTTCGTCCGACCCATCGTTCCGTCCCCGCTTCGCGTCTCGGATCACATACCCTCGCCAGCCCGCGTCTACGCCTGTCGTGAACTGCCAGGGCTCGGCCGAGGAACTCCCGCCCTCGTTGTTGGCGAAGACGCTCCAGTAGTAGGTCGTCAGGGGCGACAGGCCTCGTAGGGACACCGGCGGCGAGGGGACGTCTCGGGCATAGAGGGGGGGCGGGTCGGTTGTTCCGAAATAAATGTCGAAGCTCTGCGCGTCCGGCCCTGGACGCCACTGAAGCTGCGTGTCGCGACTCACGCCGGTCAGCCTGTTGGCCGGAGTGGGTGTCGTCGGCGCCCCGGGTGGTGGTGGCCCGAACGTCGTTTGAACGTACACGATGTTCGACCCATCACCCTGACCGCCTGCATTGCCGGCCGTGACCCGATACCAGTATGCCGTCTCGGCCCGGAGGGGACGGTCGACAAAGCTCGTGACGTTGGCCGGGGTCTGACCGATGGCGGCGAACACGAACCCATCGGTGGATCGCTGGACGACAAAAACGTCCTCATCCGACGACGTGTCGGTCCAGAAGAGATCGATCGACGAAGCCGTTCGTCCAGCACTCGGGTTTGCCGTCAGGCTCGCCGGCGCAGACGGCGGACGGGTCACGCTATTCGGTGGATAGACGCTCTCGATCTGGTCGAGGTCGTCCTTCCTCAGTGTGCGGGCGCTCGTCGAGCAATAGTCGACCGTCGCGGACATCGTTGACCCGGGTACCTCCGAATGACCGATCCCCGCGGCATGGCCGAACTCATGGGCCGCGATGTCTTCGAGGAAGAAGCCGCCCACACACCCGGTCGATCCGGTGAAGTAGGGGTAGGCTGCGTCCCAGAAGATGATGTCTGAGTCCAGGATCGTGTCGTGATTGCTCCAGGTGTATGCCGTGGCGATAGAGTCGCCGTCAGTCGCGTTCCTAAAAATCACCTCGTTCTTAAGGTTGTAGGTCGTCGCGACGCCATCGGTTTCCCCAGCGTAGAAGAAGTTGAAGTTCGCCTGCGACTGCGTGCTCCACGCCAGGGCACCCACCTGGACTGCAGCAGCGGCGGCAGCCGGAGAAACGTCGCTGTTCACCGGGTTGACGTAGTAGCGTACCTGGGCGTCGGCCCAGCTGGGTCGAACTTCGGGTTGCTCGGCGACGACCACGTGTGGAAGGCTGAGCAGCGTCACGATCAAGAACGCGCATCTGGCCACGAGCGACATGGCTAACAAAACAGCAGAATGGGTGCCACGGACAGGCGCTGATTTTTCGAGACAAACGCCGTTTTCAAAGGCACGAGAGGGGATCCTGGCCGAGCAAGTCCGGTCTGCACCAGACTTCAGAATGGTCTGGATGAGACCTCCATCTCGGAGATGCCGTGGGTAAGGGGGAGTGATGGAGCCCGGCATTCTGTTGAGCATCGCCCTGGCTCTTCTGGCGTTTGGACTGGTGTCGCGCCAGGCCGAGCGAAGCATCCTGACGCCTCCGATGTGGTTCGTCCTCGTCGGATTGAGCGTGCACACATTCGGGGTGCTCGAGGTGACGGTGGGCGACGCGGCGATTCATGTCCTCGCCGAGCTGGCCCTTGTTCTCGTCCTCTTTACCGACGCGGCTCGGATAGACCTCACCTGCCTGCGCCGCGAAGAGAGCCTACCGCTCCGCCTACTCGGTGTCGGACTCCCGCTGACGATCGCCGCGGGAGGGGCCGTTGCGTTCGTCCTGTTTCCAGGCTTTGGAATCATCGAGGTCGTCCTTCTCGCGGCGATCCTCGCGCCGACAGACGCGGCGCTCGGACAGGCGGTAGTCAGCAACTCGCGCGTGCCCGTGCGAATCCGCCAAAGCCTCAATGTGGAAAGCGGACTCAATGACGGTCTTGCTCTGCCCATCGTGCTCATTCTGGGAAGCCTCGCCGGCGCCACGCCAGAAGGAGGCGACCTGTGGTTCTGGGCACGGTTTGCCCTGCTCCAAGTAATCCTTGGCCCCCTCGCGGGAATCGTTACTGGTTACGTTGGCGGCCGGCTCGTCGACGCGGCCGTCCGGCGCCGCTGGGTCAACGCCCCCTTCGAGCGGCTGTCGGTTCTGGGTCTTGCGTTGTGTGCGTTCGCGGGAGCCGAGCTCATCGGGGGCAACGGATTCATCGCCGCGTTCGCCGCCGGGCTCACGCTGGGCCAGACGGCGCGTGGCACCTGCTCGCATCTCTACGAGTTCGGGGAAGCGGAGGGACAGCTTCTGACGCTGCTGGTCTTTCTGATCGTCGGGAGCGTGATGATCCCAACGGCGGCACCGCTCTGGACCCTTCCCGTCATTGCCTATGCCTTGCTGAGTCTTACGGCGATTCGTATGATCCCGGTCGCGATCTCCCTGGTCGGGACACGACTTCGGATCTCGAGTGTGGCCTTCATCGGCTGGTTCGGCCCACGCGGCCTTGCATCGATCCTCTTTGTCCTACTCATCGTCGACGGCAACCGACTGGCGGTCGCGCCCCAGCTTCAGGCGGTCGTGGTGCTGACCGTCTTCTTGAGCACGATGCTGCACGGCATCACGGCATACCCGCTTATGGTCAGATACGCCTCGCTGGTCGAAAAGATGGGCGACGCGTCGATGCCGGAGCACCGATATGGGCCCGACCTGCCCGTGCGCATCCGCCACGCATCGGACCACCCACAGGAGTGATTCATGTTGAGTCCCATTCACGACTGGCTCATGCAGCAGGGGTTTGGCAGCCAGGGTGCAGACCTGATCACGATGTCGCTCGAGGTCGCCATCGTCATCGTGCTCGCCGCGGTGGCGGACGTGGTCGCCAAACGCATCGTGGTCCGCGGACTCGAGACCTTGGTCGGACGCACGGCCACGTCATGGGACGACATCATCGTCAAACGTCGTCTCTTCCACCGACTCTCCCATCTGGCACCAGCGCTGGTCCTCTACGTCTTTGTCCCGACCGTGCTCGACGGTTACGAGGTCCTGATTGCGGTCGTCAGACGAGCGTCGCTGATCTACATGCTGCTGGTGGCGGTGCTGGCCGTCGACAGCGTGTTGAACGCCGTCGCCGACATCCTCCATCGATCGCGAGTCTCACGAGATCTGCCGGTCAAGAGCGTCGTACAGGTGCTCAAGCTCATGCTCTACGGCATCGCCGCCATCGCCATAGTGTCGCTGGTCATCGGGCAGTCACCGGTGCTCCTGTTGAGCGGGGTCGGCGCGATGACCGCCGTGCTGATGCTCGTCTTTCGAGACCTGATCCTGGGGCTGGTCGCGGGTGTTCAGCTCTCTGCCAACCGTATGGTCTCGCGTGGTGATTGGATCGAGATGCCGAAGTACGGCGCCGACGGCGATGTCCTCGAAGTAGCGTTGACCACGGTGAAGGTCCAGAACTGGGACAAGACGATCACCACCATCCCGACGTATTCCCTGATCACCGAGTCCTTCAAGAATTGGCGCGGGATGGCGGAGTCGGGCGGTCGCCGGATCAAGCGTGCGCTCAACATCGACATCGGGTCGATCGCCTTCTGTGACCAGGAGATGCTGGAGCGGTTTTCCAAGATTCAGTACATCACCGAGTACCTCGACGCGAAGCGCTCCGAGATCACGGCGTGGAACCAGGAACGGAATGTCGATGCCGCCGACCCCTTCAATGGCCGGCGACTGACCAACGTCGGCACGTTCAGAGCCTACGTGGTTGCCTATCTGCGTCATCATCCGATGATCCGTCAGGACATGACGTTCCTGGTGAGACAGCTGGCGCCGACGGCGCAGGGGCTCCCGATCGAGATCTACGTGTTCAGCCGTGACCAGGAGTGGGCCAACTATGAGGACATTCAGGCTGACATCTTCGACCACATCCTGGCCATCGCTCCCTCGTTCGATCTACGCGTCTACCAGACTCCGTCCGGCGGCGATATCCAGGATGTGCTGCTGAACAAGCCGCGGTAGATCGGCATCAGGTCGCGCCGGGAACGGATCGTCAGCTAGCGATCATCGTCGCAACGCGAACACCCAGATCACCCCGCCCTGGGGCACCTGCTTGTTCTCCCCGCGGCTGAGATTGACCACACCCTGCATCGACTGGGCATCGACGCCGTACCCCGATTGCACCGCGATGTATTGAACGCCGTCCAGCGCATATGACGACGGCACGCCGGTCACACCGGAGTTCGTCCGCTGCTCCCAGAGAACGTCGCCGGTGGCCGCGTCGAAAGCGCGAAAAGCTCGGTCGTTCGTGCCACCGGAAAACACGAGCCCTCCGCCAGTCGTCAGGACGGGCCCCCAGTTGTGCGACTCGAACTTCTGGCTCCACACCTCTTCGCCGGTCGAGAGGTCCCACGCCTGGAGCTCCCCCAGATGGTCGGCGTCCTGTACGACGAATGTCCGCACGGATGCCCCGACGTATTGTCCACCGGGCACGTACTCGAGCTCGTAGCCCTCGAGCTCGGAGCAGAGGTTCTCGTTCGCCGGGATGTAGAGATAACCGGTCTGGGGACTGTATGCCTCGGGCGGCCAGTCCTTCCCCCCCCACAGCGACGGGCAAAAGGTCGCGGCCCTCCCGGTCCCAGGCGTGCGTTCCGGGTCGTAGGTGGGCCGCCCCGTCTGCGGGTCGATGTCAGTGAAGACGTTCTGATAGACGAAGGGCGACGCATCCACGAAGTTGATCGCGTCCGAGGCTCGCTCGAGCAGCCAGATATAGCCGTTGCGGGCGGCGTGCACGAGACTCTTGATCGTTCGACCGCCCCGTTCCACATCGATCAGAAGTGGCGCCGACACTTCGTCCCAGTCCCACGAACCGTTGTGGTGATACTGATGATGGGCCTTGAGCTCTCCGGTATCGGCGTCAAGGGCGACCACCGAATTGGTATAGAGGTTGTCGCCAGGTCGCTGGTCACCGATCCACGGTCCGGGATTGCCGGTGCCCCAGTAGGTGAGGTTCAGCTCGGGGTCGAAGCTCCCGGTGATCCAGACTGACGCGCCACCCGTACGCCATGACTCACCAGGCCAGCCGTCGTTTCCCGGCTCGCCGGGGCCAGGTACGGTGTACGTGCGCCAGACCTCGCGTCCGTCCTCAGGGTCAAGCGCCACGACGAACCCTCGAATCCCACGTTCACCACCTGACACGCCTACCATCACCTTACCGCCAGCCACCAACGGAGCCATCGTCATGTAATACCCGGTACGATAGTCCTCGACGGCCTGTTCCCACACCACCTCTCCCGAACGAGCGTCGAGCGCCACGACCACGGCGTCCAGTGCCGTCACGAAGACAAGGTCGCCGTAGAGACCAACTCCCCTGTTCGTCCGGTGACCCCGACGGATGTCGTCGGGTAGCTCTCGTCGATACCGCCAGACAAGCTCTCCGCTCCGGGCGTCCAGCGCCAGCACCTGTGACTCCGGTGTCGTCACGAACATGACGCCATCGTTGATGATCGGGGGGGCCTGGTGACCAGAATTGACTCCGGTGGAAAAGGTCCAGACCGGTACCAGATCGCCGACATTGTCGGTGGTGATCTGGTCGAGCGGACTGTATCCCCAGCTGTCGTACGTCCCTCGATACATCAGCCAGTCTTCGGGCGCCGGGTTCCGAAGCCGTTCGTCGGTCACAGAGCTGTATGCCGTTTGAGAGGCGGCGTCCTGCCCGGCCAACGTGGGGCCCCAGATCGTCCACAAACCAAGGGCCACGAGGAACACGACCAGCGGGCGGAGTGTCTGCATAACAGAGCGAGTCTATACCGATCGCTGGCGATGCCGAGACCGCCGTCCCTCGCCCTCTATTTGATGCCGAGCAGAAGCGGATGCTCCAGCCGCTCGGCCACCCTGGAAGGCGCCGTCGACCATGACTGGCTCGTAGGTCGACCGCGAGATCCCAAGGATGGCCACCTCGCAGGCCGGTCAAACACGTCATCGGGGCCCTCGACCCCGTTCAAACTTGGACTGGCGCTCCCCGAAGGGAAACCGCAACGACGACAAAAGATTCGTCGCCCGATCGGGGTCGACACCAAGACCAATCGTCATGTCGTCGTGACCAGCCTCGGGGTCCTGTCGATAGGTCCGAAAGAGACGGTCCCAGACCGCGAGATTGAATCCGAAGTTCGTGTCGTGTTCTGTCCCTTCGACGGAATGGTGGATGCGATGCATATCGGGCGTGACGAAGAGCCAGCGAGCTGCGGTATCGACGGACGCGGGGAGCGAGACGTTGCCATGCGTAAACATCGACGAGACGTTGAGGAGAATCTCGAAGATGACGACCGCCCCGGCCGGCGCTCCAATGATCAGTACAGCCACGACCTTGACGATAGCGGACACCATGAACTCGAGCGGGTGGAACCGCAGTCCCGTCGTCACATCAAAGTCGGGGTCAGCGTGGTGGACGCGATGGACACGCCAGAGTACCGGGATGTGATGGAAGGTCAGATGCTGCAGGTAGAGGGCAAGGTCGAGCGCCACCACGGAGAAAGCCATGGCGACTCCTGGTGGCAGCGAGAGGAGCCCCAGCACCCCCCACCGCCGGGAACTGCCAATGCCGGCAATCTCGACCACCGTCAGCGGCATCAGCACCCTGACGACACCGATGCCGAGCACAAGCATCGTCAGGTTGGTCGGCCACCGCGCACCGCGTCCGGCCACCAGCCCACGGCGCCCCGCAACGAACTCCCACGCAGCCATCGTGGCGAACACGACGGCGAAGCTGATGACCCGAACTGCGTCGTCGCTCGCGAGGACCCGACCCATCACACTAGATGCGGTCTTCCACGAGGCGGGCAGTCGGGGCACCGGTTCCGTTGGCCACGGCGGCTCCCAGAGTGAGCATCTCCAGGCCAAATCGAGACCCCATGAGCTGTGTACTATACAAGCGGTGCGCCAACCGCCGAGCCATCAGGTCACGAGTACCTCACAGCGGTGGATAGATACGCTTCGCCTCCGCCCCCACCCTGAGGGCGGCTGGTTTCGTGAGGTCTACAAGGCAACTGAGACGATCCCACACGCGAGCCTCCCGACCCGGTTCACCGGGTCTCGCTCGCATTCGACGGCGATCTACTTTCTTCTGAACGGGACGGACTACTCCGCGCTCCACACCATCAAACAAGATGAGGTGTGGCACTTCTACGACGGCGAAACCCTGACCCTTCACCTGTTCGACCCCAAGGGCCTCTACTCGACGGTCACGCTGGGACAAAAGCTCAAGAATGGCGAGGTGCCCATGGCCGTCGTCAAAGCCGGCTGGCTGTTCGGGGCGACGGTCGAGCCGACCTCCTATGCCCTCGTTGGCTGTACCGTCGCACCGGGCTTCGACTTCGAAGACCTCGACATGCCGAGGCGCGCCGTGTTGGTCGAGCGATACCCTCAGCACCGAGAGATCGTTGAGCGTTTGACGCGAGTGTCCGGTCCGACGAAGGCGCTCTCATGTGGTCATCGCAACATTTGAACCGCTGCGTGGTAAGGAAACAGTGGAGGTGTTGGGATGGCAGAAACACGTATTCGCGGTGTGCGGCTGACGCGAGAAGAACGACTGGCTGTACGTCGGCTGATCAGTGCCGGTCGGAGTTTCGAAGAAGCGGCGGCGGCCGTCAGGTGTTCGACGAAGACCGTGCAGAGACTACTGAACACGGTGGGCGGCATGCCACCGCAGAAGCCGACGCGTTCGAAGCGGCACCTGTCATTGGCTGAGCGAGAGGAAGTCTCGAGAGGATTAGAAGGCGGCGCATCGTATCGTGCGATCGCACGGCGCCTTGGACGGGCACCGTCCACCATCGCTCGCGAGGTCAACGGCCATAGCGGCCGCCGCCGGTATCGGGCGTGTCGCGCGGACGAGGCGGCCTATAAGAGAGCGCGACGACCGAAAGCCACGAAATTCCGACGCTGTCCTCGGCTCCGCGCCCAGGTGGAATCGATGTTGAACGCGCAGTGGTCTCCGCAACAAATCAGTGCGAGACTGACCATTGACTACCCGGACGATCCCGAGATGCGCGTGTCGCACGAAACCATCTATCGTTCGCTGTTCGTCCAGTCCAGGGGGGCGTTGCGCAAAGAGCTCACCGCGTGTCTGCGTTCGGGGCGTACCCGTCGTCGCCCGCATGGGCGCAAAGATCCAGGAGGCTATATCAGAGATATGGTCCTCATCGCGGATCGACCGGCTGAGATTGAAGACCGTGCCGTGCCTGGTCATTGGGAAGGCGATTTGATGCTGGGTGCCCGGGGCCAGTCGGCGATCGCCACGTTGGTCGAGCGTCAGACTCGCTACGTCATGTTACTGGCCGTCGGCCGCAACAAGACCAGTCCCCATGTGTGCGCGCTCATCGCGAAGAAGATCAGAACGCTGCCGCAGCATCTCGCAGTGTCCCTCACGTGGGACCGCGGCAAGGAAATGGCTGGGCACCGCCAATTCAGCATTGCAACTGGCGTCCACGTCTACTTCTGTGATCCGTCAAGCCCGTGGCAACGCGGCAGTAACGAAAATACGAACGGTCTGCTGCGTCAGTACTTCCCAAGAGGAAGCGACTTGTCCGTCCATAGCCAGCGGCACCTAAACCGGGTCGCGCACATGCTCAACGACCGGCCTCGACAAACGCTGGGCTGGATGAAACCATCTGAGAAACTGGCTGAGTTGTTGCGTTGACCATGTGAGATCGCCGAAGTAAGCCGGAGATCTCTTACGGTAGAGGGCTGGGAACGTAATCTTCCGGTCGGATGGCGGCGGCACGAGCCGCCAGTGTTTCGGCTTGCGCTTCGCGGTTCGTCCTTCTCAGCACGTCCGCGTATCCCTCGAGCGCTTCGGCCACCAGTACGTCATGCGGACCGAAGTTCTCTTCGCGGATGGCCACCACGCGCTGGTAGACGGGCTCGGCATCATTGAGCTGCCCCAGCGAGTGATACACCCGGGCGAGCCCCAGAAGCGTCGTCGCGACATCGGGGTGACGGGGCCCGAGTGTCAACTCGAGGATCTCGCTGGCCCGGAGATATAGCGGCTCGGCCGACGCATACGACCCCTGCTCGACGTAGAAACCGGCAAGGTTATCGATGCCGACTGCCACTCGTTGATGTCCGGAACCAAGAATCTCCGTGTAGAGGTTGAGCGCCTGCTCATACAGCGTTTCCGCCTCCTGCAGCCGACCCTGTCGGCGGAGGACATCGGCGAGGTTGTCGAGCGTCGTGGCACGGCGAATATCGTCTGGGGCAAAGACCTCCGATAGCCGAGCCGCGGCCAGCAGCCACTCCTCAGCCTCCTCATAGCGACCGGCCTGACTCGCCTCGAAGCCGGCCTCCATATACTCATCCCACCCGGTCGAGCTGCACGCTAGCCCGCTGATCATGACAATGACCAGCCACACGCCCGCCAGCCGCTGCCAGAGAATGGTTCGAACGGCCCACATACGCAGAAACCCCCAAAAGAGATATAATCACAGGCCCCAGTCTTAACCAAATACCAACAGTGGGAACGGGACCCATCGGGGCTGTCAGAACGAGATCACGTGAGGAGTGATATTTATGGCAACAAAGGTACGACCACTACACGACCGACTTATCGTCCAGCTGATTGAAGAAGGCGAACAGCAGGTGGGCGGCATCATTATCCCGGATACGGCCAAAGAGAAGCCTCAGCAGGGCAAGGTCATCGCCGCTGGCAACGGTAAGGTTCGAGACGACGGCAGCGTTCAGCCGATGGACGTCAAGGCCGGTGACACCGTGTTGTTCGGCAAGTATTCGGGGTCTGAGATAAAACTCGATGGTGAGGAGTTCATGATCATGCGCGAGGATGAGATCCTCGGTGTCCTCGAGGGCGAGGGCTAGTCGGTTTTAGCCGGCACGCGGCAGCTAATCTTGGGGCCGCGGCAGCGGTTCAAATTCAGAGGAGTTCCACTTCATGGCAAAAGATATCGTTTACGGAGAGAAAGCCCGCGCGATGACCATCGCGGGTGTCAATCAGCTGGCCAATGCGGTCAAGGTGACGCTGGGCCCGAAGGGCCGAAACGTCGTCATCCAGAAAAGCTTCGGATCACCAACCATCACCAAGGACGGCGTGACCGTCGCCAAGGAAATCGAGCTACAGGACCCCCACGAGAACATGGGGGCCCAGATGGTCCGGGAGGTCGCGAGCAAGACCTCGGATGTTGCCGGTGACGGTACGACGACAGCAACGGTCCTGGCCCAAGCCATCTACCGTGAGGGCGCCAAGAACGTCACCGCCGGGTCAAATCCCATGGAGCTGAAGCGTGGGGTCGAGCAGGCGGTCGAGGTGTTGGTCGACGAACTGCAGAAGATGTCCAAGGCCGTGGCCGGCGAAATGATTGCCCAGGTCGGAACGATCTCGGCGAACACCGACTCGACAATCGGCACGATCATCGCCGAGGCGATGGACAAGGTCGGCAAGGACGGAGTCATCACCGTCGAGGAGGCCAAAACCCTCGAGACGTCACTCGACGTCGTCGAAGGCATGCAGTTCGACCGTGGCTATCTTTCACCCTACTTCGTCACCGACGCGGAACGGATGGAGACGGTCCTGGAAAACCCACTCGTGCTCATCCACGAGAAGAAGATCAGCTCGATGAAGGACCTGCTGCCGCTGCTGGAGCAGGTGGCCAAGCTCGGCCGGCCGCTACTGATCGTCGCCGAAGACATCGACGGTGAAGCGCTGGCAACCCTGGTCGTCAACAAGCTCCGAGGTACATTGAACGTGGCAGCCGTCAAGGCTCCAGGTTTCGGTGACCGGCGCAAGGCCATGCTCCAGGACATCGCGGTCCTGACCGATGGGAAAGCGATCACCGAGGACCTCGGGCTCAAGCTCGAGAACATCAAGGCCGATGACCTCGGCTCCGCCAAGACCATCACCATCGACAAGGACAACACGACCATCATCGAGGGTGGCGGCTCTTCCAAGGCTATCGAGGGTCGCGTCAAGCAGATCCGAGCTGAGATCGAGGACACGTCCTCGGACTACGACCGCGAGAAACTTCAGGAGCGATTGGCCAAGCTGGTGGGTGGCGTCGCGATCATCAAAGTCGGTGCGGCGACCGAGACCGAGATGAAGGAGAAGAAGGCTCGCGTCGAGGATGCCATGCATGCGACCAAGGCAGCCGTGGAAGAGGGGATCGTCCCCGGTGGTGGTGTCGCGTTGTTGCGAAGCGCCCGCGCACTCGAAAAGTTGGATCTCGGTGGTGACCGCCAGGTCGGGGTGCGGATCGTCCAGCGGGCGATCGAGGAGCCGCTGCGGTGGATCGCACAGAACGCAGGGTTGGAAGGCTCGATCGTCGTACAGAACGTGAGAGACGCCAAGGACGACGACGACGGGTTCAACGCTCAGAACGAGAAGTACGAGAACCTCGTCAAGGCTGGTGTAATCGACCCGACCAAGGTGGTGCGGACGGCTATCCAGAACGCGAGCTCGATCGCCTCGTTGCTGCTCACCACGGAGGCCCTCGTCACCGACATCCCGGAGAAGAAGGAAGCCGGCGGCGGTGCCCCACCCGACATGGGTGGGATGGGCGGCATGGGCGGCGGCGGGATGTTCTAAATTCAGACGGGGCCTGCGGCCCCGAACCCCACCGCCGGCGCTCGCGGGGGCCCCTTGCCCCGCGCCGCGCCGGCGTGGGCGCGCCGTGCGCGCCCTCAGGCTTCGAGCATTACGCGGGGCCTGCGGCCCCGAGCCCCACCGCGTCGAGCTCGAGCGCGTGTTCGCCGCAATACTCGCGGATGACCTGGAGGAACCTCGCACCCAGGTCATCCGCCTTTTTTTGCCCAATGCCGTGGATGTCGAGCAACGCCTCGGGTGTAGACGGTCGCCACCTGGCCATCGCTCGGAGGGTATTGTCGTGAAACACGACATAGGGCGGGACACCCCGTTCGCGTGCGACCTCGAGGCGGCAGGCCCGAAGCGCCTCGAACAGCCCTTGGTCGACGCCCTCCCAGCCGGCCGCGTCGGATGCCGACTTTCTGCGTCGCGCCACAGGTCGCGGCTGTCGATACAGTTCGACGTCGGCGGCACCCTTGAGGGCGGAGAGCCCGGCATCGGTCAACTGCAAGACGGGGAAGGCTCCATCGGTCCGAAGCAGGAGCCCTTGTTCCGTGAGCTGATCGACATACCCACGAAGCTCGGGAATCTGGACCTCGGCGAGCAATCCGAAGGTGCTGAGCTCGTGGTGACGACGCTTGGTCACCTGCTCGGTGGTCCGTCCCCGGAGCACATCGATCACGTGACCGACGCCCCATCCTTGTCGAAGCCTGGCGACGGCCGAGAGAATCTTTTGCGCAACCGTCACCGCGTCGTCGTCATCAACGCGCTCCAGCTCGTGCAAACACCAGTCACACGCGTCGCACCCTTCGCGGTCGTAGCGCTGTCCGAAGTACTCGACGAGCACCCGATGCCGGCAACGGGTCCCTGCGGCGTAGCGCTCCATCTCCCGCAGAAGCGTTCGAGCACCATCTGAGAGTTCCCCGCTCTTTTCGAGCATCTGTCGCCACTTGAGAAAGTCCCCGCCCGAGTACACGAGCACGCACTCCGCCTCCAGCCCATCGCGACCTGCGCGGCCGGACTCCTGCTGATAATGCTCGAGTGAACGCGGAGCGCCGGCGTGGATAACAAACCGGACGTTGGACCGATCGATGCCCATCCCGAACGCCACCGTCGCCACCATGATGTCCACGCGCTCGTCGAGGAAGGCCTCCTGATGCTCGCGCCGAACCCCGTCCTCGAGACCAGCGTGATAGGGCAACGCGCGGTGGCCAAGGTCGGACAACCAGGCCGAGAGACGGTCGACCTCACGGCGAGAGGTGCAGTAGACGATGCCGGCCTCGTTGGCATGGCGTTCGACGACCTGCAGAATCTGGTCCTTCAAACCACGTCGCGGTACGACGCGGTAGCGAAGATTCGGCCGGTCGAAAGAGCCGACCAGCCGAGCAGGATCGCGGAGCCCGAGCTGCTCGACGATATCCACCTGCACCCGTTCCGTCGCCGTCGCCGTAAAGGCGTGCATCGATACATCGGGGAAGTCGTCACGAAGCCGGCCGAGGTTTCGAAACTCCGGGCGAAACTCGTGTCCCCACTGGCTGATGCAATGGGCCTCGTCGACGGCGACATACCGCACGCCCCACCGACCGAGCCGCGTCCGGAACGCCGCGCTGCCCTCTCCCACCAATCGCTCGGGCGTGACGTAGAGCAGCCGGCAGCTCCCGCGATCAAGGTCGGCCACTACCCGGTCGCGCTCCTCTGGTCTGAGCGAGCTATTGAGCGCGGCGGCCTGAACACCGCTCGCCACAAGGCCGTCCACCTGATCCTTCATGAGCGAGAGCAAGGGCGACACTACGAGCCCAATCCCTCTGTCCTCGCCACCGAGAAGCACGGGCATCTGGAAACACAGCGACTTACCACCACCGGTCGGCAGGACGACGAGACTGTCGCGGCCCGCGAGGTTGGCCTCTATCGCCTCACGTTGCAGGGGTCGGAGCTCCGGATAGCCCCAGTACCGGGACAGTGCGTCGGTCAGAGCCTCACTCGCCAAGTGACGACCAGTTCTCGACGATGTGCTCCGCCGTCCGCCACGCCAGCGCCTGAGCCGTCAAGGTCGGGTTGTGTGCCCCACTTGTCCCCATCACCGAGGCGCCGACGACGCCGAGGTTGGGCACCTCGTGTGACACCCCGTATCGGTTCACGACGTTGGTTTCTGCGTTGTCACCCATCCTGGTGCCGCCGTAGGCGTGGGTCGTCACACCCATCGTCCGTCCGAGATCGCCGCGAACGATCTCGACCGCTCCGGCCTCCCGATACCACGCCTCCATCTTCTCCTGCGTGTACTTCGCGAGCGCCAGCTCGTTCTCCTTGTACTCGGCCGTGATCCGGATGACGGGGTGTCCGAGCGGATCGGTGACCACCGGATCGAGGTCGAGATAGTTGGACTCGTACGGCAGCGTGGTCTTCTGGATATACGACGTGTTCGACCGGTCGGCGTTCTCCTTGATGAACGCCTTCCAGGCCGACCCCCAGTTCGGCGCCCGCCCGAACGTGCTCATGCTGGCCGCGCCAATCGGCCGCCGGTCTGAGTACACCCAGAGATTACCGCCGCCGATGAAGTCGAGGCCATCGTGGTCAAAATTGTCATCCGCCCAATTGTCTACCGCCACTCCTTGCGCCGGCAGACCGTACCAGGCGTTGAGGTCGTAGGGAAACAACGCCGTGACCGACGCGCCCTGGTGATGACTCAGGTAGTGACGTCCGACCTGTGCCTGGTTGTTCGAAAGCCCGATCGGGTACGCCCGTGACGTCGAACGGAGTAGAAGACGAACGTTCTCGTAGGTGTAGCTGGCCAGCAATACAAACCGGGCGGGCTGAAAGAACTCTTCGCCGCCTTGGACGTAGGTGACGCCCGTCACCCGGCCCTCTCGGTTGGCGTCGACAGAGACGACGTGAGCGTGGGTCGCGACGTCGAGATTCCCCGTCTCCTCGGCGCGCGGGATGGTCGTGACGGCCGTCGAGTTCTTGGCGTCGACATGACACCCCCCGCGGTTACAGAAGCCGTGATACATGCACGCCGACCGCTCTTGATAGGCTCGGGTGTTGATGGCGGCCGGCCCGGGAAAGGGGTCCCAGCCGAGGCTGTTGGCCGCTTCGGCCATCCGCTCGATGAACCCCGTCCAGCGCAGTGGCTCCATGGGGAACCCGCGGCGACGGGGCCCCTCGAACCTGTTCCCACGGGGGTCGATGTCACCGCCGACGTTGCCGGCCTGTCCAGACACGCCGACCTCGTACTCGACTCTGTCGTAATACGGCTCCAGTTCCTCGTAACCGAACGGCCAATCCTCGACCGTGGAGCCGTCGGGGATTCTCGATGCCCCGTATCGGCGAGTCGTCTCGCTGACCACATTGAAGTCCCACGGGTTGAGACGCCAGCTCTGCGCCCAGTAGTGCAACGACGTCCCACCCACGCCGTTCATCATCGGATGCACCGACGTCTGCGTAGCTTGGGACGCACGGTTCGGGCGCACCGTTGGAATCTCACGCTGCGTCTTCTGGACGGTGAACGGCCAGGTGCGCATGTTGTTGCGGATCTCGTCTGGCGCAAAGTCCTTTCGCGTCAGCCGACCGCCGGCCTCGAGTCCCACGACATCGAGCCCAGCTTCCGCCAGCGGGAGCGCTGCCACGCCACCCACGGCACCGAGCCCCACGATCACCACGTCGGTTCCCGGCAACCTAGTCGCCATGACGGGGTCCTCGGCGTTGGGCGCGCACAGTGGCCTTGTCGAAATCTTCCCAGTCGTAAGCGGAACGACGATAGGGCGGCAACTCGCCCGCTTCCAGACGACGTTGATCCACCGGCGTCACCGCCGTTCGGACGCCGGGATACCCGACCAGATCCCAGCCAACGAAGTTGGCGTTCCCGCCGTAGTAGGGATCGCCGAAGGTGCCTTGGAGCACGTGGCCCCGAACCATTCCGAAGAAGGCCGCCGAGCTTCCGACAAAGCCGGTCCCCGCCCCCGTCGCTCCGCCGGTCTCGACGTCGATCAGCGCCGAGATCCGATCCCGGTGTGACAGGGTGAGAAACGATCCGCCGCGTGACGACCGACAATACCGGTCGAAGGCGGCCAGGCCAGACCGGTAGGCATCATGCGAGTCGGCCAGGGCGCCGCCCAGCGCGCGGTCAATGTAGTGGACGGCTCTCGCCTCGACGGCACCCGGACCGTGCTCATCCGCCGGAATGAGGTGGTCGGCGATCGCCTCGAGCAGCTCCGCCTCATCGGCGGTCAAATGCTCATAGGTCTCTCGAGCCGCCGAGGCGGCCGTTCTCTGTTGGGTCGAAGGGGCGGCTGGGGTGGCGGAACCAGCTGCCGCGACGGCACCCTCCACACCGGTGACACCAGCCGCTGCAGCGGCGCCTACGGCGCCGGCGCTCTGCAGCAGCTCCCGGCGTGTGATCACCCGTGGTCCCTCGTCAGCCATCTTCTTCTACTCCTTCGGAAGTCGCGCCCCTCAGAAGATCGCGATCGGATTGACCGGCGAACCGGTGCCGTTCGGAATCGGTAGCGGCGCGATGGTGAGCATGAACTCCCAGCGGTTTCTCTCGGCCGCCGCCTCGGCGAGCGCGTCGAAGTCGCCGCGATCGATCAACTGCATCCCGAGCATCGTCAGGGCGAAGTTGTGCACGGCGAGCCGACCCAGCTCGTCGCCCTCGGGAACCGGAACGTAACCCGGCGTCTCCCACCCGATCACCGCGACGTCGCGCTCGCGAAGCCAGGGGATGATCGAGTTGTCGGGGCCGGCCGCCTCGGCGCCCGTGTCAAAGGGACCGATGTCGTCCTGACGAGCCCACCGTCCCCACCGGATGAACATCGCGTCACCGGGTCCCACCTTGACGCCAGCGTGCGCCTCCCACGCCTCGAGGTCCTCGACGTAGATCCGTTCGCCCGGCTGCAGGTATGGCACACCCTTGAGTCGCGGAATGTCGTAGAGCACTCCTCGAGTCACGATGCCGTCCTTCATGTTGAGTATCGAGCCCTTGGCCGCACCACCGTCCATGGTCACGACGTCCGCGACCTCGTAGCCGTTCCACATCTTTCCGTCGAAGAAGATATGGGCGAAGGCGTCGAGATGGGTCGTGCCCGGTCCGTGGATGCACGGATACGAAAGGGTGTCGGCAGCGCCGGTTCGGGTAGCCCGCACCATCTCCCACTCGATCGGGCAGGGGTTGTCGACCGTCTCTACTTTCTGGGCGTTCGAGGAGAGCGACACGGAGAAGCCCTCGGTGACCAGCCGTGCCGCCTCGGCCTTCTTCTCCGGCGTGATCAGGTTGAGGGTGCCAAGCTCATCATCAGGTCCCCACCGACCCCAGTTCGAGAGCTCGGTCAGCCAGCGGTCGTATTCAGCCTGGCTTACCTGTGAACGGGCGTCGGCAGATTGCATCGAGCGCCCCGACACCGTTGGCGCGTCACCGCACCCAAGAGCGAAGGCGCAGCCGAGCGCAACGAATATCCGTTGCATGAGGACCTCCTGTGTGGTGAGTTCGGCCGTGTTAGTCCGGTAGGACGAAGGCGATCAGTTCGGGTGGACTACCACCGATAGCGACCACGAGGTGCTGCTTCCCGTCGACCATGTAGGTCATCGGTGTGCCAGTGGGCCCGGTCGGAAGGTCCACCGAACCGCGTATCGCGCCGGTTGCCTTGTCCCACGCTACCAGCCGCGGTCCGTCTGTGCTGCTTCCCGTTGCGCTTCCTGTGATGAGCAGCGTCTTGGTCAGGACCGGACCAAAAATCGCACCGTCACCGAGTGGGGGAAGGTTGAGATGCCGAAGACGAGGATGATTCCGATACCGGTCGCCGTTCCCGAGTGGCACGGCCCAGACGTGGTCCCCGGTATTCATGTCGATGGCGGTGATCCGAGAATACGGCGGCTTGAACAGGGGAAGCCCCTGGGGCATCTGCGGCCCGGTCCGTCGGCCCGCTCGTTGCGCTTCCATCCGATCGCGCTCCGGCGCACCGTGAGTGTAGGCGACGGTCGCACCCAGTGCCGGGTCGGGCTCATAGAGGGCGATGACCACCGCCTGGTTCCGGGATGGGATGTAGAGTATCCCCGTTTCCGGGTCCATCGCGGCCCCAGCCCAGCCGGCCGTGCCCCCATCCGGGGGCCGCATGAGCATGCCCTTGGTCTCGCCTTCCACTGGCCGTTGCGGCGGCGTGAACAGGGGCCCCAGGGTGTACCCCTCAACCGCCTCGATCGCCAGCTGACGGATTTCGGGCGTGAAATCAACCAGGTCGTCGATCACGACACCTTGGTAGTCAAAGGGGGCCGGCTTGGTCGGAAACGGCTGGGTCGGGGACGGCACCTCGCCCGGCATGTTGGTCTCCTGGGGGACTGGCCTCTCCTCGATCGGCCAGATCGGCTCTCCCGTCTCCCGGTTGAAGGCATAGACGAAGCCTTGCTTGCTGACCTGGGCGATCGCCTTGATGTCGCGCCCATCGACCGTGACGTCAACGAGGTTGGGATGGGTCGGGAAGTCGTAGTCCCACAGCCCGTGGTGCACCGCTTGGAAGTGCCAAATCCGCTCCCCGGTTTCGACATCGACGGCGATCAGCGTCTCGGAAAAGAGGTTGTCGCCGAGTCGGTCAACCCCGTAGTAATCGTTGGTCGTCGTCCCCGTCGGCAGATACACGTGCCCCAGCTCGCTATCACCGGCCAACATCGACCAGACGTTGGCGTTCCCCGAATAGCGCCACGACTCGTTGAGCCAGGTGTCGACGCCGTACTCATCTGTGCTGTTGGGCACGGTGTGGAAGTCCCAGGCATGCTCACCGGTCCTGACATCCCAGGCCCGGACCCATCCGGGAACCGCCTCCTTGGTAATCCGTCGGTCCGCCACCTGGGAGCCATGAATGACGCGATCTCGGACGACAATCGGTGGCGAGTGGATCCCGAGCAACATGGCGTTGAGGTAGTCCCGCTCCTCACGATTGGCCCGCGGCACACCGACCATGACGTCGACCATCCCGCCCTCGCCAAAGTCCGCGCACGGCCGCCCAGTCTTCGCCTCGACGCAAACGAGATACCCGTTGCCGGTGCCCCAAAGGATCCGCTCGTCCTCCTCTCCGTCGGTCCAATACGCGACGCCACGCTGCTTGAAGGTACCCGTCATCGGCGTCGTGCCTTCCTCGTAGCTCTTGGGGTTGAACACCCAGATCGTCTCGCCCGTCACGGCATCAACCGCCACGCCCTGCGAGAGCGGCGTGTTGAAGTAGAGCACGCCCCCGACCATGAGGGGCGTCGACTGGAACGAGTTGTAGCTCGGAGCGTGACCGACGCGATACAGATCAGGCGTGTCCGCTACGAGGCTCTCAACGATAACCTCGAGCGGGGCCGACCACTCGCTGCCGTCGGGCATCGTGCGGCTGACGAACGCATCAACCAGCTTCCAGCGCCAGGCCACCTCGAGATCAGAAAAGTTGCTGGCGTCGATCTGATCGAGGGGTGAGTACTTGGTGCCCTTGACGTCGCCGGCGTAGCTCCGCCACTCGCCGCCAGACGTGTCATAGGTCTGCCAGGGCCCGGCATCCTGCGCCTGGGCGCCTGCCGGCGCGAGGGCCAGCATGAGGGCGATGAGTGCAGCCAGCGCCACACTCGGCGCAGCGCAGGAGAGGGGTTCACTGGGTCGGTTCTGTCGCGTGATCATCCGGCTAGCAAAACACAGTGACCGGGGGCCGTCAAGAAGGAGGTTGCCAAGGACGGCCCCGGGGCCGTCAAGAAGAAGGTGCCAAGGACGTGACTGTGGATGTAAGGTAAGGGATGAGCCTCGAACGAACAGCGATTGTCGCTCTGGTTGCGTCGGCCATAGTCTCGGCTCCCGCGATGGTCGGCAGCCAACAACCCGTATTCCGCAGTGGAACCGAGCTCGTCGACTTGTACGTAACGGTCACCGACGACGAGGGCAGGCTCGTTCCGAACCTGATCCAGGACGACTTTGTCATCTTCGACGAGGATGAGGCGCAGGAGATCGCCCTCTTTGAGCAGGAGATCCGACCGATCTCGGTGATCGTGATGCTCGACACGAGTATCAGCACCGACAACGTCATGCATCTGATCCGGGGCGGAGCGGAGCAATTCCTCATCCGCATGTTGCCTGACGACCGGGCGAGAGTCGGGGCCTTCAACGACAAGATCCGGATCGAGCCCCCGGAGTTCACCGGTGACCGCGACGCCCTGATCGAGGAGCTTGGCAACCAGGACTACGGCAACTCGACCCGCCTCTGGGATGCGATGGAGGCGAGCCTCGACGCCCTGACAGAAGTGGCCGGTCGAAAGGTGGTCCTCGTACTGACTGACGGTCAGGACAGCGCGAGCTCCGGCGGGTGGAAGGACATCCTCCGGCGTGCTATCGCCGAGGACGTGATGATCTACTCGATCGGTCTCGAGGTCGAGTACTTCAACGGTGCCCGCTGGCTCCGGACGAGACCCGATCGGAACCTGAGAAAACTCGCTCAGGAGACGGGGGGCGGATATTTCCTCCTGGAGGAAACCGACGACCTGGGACCGACCTTCACCCGGGTCTCACAAGAGTTGCACAGCCAATACGTCCTGGCCTTCACGCCTACGGTGCGTGACGGCAAGACACACGACCTCGAGGTGCGTGTCGCCGGGCGCGACATGGAAGCACGGTCGAGGCGGAGCTATGTGGCGCCATCTGACGACGCCAGTCCCTGACGTGAGCTCCTACTCGGCTCTCACCACGACGTAGCGCTCGAGGCGCGCAATCTCGTCGTCATCGACATACTTGCCGATCTCGCGGCGAAACTGCTCGATCGCGCGGTAGGGTCGATACTCCTTGAACTCGTGGAGCATCCGGGGGCCGACACCGGGAATCCTCAGGATGTCTTCATCGCTTGCGGTGTTCAGATCGATCGGCACGAACACGTACCGCTCGAACCGCGCGACTTCATCGTCGTCGACGTACTTGCCGATCTCTCGTCGAAACTGCGGCAGCGCCCGATACGGACGGTACTCCTCGAACTCGTGCGCCATGCGGTCACCAACCCCCGGCACCAACAGGATCTCCTCACGCGTCGCGGTGTTCAGATTGATCGGGACGAACAGGCGAACGTAGAGTTCCGAACGTTGGTCGGCGCTCAGGACATCGCCCAAGTACTCGTTCAGCTCGGTCATGTCCAGAAATGGTCGACGCTCGATGACACCATCGACGACCTCCGCGGTCAGGTGGGGCAGAGCGCTCAGTTCGTCTGCGCCGGCCAGGTTCGGATTCAGTACTCCGGCGCTGTCGCCGGCCTGAGCTGACACGTCAGCGGCCAGACCTGGCACTACCAGCAGCAACGCAACCGCGACCGGAAAGCAGAGCGCGGCGGCCCGGCCAGGGCGAATCGGGTGGTCAGACATCATCGTCATTGCCATCATTGGCGTCTCCTGGTGATGGGGCCACCGCCGTCGGTCCGAGATGCGGGTGCCGATAGGTATAGGCCAGACCCAGCAAGCCGAGCTGCAGCATCACGCCGGGGGCGAGGGTGGGTGTGGCTCCGGTGATGGACTCGTTGAACAAGTCGAAACCCTTTAACGAAGGATACATCTCCAGCTCAAACTCTTTGTTGCCCTGGTAGTGGAGCCACACGCCGAGACCACCGCTCAAGACAAACATCGCCATCGTTCCTTGAAACAGGCGCAGACCGGTGGCTCCGCGACGGACGACGCGCCACCCGAGAACCACCAGGCTGGCGGCCAGCAGCCCAATCGGGGCCCACTGCCACAGCCCCTCCGTGTGACCGAGCAAAAGCAGTTCCGCGCCGGTGCCGACGGCGCCGAGCACAAAGACGACCAGCAGCGATCCGCGGAGCGCGGCTAGCGTGGATCCGTCATGCGACCGTTCTGGCCGTATCGGGCGGTTCTTCAGATGGTTGGCGCTCACTGTGTTGGCACTCGCGGTAAATGATGACCCGGGCCCCGTCGTAAGGGACGTGACGTAGAGTCCATCCCTTCGACGAGAGGAAACCAAAAATGACGCCTCAACAACGTTCACCGATCTTCGTCATGCTGGCCGTCACCTGTTTGGCTCTGAGCGGGCTGGTCACAGCACAAGAGGCCTCCATGCTGGATGTCTCCGAAGCCACGGGCTTTATGGGCGAATGGGTACTCGACATGGAGACGCCACGCGGTAATGCGGAGCGGAACCTCGCTCTGACCGATGTCGGCGGCAAGGTTGCCGCGGAGCTGAGCGGCGGTCGGGGGGGAACCTTCGGCGTCACCGATATCAGCAAATCTGGAGACGACCTGGTCCTCTCGTTCGAGCGAGAGAGGCAGGGAAACACCTTTCCGGTGACCCTGACGCTGAGCCTCAACGGTGACATGCTCAATGCCACGCAGGATGTGAACAACGGCACGTTCACCATGAGTGGTACCGGTAGCAAGAAGTAGCCGCTGGTTTCCGAACCACCGCACTAGCCAGACACCGGAGCCATGCTCTCCTTGGGCCGACGGGGAGCACCCTGCCAACCCTCCTCGAAGAGCGTGTAGACCACCGGGACCACCACCAGCGTCACGAGCGTCGACGACAGCAGCCCACCGATGATCACGCGGGCAAGCGGAGCCTGCAGTTCCGAGCCCTCGCCGATCCCCAGGGCCATCGGTAGCATGCCCAGCAGGGTCGTCATCGTCGTCATCAGGATGGGGCGGAGACGCGTGCGGCCAGCCTGCTCGACTGCCTCGCGCAAGGGGATACCGTCGCGCCGACGAAGGATGTTGGTGTAGTCGACCAGCAGGATGGCGTTGTTGACGACGAGCCCACCCAGCACGATGACCCCCATGTAGGCCTGTAGGCTGAACGGCGTATTCGTGACCATCAGAGACGCGACGATGCCGATGCCGGCCAGCGGGATCGAGAGCAGGATGATGAACGGGTCGCGGAACGACTCGAACTGCGCCGCCATCACCGCGTAGACAAGCAAGATCGCGAGAATCAGGACGAGCCGCAGCTGTCCGAAGGACCTGGCCTGCTCCTCAACCTCTGCCCCAAAGCCAACCGAGAAATCGGCTGGAGGATCGATCTCTGGTATCCGGGCCTGAACGGCGCTCACCGCCTCGCTCAGGGTCGTCTCGATCTCCGCGTTGACGCGCACGACCCGTTCCTGGTTCTTGCGCCGGATCTCCTCCGGTCCGGAGTCGGCCCTGATCTCGATCAGGTTTCGCGCCGGAATCACCTGTCCGCCGGGCGTGCTCAGCGGGACGTCATAGATGTCGCTCGTGCGGGCCCGGTCTTCCTCTCGCAGACGCACGACGATCGGGTACTCGTCACCGCGCTCACGATAAAAGGCGGCCTGGGTGCCGGCGATACCGGTGCGAAGGGCGTCGGCCACATCCGACACCCGGAGACCGAGCAGCGCGGCCTTCGACCGATCGACGTAGATCGACAGCTCCGGCCGGCCCTGCTCGCTGCCGAGCTCTGCGTCGGCGATACCCTCCGTGTTGTTCATCACATCAACGGCGCGTTCGGAAACCTGACGGGCATCCTCGAGGTCGTGCCCTCTGATCTCGAGAGCGAGCCGAGCGCTGTCGCCGTCGCCGCTACTCATCAAGCGGGTCATCATCCGGTTGCCCCCCGAGGCCCGCGCCCGGACGGTGACACCCGGCAGCCGGTTCAACGAACGACGTAGCGTCATGGCGATCTCGTTGCTGGACCGCCTACGCTCCTCCCGGCCGACAAGACCCAAGGTCATGTCGCCCCGATGGCTCCGGGAGCTGCCAAAGAAACTGCCGCCACCGCCAGCCTGCGTCGTGATGGTCTGCGCCTCGGGAACCTGCTCCCGGACCATCTCTTCAAGCTGCAGCATCACCTGTTCGGTGAGCTCGAAGCGCGTACCGATCGGGAGCTCCGCACTCACGCGAACCTCGCCTTCGTCCACCTCCGGGGTGAGCTCGACCGGTATGGTCGGTAGCAACGCGGCGGTCAGGGCGATCAGCGAGGCGGCAGCGATGAGCACCGTTGGGCGGTGGACAAGGGCCAGGTGAATCGTCCTCCGGTAGAGTTCGTCGATTGCGCCCAGCCCGTTCTCGCTGGCCGTCATGAAGCGCCCGACGATGCCGGTTCGCTGGTCTGCGGGGGGCGGGAGCCTCAGCAATCTCGACGTGAGGACCGGCACCAGAGTCACGGCCACGAAGAGCGACATACAGAGCGCGATCATCACGACGATGGCGAGCTGGCCAAAAATGATGCTCGAAATCCCGGTCAGAAACAGCAGGGGCAGAAAGACCGCCACCTGGGTCAAGGTCGAGGCGACGATGGCGCCGGCCACTTCTTCGGTGCCGTCCACACTGGCCGTCGTACGGTCCTTTCCGTGCTCCATATGGCGGAAGGTGTTCTCGAGGACGACGATCGAGGCGTCGACAATCATCCCGACGCCGACCGCGAGCCCCCCGAAGGTCAGCGTGTTGAGGGTGAAACCGCCAAAATAGATCAGCGCGAAGGTGCCGATGATCGAGATCGGGATCGCCGTGCAGATGATCAGGGTGGTCCGGATATTGCGGAGAAAGGCGAAGAGCACGACGATCACGAGCACGGCGCCCCAGAGGACAACGTTTCGCACCGCGGCGATCGACCGTTCGATGAATATCGCCGAGTCCATGCGGATAGTGAGCTCAATCGCCGGCATCTCCCGGTTGATGCGGGCGACCTCCGCCCGCACCGCCTGCGCGACCGCGACCGTGTTGCGCCCCGATTGCTTGCTGACCATGACCTGCACGCCCGGGCGGCCGTTGATCCGCACCAGGTCTTCCCGGTCCTCGGTGCCGTCGCTCACTACGGCGATGTCGCGGAGGTACACGGGCACGCCGCCGCGGACAAGTACCATGACGTTGCGAATGTCCTCGAGACTCGTGAACTGTCCCGGGCTCCGCAACAGGTAGGTCATGTCCGCATCGTCGAGCTGACCGATCGGAAGGTTCTGGTTCTCGCGCTGGAGCAACGCGATCACCTGGTCCACGGCGAGATCGAGCGCCGTGATCTTGTCCTTCGCCAGCTCCACGTGGATCTGCCGGCGGAGGCCTCCGCGTGCAGTGACGCTCGCCACGCCCGGAATTCGCTCCAGTCGGGGACCGAGGTCGTTCTCGGCCATCTCCCTGAGGGCGACGGGGTCCAGGTCGCCGGAGAGCCCCATGAACAGGATGGGCATGGACGACGCGTCGAACTTGTACATCACCGGCGGGTCGGCGTCTTCGGGCAGTTGCGCGCGGGCAAAGTCCAGGCGAGACCGTAGATCGTCGGCCGCCTCGTTGAGGTCTGAACCCCAGTCGAAGCTCAGGCGCACTTGGCTCTGCCCCTCTGACGAGGTCGAGGTGATCTCCTGCAGTCCAGCAATGGCCGACACCCTCTGCTCGATCGGCCGGGTGACGAGTTCCTCCATCTCCAGCGGACCGACGTCGGCGTAGGCGACCCTCACGGTGAGGCTGGGAAAGGTGACGTCCGGCATCAGGTCGACCGGCAGGCGCATGAGCGCCACCGCGCCGATCAGCACGATGACGGCACTGATCATCGTCATCGTCACGGGACGTCGGACGGCGAGTCGGGGCAGACTCATGAGCCCCCCTTCGGTTCCGCTCCGACGACGATAACCGCGCTGCCGTGCTGTAGACCGGCCGCTCCTGTGGTCACCACGAGCGCCCCTTCGGACACACCGTCGACAACCTCGATATGTCGGTCGTCCTCGAGCCCGGTGACGAGCCTGGCAAACTGCACGGTCGCCGGCTCAGTCTCCGTGTCCACGACGAAGACGCCCGACGCGGCGTTGCGAAGCACGATTGCCGCTCGCGGCACGACGAGCGTCGCGCTTCGGCTACCGACACCTAGCTTGACCCGGGCGTACATCCCCGGCTTCAACCGAAAGTCCGGATTCGGCACTTCGACCTCGATCTCGGCGGTCCGAGTGGCCGGGTCGAGTACCGGTGCGATCCGCGCAACATACCCGGCAAAGGACTCGCCCGGAAACGCGTCGACCTCGATGCGCGCCTGCACGAAAACCTCGACGAGCGGAAGGTCGCGTTCGACGAGATTGGCAACCAACCTGACGAGACCGATGTCAACGATCGAGACGACGGCCGTGGTCTGGCTGACGTAGGCGCCGGGGTCGAGGTATCGACGACCTATGAACCCGTCAACCGGGGAGACCATCACCGTATTGGCCAAGTTGACCCGAAGCTCCTCGAGGAAAGCGGCAGCCTGGTCAAACTGAGCGCGGGCAAGATCAATCTGCGCGCTCGCAGCCTGAAACCGCGCCACCCCATCATCGAGCTCCTGGCTCGACACCAGCTCGCGGTCAGACAGACTCTGAAGACGGTCCCGGCTGGTTGCGGCCAACCGAAGGTCGGCCTCGCGCTGTCTGACGGTTGCGCGAGCAACCTCGTACGAGGCCTCGGCCTGATTCACTTGCAGCCGGAGCTCATCATCCTCGACCCGCGCCACCTCCTGGCCCCGGGTCACCTGGTCCCCGAGTCGGAGGTCCAGCCGGGTCAGTCTGCCGTTGACCTTTGGTGCGATCTCGATGGTGGCGTCTCCCACGAGGTTGCCGACGATCTGCAACTCTTCAGCGACATCGGCTCGTGAGACAGTCGCCGTTTCCACCAGCAAAGGCTGGGGCTGGAAGGGGCTTCGGCCGCCGGGTGCGCCACCACCGGGTGACTGGGACGACGCGACGGGGACAAGGCGCTGATAAACGAGCAGGCCCGCCGCGCCGGCAGCCATGAGAAAGAGCGCTAGGAACGATCTGGCCATCACGTGAGGCACACTACGACAGCGTACCCTACATGAATACTCGCCGGGACCCGGCCGCGTTTACCGTTTTCTTATGCCGCCGGGACCCCGACGGCCGTCTCGTTTACCATTCTCTCATGCCGCCGGGACCCCGCCCGCGGCGTCCGGGACCTCTCGAACGTCTGGCGGTCTCGAAAATCTCCATCTGTGACGGGGTCAGGATGGCCGCGATCTCGTCGTGGAGGCTGGCCTGCTCGGTTTCGAAACGCGCTCGCATCTCCTGGTTGAACTCACGGAAGCGGTCCTGGCGCTCGGCGAACAGGGCCTCCAGACGCTGCTGCTGGTCATCTGAAAAATCGGGGTCGTTCGCCAGTCGCCGAACGATCTGCTCCGAGACGAAGTCCTGTGGTCCCATGCGGCCCCCACCCGGAGGAAACGGGCCACGAGCGCCCCGTAGCTCGCCCCTGGGACCGAACCAGCTGCTCACCCCAATGCCAACGGAAAGACCGCAGACAAAGACCACCAGCACAAACAGCGCGATCCACACCCGGGTCGTTGTCTCACTCATGACTGGTTTCCTTCCGCCAGCGTCTCGTCAGGCTCGGCGCTGAGAATCGCGTCAAGCAGGAGGCCACCGGCTACGTTCTCCTGGCCCCATAGAGTAAAGGCCGGCGTTGTGCCCTCCTCGCCGAAAGCCCATGCCTCGGTGAGCTCCGACAACCCGACCGCCGACTCGGCCTGAGTCGGAGTGCTGCGGGCCGTCGCCAGCCCCAGCAGTAGCAACCCCGTCGCGACCGGCACCAGCCGGTACGTCCAGGTCCTCCAGCGCAGCATGTCGACCCAGGATGAGGATGGCGCGAGGTCCACCGCGGACAGGAGGGACAGGACCCGGGCCGTGAACCCAGCGGGAACCTCTGTATCGGCGCGGGCGGTGAGTGCGTCCCGCACAGCTCGTTGTTCCTGGAGGGCAAGCCGACACGCAGCGCAGTCCTCCAGGTGGGCCATGAGACCATCGCGGTCTGAGTGGCTCACGTCGTCAAGACGGTCGTCCGCAGCCTCCATCAGCGCCGGTAGCCATCTTTCGCAGTTCATAGTGCAACCTTTCCGAGGGTGGGGTGCCCGAAAGGCTCCGCAGATTGTCTCTTCGTGTTCCGGGTCGCGTCTGCCGTGTCAGCTCGCGCGAGCAGGTCGGTCAGCAGCGGACGAAGACGCTGACGAGCTCGAAAGATGCGAGACATCACCGTACCGATCGGCACCTTCAGCACCCGCGCGATCTCCCGGTACTCCAAGCCCTCGACATCGTGCAGGACCAAAGCCGTTCTCAGATCGTCTGAGAGCGTCGACAACGAGCGGTCGAGGAGATCTCGCCGTATGACCGAGTCCTCGGCCGTCTCCCTCTCGTCGATGAGCGCGTGGTCGACCACATCATCCGCCTCCACTCTCCGGTCCCAAACCGGACCCTGACGACTACGCTTGCCGACGTGCGTCCGTGCAACGTTGGTGGCAATGCGATAGAGCCAGTTCTTGAAAGAGCTTTCTCCGCGGAATCGGCCCAAAGCGCGGAAAGCCCGGAGGAACGTCTCCTGGGCCACGTCCTCGGCATCGGCATCGTTGGCCGTCATGGCGCGGGCGAAGTTGAACATCCGCACCTGATATCGACGGACCAAGGCTTCGGCAGCGGCGGCATCACCTGCCGCCGCCGCCTCAACGAGCGCGTGGTCGTGATCGTCGTCCACTCGGCTGCTCCGGACTCCCGCCCAGTCCTCATCCTACAGCGGCTATTGTCCTTCTCGTCGTCGTGGCCGCATCCTCTCCCTGAACTCCTCGGCCTGGGCCTGTAGCTCGGTCAGCTCGGCACGCTGGTCGGGCGTCAGGATCTGTAGTACTGCGGCGTGGGCGTACGCCCGCTGAACCGCCGCGTCGGCCTCGAAAAGTGCGAGCTGGGCGGCCAGCCCTCTGATCGCACTCTCATTGACCACATCGGCCGCGATGGCCTCATTGAGCGCCTGTCTGGCCGCCCTGTGCTGCTGGGCGAGCGCCGGGTCGTGGTGTTGTTAACGAACCGACCGAATCTCGTCGCGTTGAGCGTCGGTCAGGTCCAGACCCCGAAGCCCTGGGAGCATTCCGCCGCGTCCACCCCCCTGGGGTCCGCCAAAGCCTCGTGACCCAGGTTGTGCAGATACGTGCATCGGCATCGTCATCATAAACGCCGCGGCTAGCACCAGAGCCTTACCCACGACGAAGCCGTTTCTTGCGATTGTGTTTCTCATTGTTGCCTCCGTTTCCTGCCTCTAGAGACTCGCAAGTGGCCCGCCGTATTCCCTGCCGGTGCAGGAACCCCGGACGCCGGCACCCTGGTGCCTCTGGATGACACTATGTCCGTTTCCGCATACGCCGCTTGGATAAGCTCCGCCTCAGCGGACACGCCGGCCACGCGATGTCTGAAGACGCAACCTGCGAGACGACCTGGGAAACCAACGGCAACGACCTGCGGCACACACGTTGCACACCTGTAGCAAAGATGACCAAACACTTGCCCTGCGCCTAAGTACTAAGATAGGAGAGACGCCCGTGCCCAAGTCGAAACCGACCACGGCCCTCTTGTGCGGGATGACCGTCTTGATCCTAGGGAGCGCTCTTCCCGAGGCACAAACCAGGCGGCCCGCCCCCAGCCAACCTAGCCAGGCCGGCAGGCAGGCCGTTCCCCGCACTACCAGTGGACAGGCGGTCGCGCCACGTGCCCGGACCGTCTACGGTCGGGGCTATGGGTATCGACCGTATTACCACGGCTTCTACGACCCCTACTTCTTCGGACAGTACGGGTATCCCTACGGGCCATACTCGTATCCATACTACGGCGCGATATACGACCGCGGCTCACTGCGGCTGCAGGTCAAGCCGGAGGAAGCGGAGGTCTATGTCGATGGCTCCTTCGCCGGGATCGTAGACAGCTACGACGGGGTCTTCCAGCGTCTCCGCCTGCCTCCGGGCGAACATGAGCTCGAGCTGTATCTCGACGGCTACGAGAGCAGGCGGGAGTCGCTCTACCTTGTCTCGGGCCAGACATACAAGATCCTCCATGAGATGGAACCCTTGGCAGAGGGTGTGCCGCAGCCACCACGCCCCCAGCCCCTCTACCCTCCTCAGCCGCCGGCGCGCCCCCCGGGGTCCGTCTATGGCCCAGACCCGGCACCCGGAGTGTCCGAGAGATTCGGGTCGATGACGATTCGAGTGCAACCGACGGACGCGGAGATCTGGATCGACGGGGAGCGATGGCTGGGGTTCGAAGGGCTCGACCGTCTCGTCGTGGAGCTAGGCGAAGGCCGGTATGTCGTCGAGATACGTCGCGAGGGATACCGCACCTATCGAACGGAGGTGGAGGTCCGCGAGGGGGACACCACCTTTCTCAACGTCAGCCTTCCCCCCACCGAGGGAGAAGTCCGATAGAGTTGAGGAGGAGGAACGCAGCGATGCGAACAGCGACAACCCCGATTGCCCTTGGACTCACGGCGGCCCTCGTCAGCTTTGGCCTCTGGACAGCCGAGGCACGACAACCGGCTGGTGAATCGACGATCGAGGGTGTCTGGGTGCTGAACGCCGGCCTCAGCGACGAGATGCCAACGCCCTCACCCGAACGCCGTGGCAGCTCGCAGGCCGACCGCGACGACGCCCGACGTGGAGCTGGACCAGGAGTTGGAGGCGGCTTCTTCGGACGTGGACCAGGTGGCGGCCGAGGCAGCAGCCCTGACCCCGAGAAGATGGCGGCAGACCGCAAAGGCATGCAGAGCGCGATGGCGGATCTGACGACCGCTCCGCGCCGGATGACCATCGAGGTCACCGACCGCGGCGAAGTGCTGACCACTTACAGCGACGGACGCGTGGTGCGTCTGGTCCCTGACGACCGGGAACACTCCGGTCTTGCCGGCACCTCGATGAGGGTCACCCGCAAGACGAAGTGGCAGGGCAACCAGCTGGTCAGCGAGATCAAGCTCGAGTCTTCCACGAAATTCGAGCTTCACCAGACGCTTGAGGCTGACCCCGACGGGCGCGTCCTTCGCGTGACGTCTCGGTTCGAGGGCGACCAATTCGAGGACAACGAGAATCAAGAATTCCGCCTTGTCTACGAACGCGAAGGCGTTATCTGAGATACCCGAGACTTCGAAGCCGCTGCAGTTCCTCCGGACTCAGTCCCTCGGTCCCTTCCTCGTCTGTCGGGAGCTTGCGGGCCTCGAGGTATCGCAACCGTTCGGCAAGTTGTGCCGTCAGTCGCTCGACGATCTCGGGGTGGTCGGCGGCAACATCGTGGTGGTTGATGCGATCCTCGACGTGGTTGTAGAGCTCGTACTCTGATTGTCCCTCCGGCGGATCGATGTTGCGAACCAGCTTCCATCCGTCGAGAACAACCGAATACTGGTCGACGTCATAGGCTGACCGCTCTTCCGTGCTCTCCATCCGCTTCCGCTCGCTGTAGGCGGGTCGACGCTCCCAGCCCAGCGACGCGGGGTCGTTGCTCCCGGCCATGAGCGGAAGCAAGCTCTGCCCCTGCGCACCCTCCGGAACCGACACGCCGCTCAGTTCGAGCAGGGTCGGCATGAGGCTGATCGATTCGACCGTCTCGTCGACGACCACACCTGACGGAACCACTCCAGGCCACCACAACATCATGGGAACGTTGACGGCCTCGCCGTACACGGTATTGCCGTGCCAACCCCACCCATGGTCGAAGAACTCCTCTCCGTGGTCGCTCACGAAGGCCAGTAGCGTGTCATCCGCGACGCCCCGCTCGCGCAGCCCTTCGAGCAACCGCGAGAGCTCGGCATCCATGCCGCGAATCGAACCGTCGTACCAATCCAGTAGATGGGCGTTGTAGGCGTCGGCGTCGACGTCCGCCTCCTCCAGCTCGGCCACGGTGGGAAAGTTCCCGGCGCCGAAACGATTGCCGTCGCCCGCGCGAAGGTCATCGCCGAAGTGCTCGCGCACCCGCTCGGTCCGGGCTTCGTGGTCCTCCTTTCCTGAGGGAGACGCCCAGACCAGGTCGTAAGGCGGATAAGGCTCGTAGTCCCAGTGCGGGTCGAAGGTGTGGATGAAGGCATAGAAGGGGACGTCGTGGTGATCGTCAAGCCACGTCAGAAACCGATCGACATACGTCCGGGCTGTCTTTGCGAAGCTGTGACCGAGATCGTCATTGTCGATCGACGCACGTTCGTGCAGAACCTCGACTCCCTGATGCAAGTTACTGAGGCGTCCAGTGAATGGCACCGAGGCCGTCTGGAAGGTCGCGTATCCCGCCTCGCGAAACGCCTCGGCCAGCGCGTCGTCGCTCTCGAGGACAGTCGGTCAGGCGGGCTGACGATACCGTGCGCGGGTGGGTAGATCGAGCTCAGCAGGGTCGGCACCGAGACCTTGGTCCACGTTGCCTGCGAAATCGTATCGTCGAAGCGCACGCCCTCGGCCGCCAGCTGCGACAGAAACGGCGCCGTCTCGCGGCCGTACCCGTACATCTCCAAGTGGTCGCTCCGTAGGGTGTCGGAGAGAAACACGATCACGCCCTGGGCCGTTCTGGACCCGCCGTCCGCCAGGGCCCGGCGGGCCGGCGTCTCGGTCGCCTTATCACGCTCAGGCAGCACCCCGCTGTGGCGCACGACCGGCGTCCCCCAGAAGCCGACAATGCCGTCGTTGTCCGCCTCAAGGGTCAGTGAGAGCGTCACCCGCTGGCCGGCGAACTCCTCGAGGTCGATCCGCTTGGTCTCCCATCTCCGTGGCGACGTCACCGTGCGCTGCCAGAGGGAGGTCGCCCCGATATCGACGCGAAAGGTCACCGGCGAGTCCTCGATCGTGCCGACAGACAGCTCGAGCCATGGCTGCGCCCGTAGATCAAGGTCGAGTGTTATTCGCTCCGGGGATCGGCTGACGATCGTCTCGCGATAGATCTCATCGAGTCCGTGCCAGCCGGGACCTGACGGAATCGAGCGCAGGTGCTCCTTGCGTGGCACGAGGCGGACCGACTCGATCTCGAACTCGGCGCCATCCGCGTCGGTGGGATAGATGAAGATGTGTCGAAGAGTGGAGATGGGAAACGACCGCCCGATGTTCTGGAGCGTGTAGGTCTGCAGGTCGTCGCCCGGCTCGAGCTCGGCAAACATAGGGGGCTGGGTGGCTCGCCGCATTCCCCGGAGGACGTTGTCGTGGTCCAGCTCGGACGCGCGGTTGAAAGAGACACCGACCTGCGTTCCTTCGGTAACCCGCATGGAGATCTCCACCGAGTGAAGCAAGTCGTTCTCATCGAGAGCATCCGGTCGCCGTGCATGGAGTACGGCAAGCTTGCCGGCCCTTCCCACCAGCTGGCCGTCACGCACCATGAGGCCGTCGACGTCATTGAAGGCCTCCCACCCAAAGGTGTCGGCCAGGTCGTCGGTGTCATCGGTTGCGTGGGCGTCGTCCCCGTCATCGGCGTCATCGGCGTCATCGGCGTCATCAGAATCTGGGGAAAGCTCGACTGTGCCCTCTCCGTCGAATCGCCACTCGGTGCGCGCAATCGACTCGATCTCGACCGTGCCCTCAACTGTGGCGGCGTCGAACATATCAATGAGCGGCAGCGCGATCGGCTCAGGTGGCGTCCCACACGAGATGCCGCCGAACCCAACGAGCACGGTCACGAGCAACGTGCCTTTCCACATGCCTCCCATACCTTCCTGGTCCTCCTGCGCCCGGTCGCGCCTAGGTCCGGGACTCTGACGGTACACTCGCCTCGATCGCGGCCGCAAGCACAACCGAATGGTGTAAGAATGACACCAGTGGGGGGCCACTTGCGGGTAAGGGAGGCGTATGCATTCAGTGGAACATCCTGAAGCTGCTGGTGTCCGTGTTCTGATTGCTGAGGACGACACGTCTGCCCGGACGGGATTGATCGAACTCGTCAAGGCATGGGGTTTCGACACCATCGGGGCCGTGGACGGCGAGGACGCACTCGAGCAGATCACGGCGCAGCGCCCTGACATCGTACTCGCCGACCTGGTCATGCCACGGCGTGACGGTTTGTCTCTCCTGCGAGCCCTCTCCGATCACCTGAGCGAGCTGACCTTCGTGATGCTCACGGCCCAGGGCAGCGTCGAGGGAGCCGTCGCAGCGATGAAAGACGGTGCCTACGATTACCTGACCAAACCCATCGACCCCCAGCGGCTCCGCGTGCTCCTTGAGAAGCTCGTCGAGCGGCACGATTCACAGCGAGAGGTTGCGGCGCTCAAGCGCGAGCTGGTGACTGACGGCCGTCTGGGTCAGATCGTTGGCAAGAGTGCGGCGATCCGTAAGGTCTATCGGCTGGTCGAGCAGGCGGCGCCTACCCCAGCGTCGGTGCTCATCTACGGAGAATCGGGAACCGGGAAGGAGTTGGTGGCGGCAGCGATCCATACGCTCAGCCCCCGAGCCTCATCGCCCTTCGTGGCGATCAACTGTGCGGCCATTCCCGAGGGGCTCCTCGAGAGCGAGATCTTTGGGCACGAGCGCGGCGCCTTCACCGGTGCCATCAGCCTGCGTCAAGGCTGCTTCGAGCTGGCGCATCGCGGCACCCTCTTCCTCGACGAGGTGGCGGAGATGGCGCCGCTCCTCCAGGCGAAGCTCCTACGCGTGCTCCAGGAGCGGGCCGTCCGTCGGCTCGGCGGCACGCGTGATCACCCCTTCGACGTGCGGATTGTCGCCGCGACCAACACCGAGCCGAAGGCGGCCGTTCAAGACGGTCGACTCCGTGATGATTTGTACTACCGGATCAACGTCGTCTCGATCTCGCTGCCGCCCCTGCGCGAACGTGTTGAAGACGTGCCGCTCCTGGTGCAGGCCTTCCTCCCGGAGTTCAGTCGACACCGCCAACGACCGGTCGAAGGCGTGGCACCCGCTGCCCTCCGGGCGCTGGAGCGCTACACCTGGCCGGGCAACGTCCGCGAGCTCCGCAACGTCTTGGAACGAGCGGTTATCCTGTCGAGCGGAGAGCAGATTGAGGTCGCGGACCTACCGCCAGACCTGGTCGGCTCCCCGATTCCTCCACCCCACGCAACGCCGACGCTCACCGCCGGGATGCGGGTGGATCAGGCGGAGCGTCACTTGATCGAGGTGACCCTCGAGCATACGGGGAACAACAAGACGCGGGCCGCCGAAATGCTCGGGATCAGCGTCAAGACGTTGCACAACAAGCTGAACAAGTTCAGGGCGGAGGTCGGCCGGTGAGATTGAGCCTCCGCGCCCGTCAGGTCACGGTGGTCACATCGCTGGCCCTCTTCTCGATTGTCGTGCTTGCTGGCGTGTATCTGAGCTCGCTTGTGCGTCTGGGTCTCGAGGAGAACCGGGCCAGGGGCGAGCTGCTTGCGCGCGCCATCTTTCACCGAGCTCGCCTGGTCGTCGGAACGGCCGAGGACCCGCAACTGGCGCTAAGGGATGACCCCGGCATCCGCGCGATCCTCGAGTCGAGTATCGCCTATACCGAGAGCGTGACCTATGCGACCGTGGTTGACACCTACGGCACCGCGATCGCTCACAGCTCCCCGTCGCTCGAAGGGTCGCGGCAGTCGTCCGGGCCGGAGCTGGTCACGCTGCTCGACGGCGGAACCTTGGGACAGATACAGGGTGTCTACCGCGACGCGACGCTCGAGGTCGTGGAACCGCTGATGTTGGGCGACACCCCGTTTGGGTCGATCCGCGTTGGACTCTCGACCGTCCTGATCCGTAACGAGCTCGGGCGCGTCCTCCGCCCAGCCGCCGTGGCCGTCCTCGCGACCCTGGCGGCGGCGTTCGTGCTCTCTCTCGTCCTCGCCCAGTGGGCCCTCAAGCCGATCCACGTAATCAGGGCTGGACTCGACCAACTCGGTCAGGGCCAGTCTGATGTGCAGCTAGCGCTGCCACCGAGCGGAGATTTCTCCGACCTCGGGAAATCATTCGAGGCGATCAGCGCCCGTTTGGCCGCACAGCCCGACGAAGAGGAAGAGCCGGCACAGTCATCCCGTCAGCTGGCGCAGCTTGGCCACATGTTGCGAGGAGTCGCGCATGAGGTCAAGAACCCGTTGAACGCGATGGCCATCCACCTGGAGTTGCTCAGACAGAAGCTCTCGGAGGAGCGCCCGTCGTTGTCCGCGGCCTCGGTACGTGGTTCCGTGCTCGGGCTGAGTGCTGCCCAGCCCCAGAGACCCGAGACCCCGACGACTGCCCTGCTGTCGCCCGGAGCCAACGAGGCTCAACCCGACCTGCTTCAGCACGTCACGGTACTGGGTAACGAGGTACGCCGTCTTGACGACGTCATCCAGGGATTCCTGAGATTCATCAGACCAGAGGCACTGGTGCACGAGACACTCGACGTGACCGACCTCATCGACGAGCTCGTGACGCTGGTCAGGCCAGAGGCCGAGAGGACTGGTATCGCGATCGAACACACCCACCCGTCGCTACCCTCGATCGTCAGGTGCGACCGTGCCATGTTGCGTCAGGGGTTGCTCAACCTCACCGTGAATGCCTTTCAGGCCATGCCGGACGGTGGGCGGATTCGAATCGCCGTCAGCCACCCGAAGGGGTGGGTCGCGATCGATATCGAGGATGACGGACCAGGGATGCCCCCCGAGGTCTTGGAGCGGGCTTTCGAGCTCTACTACACGACGAAGGCTGATGGAAGCGGCATCGGGTTGTCGATGGTCTTTCGAATCATGCAGCTTCACGGGGGCAGCATAGATATCGAGTCGACGATCGGTACTGGTACTCGAGTGCGGTTGAAGCTTCCACAAGAGCTTCCGGAGCACATTCAGAGCGCCACATGGAGCGTGACGTGATTATGGCGACCATGCCAGTCGTGGCAACGTCGCGTCGTCGCCTCGCACACCTGCTCGCCCTGGTCGTGCTGACCGCCGGCGCCGCCGGATGCGTCGCCAGCGCGAATACCGGCATCGGCCCTGTGTTGAGGATTCCCGAGGCGCCACCGCGGGTCGTGACGCAGCTTCCGGTCTCGCCGCCAGAGTCGGCACAAACTGAAGCGCCGCCCGTGACTTCCGAAAGCACAGACGCGGAGCCGGCCGGAGAGAGACCGCCGACAGAACGTCCAGCGCCTCGGGCGAGAGCTTCCGCCGACCCGGCGACCGACACAGCCACATCGCCTGACGAAGATCAATCGGCCGACGCCACCCAGGTCCCCCGCGAGTTGACGTCGGTGCCAGACCAGGCGACGAACCGGCGTACCGTCGAGTCGACCCTCGCGGCAACGACCGCGCTGCTCGACCGCCTGGACCGGTCAGCTCTCGCCGCCGCGGCACGGGCGCAATTCGACACGGCTCGGCGGTTTCTCGAACAAGCAGAGACTGCGCTGGCGGCCGATAGCCTGGTCTTTGCCCTCTCGCTAGGGCAGAAGGCTCAGACCTTGGCTCAAGGGTTGTAGCCGGACGCTCAGAACCCCTTCAACGCTTCCCAGTCGGCGGCAAGCTCGGCCATGAGACGGACGGTCTGAACCTGGTCGGCCGGCTCTTGTGTTCTGCGTGCCGCCAGGTCCGGAATCAAGCCTTGGAGCACGAGGCGGTCGAGGTCGTCCCGCAGTCCCGAAGGATCGCCGGTGACGGGTGCGCGTACCCATGCGGCGACGGCCAGGTTCCAGGCATGCTCCGGGTCGCCGGCGCCACGGGCGGCCACCACACCCCAGTACACGCCCGACCCCGATGACGGATCCCGCTCGAGCTCTCTCTCGAGACGACGAGCCATCTTGCCGTACGTCGCGGACCGTTGGTCGGGGAGCTGGTCGCGGCCAACCCGGTCGACCGCCGTGGCCCACCAGTTGAGCACGCGGTCACGCTCGGCGCCCTCTAGCAACGGGTGGTCGAGAAGGCGCTCGAACATCACCCCCGAGGGTCCCGCGCGTCCGGCGAGGAACAACCCGGTCGCCACTCCCACCTCCCAGTCCAACTTCTGAGCAGGCAGAAGGGTCGTCACGTCGATTCGGTCGAGAAGCTGTCGGGTGTCGGACAGGTCGGAGCCGCTCTCTAGACGACTGAAGCGGTCGAGCTTCGCCCGTGCGAGCACCAACCCCGCTTCGGCGCTGGCCGTGGCCACCCAATCGGCCTCAGCTTGCTCGGCCGCCTCGTCGACCCGGCCGGCGTTGTAGAGCTCTCTGGCCCCCAGCGAACCCTCCTGCGCAGAGACGACCGGAGCTGCGGCAAGGAGACAGACAAGCACGAGCTGGCGAGCCACGTTCACACTGTAACGCAGTTGAGTTGAGAGGTGGTCAGGACCCCGTCGACCCGAAACCGCCGGGGCCACGAGTCGTGTCGGTCAACCCATCGACCTCCACGACCTGTACGGTCCAGCGCTTCTGGACCACGAGCTGGGCAATCCGCATCCCGCGAGTCACCTGGAAGGTCGCAGGCCCATGGTTGATGAGCACCACCCCGACCTCACCCCGATAGCCTTCGTCGATCGTGCCGGGGGTGTTGAGCACGGTGACCGAGTGCTTCAGGGCCAGCCCACTTCTGGGGCGAACCTGCGCTTCGGTCGCCTCGGGGAGCTCGATGGCCACTCCCGTCGGTACCAGGCGGGCCACGCCAGGGTCAAGAGCGACGTCCTCGCTGGCGTGAAGGTCGAGACCGGCGTCACCGGGATGCGCATAGGCAGGGATGATGGCTTCGGGGTTGATACGCCTGACACGTAGCTCCATGCGTCATGATAACCAGCCTTCGGTGCCGGCCTTCGGTCCGGCCTTCGGTGCCGGCCTTCGGTCCGGCCTTCGTTGCCGTATGATCGACCCTACGCCTACATCACGACGACACTTTCTCCGGCAGCTTGGTGGTTGCGCGGCGCTCGCAGCCTCGGTCGGGTCTGGCCGGCGGGCGCTCGCGGCCCAGGACCGCCTGACGATCGGCGCCGTCGACGCCTACCCCGTCTATCTCAACCAGCGGTCAGAGGGATTGCACGACCCGCCCGCCTTTTCGTCAGATGACGACCCTCGCCGATGGAACCACAATGGTCCGTTTGCGCAGATCCCGTCGGCCATCATCGCCGTCATCAAGACCGATGAGGGCATCACGGGGTTCGGGATGGGCGCCGGTGGCAGCGTGGCCGCCGAGATCATCCACGGACATCTCCGGCATCTTCTGGTCGGCGCCAACGCCCTCAACGTCGAGCAGCTCTGGGACCAGATGTACAGCTCGGCGATCTTCTACGGCCGACGGGGAGTCTTCGCGATGGCGCTCAGCGCCGTCGACAACGCGCTCTGGGACATCGCCGGCAAGCATGCCGGGGAGCCGGTGCATCGTCTGCTCGGTGGCACGTCCCGTGACCGTCTACCGGTCTATCAGACAGGCGGACGAGTGGAAGAGGGACTGGCCCGAGGCATCCGTCACTTCAAGCGAGGTCTGCCGGTCGGTCCCCAGACCTCAGAGGCGGAGATCGATCGTGCGATAGAGGGCGTGTTCGAGGCCCGCGAGCTCATCGGTCCCGACGGCAACCTGATGACCGACTGCGTCTCGCGAACCGGCACCGTCGAGTGGGCGGTCGGGTTTGCCGAGCGGCTCCGTCCGGCCAACCTCTACTTCATGGAGGAGCTGCTCTCACCCGACGACGTCTTTGGCTACGCCGAGCTGATGCGTCGGATCGGGGGGGACGGACCCGGCTGGACAAAGGTCGCGTGCGGCGAGCACGAGTACACCCACCACGGCTTCGACGTGCTGCTCAGGTTGGGGTCGGCCGAGGTCCTGCAACCGGACCTGACCTGGTGCGGCGGGCTCACCGCCGGTCGTCGAATCGCACGGATGGTCGAGAATGCCGGTCTGGAAATCGTGCCTCATCGCGGTGGCAGCCTGTGGGGCTTACCGCTCGCGTTGACCTCGCCCAGCTGCACGATGGCCGAGAGCTTCCCAGAGGGATCCCCCCTGCTCGAGGCGATGACCCCCCGGTTCGAGAATGGAGACTACCTGGCGTCGAATGAACGGGGGTTTGGGACGGGGCTGACGGAGGCGATGGTGCTGGACCATCGCCTGAGCGATGAGTAGTCTCGTGGCCTACGGCAGGCCGCTTACCGGTTACGGTAGGCCGGTGACCGAGGTCTCGATGGAACTGTCAAGTTTGAGGCCGTTGCTGGCAGGTTAGGCGGATGACGAGCCAATTGTCCCTCACGCCCTCTTTCGTCAACTGGACAGTGCCCCTCTGAACTTCGACACACCCGAGTCGTCTTTTCGCCTTCGTTGTCGTTTCTCAGTTCTTCCTCGAGCGTCAGCGCCCTGACTGACTTGCTGAGTGCCGAACAAGGGGGAGCTATCTCGCGCGCATGTTGGTGCGTGACCACGGAACCGCCGATACAACGGGGGGCTGGTCGACCAAGATTCTGTCTCCAGGCAGATTTCACTGGGAGCGTAGGCCGCTAGGCACAGAACAACTATGGTTGGCGGATGGTCCTCACCTTGCAGTGATCATGGTTGAGATATGGTGCTCAAAAAGAAGACATGCTCGCGGCTTCACATGATGGCGCCATGGAACTGGCTCGGCAGACTCAGGCGCACCGACCGCGGCGCCGCCTTGATCGAGATGGCGGCACTTTCTCCGCTGGTGCTGGTGCTGGTGTTCGGCGTCGGCGACTTTGGGCGGATCATGTACTACGGCATCACGCTCACCAATGCGGCTCGAGCGGGGGCCGCCTACGCGACTCACAACACCGGACGCCTCAACGACACCCCAGGCATCCGGCAGGCGGCCGACGAGGAGGCGCAGAACCTCCCGCCGATCACCGTGGCCTCGCAGCGGATCTGCGAGTGCACGGGCGGGGCGGTTGTCTCCTGCGTTACGACGATTAGCTGTCCTGGATATGGTCCAGCGATCGCCTTTGTCGAGGTAACCGTGAGCACGACGTTTACGCCACTCACGGCCTCGTTTCCGGGCATTCCGAACGCGAGCGTGATCACGCGTGTCGCGAAGTTGAGAGCACAATAGCCATGACAGAACAGGAGAGAAACATGCCGTCACGAACACGACGTCGTCCGGACATCAGCGACGAGAGGGGTGCGGTCATCATCCTCGCAGCGGTGATGATGGTGATGCTGATGGGCTTTGTCGGGCTCGCCCTCGACAGCGGTGGTCTCTTCAACCACAAGCGAATACTCCAGACCGCGGCCGACGCCGGCGCGTGGCAGGGCGGGCACGAGTTGCATCGAGGGAACACCGCCTTGATAACGCCTGCGGCGTTGACTGGCACACAGGAAAACGGCGCCCCAAACGGATCATATGGTGCGGTGGTGCAGGTCCACCACCCACCGGTCGCCGGCTACTACGTTGGCGACCTCGCGGCCGTTGAGGTCGTGGTCCGTCAGCCGACTCCTGTCACTTTCATGTCTCTCTTTGGCTGGGGAGCGGCACCGAATGCAGCGCGGGCGGTCGTGCTGACTGGGCTCAACAGCGAGAATTGTATTCACGTCCTTGAACCCTATGACCAGGACGCCTTCGACTACCAGAGCAGCGCGGTGCTCAATGCGCCCGACTGCGGACTGATGGTCGAGTCGCGTGATCCTTGGGGCGGACACCTCACGAGCAACTCCTATGTGCGGGTCGAGAATGCCAGCTTTGGCGGGGTCCCAGGTTTTGTCGAGGAGAGCAGCTCGGATCTGGTTCTGGACCCCGGGATCTCTGATCCTCCTGGAGGGGCTCCCTACTACGGTGACCCGTTGTGTGCCGGTCCCGGCGGCTGTATGACACCGCCAGTCGTCGGCGGCTGTGATCACACCGACTGGGAGATCGACCAGCCTACCATCACGCTCACGCCAGGGGTCTACTGCGGGAAGTTCACGCTGAAGAACGCCACGCAGGCAAGTGTGGATCCTGGCGTCTACATCATGGCCGGGGGGCCGATGAAGATCGAGGGCGACTCGAAACTGGGACCCGTCAATCAAGCTTTCGCCACTGACGGTGTCGTGTTCTACTTCACCGAGTGGGGCGGCAACTTCGAGCCGTTCAGTGTTTCGAGCAACGCCCAGCTTGACCTGACCGCCTCTACCGACCCCGGGAATCCGTATTACCAGATCCTCTTCTACGTGGATCCATTGGCGGGGGATGGGACCGAAGAGTTCACGCTCGAGAGCAACACCGGCGCCCACTACCTGAACGGCACTGTCTACATGCCGGAGCATGTCTTCAATGTCGAGAGCAGCAGCGTGGTCGAGTCTGGTTGTGATGGTGGGTGTTGGGATGGGTCCGACTACCTGCTCATCATCGTGCGTCGGTTCATCGCCGAGAGCAACTCGGTGATCAACATGCGCACCAACTTCCCGGCCGGCTATTCAATCTTGAAGACACTGAGAATGGTCGAGTAGCGGCGATGAGACGGATACTTCGATACACGCTGGGTCGACGGTTCCGGACGCTGCGACGCGACGAGCGCGGAGTCGAGCTCATCGAATTTGCGCTGATCTCGATCCTCTTCTTCATGCTGTCCTTCGGCATCATGGAGTTCGGCCGGGCCATCTGGATCTATGGCACCGTGGCGCACGTGGCCAAGGAGGGGGCACGCTTCGCCATCGTCCGAGGTTCGGAGAGCCCGCGGACAGCGACCGCCAGCGACGTCGCGTCGTACGTCAACACGCGCGCGGCCGGAATGACAGGACTGATCGTCACGACCACCTGGGACGATCCAACCAAGGACCGGGGCACGGTTGTCCAGGTGCGGGTCGACCGCCAATTCAACCCCGCGCTGCCCTTGGTCAACCTGGGTCCGATCACTCTCTCCAGCACGTCTCGGATGGTGATCGCCTTCTAGCTGGAGCCCGACCGAATGAAAGAACTCATCGCAGGCCTGTACCGGGCCGAGGACGCACAGGACCTCGTCGAGTACGCGCTCTTGGCTGCGTTGATCGCCCTAGTGTGTATCGCGGTGATCATCAACCTCGGCAACTCCATGAACGGTGCGTTGAACAACGCCGACACGCAGCTCCGCTCCGACGGCGGAGTTTGAGCGCCCATCGGCGGAGTTCGTCGCCGTGGGATACGGTCTCCTTCATTAACCGGTCACGTCTGACGCCCACTCTGCCCACTCCGCCCGCTCGAACCCCGCTCGGTCCGCGACCGGCGCACGAACTCGCCATGGAGGTCGTGCAGACGCCGGGCGAGCGTGATCTCCTCAAAGCGCTCGACGAGACGCGCCATCGCTTCGATCGTGGGCATCCTCTCTGGCGTCGTTGCCTGCCGTAGTCGGGCGGGGGGCTGGGCCGGCGCGGGGATGGCCACACGCGGCATGCGGTCCAGGGCCGGAATCCGGTGGGACATCCGGCGGGCCTGCCCCCAGGTGCCGTCGAGGACCACGATCGCCTCCGGGAGGGGAGTGGAGCGGTCGGTCACGATCGGGTGCCGCCCGGTCTCGACCCCGTTGCCGTCGAGCTCAGGCGGGAACAGGAGCCAGGCGTCACGGCGGAGCGGGGTGTCGTCGAACGGTCGACCCGGCGCACCGTAGTCGAGAATCCGGCAACGAGGCATGGCTGCCGCCGCCAACCGGGCCGTGTTTGACGGCTTGCTCGCTTCCCGGACATGGCGAACGACGAGAAACTCGAGACGCGTGGTGACGACCGGCATCTCCGAACACAGACAGAGCGGCCCCAGCCCGCACCGGACGCATCGATTCGCCGTCATGTCATCGTGGCGGCATCGACGTCAGTCGGGAAGCCCGAACACGAACAGGCTATTCCCCGCCGCGGCCGCCACGAACTGCTGACCGTCGACGGCGAACGACATCGGACCGTTGGCGATCATCCCTCCGAGCGTCCGCCTCCACAACAGGTCGCCGGAGTTCGCGTCCAGAGCGTGGAAGTAGCCTTCGCGGTTTCCGGTGAACAGGAGATCGGTATTGGTCGTGAGGATGCCGCTGCTCGTGACATCGGTCATGTTGAATCGCCACCGTTCTTCGCCGGTCGCCGGGTCCAGCGCGATCACGGCCCCCGTCCCGGCCGCCTCGGTCCAGTTGTTGATAGCGCCGCGGCGGACCCCAGGGATCGCCGGTGCGTTTCGCATCCAGTTGCCCGGCCGCCCGCCCAGGAAGATCTGTCCCGGGCGATACTCCGAGGCCTGGGGCTGGAAGATGCTGCCGTACCCCTCCCAGGTCGACAGGTAGAAGAGCCGGGTGCTCGGGCTGTAGGAGGGCGAGTACCAGTTGGTGCCCCCCTGGACACCGGGGAATGTCGGCTCACCCTCGGCCTGCGGCGTCTCGACCGGGCGCCCGTTGTCATCGAGGCTCTCTGCCCAGTTGACGAAGACATACGGATCACCCGAGATGAACTGGCCGGTCTGGCGGTCGAGCACATAGAAGAACCCGTTGCGGTTGCCCCAGAGCATCAGCTTGAGGGTGCTGCCATCCTGAGCCGGATAGTCGATCAAGACCGGCACCTGCACCGAGTCGTAGTCGTCGTTGGGCGTGAACTGGAAATACCACTCGAGCTCGCCGGTGTCGGCATTGAGGGCGACCACACAGTCCGAGTAGAGGTTGTCCCCCGGTCGTTGCTCCGGGTTAAAGTCGGGGCCCGGGTTACCGATGCCCCAGAAGGTGAGGTTGGTGTCGGGGTCGTAGGAGCCCGTCAGCCAGACCGAGGCGCCGCCGTGCATCCACGCATCGCCGTCGCCCTCCCAGGTTTCGTGCCCGGGCTCACCGGGGCCCGGGATCGTGTAGAAGCGCCATGCCTCGTCGCCCGAGTCGGCCTCGTAGGCGGCGATGAATCCCCGCACCCCGTATTCGCCCCCGGCCACCCCGATGATCACCTTGTCCTTGATGATCAGCGGGGCCAGCGTCGTGGCATAGCCGGCGCTGGCGTCGGCAATCTGCTTGAACCAGATTGGTTGCCCCGTCGAGGCGTCGATCGCGATCAGGCGGGCATCGATCGTGGCCATGTAGAGCGTGTTGCCCAGCATGCCGAGCCCGCGGTTGACCCGCCCACAGCACGGACGTGACAGGTTCGACGGTGTGTATTCGTAGCGCCAGAAGACGCGTCCGAGCTTGGCGTCCAGCCCGACCACCGTATTCGGCGCTTCGGTCAGATACATGATGCCGTCGACCACGAGGGGGGTGGTCTGGAAGACCTGGAGCGATTGCGCCTGGAACACCCACTTCAGCTCGAGGTCGGTCACGTTCGCCGGATCGATCTGGTCGAGTGTCGTATGCCGCTGGCTGTCGTAGCCGCCGGAGTAGGTGAGCCAGTTGTGGGGCTCGGCCTCGGCGTTGAGCAGACGCTCGAAGGTGAGGCCGGTCTCCTGGGCGAACGTGGACCCCGGCGCCACCAGGGTCAGGCCGACCACGAGACAGACTGCGGTGCGAAGCCCTGAGATCATCAGTCTAGTATCTGCCATTTTGACGAAAGCCTATTTGAAACAGCCTTGTCCTTAGGTAGTAGAGTGCCGCCAACTCACACGCGGTTTACGAGCATACGCACGGAGGTCCAACGAAGATGACGCGCACGGTAACTGTAGTCGTCGGGATACTGGTCCTATTGCTGGCTGTGTCAGAGCGGGAGGACGCGGCTGATGCGACCTCGAAACTTGGCCCACACGTCGAGTCCTTGCGTCGATGGAGCCCGAGCCTGGAGCGCCGGGCTCATTTGAGGCCGTCGCTGAGACGTTCGGCGCGGCAGGGCTTGAGCAGTGGATCGATTCCTTCGGCGAATCGGTCGAGTGGTTGACGAGTCAGTTCTGGCGGCATCGGCCCGATCTGAGCTATGCGCCGTAGGGCCGGCGGGCCAGCGAAACGTCTTATTGGCTGACGTTTTGCCGCTTACTGACCGCTGGCCTTCTTCAACTCGAACTCGGCTTCGAATTCCATCAAGACCGACTTGATCGCTTTCGCCCAGATGCCGTTGCCCTTGTCGTTGAGGTGCAGGCCGTCCTCGACGAAGCGTCGCCCATCACCGTGGCATTCGGCTTGAGGAAGGGGGTGGCGACATCGATGAAGTGCAGCCGTTCGTCACCGGCAACAACCTTCTTGTAGAGGGCGTTCGTCTCTTGCGCTTTGTCCCAGACTCCCACCCGGGCCAGGCTCGGCTTCACCGAGAGCACATACACGCGGGTAGACGGCAGCTCGGCGTGGATCTTTGAGATGATCTCCTTCAGCTGGCCGGCGATGTTCTCCGGCGACACGCCATTGTTGGTGTCGTTGTCGCCCTCGTAGATGACCACCGCCCGAGGCTTGTAGGGCATCACCAGCCGGTCGACGTAGTGGAGGACGTCGGCCATCGTGCTGCCGCCAAATCCCCGAGGGACGACGGTGAGTGGCGCGAGGTCTGCCTCCATCGTTCGCCACCGGGCGAAACTGGAGCTCCCGGTGAGGACGATCGCACCACTCGGCCGGGAGGCGGCGTCGGCGTCAAAATCCGCGATGGCATCGGCCCATCGGGAGGGGTCACTTGGCCCTTGAGCCGCGGCCGTCGAATTGAGGCCGACGACGAGCAGCACCACCGCGAGCACCGGGGCATACCGTATCTTCATGTCACATCTCCAGGTTCGTTAGGACGTGTGTCTCATCCGCTTCGATTCACGGAGCGACCACCGTGAGTTCACCGATCGCCCAAGGGTGATCGGTGCAGTGGTAGAGAAACGTACCGGGTTGATCGAACGTCAGCTGGCTCCACGTCGCCGGTTCGAGCGTGCCAGCGGTCCAGCTCCCGTCGCGCGCCGCAACCGTGTGAGACATCTCGCCGTTGTTGAGGAACTGCACAGGTGCGCCTACCGTGACCAATGCGTGAACGGGGTTGAACGTATGTTCGTCGATCGCGTTCCGCTTGCCTCCGATCGCCCAAACGGGATTCTCGACCAACGTCGCCGTTTCGATCGAGTCGGTCGCACGCGGCGGGGGTGCGAACCGTGGCTCGTTGTCTGCCGAAGGCTCGGCCCCCGGCACGCCTCGTTCCTGGACGGTGCCGTCCAGCGTGAACGCCCAGAGCTCGCCGCCCATCGGGATGGCGATGAACTGCGTGCCGTCGATGGTGTAGGTGGCGGCCGGTCCGGGCCGAACGCGCGCACTTTCTGGACTGGTAGCGAACGTCCACACCCGCGCACCGGTCCGGGCGTCGTACGCCTCCAAGTAGCCATCGGCTGAGCCCCAGAACATCAAGCCCCCGGCGGTGGTGAGCGGACCACTCCTAGCCAGTCGCCCAGCTGGAAGCTCCTGTTTCCAGGCCACGACGCCTGTCCGAGCGTCGACGGCGGCGAGGATGCCGACCGCGGCGGGAAGCGTGGGCGGATTGCGACCGGCATTCGAAATATACGGATCAGCGAAGCGCCTGGCGCGACCGACATGACCTACGCCTTCCGCATAGATGTAGCCGGTCTGGGGGCTGTACGACATCGGGGATACGCGCACGCGCGGAATCGGTGCGCCCAAAGCGACGATCGTGTGCTTGGTCAACGACGGCGGCGTGAACCCGCTGCAGTTCAGCTCGAACGGTGGCGGGACGCGGTCGCGCCAGAAGGAGCAGTCGGGCACGATGCTCTCGCCCCCAATCGGGAATGGCTGCGTCGGTGCCGTGTGCAGGAACTCGTCCTGCGGCACCGGTCGTTCTTCGACTGGCACCAACGGCTCGCCCGTCTCCCGGTCAAAAAGGAACAGGTAGCCGTCCGCCCGCATCGCCGCCAGCGCCTTGCGCTGCTGTCCCGCGATCTCGATGTCGTAGAGCAACAACGGGGTCGCGATGTCGGCATCCCAGATGTCGTGGCGGACGACCTGGTAGTGCCATCGTCGCTCGCCGGTCTCGATGTCGAGGGCGATCACCGAGGCGGTGAACAGGTTGTCACCCTTACGGAGCTCGCCGCCGTACATCGGGGCCGGGTTGCCGGTCACGAAGTAGACCAACCCCAGGTCAGGATCGGCGGCACCGTTGAGCCAGACACCACCGCCACCGAGCTCCCAGGAGTTGTTGTCTTGCGGCCAGGTGTCATGACCGTACTCGCCCGGGCGTGGAATGACCTGGAACGTCCACTGTTCTTCGCCCGTCGCCGCTTCGAAGGCGACCACCTTGCCCTGTCCTCCCCAGTCGCCGCTGCCTAGCCCGACAAAGACCTTGCCCCCGGCATACAGAGGTGCGGTGGAAATCATCTCGCCGATGTACTGCGGCATGGAGCCGATACGAGAAACCCAGACGAGCTCGCCGGTGTCCTGCCGGAGCGCCGCCACCTCGGTGGATCGGGTCGCGATAAAGACGAGGCCTTCGCCCAAGCCGACGCCCTGCCAAGCCGGGACCTGCCCCGTGCTCGAGTCCTCCGGCTGCCATCGCCAGATCGTGTCGCCATTCTTGGCGTCGATCGCGAACACGTTGGCCCCGCCTGTCAGATAGAGGACGCCGTCCTGGACGACTGGAGTCGCCCGCGACGCCGCGCCGCCCTCGAGCCGCGTGACCCACGCCCCAGCCAGCCGCTCGACGGTGTCGGTGTTGATGTCGGTGAGCGTCGAGTGGCGCGAGCTCGACCGGTCTCCACCGACGAAGAGCCAGTCCTCGGCCGCATGGCCACCGCCACCCCCGGCGACTTGTCCTTGAAGGCCGGTCGTGAGGGCGATCAGTGCGACGGCAATGGTGGCAATGGCGGCGGCGGTTACGAAGCCGGTACGGCTAGGTCGAGTCATCTCTGGTCGCTCCTTGGTGTGTTCGTCATCTGCTCTTATGGCTGGGCGGCGCGCTGCTCTTCGGCGCGATGACCGGTGAGAATGCCGACGATGCCGTAATTCCCCTCGTGGCAGGCGTACTCATACAGTGGCTCGGGTGGACCGTCTTGCCGCATCGGGAGGCTGGCCGTCCACGGTGCCGTCCAGATGGTCGGATCCTCCGCGGTGAACTCGTAGTCGATCGTCTCGGCGTCGACCCGCGTAAAGCGCTCGGTCAGCCGCAGCGTCGCCCCCGACCCCGGGTAGTTGGCCCGCAGGTTGGCAAAGCCGCCCCCGGTGAAGTCCGATTGCGGCTCGAAGTTGGTCGTCTCGACGACCAGCGTCTCGCCCTCCCACCGGCCGCGCGCATCGCCCATCCACTGGCCGATCTCGGGGGCCACATGCGGACGGCCGTCGAGCGGGATGATCCGGACGTCGTGGATCATCTCGAGCAGGATCACCACGTAGCCGGGAATCTGCAGGATCTGGTAATTGTGATTGTAGAAGCCTGGAATCATCGACCCAGGCATCCCGCGGGTCAGGCACCGGGTGAACAAGCTGACGTCTTCCCACGAGTCGGCGGGGTGCGCCTCGCGCGCCGCCCGACTGGTCTCCGCCTTCCGCTCGGCCTCAGCCGTCAACGCTGGCACTCTCCCATCCGGGGGATCGACGATGGCCGACGTTCGGTTCGAGGCAAGACGGTTGCCCCGTTCGAACCAGACCTCGAGCGAGTAGCCGGTGTGAGAGACCTCTTCGAAGGCGAGACGCTGGTCGGCGATCTTCTGTTCGTAGGCGGCGGTCTCCTCGGCCGTGAGCTCCGCCTGCCCAGCCAGATCCTCCGGTCGCTCGAAGGGCGTCGCGGTGATGTTCGACCAGGTCCCCTGCAGGTCGGGATCACCCCACGGCGTGCGCGGCGCCGACCACTGGGACGCACCGACATCGACCGTGACCGGTTCGGGTGATGCGACGATGCCCAGCGCCAGAACTGCCAGAACTGCGACGGACCATTTGGTCATGCTGCCCCCCTCCCCGAGTTGCCGGTTCCCGAGCGCCGTCATCTGGCGAGATGACGATAGCCGATACTAGCCCCTCAACGCCGCTTTGACGAGCGCAGCGTCGCTATCGAGCCACCCACGGCGGACCGATGATCAGGGCCGGGTCCGCGTCCGGCCTGGCCACGAACTTCTGGGTGCGCCCGTACTGATTGTCGCCTCCGTACAGGTTGCCGTCGGAATCGACGGTGAACGTGTGGATCTCGAGGGAGCCGTCCGGTAAATCCCTCGGCACCTTCCAGGTGTAGAGGTGATTGCCCTGGAAATCCATCTTGATGAATCGAAGGGGGCCCAGATCAGTCATCCACACGTGCCCGTCGTTGACGATGATGTCCAGAGGCAGCGTGAACTCCGACCACACATCGACGAACTCGATCTCGGCCGGGTCGTTCGTGGTTCGGAACACGTTGACGCGTCCGCCGGCGCGGTCCAGCGCGAAGATCAGACCGTCCGGTCCGATGCCCAGAGCGTGGATGCCATTGAACTGGCCCGGTCCTTCACCAAACCCTCCGAACTCCGAGACGTAGTTCGCGTCCTCGTCCAAGATGATCACGCGATGATTGTCCAGGCCGTCGGCCACCAGGACTCGGCCATCCGGCAGGAACGCGACGTCCTGCGGTCGACCGAAGTGAGTCTCGTCGTCTCCCGAGACGTTCTTCTCGCCCAGAGTCTTGAGCAGTTCGCTCCCATCGTTCGAGAACACATAGATCTGGTGGAAGGTCTCGTTGACCACCCACACGCGCCGTTCAGGATCGTAGGGACTGATGCGAATGCGGTGGGGCCCGGGCCCCTCCGAGCCTTCACACAAGTGGTCCCATTGGTCCCAGAGATCGGTGACCTCGCCGTGGCCGTTCAGGGTGTAAATGCAGTTTCGCCAGAGGCGGCGATCGGTTTCGCGCAGGACGTTGATGCCGAGGGAGCCGGCGTAGCCGGCAAACTCCGACGGGACCGGGTCGGGCAGCCGCGTCTCTCCGCGCTGGGCGACGAAGATGCGGTCGGGCGATTCCGCGAACACCCCCGAGTTGCCGCCGAAGGCGTAGCCCTCCGCGGCGAACGGCTCGTGCCAATCGGTGACGACGGAGTACGGGCTGGGGCCGACAGGGCCCCTGGTGTTGTCGGCGCTCTGGGCCCTAGGCGGCCCGGTGGCGCCGGCCACGACAATCAGAGCAATGGAGGCCGCGCGCAGTCCTGTCGTGGTTGTCATCCTGTTGTCCTCGGGAGCTCAAATATAGACCATCGGGGTGGCGCGCAGGGATGTAGACTGATGGGTCGGCTACACGGCGATGGTCGAACACGTGGAGGTCTGGATGTCGAGACGAGACGGAGTCGGCGCGCGAGTATCGCGTATGTTCCGCTCGCGAATGTCGCGACGTTCACGGCGATGATGGTGTTCGCTGCGGCATGCGGGCAAGCGGTGCCCGAGTCGGCGCCACCTGTCACTATGCTCGCCCCCGAAACTGGACCAATTCGCCGCCACCGGCGACCCGAATCGTGACGACCTGCCGGCGTGGCCCGAGTTTGAGCCGTCGACCGACCAGCACCTGACCCTTGATGACGCTGTGACCATCGGCAAGGGGTTGCATCACGGCGGCGCCGCGTTGTTCAACAGTTTCGAGATGAGTCGGCGCGCCGGGAAGTAAGGCGACTCTCGCTCGCGCCGCGAGAAGGGAGCCTGGTCGGCTTGGGCGCCGGTCAGTTTCCGCCTGTCTCCCTCGTCGGCGCGTGGCTCAGCTCTGGATGCTGGATAGCCTCTGGTGAGTGTGGCTCACTGGCCGGCAAGTAGAGAGTAAAGGTCGTGCCTGAGCCCAGCCTGGATTCAACACTGATCTGCCCCCCGTGCCTTCTGGCGATTGAATACACCGTTGCCAACCCCAGACCACGGCCAGACTCCTTCGTGCTGAAATAGGGTTCGAAGACATGCTCAATATGCTTCTCGTCGATCCCTGTGCCTCCGTCCCTCACGACGACTCTGACGTATCTTCCGGGATTGAGACCGGTCGTTGTGGGGTTCTCAATCAGCGCGTTCTCGCAACATGTAGCTCGCCACCATCGGGCATCGCCTGTCTCGCGTTGATCGTCAAGTTCGAGAACAGCTGTTGGAACTGACCCATATCCACATTGGCGGTCCAGAGCTCAGGATTGTGCCGGATGACTGGTCGCACCGTGCTGCCAGAAAGGTCGAAACGCACGAGGTTCTCAATGTGCGGACCGAGTTGAGTCGGCTGCTTCATTGGTGCGCCACCCTTCGCAAAGGTGAACAGCTGACTGGAGAGATGTGTAGCCCGCGCCATCGAGCCTTCCGCCTCCTCTAGAGGCTGCCACGCCGGATGCTCGGTGGAGAGCTCCTCCTTCGCCAACGAGATGTTGCCGAACACGCCCGCCAGGATGTTGTTGAAATCGTGGGCGATCCCACCCGCGAGCACGCCGAGGCTTTCGAGTTTGCTGGTATGCTGCCGGTCCCGGTCGATTGCGGCTTGCTGCTTCCGTATCTCCTCTCGATCCCGGGCTACCTGCTCGCGCTCAGCCAGCAGGGATTGCAGCCGTAGGTGAGCCCCTTCTATGGCGGCAAAGTTGAGCGTGCCCAACATCGAGGGGAACACCAACGTCTCCAGGTAGTAGAGCATGAAGGACAAGGCTCCTGGCTCCGAAGAGAGATGAGCCGGTATCCAGCTCCGGATGATGACGAGCGCCAGACTCGTCACCAGGAGACTGATGCGAGTGAGTGGCCACGACGGGGAGATCAACCGGGCGCGCCAGGAGATCCACGCGTAGGTCAGGATGAGCGGCGCAAAGAACGCATACCACTCGAGGGTGGTGTCCGTGACCCGGACTAGCTGCTGGACGACGTAGATGCCAACAAACACCAGCGAGAGCGGAGCCGTCCGTCGCCAGAGCCTGAGCTGAGGGTCTTGGAGTCTAAGCAGCGCGGCCAGAAAGAACAGCGTCGCGAAGAACTGCAGGATACTCGTCAGGTGGTAGAGCAGGGGGGCGTCGACGGCCAGGATTATCACGGTATCAACCACCTGGCGCGCGATCTCGATGGTACCGGCGAGCGTCGCCAGACCCAGGTAGGGTTGCCGCGAGGTGCGATAGTTCACCCCCAACATGGCCGTGACGACGACAGCGAGCGTCAGGACCAAGGTATGGGCGAGGAGAGGGGCGTTCATTTTTACGACGACATCTTACTCCGCGAGCGTCCGCCACTGCCGCCGCTTCGGCGCATGGCCGAGGCCATCGCGGCAGCGTGTAGGTCAACAACGTCGTGCCCGCCGCCACGGCGACGTATTGCTTGCCGTCCGTTCCCATGTAGGTGATCGGGTTGGCGCCCCTGATCAACTGCTCGGTTTCGACGCTCCACAGCTCTCGCCCGGTCCTCGTCTCGTAGGCGCGAAACTGTCGGTCGGTGGCTCCCCCGATGAACAACACCCCGCCGGCGGTGGAGGTTGGACCGCCCGTCTGCGAGTTGGGGGCGCCTGTCTCGACACCGGCGGGCGCTCCCTCGACCGTGCCGAACGGAAGCTGCCAGGCGATCTCGCCCGTATTCACGTCTACAGCGGTCAGCGTGGACCACGGCGGCTGCCAGCAGGGCCAGCCGTCCACAGTGGCGGTCCGTAGGGCATGGAAGTAGAGACGGGGCGATTCGGGAGGCCCCGGGTCCTGGTCCACCTTCCTGAGCGCGCTGATGTGTCCGGTGCTCGCGTAGTTGATGATGTAGTACCCCAGGTGTGGATCGAAGGTTCCGCCGGTGAATTCCGTCCCGCCGCCGATCGACGGAAACACGAGCGCACCCTCCAGAGACGGCGGCGTGAAGGGGCCGCGGTTCCGGCCGCCGTCCTCCTGTAGCAGCAGCGCGCGGCACGCGGCCTCGTGCTCGGGGGTGACCGTCGCGATGTCGTCCATGGTGAAGCTGATACGTCCGATCGGCGGTGGCTTCACCGGGAAGGGCTGCGTGGCCGAGTAGTACTCTCCGGGCAGAGTCCCCTGTGGAACGGGGCGCTCCTCGATCTCGTAGATCGGCTCGCCCGTGACCCGGTTGAAGATGAACAACACTGGGTATTTCGTCATGACGCCGACGGCTGGGATCGTCTCGCCGTTGCGCTCGACGTCGAACAGGATCGGCGGCACCGGCATGTCGATGTCCCAGAGGTCGTGGTGGACCGCCTGGAAGTACCACTTCAGCTCGCCTGTCTCGGCGTCCACCGCCACAATCGAATTCGCGAAGAGGTTGTCCCCGGGGCGGTCGACGCCATAGAAATCGTTCTGAGCGGACCCGAGCGGCATGTACAGAATGCCGCGCTCCTCGTCGACGGTGAAGAACGTCCAGGTGTTGGCGCCGGTGACGTCTCTCCAGGAATCGTCGAGCCAGGTCTCGTTGCCCACCTCGCCGGGCCGGGGCACGGTGTGAAACGTCCAGACGAGCGCGCCCGTGCGCAGATCCCACGCCCGCACGTCGCCCGCCGGTCCCTTCGATCCTGTCTCGTCCGCGTTGTGGACACCGGTGAACACCAGGTGCTTGTAGGTGGCGACACCCGACGAGATCCCGTAGTGCATGTTCGAGAAACCCCTCATCACCTCCGGGGTCTTCAGGTCGACGTAGCCGTCGCTGCCGAACCGGCCGTTGGGGATACCGGTCTGCGCGTTCAGCGAGATCAGCTCGCCCTCTTCGGTGCCGAAGACGATCTGCGGCGGCGTGAGGTCGTCGCCACCCCAGTAGGCCAGTCCCCGCATCGAACCCAGGCCGTTATAGTGCAGCTGGTGCTCGGGTGAATTCCAATCGCCCGGCGCGGTGTACTCCCAGAGCAGATCGCCGGTCTCTGGCTCCAGCGCCACCACGCGGTAGAAGGGGAACGACAGGTACAGGACGCCATCCACCACCAGCGGGGTCGACTGGCTCGGCCGCGAGGGCACGCCTTCCTCCTTCATCTCGTACCGCCAGGCTGGCACGAGCGTCGAGACGTTGCTGGGGTTGATCTGCGTCAACGGGGAGTGGCGCTGGTTGCCGGCGTCGCGTCCCCAGGCCGGCCAATCGTCCTGCGCGTGCAACGGCTGCACGGCGAGACTCGCCAGCAGCAGTGACCACAGCGCATGCCGCGCTGCTCGATGGCTTGTCGTCGGCCTTGTCGTCGGTCTTGTCATAGAGTCGAGAGCTCCTACAGATGTGAGGACCTCAAGACTCCAGGCTCGCGTAGACGGACTGGATCCAGAGAGGTTCGGACATGAACCCGGTGTACGTGGCGAATTTCTCCGGGAGGCCTGCGCTCTGGATCTCTTCGAGCGTCTTCCCCGACTGCTTGGCGCCTTCGATGTGCTCGATCGACTCGGCCACCTGATCGTGATAGTGCTGAAGCTCGGCTTTCGTCGCGAGCGGACCGTGCCCGGGAATGATCTTCGTTTCGTCATCAATCATCCCGAGAACGTCGGCGATGTTGTCCCGTAGGCCGAGCGCATTGCCGCCGACGTCTCGATCGATGTAGGGAAATCCTCCGAGATTCACGTACTGATCTCCGGTGTGAATGACGTTGGAGTCACGAAAGAAGATGACCGTGTCACCGTCCGTGTGAGAGGGATTCCGAGAGTGGATCACGTCGATTTGCTCGCCGTTCCAATGCAACGTGACGCTGTCCTCGAAGGTCAGGACCGGCAGGGCCTCGACCGGTGTTGGTGTGTCCCGAAACCGCGCCCCTGCCTCTCTGCCTTCCATGAGGCGCCTGCGGATACTCTCGTGCGCGACGATCAAAGACTCGAGCCCGAAAGCCGCGTTCCCGCCGGCGTGATCGTAGTGGTAGTGGCTGTTGACCATGAAGTCGACCTTCCCCGGCTGGATTCTCTCGATCGCTGTCTTGATCCTGGCCGTGAGGGGCATCATCTCGGTGTCGACCAGAAGGATGCCGTCTTCGCCGGCGGAGACCGCCAGATTACCGGCCAGCCCTGGCACGGGCTCGAGGAAGTGGACGGTCTCGCTCAGCTGGGTCGGTGTGATCTCGACATCTGAGACATCCTGACCGGCGGTCGACGATGCGCCCAAGGGACCTGAGGCTACGACCGCGAGACCGGCGCCCAAAGCGACGGCCGCCACCGAGACCACGGCTGGGTGAACCTGGTGCGTCCTTTTCATTGGATCTTCTCCTTGTCTTTCCGTGTCGAGGTCTACGGGCGGTGGAATCGTGGTCGAGTCGGAAGACGATAACCGGTATTGGAGACCCAACACCGCATTTGGCTGCGGCGACGGGTCGGTCGCTGATAGGATAGGACGTTATGCCCAAGGAAAGCGCCGCGATCTTATGCCTCGAACTCTGCTAGCTGTCTGTGCTGTCGTGTCTCTTGCGGTGCCCGCCGCGGGCCAAACCCATCTTGCGTCAATCCGGGGCACGATCGTCGACCCGTCGGGCGCCCTCATCGAGGATGCCCCCTACCGTCTCGTCTCGGAAGCCACCAACCGTGAACGGGTTGGGATGACTGACGTCCATGGCAGTTTCAGCGTGGCCGAGCTGGAGCCGGGACCGTATCGGCTCGAGGTCGAGCTGACCGGATACAAGCGGTCGGTGAGCCAGGCCACGCTGTCCGTCAATCAGGAACTCCGGCTGCGGATCGCTCTGGAGCTTGGAGCGGTGAGCGAAGAAGTGACCGTCGTGGCCCCGATGCCGGCACTCGACATCGGCACCGTGGGGCTCGGGACGGTGCTGGACAACCTCCAGATCCAGTCACTCCCACTGGACGGACGCAACTTTCTGGAGCTGACGTTGCTGGCGCCAGGCACGGCACCGGCGGCGCAGGGCTCAGCCGGATCCGTCAGAGGAGACTTCACCTTCTCCGCAAGCGGCGGGCGCGAGGATGCGAACAGCTTTCTCCTCGATGGCGCGTACAACATCGACTCGAAGCTCAACACCCCGGCCATCCGGCCGCCGGTCGATGCGATCGCCGAGTTCAAGGTTCAGACCAACGGATACGATGCCACGTTCGGACGAAACGCCGGTGGCCAGGTGAACGTGATCACCAAGTCTGGGTCCAACCTGTTGTCGGGCACGGCGTATGGCTTCTTTCGGAACAAGTGGATGAATACGAGAAATCACTTTGCGCCGGATAGCGAACCGGAGCCGGACTACTCGCGGTCGCAGGCGGGATTCTCGTTGGGCGGGCCGATCGTCCGCGACAAGACCTTCTTCTTCGTCGACTACGAGGCCACGCGGTTGTCAGAGGGCGTGACGCGGATCACGAACGTCCCCACTACCGCTGAGCGACAGGGTGACTTCTCGAACAGTCTCTTGCCGCGACCGGTCAACCCGTTCACCGGCCAGCCGTTTCCCGGCGACAAGATCCCGTCGTTCTTCCAGCACCCGGTCGGCGTGGCGCTCGCCGCTTTGTATCCGCTACCCAACCGAGATGTCCCTTTTCAGAACTACGTGTCCTCACCGACGTTGGACGACGGCATCGATCACTTTGACATTAAGCTCGACCACCACGCGAGCCCGGCGTCAAGACTGACGGCGCGCTACAGCTTTGGCGATCGGCGCCTCTTTGAACCGTTCTCCGGGGGAGGCTTTTCCACCGTCCCCGGCTATGGCAACGATGTGCCTCGACGGGCGCAGAACCTGATGGTCGGCGAGACACACGTCCTGTCCCCAACCGCCATCAACGACTTGCGGGTGACGTTCAACCGGGTCTCGAGCAGTGTGCTCCAGGAGAACATTGGACAGTCGCTCAACCAGGAGGTCGGCCTGCCTGACCTGTCGGACGACCCACGCACCTGGGGTCTCAGCTTCACGACGGTGACCGGTCTCTCGCCATTGGGAGATGAGTTCAACAATCCCCAGGACAGCGCCCTCACGACTTTTCAGGTGCTCGACACGCTGACCTGGACTCCGGGCCCGCACGTGATCAAGGCAGGGTTCGACTTTCGTTTCACTCGGCAGAACGGGTTCCGGGGCGTCCAGTCGCGGGGGTTCCTGACCTTTTCCGACTTCGGCTTCACCGGTAATGGCCTGGCCGACATGCTGCTGGGTTTGCCCGTCACCACGGGGGGCGCCAGACTGGACAATCCGCAGCAGCTCCGAACCGAGAGCTACAACTTCTTTATCCACGACAGCTTTCAGGTGGCACCGAATCTCACGCTGTCGGCTGGGCTCCGTTACGAGCTCAATACGCCGCCTGTCGACATCGACGACCGAGCCAACGTCTATGACCCGGCAACCGGTTCGCTGGTCCAGGTTGGCACCGGCGGCGTCCCTCGCGGCGGATACGACACCGACAAGAACAACTTCGCGCCGCGGGTCGGAGCGGCATGGACACCAGATGGGTCGGGTCGCACGGTGGTGCGTGGCTCGTACGGGATCTACTACGACCAGTCGGCGCTCGCACCAGGGGAAGGGCTCTACTTCAATCAGCCGTTCTTCGACTTCAACCTGTTCTTCCCGATTCCTCAGCTCGGTTATTTTCTGTCGTTGAGCGATCCGTTCCCCGAGAACTTTCCCTTCCCGCTTCCTCCCTCGGCCCTGACGTTCCAGCGGGATCTGAGGACCCCGTATCTCCACCAGTGGAATGCTGGTGTTCAGCAGGAGATCGGGAGAGGCCGGACCCTGGAGGTCGCCTACGTGGCATGCCTTCCCCTCCGGTGGGGGGCGACGTCTTGAGGACGAAGGGGAGAGACTGCTGTAGCGCGCGCACCACGCGTGGCGCGGGGTCGAACCACGCGTCAAGCACGTCGGCATCGACGACGTCCTGTCTTCGCTCCAGCGTCTGGAACGTGTCCCCGATCGTGTCCCAGAGGGCCCCTCCGTGGAAACACCTATCCTCGGGACGAAAGGGCACCCCGGCGACCCTCCAGTCAACCGACCGCTCGAAGCGGCGAAGCACACTACCGAACTGGTCCAGATGGGCGCGGAGTTCCCGAACCCCCGCAGACATCAGCTCGTAGGTCACTGCGCCCGCTCGTGCGCGAAGACCATGCGACCGAAGGCCGGTTCTTTCGTAGAGACGAAGGACCTCCTGGCGCCCAATGGCCACGACGACGCGGGCACCGTGGGACTCCACGTAGCGCAACGCCGCGTACATGAGTAGAGCGGCCAGCCTGGTACGCCGACTGGATTTCACGACGGTGAGCAAGCGCACCTCGTAGAGATCCTCGTCACCCCTGAACGGCATATCCTCGCGCGCGAAATATTTGTCAACCGAATAGCCGCGCCGGTTTGGTGGCGTGATCGCCACGAAGCCGACCACCTGGTCGTCACGCTTGGCGACAAGGTAGGTATTGACCTCGTCCAGGATGTCGGTGAGCACGCCGTCTGGTGTCTCGGGATGCTGGCCCAGCTCGCTCGCGTACACGAGGTGCCGGGCCGCGTAGATCGATAGGCGATCCTGGGCGTCGGCAATCGACAGGGTGAGGGTCGATGAGCGTGACAAGGCGTCCTCCGTTCTCAGGACTCCGCGTGCTCCTTGGGTGGCAACGGTGAAACGTAGCCAATCACGAGAATCAGTGCACCGACGACAACAAAGGATACGATCCGGGCCACCGTCCCGATGTCCGCGAGGTCGACCGAGAAGAGCTTGGTGACGACCGCCGCCAGCAGCGCGCCACCGACCCACCAGTAGCTCCGGAGCCTGAGCCGCGTCGCCCCGAACATGATGATAAAGGCCACTACCGTCCAGACGATGGACAAAGAGGTCTGAAACACGGCCGCCGACCAGAGGTCCTCCCCCCGGAACGGCACGCCGCCCAGATAGTGGGTGGCACGGGCGATGACACCGTTCAGCGTCGCGAACGCGAGGACACCGAGTGCCCCTACACGCTCGTTGCCCGTCACGCCGAATGCGCTCGCCGAGCTCCACCAGAAAAGCGCTCCCAGTGAGACGACCTGGACCAGCTCCACGGGGTTGAGGATCGGGATATAGCCCAGCGGGTGAGGGTCGCCCTGATGGAAGTTGGCGACGAGCACCCATCCGGCGACCGCAAGCACGAGCGGGAGTTGGCCCCCTCCGAGATACGACTCCCAATGGCGCGCGAGGGGCCACTCGATCTGGCGGCCGACCTTGGTGAGAGCAAGGACCACGGTCAACGGCACGAGCGCCCACATCAGGAATGGCCAGGTGGGTCCGTCCGGGACAAGCTGCTCGATGAGCCAGACGCCCTCCCAGCTCAGGAGGAACACGCCGAGCCACAGGGTTCCGCAGTGATACACCGGCGCCTCCTGTTTCCACTCTTCGTCAAGACGCCACAGCACCCAGTACTGCGCGAGGAAAGCGCCGGGCCACGCGAGGGCACCCCACTGGGCGAGCGGATGCGACGCGGCGGGCAGCCACGTAATCGCGAGCACCAGCATCACCGGCATCAGAATGAAGGGCGGATAGGCGAGGTGTTTCCAGTCGAGGCGCCTGGCGAGAAACGCGACGGTCGCGACGGTGGCGGCGACGAATCCGAGCGTCGCGCTCTGTTGGTCGAGCCCAGACAGGTGGCGGGATATCTCACCAACCCCGGCCCCGAGCCACCAAAGCAACCCCCATCCGAGCGCGGCTACTGAGACCGGCGGATACTCCGCGTTTTGGTCGCGATGTTGGTACAGATGCCAGGCCGAGAAGAAAGCCGACAGGCTGACCATCACCCCTCCCAGGTACTGGATGTTGAGCACCGCAAGGTCACCCTGGGGCTGTCCAGGATCCACCACGAAGATGGCGCCGGCCACGAACTGAAGGGCGAGCCCTGACATGAGAGCGAGAGACCGGTGCTGGCGAACGCCAACCCACACCAGCGCGGCCCCCTCGAGTGCCCACGCGGCGGAGGTCCAGGCTCCGTCGACCGCGAGAGGGATCATCAGCGTGCCAAAGGTCACGGAGAGCGCCACGAACGATTCGGCCAGCAACGACATCGACCCAGGTCCCCGCCGGCGAATCGCAAGGGCTGCGGCGCCGTAGAAGGTGGAAAGGGCGAGGGCGCTGTAAGCCGGCCCGAACTCGAAACCGCCCGATAGCCTGTGCTGCAAGGCAAAGGCTGCGAGGGGCACGCCGAACACCAGCGTCCCGTCGACATACCCCTTGAGACGTGGCGGTTGACGCCAGGCGAACAGTACGGGGACGGCGACGAAGAACAGGAAGAACAGCACGAGGAACGGCTGCGTGGTGTTGAAAAACTCTGGTCGGTAGAACTCGAACCCCCACATCGCGCCGACGATGAAGGTGAACACGAACCCCAGGAGGTTGAGTATCCGCCACGCCCGGAACCACGCGACGGCCACGATGCCTGCGTCGAGGGCGGCATAGTACGAGAACAGGGCGACGTGGCTTGCGTCTCGTGTCACCAGCACAGGGCCGAGGAATCCGCCGAGGGACGCCAGGACCGCGAGACCCCGCGAGTTCTGGGTGACGGCCAGGAGCGTTCCACACACGACCAGTGCGACCATCACGGCCAGCCCGACCCCAGCGCCGATCAGGCCGTAGACGTTCACGGCGGCGAAGGAGGTGAGATAGACGATGCCGGTACCCCCGCCTTGCAGCGCCAGGCCATACTCCCTCCGTGACTGACGGAGGGTCCATCCAACCGCCAGTAACCCGAGTCCACCGACTGCGGCCCCGCCCAACCGGAGCTCGATCGGCAGCCACCCGCGGTCAGCGGCGTAGTTGAAAAGAAACGCCACGCCGACAAAGAGAATGACTACCCCGACACGTACGACGGTGTTCCCCCCGAACAGCCACGACTTGGCGGCTTCGACCCACACGGAAACAGCCGATGGCGATTCTGGAATGGGTTCGGGTTCTGGTGGCGGCTTGAAGGTCACCGGGGCGGACGGAGTGGATGGGGTAGATGGAGTGGATGGAGCCGACGGGGTGGTCGCAGCTCTGGCCGGCTCACGAGGTGTCGGCTTGGTCGCGGTCTGCGGGGTCGCCACCCTTCCTTCCGATTCCGGGGGTCGATGCGAGAGATCGGACACCCGACGCTCAAAGGCTGAGACCCGGTCGGACAACAGACGCACCTGCGCCCGAGTGCCCATCAAGAGAATGACAACCCCGATAGGCACACCAAAGCCCAGAAAAACGAAGAACAGAGCCAGGAAGATCATCTCCATCACACACCCTCACCTGGAACGAGGCCTCCGCCGACGTGTCTGCGCGTTCCCGTCATACGACAACATAATGTCAAGTTGGCATAATAATGTCAAGTCGCCCGGGTCGACGACCAAACCATATCTCGGTCCGTGGTTTGCAGTAGTTGGCAGTGGTGTGCAGGTGTATCAAGGGCCTGCCCAGCCCGAAGGAGGCTACATGCTCTCACGACGTGAGCTTCTAGGCGCAGGACTTGCTGGTGCCACCCCCGTTATTGGGCCAGTGGCCGGCGTTCCAGACGACCAGTCCGCCGAACGTATCGCCCTGGCGCTGGACAGGATCGAGCGTCAGATTCGCAAGTCCCGGACGACCTGCGAGCTCCCGGTGTGCCCCGAAGTGGACAGGGTCAGGGCTCAGCAGCGGACGTTTCTCAAGGGACATCAGAAGTTTCCCGACTTCGTCGACGTCGGCATCGAGGTCTGGGAGCGGGTGCACGACTGGCACGTGCGGACTCTGCAGCCCGTTGCGGTGACGCAGCGCCCGGGCGACTCCTATGCTATGGCCTTCGGCATGACGACGCTAATCCTGAGGCCGGATGTGGAGGAAGGCTTCGTGGGGTTTCCCTACGACGCGGGTGTATGAGCGACCGGCTCACGCCGCGTGTTTCTTCGCGCAGACAGGTCCGCGGGGCCCTATGATAGGCGTGGTCGCCCTGTCCTGTAGGGCCTGCGACAAAGGGAAACACCCTTGCCCGATACGGCGCCACCCTCACGCTCTCGATTTGGCTGGCGTTATGTGGGAGATGAACGTCCTCCTTTTGCCTTGAAACCCGGCCCCGGGCAAGAATCGGTGTGGGACTATCCACGCCCGCCGCGGGCCGAGCGAGATCGACGAGAGGTCGTGGTCCGGGTCGGCGAGGCTGATCTCACTCGTTCGCAACGAAGCTGGCGGGTCCTGGAGACCGCGGGGCCACCCACCTTCTACCTGCCTCCCGAGGACGTGGTGCTCGAGCTGCTGGAGCCGAGTTCAGCCCGTTCGTGGTGTGAATGGAAGGGCGAAGCCCGGTACTGGAGGTTGAAGGGTTCGGGGCACGATTCCGATCCGGTCGCCTGGTCGTATCCTGATCCGTTGTCCGAATTCGAGCAGCTTCGAGGATATCTTTCGTTCTACCCTTCACGAATCGAATGCTACGTCGGGTCGGTCCGAGTCGTCCCCCAGCCCGGTGGATTCTACGGCGGCTGGATCACCCCTGAGGTGGTCGGGCCATTCAAGGGTGAACCTGGATCTGAAGGATGGTGAGTAAACGGGGTCACCGGCGAAAGGAGAGCGAGGAGATTACATGATCCTGACCAACGTTGAGTCGGTGCACGGCAAGCAGATCGTCGAGGCGCGAACGGAAGCGACCCGCCGCATGGTTGCCCAGGCGGAGGAGTTGGGGGCCAATGCGGTGGTCAACATCCGCTTCTCCACGTCGTCCGTCGCTCAGGGCGCTGCTGGTCATTGGGTACGTCGCGGGCAGGGTGGCCGAAAGCCGGCACTACCAGAGCATCCGCGCGCGGGAGCAGAAGCTCCTGGACGTTCCCGCCGTCTCCTGGAAGACCCTGAACGATCCACGCCCCATCGCCGAGGCGGTCCTGACGACCGGCTCCGTCGTGGTCTCGGTTGACTACTACAAGCGGGTCCTGATGCTCTTTCGCAAGATCTTTGGCGGCGAGATCCGGTCGTACGCCTCTCTGATCGACCGAGGTCGTAGGGAGGCGGTGCTGCGCATGAAAGAGTCCTGTCCCGCCGCAGACCTGTTCCTCAACTGTCGCATCGAGACCTCAACCATTTCCAACGGCCAGAGCAAGGCGACGGGGACGGTCGAAATCTTGGCCTACGCGACAGCGGTCACGTTCGCCGGGCCGGATGACGCGTCTACATCCCAAGCTTGAGGTCGCCGATATGCACGTCCAGTAGGTGGGTGACACGCAACCCGGTCGTTCCGTCCGTATCGACAGCTGACCGTGGCTGCGATGTCACCTCCGTCCCGTTTACCAGAAAGCGCACCTGGGAGCTTCCGACCTCCACGGAGAGCGTGTTGTTCGACCGCCCATCGGCATCCAGATCGTTGATCGCATCGTGCGCCGTCCAGTCGACCACTGTCGGTGTCTCGTTGCCCATGCGCTTCTTGACCAGGAACTGGCCACCCTGGCGGATCACGAAGTACGAATACCGCTGATTGGATCCCGCCAAGTCGGAGCCGCCGAAGAACAGGCCGTAGGCGTTCGGATGTCCAGATGGCTCGGTCTGCACAAACATCGCGCTGATCGTGTAGTCCCCCTTCGCCATGCTGTTTGGCTGCCAGAAGATAGCCCCGCCGCGACCCCCGGTCGTGGCGTGTACGCCGGTCCCCATCGTTCTGAAATGAAGCACGCTGTTCGCGTCTGTGCCTCGGTCGAGCCTCGTTTCCCAGCCGGCCGCCTGGTTGCCTTCGTCCTGAGCGACGACCAGGGGAACGGCCACCGCTACCGCCAACACCGCCGCCGCAATCACAACGTTCCGCATGCCCCTGCCTCCTTGGATGACACTATCGAGTGTGATGCCCAGCATGGATCAACGTCCGCCTCGGATCAACAGAAGACTCAACAGCAGACTCGCCGGGGCAGGCGTATGATGAGAAACACGCCGGGAGAGATCAGCTGATGAGTGCGAGTTCGAGCAGCGTCGACAGTGCGTGGCGACTCTGGTTCCGGACCATCCTCGTGGCTGTGGTCGGAAATCTCGCGATACGGCTGTCGGCGCTGGCGCTCTTCGACATCCCAGCGGAGTTCCTGCCGTTGGCGGTGCCCGGCGGGACGGTCTTCTTTACCGTGGCAGGGGTCGGGGCTGGGTTGGCGGTGTCGCATCTGGTTGGCCGGCTGTCTGCCCGCCCGATGCCGTTGTTTCGCCGAATCGTGATTGGCGCGCTGATCCTGTCGCTGATACCCGATGTCTGGTTGCTCACGGATGGTGCAGCCGAGGCATTTCCCGGTGCGACCCTGCCCGCGGTCGTCACGCTGATGGCGCAGCATGTGTTTGCGGCGTTTGTCGTCGTATGGATGCGGACGCTGAGGGGCTTCGGGGTACACTGACCCTGCCACGTCTGCATGAGGGATTCATGCCCAACCGATTCCGCTTCTTATGCCGGGCTGTAGCGGCCAGCCTGGTTGGTGTCCTGGCCGTGACGGCTCACGGGCAGGGCCAGGTCGCAGACGACGATCAGCTCACCCCCCCCACGTTTCGCACAGACGTGAACTACGTGCGGGTGGACGTGTTCGTCACCCGTGACGGCGAGCCGGTCACGGACCTGCGCCCTGAGGAGTTCGAGATTTTCGACGAGGGGGTCCCGCAGGAGATCACGCAGTTCGAGTACATCCGCATCCGGGGCAACGTGCCGCAGGAGGCGCGACGCGAGCCCAACACCGTCGCCGAGTCGCGCGAGATGCTCCAGAATCCGCGCGCCCGGGTGTTCGTGTTGTTCCTCGATACGGGCCACGTCGGTGCGGCGGCCTCTCGGCGGATCAGTCAGCCCCTCGTCGACATGCTCGACGACCTCATCGGCGTCGATGACCTGATCGGCGTGATGACGCCGGAGATGTCTGCCCGCGACGTGGCGTTTGGCCGCAAGACCATGGTGCTGCAGGCCATGCTGGCTGGTGAGTGGTGGGGCATCCGCGATCGCGTCGTGACCGGTGACCCGAAAGAGGAGCAGTACGAGTTTTGCTATCCGCCCCCCATCGGGATCGGGATGCGTGTGAGCCCAACGGCTCGGGAAATGATCGACCGTCGGCGCGAGAAGATGACGCTGGACGCCCTTGGCGATCTCGTCCGTTACCTGAGGGTGGTCCGCGAGGAGCGAAAGGCGCTGCTCGTGATCACCGAGGGCTGGCGCCTGTTTCGGCAGAGCGGGGCCTTGCTGGAGAGTGGTCGCCCTGCTGCACTGGGAGATCCACGCGCGGCCTTCGATCCGCGGCGGGGCACGCTGGGGACCCTTGAATATGACGAACTGATGTCTGAGTGCGAGCGCGACCGGCAGACGCTGGCCTTGATCGACAACGATGACCAGTTCCGCCTGCTGCTGGACGAGGCCAACCGAGCCAACGCCTCCTTCTATCCCGTCGATCCTCGTGGTCTCGCCGTTTTTGACTCAAGCGTCGGTGAACAGCCCGTGCCGTCGCTGCAGGCAGATCTTGCCCGGCTCCGGACAAAACGGACCTCGCTGCGGAGGCTGGCCAGCGGGACCGATGGCCTCGCCGTCGTCAACACCAACCGGTTCACCGAGAATCTCCACCGCGTCGTCGAGGATCTGTCCTCCTACTACTTGCTCGGGTATCTCGCCTCCGGTGTCGAGATGGACGGTACGTTCCACGAGGTCAAGGTGCGAGTGAGTCGACCTGGCGTGGACCTGCGAGCGCGACGCGGATACCTGGCGTCAAGCCGCGAAGACGTCCTGGCGGCGGCGGCTCCGGCCGTCGATCCCAACGCCGGCCTGTCGCCCACCGAGGTGGCGAGAGCGCGGGCGATCAAGCGGGCGCTTGGACCGTTGTCGGCCTTGTCGCGCGAAATGCCGCTACGAGTACAGGTGGCCGCAGGCTGGGAGGCCACAGGCACCGCCAGCTTTCAGGTGGTCGGCGAAGTCGGCCGGGACGACGAGTGGGACCAGGGCGCGGAGGTGGATGTGATCCTCGCGACCCCCGGTGGCAAGACGCTGGGTACCAGCCACGCGAACGTGGAAGCTGGGACCCGGAGGTTCGAGGTGGCCCTGGCGGCCGACGCTCCGTTGACCCCGGGTGACTACAGAGTGCGGGTGCGCGCGCGCGGTCAGGTCGCCGGAAGCGTCCCGACAAGCGATGTCGTCAAGGTCTCGCTGCCTGGCCCGCCCGATGGTGCCGGTGCACGCTTCTTCCGTCGCGGTCCGTCGACGGGTAATCAGGAGGTCGCCACCGCCGACCTGCGCTTTCGGCGCAGGGAACGCATGCGGATTGACGTTCCCGGCCGGGATGGTGCGGTTCCCTCGGCAAGACTGCTGGACCGCGCTGGAACGGAGCTCGCCGTGCCTGTCGAGACCGCTGTGCGCGATGCCGGTGACGGCACATGGTGGGTGACGGCGGAGGTCGCGCTGGCGCCGCTCGCGGCGGGGGACTATGTGATCGAGATCTCGGGTGCCCGCCCAACCGCCGGGTCGGCCGAGACACAGCACATCTGGACCGCGTTTCGTGTCGTGCGGTGAATCGCCCTACCTGACATCGGCATGTTCGTGGACAAGTCGATACACATCGCTCCATGACTCGGCCCGAGGCGCGAGGATGTCCGTGTTGGAGCTGTTTCCGAAACAGATCGTGTGGAAGCCTTTCCCGCGGAGTCTCTCGATGTTGGTGGGGCTGTCTTCTATGTAGATGTCCGCCCCGACCTGCTCCTTGTCCTTCATGAAACAGAGATCCCAGTACGGAATCCCGTGCCGGTCAAGCCAGTCGACGGTCTGGCTGACCGCGAGATTGTGGAAGTAGTGAATGAACAGGCGGTGGGTCACGATTCGAATGCGAGCCCCTTCGTCAGAAAGCCTTCGGAGATAGAGCCGAGCGCCTGGGATCATCGGTGATGTCTCGAACAGTTGACGCTGGGTCACGGCAAACCGGTGCAGGCTCTCGTACTGGTCGGGCTGCTGGATACCCCACTCTTCAAGCCCATACGAGACGTCAGTGGTGAGATCGTCCAGCGGTCGCTCGAACCATTCAGCCGCGATTTCTCGCATCCGGCCGTAGAAATCGGAACACACGCCGTCCAGATCCACCCCGATAATGGTTCCCTGGAGACTCATGGCAGCCCTCCCTCGCCATCCTCGTTAGTCACGGACGGGAAACCGCCCTTCCAGCGCATCTCGCACGATCGTCTTGACCTCGTCGGAGAAGTCCTTGCGCAGCACCCATTCGAGAAAGTCACGGTCGCTGGCTGCCAGCTCCACGAGAGAAGTGCCAGCCTGCGCTCCAAAGGTGACCGTCGCGACGCCTTCGTGCCACACCAGCCTCCCGTCCGCATCGATCCGATTCGGATCGCTCGGGTAGAGCCACTCGTGGAGCCCGTCGACCGTCCGTGGCAGGTCGGGATAACGGTTCAATTGCGCCATGAGTACGGCGACGGTGGCTTCGACATCGCTGCGGGCATCATGCGCCTGCCGAGTCGACTCTCCCACCTCGACTCCATAGAACTGTAACGCCGCGTCAAGACTTCGCGGCTCCTGGCGGACGAACATCGTGTAGGCGTCGACGACGCGCGCATCGGTCATCGGGTCCTGGAGACCGACACGGGCAAACTCGGCGGCAAGTAGACGGCGATCGAATCGCTCGACGTTGTAGCCGGTCAGGTCGCAATCAGACAGGAGCCTCTCGACGGTCGGAGCCAGCTGCCCGAACGTCGGCGCGGACGCCACCTGTTCGTCGCTGATCCCGTGGATAGCCCGTGCCACCTCGGGAATAGGCTGTTCGGGGTTCACGAGTGACGACCAGGTTGAAACCTTGCCATCCGGGAAGATACTGGCGGCCGCGATCTGGACGATGCGATCGCGTCCTGGCCACACGCCGGTCGCCTCGAGGTCCACGCACACCAACGGCCGAGAAAGGACGAGGTGGGCGGCGAGCTCTTGCGCCAGGCGCTCTACATCCATGTGAGCTTCTGCCCCGGGATTCGTCAGTCGGAGACACGAAACGGAACCGAGGCCATCTGATCGGCCCAAAAGATGGCCAACCGACCGCCCGTCGGCGTGATGTCGAGGAGCTCCCAGTGGAGCTGGTCGTGCGAGTACGGCAGGGTGTCGATCTGCATCGGCACTCGGATGAGGTCCCGGTCGGGCGTGTAGCCATACGCGCCGTAGACCGAGTCCGGGTCGTTCTCGTCGAACCCCTGCGTCTGCGCCTGTAGGCTCGAAACGATAAGCGTCCACTCATCTCGCGTGAGCTCGATGAAGACGGTGTACTCGCCTGGCGAGAGACGCGTGCCCCCGAGTTCGAGCGGCAGTTCGGTGAACAGCCGGGTCGAGACGTTGGCACCGGCTCGCCACACGGGGGCGCCGTCGTTGAGAAACTCCGCGAAGTCGTCGGGACCGAACAGATCACGCCCGCGTGTGATCGGACGGCCATAGGTGATCTCGATCCACTTGCCGCCGACATACCCTTGACGGCCGTCGAAGTGGTCGCCACCGATCTGGGTCGCCGAGCTGCCGGCCGGGCTCATGGGCCGCTGGCTCTGCCCCGCCTCGACGCCTGCGGTCGCACCAACGATCAGGAGGACGCCGAGCGCGCAGGTCTTCTTCATCTCAGCTGCTCCAGGTCTTCCCATCGAGGGGGAGCTATTTCGTGCACCGGTACACGAACGCCGGCGGAAGGTTCAGCCAGACGACTGGGCTCAACTCCACCGACGTGAAGAGGCTCTCGAGGCGTTTCCGAAAGCGCCGGGCCTCAGGAAGGCAGAGGGCGTGCAGATAGGCGAACGTCGTGAAGGTGCCGCCCGGACTGAGCGATTCCACGACGGCCGTCATGCTCTCCTCCTGCACCGCTATCGGCAAGCTGGCCCAGGGAAGTCCGGACAGGATGCAATCGGCTGCGCTCTTGCCATGATGGGCGAGGTACTGCGGGAGCTTGTCGGCTGAATCGTGGTGCACCGTGAGGCCGGGAAACCGGAGGCGGAGGTTCGTCGCGAACTCCTTGTTGATCTCCAGCGCGAAGAACGTTGTCGAAGGGACGATCGAGTCTTGGATCGCGCGTGTGAAGGAGCCGGTGCCCGGTCCGAGCTCGACGACCGTGTCAGCCAACCGAAGGGGCCCACTCGCGACCATCCGGCGCGCCAGCCATCGAGAACTGGGCGCGACGGCTCCAGTATGTGATGGCCTTCGGACGAACTCCCGAAGGAAACTCAGGCTCTCGCTCATCACCTGACCGACGTGATGACTGCCAGCTCTGGCTTCAGCCCCCAGCCTTTTCGGCCAGCTCACCTCGACGCGCCCCGGCGAGGATGTTGGGTATGGCGTAGTTCCCCTCGTGACACGCGTACTCGAACACGGGCTCGGTCGCCTTCCGGAACGTCTGCACGGCGGTCCAGGGTTGCGTCCAGGTCGCGGGGTCGTAGATCGTGAACGTGTACTCGATGAGTTCGGGACTGACCCGTGTGAAGCGCTCGACCAGCCGCCGTGCCTTCCGGCTGGCGCCGATGAGCGTCAGCCCGTGTTCGAAGTTCGTCGTCTCAACTACCAGCGTGTCGCCTTCCCAGTGGCCTCGGGAGTCGCCCAGCGACTGCCGGAGCTTCCCGTGGGGTCGCGCGTCAAGCGGAATGATGCGGGTGGAAGCCATCATTTCGACCCACAGCGCCACATGGTTGGGTGTCTGGAACATCTGGACGTTGTTGTTGTACGCAATCGGATATATGGGTAGCGCCATGGTGCCGATGCACCGGTCGAACAGACTGAGATCCGTATAGGTGTCGGGGGGTGGCTCTTGCCCCCACCTCGGGCGCTTGCTCGCGGCTTCTCTGGCCTGGGGCGTCATAGGAGGCCTGCGGCCGTTTGGGGGATCAACGATCAGTGATGTCCGCCTGGTCTCGACGACCTCGGTCCCGAAGTCCATCCAGAACCGGTTGTAGGCACCGACGTTGTCACCGGCTTCCGCGCGCCGGGCCGGCGCGTTGTTAGAACGGATGTCCCGCTCCACGGCCTCCTGTTCCTTGGCCGCGGCCTCTTCCTCTGTGAGAAACTCCTTGTCGCCCATGTCTCTCGGTCGTTCCAACGGGGTGATGGTGCGAAAGTCCCAGACGCCCCCCAGGTCCGGATCACCCCAGGCCGTCCGGGGCGGTTCCGCTGTCGCCGACTGACCCGCTGCGACCACCGGCACCAACACTCCGACCGCGATCAGCGCGGCGATAGAGCGATACGGCATCTGTCTCCCCCTTGGCTGTAGCGTGTGATCTCCTTGCCGGACCTTATGCCAGCCCAAGCGCGTCGTAATGAGAATGCCCGCGCCGGTGGGTCGAGGTCAAGGCACACGCGGGAGATGTCGGGCGACCGGAGCGTATCTGTGATACAAGAGAGTGTCGACATAGTGCTGGTTGAGCGACAACACGACAACGAACTGGAGACCCGATGAGGATGAGATCGATCACGCTTGCCGCGACCGTCGTCGCGTTGATGCTGCCGATGTCCCTGCTCATGGAACGTCTGGGCGAGGCGGGTCAAGACTCGCCGCAGCTAGAACGTGCCGTAGGGGACTCATTGAAAGGGCGCGACTTCAACGACATCGAGGTTGCCGTGACGGGAAGCGAGGCGTTGCTTTCCGGCAAGGTGCCGCACTTCTGGGCCAAGGACCGAGCGATCAAGCGAGCGCTCGGAGTGGAAGGAATCGAGACCGTCGCCAGCGAGCTGGAGCTTCCCGAGCCGGAGAGCGACCAGAACATCTCCGAAGCTGTCGCGAAGGAGATCCAGCGGTATCCGCACTACACCATGTGGGACGACATCACAGCGCGCGTCCAGGGGGGCGGGGTCTTCATTGGCGGGTGGGTCACACCCGATCGCGACAAAGCCTCAGAGCTGTTCGAACGGGTGGCGAAAATCAAGGGTGTACAAAATGTCGAGAGCAGCATCGAGAGCTTGTCGCCCGCGTCAAACGACAGGCAGATTCGTAATTCCATTGCGCGCCAGCTCCGCTCGAACACACATTTCGAGCGCATCGTCAGCATGAGGAACCCGCCGATTCACATCATCGTGAACAACGGCCACGTGCGGTTGCTCGGCTATGTCCAGGGCCAAATCGAGATGATCGAGATTCAGCGTATCGTCGCGCAAACCCAAGGCGTCCTGCGGGTCGAGAACGAGGTTCAGACCCTTCAGTAGTTCCGGCTTGCGGCCGAATCGCTCGCTGCCCAGCACTCAACAGAACTCTTGGCTTTTCTTTCCTGCTGCGGTGGAGAACCGTGAACAGTCGGTCGATTCTTGTTTCGCTTCTCGTGCTCTTCTCGTGCCAAACCGCGTCCGCGCAGATTGTGTACGGACAGTCTGATCGCTCGTTTGACCGTGTTCGCTTGGCGGGGCTCTGGTGGGTCGGTACGTTGGACGGCAGTATCGATCCCGGTGACCTCGTGGATCTGCCGCCGTCGATCAAGATCGGCAACCTCGGCGTCAGTGATTCGGAGAGCGGGTGGATGTGGGAGGGTGACTTCGGGCTGGCGCGGCGTCACCGATTGCGACTTTCGGGGTCCAGTCGCTCCAATGACGGGACGATCACGATCACGGGACGCATCCCTATCGGCGGTATCGAGATCCCGGTGCAGGTGCCGATCACCACCAGCCTGGGAATCAAGGAGTTCGAGGCAAACTACAACGTTCTCTTCGTGGCCAATCGGTCGGTTGATGCCGGGTTCCTGGCAGGTGTGGGGTATTTTGACGCGACGGTGTTGGCTTCCACTCCGGTCGGCGACCTCGACGAGACGTTCGACACGCCCTACCCGAGCCTGGGCGGCAATGCCCTCTTCAATCCCCAGGGGCGATTTCGCGCGTATGTGGAGCTCACCGGGTTTCCGAAGGTCACGGTGGATGACTTCAACGGGTGGAAGATGAGCGTGATCGCCCGCCTCGAGATGTTCATCACCCAGAACGTCGGGGCGCATATCGGCTATCGATCCTATGAGATCGACCTCAATGATAAGCGTACCCAGGTCGGCGTCAGCCTGAAGTGGACGGGGCTCATCGTCGGGGGCGCGGTACGGTTCTGAACACGCCCCTCCGATGTGATCTGCTCTGCCGAGGTCGATCAGCGTTAGAGTAGGGACCATGCTTACGAGACGCAACCTACTTCTGGCCCCATTGGCGGCACCTCTCGCGCGTGTGGTCGGCGCGCAATCAGCGGCTCCCGGCAAGATGCTGCTGAGCATCCACCAGAACACGTCGCGGGCGGCCGGCTACCGCGGCTCCCTGGAAGGCTGGGCGAAAGCAGGCATCCGCTATGTCGAGCTAGGTGCGCCGCTGCTCGCGGCATTCCTCGAGAACGACACCCTACCCGCTGCGAAGCGTGTGCTGACCGATCTTGGCCTGACCCCGGTGTCCGCCGCGGTGGTTCTGCCGGACATCTGGATTCCCGGGCCGGCGCGGGCGGAATCGCTCGACCGCTGGCGCAGGGGCTGCGAGCAGTTTGCGAGCCTGGGTCTGCAGAAGGTGTATTCGCCGTCGATCACCCGTCGGGAGGTCACGGCCGATGATTTTGCAGCGACCCCGGACTGCATTCGGGAGGCTGGCGAGATCGCGCGGGAGTTCGAGCTGACGGCCATGATCGAGTTCATCCGGAACTCGACCCACCTGTCAACGCTGACCTCCTCGCTCAAGGTGATTCGCGAAGCGGCGCACCCGAACGTGAGGCCTATGCTCGACTTCTTCCACTTCTGGTCAGGTCTGAGCAAATTCGAGGACCTCGACCTGCTCGAGCCCGGCGAGCTAGCCCACGCGCATTTTCAGGATCTGCTCGATACCCCTCGCGAGCTGATCGACAACGACTCGCGGCTGATTCCCGGCGACGGCATTGCGCCGGTGGTTCGTATCATCGAGAAGCTGGCGGAGAAGCGATACACGGGAGCTCTGTCGGTCGAGCTGTTCCGGGAGGAGTTCGTGCAAGGAGACCCGTTCGAGGTGGGAACCGAGATCCGGGAGAAGTGCGAACGCGTCATGCGCCAGGCGCAGGTGCTCTAGTCAGGCCTCCGTGGGGAACAAGTCGAGACCGGAGCCGACATCTTCTGAGATCGACCCAGTCGACACTGACCCAGTCAACATTGGCCCAGTCAACAATGACCCGACCGGCGCTTGGTTTTGTCCGACCGTGCGGGGCGTCTGGAGAGTGAGGGCTCCCTGGCAGATGACGAGCGCGGGTAGCGCTGCGATGACGACCAACGCCGGAGCGAGCCAGCCCAGCGCCGAGACTCCGCCGAGCATCCCTGGGACGGGCTCTGTCACGCTACCGATAAAGCAGCCCAATAGGAATACGACGGTGCCGCCAACCGCAGCCGTCACGGCCATGATTCGGGGGAACGGGCTCGGGTTCGCGAGTTCGACGCTCGTTGTTCTCGGCACACCGATCTAGGGAGCAACGGCTGTGCCAGGTCGAGTCGCTGCGGATTGGCTGGAAACAGTCACCGCCCGACCACATTGGATGTTGCAGCGGGGACAGTCGTCTGGTGGAGACCAGAAACTTAGTCGGGGGCGGGCTGCGCCCGCGGTCGGGGGTCGGTGGTAGTTGGGCGAAGCTGATGGAATACCTGGTGTGGGTCGAGGCCCCGCGAGCCGCGAGGGTGATGGCGGCGGTGTCACTGACATGTTGGGTTGGCGTCATCGTTTGCGGCCGGCTCATTACCTACTTTCGTCCGCCCTATCATTGGTGTTTCTGGTGTTAGCGCCTGAACTCTCCTTGTAGAAACCGGCGCCGAGCGGCATAATCATGGGTGCAGGCCGCTTGTCATTGCGGCCCAGAGGGGAATGATGCGTACCGTACCCGGGCCTCTTCTCTGTAGTGCACTGGTTCTAGTGCTGCTCGTCCCCGGGCTGACTCTCCACGCTTCGGACAGTCCTTTGATTGACGCGGTCAGGGCGCACGACACTGAAACCGTCGAGGCGCTGCTAAAACAACAGGTCGACGTGAATGCCCCACAGCCTGATGGAGCCACGGCGCTGCACTGGGCGGCCTACGAGGACGACCTTGGTCTGGCCCGTCTGATGACCGATGCCGGGGCCGTCGTCGACGCCGTCAACGACTACGGCGTGACCCCGCTCTCGCTGGCCTGTGACAATGGCGCCGCCGGCATGGTGACCCTCTTGCTCGAGGCCGGCGCCGACCCGGATGTCGCGCGCACGACGGGGGAAACACCGCTCATGACCTGTGCGAGGACCGGCGATGTCGACGCGGTGAGCGCGTTGCTTGCCCACGGGGCCGACCCCAATGCTGCGGAGTCGTGGCACGACCAGACGGCCTTGATGTGGGCGGCGGGGGAGGCGCATACGCAAGTCGCTCGGGTCCTCGTCGATCACGGGGCCGACGTCCAGGCTCGGTCGAAGGGTGGTTTCACGGCGATGCTGATCGCGGCGCGGGTGGATGACCTCGGGCTCGCCGAGTTGTTGATCGACGCGGGCGCCGGCGTGAACGACGCGGCGTCCGACGGCACCACCCCCTTGATGGTCGCCACCGTTCGCGGCCACGCGTCGCTCGCCATCTTTCTGCTCGAGCAGGGGGCCGACCCGAATACGGCCGACCTCGGATTCGCGCCGCTCCACTGGGCCGCCGGGTCCTGGCATACGGAGTTGACCGGCAGCCTGCGCGGGATCGAGAGGGACCGCGACCCCGAGTGGAGGTCACTCAACGGCATGCTGGTCGGTAAGTTGGCTCTCGTCGAGTCGCTCGTGGCACATGGCGCCGACCCTCACGCTCGACTGACGAAACCTCCCCCGCAGTACGGATACGCGAGCCCACGATTTCGCGTGAGCCTCGTTGGTGCGACACCGTTTCTGCTGGCCGCCTTGGACGCCAACGTCGAGGTGATGCGCGCACTCGCCGCGGCTGCAGCCGACGTCTACGGCGGGACGGATGAGAACACGACGCCGCTGATGGTGGCCGCCGGTCTCGGTCAGGTGCCGGCGGAAACGCGCGTGACGGCGTCCCAGGCGTTCGACGCGGTCGAGTATCTGCTGGAGCGCGGCGCCTACGTCAACGCGGTCAACGCCCGAGGCCGGACCGCGCTGCATGGGGCCGCTCACATCCGGTCGGACGCGATTGTTCAGTTGCTCGTCGATCACGGGGCGAGCGTCAATGTCGGAGATGAAAGAGGGGTCACGCCGTTGATGATCGCCGAGGGCGGTGGGCACATCCTCCTGCCTGGGTTGGGAGGAGGGAGCACCGCCGATCTCCTGCGTGCCCTGGGAGGCACCGAGACGCCGGATCTTATCGGGATCTACAAAGAGGGGAAGATTCGCTGATGATGGCCAGGCGGGGACCGGTCGTCGGGTGCCTCGTGTCAGCATCAATCACGGCGGCCCTGGTCGTCATATCCGCCTCCCCGGCGGCGGGGCAGGACGCGGGTGCGTCCACCTACCGCGCCGTACTCGATCGCTACTGCGTCGCCTGCCACAACGAGCGCCTACAGACTGCCAACCTGGCGCTCGACACCGTCGACCTCGATCACCTTGGTCAACACGCGGAGGTGTGGGAGAAGGTCCTGCACAAGCTCAGTACTCAGGCGATGCCGCCTCCCCGTCGCCCTCGACCCGACCAGGCGACCTACGACCGGTTCGCGTCCTGGCTGGAACACGGGCTCGACGCCGCCGCCGAAATCGACCCGAATCCGGGGCGACCGACCATCCATCGCCTCAATCGACTGGAGTACACCAACGCCGTCCGCGACTTGCTCGACCTCGAGATTGACGGTGAGTCGCTGCTACCGGCCGACGACCTGGCCTACGGGTTCGACAACAACGCCGACATCCTGACCGTGGCGCCCGGCGTGCTGGAGCGCTACATGTCGGCCGCGCGGAAGATCAGTCGGCTCGCGGTCGGCGACCCGTCCATCGAAGCGGACACCGTGCGATACCCGGTGTCAACGCTCCTTGTGCAAGACGACCGCATGAGCGAGGAGTTTCCCTTCGGGTCGCGCGGTGGCATCGGGGTCCGGCATCATTTTCCCCTTGACGGCGAGTACGTCCTCACGCTCGAGTCATACAAAAGCGATGCGGGGTTACGGGGCAACAAGAACGAGCCGCAGGAGATCGATGTGCGCCTGGATGGGGTGCGTCTGGCGCTACTCCGGGTTGGCGACTGGCCTGCGGACGACGACCAGGAGGCACGCTCTGAGGATGCCGATGCCGAGGCGAGCGGCGACCGCAGTGGTCGTAATGACGATGAGGACGATGCGTTGCAGGTACGGTTTCCGGCCCGGGCCGGCACCCACGTAGTCAGCGTGTCGTTCATGAAGCGGACGCAGACGATCGAGGGGGTGAGCCCGGAGCGTTTGCCGGTCTGGACCTTTCGCACGGGCCGGGGCTTTTTCGAGCCGATGGGACTCGACAGCGTGGAGATCGGAGGACCCTACAGTCCGGACACCCTCGGCGGTGGTCCGGCGGGCGTGCAGGATACGCCGAGCCGCCTTCGCATCTTCGGGTGTCGTCCCTTGAATCCGGAGGAAGAGGAGCCGTGCGCGACCGATATCCTCACGGCGCTGGCCGAGCGGGCGTTCCGCCGCCCGGTGACGCCTCACGGCGAGGATGTCGATCAGCTGCTCGGATTCTACCGCGCCGGACGAGCCGGGGCGACCTTTGATGCAGGGATCCAGAGGGCGCTCGAAAGCATCCTGGTCGACCCGGAGTTTCTCTTTCGCATCGAGCGCGACCCGGCAAATGTCGCGCCAGCTACCGCATATCGGCTGACCGACGTCGAGCTGGCGTCGCGGCTATCGTTCTTTCTCTGGGGCAGCATCCCCGACGACGAACTGCTTGACGTAGCGGTGGCGGGTCGGCTCAGCGACCCCGCGGTACTCGAGGAGCAAGTGCGGCGCATGCTCTCCGACCAGCGGTCGGGGGTGCTCGTCAGCAGCTTTGCGGCGCAGTGGCTGCACCTGCGTCGCATGCGGTCGGTGGCACCGGATGTGAACGCCTTTCCGACGTTTGACGAGAACCTCCGTGATGCGCTCGTCCGTGAGACGGAGCTATTCGTCGAGAGCCAGATTCGAGAGGACCGGAGCGTGGTCGACCTCTTGACGGCCGACTACACCTTTGTCAACGAGCGGCTGGCCCGACACTACGACATCCCGGGGGTTTACGGCTCCCGTTTCCGGCGGATCACGATCGAGGACGATGCGCGTCGCGGCCTGCTCGGGCAGGGCAGCATCCTCACCGCGACGTCCTTGGCGACCCGCACGTCTCCCGTGGTGCGCGGCAAGTGGGTGCTCGAGAACATCCTCGGCACGCCCCCTCCGCCGCCTCCGCCCGATGTGCCAGAACTGCCCGAGCGTGAGGAGAGTGACGCCGTTACCACCATGCGCGAACGGATGGAAGTCCATCGTGCCAATCCCGTCTGCGCTAGTTGCCACGACAGGATGGACCCGATCGGGTTCGCGCTCGAGAACTTCGATGCCGTGGGGAAGTGGCGTGACGCCGAGTCCGACATCGTCATCGACGCCTCGGGCCGCTTACCCGACGGGACCACGTTTGACGGTCTTCCGGAGCTGCGCGGCGTCTTGCTGGCGCGTCAGGACGAGTTCGTCACGACCGTGACCGAAAAGCTCCTGACCTACGCGTTGGGGCGTGGTGTTGAGTACTACGACCGGCCGGCCATCCGCTCGATCGTGCGTGAGGCCGAGACCGACGACTACCGCTGGTCGGCCCTTGTTCTGGGTGTGACCCGGAGCTTGCCATTTCAGATGAGGAGATCAGAGCCATGATCGTCACCAAGAAGGCCCTTCCCCGGCGCACCGTGCTTCGAGGTCTCGGGACGGCCGTCGCCCTCCCACTGCTGGACGGGATGATTCCGGCGTTTACCGCCCTCGCCCACACCGCCGCACGCCCCAAGCCTCGCCTGGGCGCGGTGTATGTGCCGCATGGTGCCGTGATGGATAAGTGGATACCGGCGCAGGAGGGGACCGGGTTCGAGTTTTCAGAGATCTTGCAGCCGCTCGCCGCCTTTCGGGATCACCTCAACGTCCTGTCGGGACTCGACCACGCGCCGGCAGCCCAGCTGCCGGGGGACCCGGCCGGAGGACATGGTCGGATCACCGGAGCGTTCTTGACCGGTGTGCACGCCAAGCCGACCGAAGGTGCTGATTTCGAGGCGGGTCGCTCGCTGGATCAGATTGCGGGCGAGCAACTGGGCCAGCACACACAGCTCGCATCGCTCGAGCTCGGAATCGGGTTGCCGGAGTTTGGCGGCGCCTGCGACGCCGGCTTCAGCTGCGCCTACGTCAGCACGCTGTGCTGGAGCACCCCGACCACACCTCTGCCGATGGAGAGCCGTCCTCGCGCGGTGTTCGAGCGGCTGTTCGGCGACGGCGGGAGCACCGACCCTGAGGTGCGGCGGCAGCGGCGGGAGCAGGACCGCAGCATCCTCGACGCTGTCACCGAGAAGGTGGCGCGCCTCCAGGACGGACTGGGGTCGGCGGACCGCGCGAAGCTCACCGACTACATGTCGGCTGTTCGCGATGTGGAGCGCCGCATTCAGCGGGCCGAGGCCGAAGGCGACCGCGAGCTGCCGGTCGTGGAGCGTCCGGCTGGCGGGATCCCCGACTCGTTCGACGAGTACGTCAAGGTCATGTTCGATCTTCAGGTGCTGGCCTACCAGGCCGATCTGACCCGGGTCATCACGTTTCTCATGACCCCGGAGCTGAGCGCTCAGACCTATCCTCAGATTGGGGTGCCCGACCCGCACCATGCCTTGTCGCACCACGAGAACCGACCCGAGCGTCTGGCGAAACTGGTCAAGGTCGGCGCCTACCACACCACGCTGCTCTCGTACTATCTCGACCGGCTGCGGGCGACACCCGACGGTGATGGATCGTTGCTCGACCAGATGATCCTGCTCTACGGCAGTGGCATGAGCAACAGCAACCTGCACAACATCCAATCGCTGCCGATTCTCCTGGCCGGCGGGGGAGCCGGGCGGATCCGCGGGAACCGTCACATCCAGTATCCGGCCGAAACCCCGCTCACCAATCTGTACCTGACAATGCTGGACAAGCTGGGCGTGCCGGTCGATCAGTTCGGCGACAGCACCGGACGGCTGGAGCAGCTCTCCGAGATCTGATTCATCAGCCACGCGCGAGGTCATTCCTTCGGTGCGCGTATCCACCCGCGGACCGAGCATCGTCGCCCGCTGGGACACCCTCAATCGGGATACGATCAACGGATGAAAGCTGTCCGTTGTCACCGATACGCCGGTCTCGACCAGGACGGGAAACCTGTCCCGACTCCTGATCCCCTGCGCGAGGTTCTCTCGCTGGACGAAATCGCCGAACCCAAGTGCAAAGAGGGACACGTTCTGGTCCGCACCCACTATGCGGGCGTCCAGTACCCGGACGCTCTCCAGGCGCAGGGTCTCTATCAGCGCAAGCCGAGCCTGCCCTACGTGCCGGGAATGGACGTGACGGGGACGGTGCTCGAGGTGGGCGCCGGAGTCGAGCATCTGGAGGTCGGTCAGCGCGTGATTGCCGTGGTCGAAGTCGGCGGTCTGGCCGAAGTCGTCAGGGTGCCGGCTGCATCGGTCTGGAAAGTGCCGGATGGGTTGCATCTCTCGAAGTGCGCGAACCTCGGGCGCAACTTCTTTGCCGCGTATCACTCCCTCAAGGTCATCGGAGAGGTGGGCGCCGGCGATCTCGTGCTGGTCGACGGCGCGTCCGGGGGTGTCGGCATGGCCGCGGTCGAGCTGGCCAAAGCCGTGGGCGCGTTGGTGATTGCCGGTGTCAGCGTTCCCGAGAAGAAGGAGTTCCCCGCGGCCGCGGGTGCGGACCGCGTGCTCTGCTACGGCCGAGACCGGGAGGCTCACAAGTCGTTCAAGGGCGAGGTGAGGCGAGCCGCATCCGAGCTGGGGCATCCGGAGGGTGTCGACCTGGTGGTCGACATGGTCCAGGGGGATCTCTTCGAGGCGGCTCTCGTGTCCTCGGTTCGGCCACTGGGGAAGATCTGCCTGGTCGGCTTTACGGCCGGCCAGAAACCGATCCGACCAGGTGTGTTGCTCATCAAGGAAGCGGCCGTCATCGGCAGTATCTGGGCACGCTGGGCGAGCGACAATCCAGAAGCACACAGGCAGAACGTGGCCAAGATGATCAACTTCCTGGCCACCGGCGTGATTCAGCCACGAGTGGAACGCCTCTTTCCCCTCGAAGAGTTCGTCCAGGCATTCGAGCTCTTCGAGCACAATCAGGGCCGGGGCAATACGGTCGTGTGTTTCGAGGAGTCTAGCCCCGTATAATCGCGATGATCGCACGAATGCTCGTGCGACCCACGATCTCCACGTTGGCCCCGTTTCTCGCGAGGTGACGTCGTGAAGGGAATGATCGACTGGTTTGCGCGGAACAGCGTCGCGGCGAACCTCCTGATGGTGTTCATCGTCGTGACCGGCTCGATTGCCGTGGTCTCGATCAAGGCCGAGGTGTTTCCCGAGATGGAGCTCGACCGGATCTCTGTCCAGGTGCCCTACCTCGGTGCCGCCCCGGAAGAAGTCGAGGAAGCAGTCAACGTCCGGATCGAAGAGGCCGTCCAGGGCATCGATGGGATCAAGCAGATCCAGTCAACCGCCAATGAAGGCATGGGCAGGGTGATGATCGAGCTCGAGCTCGACGCCGACGCCCGCAAGGTGGTCGACGACGTCAAGAGCAATGTTGATGCGATCACCACCTTCCCGGTTGAAACCGAAAAGCCGATCATTCAAGAGCTGACCACCCGGAACCGGGTGGCCGACATCGCGGTCAGTGGCTACGTCGACCCCTTCACGCTGAAGGCGCTCAGCGAGCAGGTCCGCAACGAGCTGGCGAACACCCCGGAGATCACTCAGGTCGATATTGTCAGTGCACCGCCCTACGAGATCTCGATCGAGGTGTCCGAGGTCGCACTCAGACGGCATGCTATGACCTTCGATCAGGTGGCGGCCGCGGTCCGCAACTCGTCGATTGACCTTCCGGGTGGCTCGGTGCGAACCGAGAGTGGCGAGATCCTGCTTCGCACGATCGGTCAAGCCTACCGGGGCGAGGAGTTTGAGAACCTGGTCCTGTGGACCCGACCGGACGGCAGCCGCCTGCAACTGGGCGACGTGGCCACGGTGGTCGATGGCTTTGCCGAAACGGATCAATACGCCCGTTTCGACGTCGAGCCCACGATGATGGTCTCGGTGTTCCGGACCGGGGAACAGAGTGCGCTCGAGATTGCCGCACGCGTCCAGGAATACGTCGACGAGGCACAGGCTCGTATGCCGCCCGGGGTCACCCTCACCGTCTGGCAGGACCAGTCAAAGGTGTTGAACGCACGACTGGGCTTGATGCTGCGGAGTGGCGCCAGCGGGTTCATCCTGGTGTTCATCGTGCTCACGCTCTTCCTGGAGCTGCGTTTGGCCTTCTGGGTCAGCCTCGGGATTCCGATCTCGTTTCTCGGGGCGATCGCGTTGATGCCCAGCCTCGACGTATCGATCAACATCATGTCGCTCTTCGCGTTCGTTCTTGTGCTGGGTATCGTCGTGGACGACGCGATCATCGTCGGGGAGAACATTTTCAGTCATCAGGAAAAGGACGGCGATGGGTTGGGCGGGGCCATCGCCGGGGCGCAGGAGATCGCGAAGCCCGTCACGTTTGCGGTGCTGACGACCGTCGCGGCCTTTCTGCCTCTGATGTTCGTGCCCGGGATGTTCGGCAAGTTCTTCCGCGTCATCCCGCTCGTCGTGATCCCGTGCCTGCTCTTCTCGCTGATCGAGTCGCTGCAGATCTTGCCCGCCCACCTGTCACACATGGGCAAGAAGAAGAAAGCTCCGGGGCCGTGGCCGCGGTTCCAAGGATTCTTTGCCAACGGGTTGAAGCAGTTCGTCCAGCGCACCTATCGACCGTTGCTGGAGCTGGCGCTTCAGTGGCGTTACCTGACCGCATCCATCGGCGTGGCCACGATGATCCTGACCGTCGGCATGGTGATGTCTGGTCAGCCAGCCTTCCACTTCATTCCGACTGTCGAGGCAGACTTCATGGCAGCGTCGGTCGAGCTGCCTCCAGGCACACCGGTCGATGTGACATCCACCGCCGTCGAGAGACTCGAGGCGGGCGCAGCGCGCCTGCGAGCCCGTCTGTTGGACGAGACGGGCGAGGATTATGTCCGCCACGTCTCCGCGACGATCGGAGACCAGCCGATGGGGTCAGGGGGCGGCAGCCCGGTTGGGCGAATGGGGGGTACCTCCTCTCCGAACGTGGGCGAGGTGACGGTGGAGCTGGCGTCCACCGAGGCCCGCGTCTACAGCAGCGAGCAGCTTGGCAATATGTGGCGGGATCTCACAGGTCCGATTCCCGAGGCTGTCGCCCTGGACTTCAACATGTCGATGATGACTCCCGGCGACGATGTCGACGTCCAGCTCGCGGGGTCCGATCTGGATGCGCTCCGCGACGCCGCTGTCGATGTCAAACAACGTCTACTGGAATACACCGGCGTGACCGAAGTGACCGATTCGTTCCGGGCGGGCAAGGAGGAAGTAAAGCTCGGCATCAAGCCGGCGGCCGAAGCGCTGGGATTGACGCTGCAGGATCTGGGGCGTCAGGTGCGACAAGCATTCTATGGCGAGGAGGCTCAGCGGATTCAGCGTGGGCGCGATGATGTCCGGGTCATGGTTCGGTATCCTCGCGACGAGCGCCGGTCGCTGGGTGACCTCGAGAACATGCGTATCCGAATCCCCGGCGGCGGCGAGGTGCCGTTCAGCCAGGTCGCGCTGGTCGAACCTGGCCGCGGCTTCTCGTCAATCCGCCGAATCGACCGTCGTCGCGCGGTCAACGTCACCGCGGCCGTCGACGCGGCCGTGACCTCTTCCGGAGAGGTGATCGCCGACCTCAACACGCGGATCCTCCCGGAGGTGCTGGCGCGCTATCCCAGCGTGTCCTACACCTTCCAAGGGGCCATGTCCGAACAGCGAGACGCCATCGCAGGTCTCCAGCGCGGGTTCGGAATCGCATTGCTCATGATCTTCGCGTTGTTGGCCGTGCCACTAAAATCGTACGTACAGCCGCTCATCATCATGAGCGCGATTCCGTTCGGCCTGGTCGGCGCGGTCTGGGGGCACGTGCTCTTGGGGATCGAGTTCTCGATGACGTCGATGTTCGGTCTCGTTGCACTCTCCGGCGTCGTCGTCAACGACAGCCTGATCATGGTCGATTTCATCAACCGAAAGCGTGAGCTGTTCGACGACCTTGGCGTCGCCGTCCGCGAGGCGGGGGTCAATCGCTTCCGGCCGATCCTGCTGACGTCGTTGACGACCTTCTTCGGCCTCATGCCTCTCATGATCAGCAGGAGCTTCGACGCCGCCTTCATGGTGCCGATGGCCGTGTCGCTCGCGTTTGGTGTCCTCTTCGCGACCTTCATCACGCTGATACTCGTGCCCACGGCGTACGTGATCCTCGAGGACATCAGGCAGCTGTTTCGCCGGGGCTTTGCCCGACCGGTCGAGGTCCAATCCTAGGGAGCATCCGGCCGAGCGCCCGGACCAACAACTAATAGATGATGGCGAAGGTGCCATCGGGCCGGGCGAGTGTGACGGCCACGCTGCCGTCCTCGATCGTGTCCCGGCCACCGGATGGCGCGGATACTGGTTGTCGGTCGAAGTCGAACAGCTGCCAGTGCAGGGTTCCGCCCGAGCGGATGCCCGGTCCATCGGCCCAGGCGAGAAGGACTTCGCCGCGGTGATTGACGGCCACGGTCGGATTCTTGCGACGGCTTCCTGCGCTGCCGGTCGGCGACACGGCGCTGGCCAGGTCGGTCGTATTGGCGAAATAGACCTGTCCCTGCGTTTCAAAGGCCACGATGGTCCCGGTCGGACCCTCTGCGAGCGTTGTGGTGGAAACGGGGCACGCGCCGAGTTCCCATGACTGGATCAGCTCGTCGGTGAATGTCTGGCCTCCATCGCGTGACGTCAGCAGGCGTTGGCCTCGGTGCACATTCTCCCTCGCTCCGCGATAGGACACCCGGACCACGCTCTGCGGGTCGCGTGAGGCTCGTAGGTTGCAGCACGCGCAGGCTCCCTCGCCTTCGGCGCTCACCGGGCGAGCGGGCTCCCAGATAAGGCCATCGTCGTGCGAGACGGTCACGTACACCGACCGGTGGGCATCCTCCCCCCCGCCGTCGTGCCAGAACATGAACACGTTGCCGTCGTCATCGGCCGCCAACGTCGATCCCGCTTCGGCCCCGGTCCCGCTGGCCACCCCGAACTGAGGCTCGAAGCCCTGCCCGTCAGAGCGGGTCCGGGTGTAGAAGAACTCGACGGGGTTGATCCGAAACCAGGTGACGTGCAGTCGGTCGTCCCTGCCTTGGGCCAGATGTCCGCCGTCGATAGGGCCGATCCCGGTGACCGTACCGGGCTCGCTATTCACCTGAGCAGGCTCCGACCATGTCGTCGCGCCGGGCTCACGGGTCACGTACATGAGGTCACCCTCGACCGGTTCGCCCCTTACGTAGACGAGGTGGGTGGTTCCCTCATCGTCGATGAGGGCATGCGGGAGGCGCCCGCCGTCGGGAACGTGCCACTGCACAACGGCGTCGGTCGCGGGAACGCTCTTGCCCGATGACGCCGGGACGCATCCGCCCGCGGCCGAGAGCAGAGCCGTGACGGACAACACGTGGGCGATCTGGAGTCCATGCATCACTCCTAACCTACCAGGTCGCTGCCGCCAGCACCATGCTCAGTGCAATGGTCGTCACCCGGGCAGGGCCGCGTCAGTTGAACGTCACGGTGTGGCTGTGACCGTCGTCGTTCGAAGACCCCTTGGCCACTGTCTCGCCATCATCGATCCGATTGACCTCGTCGGCGGTCAGCCCCACCGTGTGGGGATGGTCCGCCGTGCCCCGGATGTTCAACACCAGCATGTTCCCGGCCGTGAGTTCCCCGTCGGTGATGACAGCCTCGTGTCCGTGGTTCGCGCTGACAGTTCCTTCGAGGTCGCCTGGGTCCGGATCCGGGCCCGGGCCCGGTGAGGGAGTCGGGTCGGTCGGGCTGTCTGACTCGCAGCCGCTGACGGTGATGGCGACCCCACTCAGAATCGCCAAGGCGGAGTGCAGGCTGAATTCGCGTCTACTTATCGGTTTCGAATCGTCCATGGTCGGGTCTCCTTGATGGTCTGGGCTCAGTCGCTGGGATGCTAGAAGAACTTCCTCGAGATATTGAAGCCGATGTACCAGTTGTCTAGGCTGCCGCCTTGGGCCACCTGGGCCGGTGTGGTCCCGAGCGAGTTTGAGAAGTTCAGCTGAAAGACATGGCCACCGAGCTGGAATTCGGCGCCGACCGTGGCGTGGTGGTCGCCGTTCTTGAAGCCAGCGGCCCGGGGCACAAACTCGCCGACGCCGAGCAGCGATTTCCAGAGCTGCACGCGGCCACCGAGCCCCACCACGAAGGTCGATTCGTCGTCCGAGCGCAGACCGATTTCCGGATGGAGCAGCTCGCCGTTGTTGGTATTCCCGACCCAGACCGGTTCCGCATACACCGACACTCGGGTGCCCACCGTTCTCGAGATGACCACGCCGAACGCCGGCGAGTACTCGTCGCGAAAGTTGTTGGTCCCTTCGATCGACCCGATGACGTCGAGGCCGACCTGATGGTCTCGCTGTCGCAGGAGCTGTTGCTGTCCGAACATCTGGATCGTACGGTTGCTCGCGCGATATCCGCCGATCTGGGTCGACGACGTCACGCCGAATCGGTATTCGAACCCGATAAGGGCCGACGAATCGAAGCCGAACAGGTCTTCGGCCAGGTCACCAAAGCTGCCGTCTCCGAGTGGCCGAGAAAAGCGATGCGTGAGACGGAACGCGCCCTTGTGTCGCGGGAGGGTCCGCGTCGTCGGCATCGTCACTACCGTGAAGTCGTTCTCGACTGGGAGGTATGCGATCTCGGGCACCTCAGAGCCATCGCGAGGCAGAATAGTGATCGCCCCGCTCATCTTGCCATGGTCGACTCCGCAGTAGACCCAGCACGAGAAGGGATGGGTTCCGGGTGGCGACGCCACGAACTCGATCGTGACCGGTTCGCCACTGGCTGGGATCTGCTGCTGGATGCCGAGCGACGGCACCGAGATGCCGTGCGCGACGTCCAGGGACCGAACGATGAGCCGAACGCGCTCACCCTCCCGCACCTCGATGGTGTTGGGCGCGAAGCTAAACCGGCCGGCGGCGATCTCGACCTCCCTGACCTGCTGGTCGGTGGCCGCGGCAGACGCAGGGGTCGTCTGTTCCGCCGGACCGCGCGCGGCCGTGGCGACCGTCATGAGAGACATCATGCCGGCGGTCATGAGAGTGACGAACGCACGCATTTTCTAAGCCTCGTTTCCTCGTGTCTGTCGTGGCAGCGATCACGCGACCACCGCACCCCGAGCCGCGTGATCGAGAAGCTGGACCTGTGTGCTCACGGGTGCACGAGCGATGCCGTTGGATCGGCGCGCAAAACCTGCACCGAGACAGTTTCACACGCCCCAGTCTGAGAGAATCGGTTTTCGAGAGCAGAATCGGTCACAATGCACCCGTCTTGAAGTTCAGTCCCACTGGGAATCGACCAAGCAGCGGAGCCGGATCAGAGCTCTTGAAGAGGCTGCCGGGACCTGGAGGCCGTTAGTTTGGCGTACTCATCGACGGCGTCGGCTAGTCGCGACGGATCAACGATTCCGGCGCAGCTGCCAATCTCGCTTGCCGGAATGCGGATCGGCCTCGTCATCTACGGCGACATCGAACAGCGGACCGGCGGCAATATCTACGATCGCGAACTCTTGCGTAGCCTGGCGACGTTCGGCGCAACCTGGACCCTGTTGAATCTGCGAGACCCACGGTCCCCTCACGGTGTCGGAGAGAGCATCGCGGAGATTCTGGCTCGAATCAACAGCGAGGACTTCGACGTTCTCTTGCAAGATGAGCTATGCCATCCCGCGCTCAACGAGATCAACGCCGCGCTCGGTTCCAGCCGTCGGCCTTTGCGCGTCGCGATCGTTCACAACCTCGGTTACAAGGCGGCCGGCGGCGAGGCGGGTGACCGATGCAAGCGAAGCGAACGTGAGTTTCTTGGGGGCGTGCATGGCTGCGTCGCGAATAGCCAATTCACCCTGCGAGAGGTCGAGGCGCTGCTCGGTGCTTCGCCCCCGAGCGTCGTGGCCTATCCGTCGGTCGCGCCCGATCTCCTTCTCGCCGATGGGAGGAGGCCGTGGACGAGATCGGAGGGAGGGCACACTCGGCTGCTGTCGGTCGCGAATCTCTCCGCGGTCAAAGGGGTCCATCATTTGCTCGCGGCGCTCGCCGCCCTTCGCAACGATCCCTGGATGCTCGAACTGGTCGGCAGCACGTCTCGTGATGAGCGGTACGTGAGCTCAATCGAGAAGCAGATCGAGACGTTGGGCCTCACCGGTCGGGTGCAGCTCAAAGGTGAACTGCGTGGCGCCGCGCTGCGAGCAGCCTACCAACGCGCAGACCTCTTGGTGCTCGCCTCACCACGAGAGGGATTCGGCATTGTCTGTCTCGAGGCGATGCGGTGCGGCCTTCCCGTGGTCGCTTCCACCGACGGCGCCGCCCCAGAGCTTGTAGAGCACGAGGAGCATGGACTCCTCGTCGATCCCACCGATCATCGCGCGTTCGTTGCTACTTTGCGACGGGTGTTCGCCGAGCCGAGTCTGCTGCCGACGATCGGGACCGCGGCGCACGCGCGAGCATTGCGACATCCAACGTGGGCGTCAACTGCGGCCCGTGTCGCAGCTTTCTTATCCGCGCATCACTCCGCGCGCAGCGCATAGACATCAGCGGCGAGCGGGCCACGCCGTTCTGTGTTGAGCGTCTAGCGTTGTTCAGAGCCCGCCACCGTCTCTGATAAGCCTCCGCCGTGACGACCGAAGAACCAATGCTCCTCCGGTTGATACAGAGAGAAGTATCCGCTGCCCAGCAACAGGATGCTGCTGCCCGCGGCGAGCAGGAGGCGCTCTGTGAATGTCCCCGATGGCGCAAGTCCAAGTGTCACCAACCAACCGAGCGCAAACAATCGCGGCACGAAACCCATGAGAACGGCGACCGCACAGATGCCCATGAGAGGGCCAAGCGCCCCTTGGGCTGGCATCATCCAGATGGCCGGGATTGCGAAAACCGGGCGCAGCAGAACCGGGGTGACTCCGCGTACACCGGCAATCGACCAATGGATGAGCCGGCGGTAGCTCCGTGTGCCCGGCACGAGCCGGCCCGTGGCCACAAGCCAATCCCGCAAGAACGCGGCCAGAGACGGCACCATGAAAACAGTCGCCACCAGACGAACGACGTCAGCGTGAAGCAGCGGCACAAACGCTGCGGCGACAAGCGCCATTTGAAAGCCGGCGAAGGCACGTGCATGCGCGCTGGGACGCAGGCGCTCCAGGTGAGAGGGCTGACCCATCGCAGGCCGGAGGGCGAGCGCCCCGTGGAAGATGACGGCGGCGAAGCTCAACACGAGATACCAGCCGGGCAGCCGTCCGACCGTCACCGCGACCACAGGGGCCACCAACATGCCGATGATGTCGACTCGCATGTCCAGCTGCTCGCCAAGTCGGGTCTCGGAGTGGGTGCGGCGGGCCAGGAAGCCGTCGAGCCAATCGCCGGCGCCGATCGCGGTGTAGAGTCCGGCAACGTGCCACAGCTGGATCGAGGTTGGCGGCGCGAGAAGGTAGCCTGAGAGCAGTGACAGGCACGAGACCCGCATGAGGGTCACCGTCGTCCCTGCGCCGAGCCGCGGCGATAGCGCGCTCGTCGCATCGGGCTCAGCGGCGGTTGGACGCCAGAGGAACGCGGCAAAGTAGGCCGCGACCACGGTCGTACCGATGAGCCACAGCGACAGAGAACCCGGCGTAGCAACAGTCACCCACACCAGACAGACGCACAGATGGATGACGCCGGCGACCACCACCTTCTTGCGCAGCGGACCGAGCGTCGTTCGCCGGCTTGCGGACTCGTGATCGCGCGAGGTCGACATGGTTCCGCGCCGTCGGTTAGGCAGGTGTTGATGACATCGGTCTCCTCAGGCGTCACGCCGTGACCGACCGAATTCACTATGCTAGCGTAGAGAGACGCTCTCGGCATGACGGGCTAGTGCAGTGGTTCAGAAATACCTCGTGCACCGAGGGCGCCGAAGCACCCTTCTGGCCAGGCGCGACGAAGGAGCAAATCGGGAATCTGTGACTGAGGAGGAACGCAGGCAGAAGGGTTGCATCGGTGGCCGAATGCCGAGGTATTTCTGAACCACTGCACTAGCGTTTTCATACTGCCGTCGCGGTCCGCTCCTGGTAGACAGTAGGATGGGCCGCAGGCTTTGGGGGAGGCACCCATTCCTGGAACCCGCTCGCCACTCTACGTGCGGCTGTTGACGTACGCACGATCCCTCCCGACGGGCGTTGGCATCGCGGCAGGTTTCTTCGCGCTGAATGTGGTGCTGTTCGTCCCGCTCTATCTTCTCTATTCATTCGAGAACAACTTCTGGCCGTTCTTTCCGTCGGGACATCCCCGAGGGCCCTACGACTGGGGGCAGTCGGGACTCGGGCGTAGTACGTATGAGTACGCGATGCAGTTGTTCGTCCGACGCCACAACAAAGACATCTTTCGATTGAGCGCCGACTGGGCCTTCATCGTCTCTTCGTTGATTCTCGCCAGTCGCTTCGCCCACAGGTGGCGACCCGCGGCATTGCCGCTCGCGTGGTTTTCGTTCATCACACTTCTGACTTTTTTGGCCTACAGCGGCCTCATCCAGAACCTCCTGGACCGCCCGGGCGCTCTGGTCGACGACGTTCTCCTGATCGAGAGCGCGTGGATCTTCGTGCGCGACACATGGACGTGGACGGATGTCCTCTACGTCGGCGTCCTGCTGGTGGCCGTCGCGGGGCTCGGGACACTGGTGGCGCGCTATGTGAGCATGGTGTGGCGATGGGGTGCTGGCCTCAAAGCGCGGCACGTGGTTGTCGGGTGGGCGATCATCAACGGCTACTGTGTGCTGTCACTCTCGTGGTTCGGCGTGGCGCGAGACGATCCGATCGTTCAACTCCAGGCCAAGCAGGTGTATCACAATTGGCACCGGTCACTGGATGTACTGGCCGCCGTCGAGGCGATGAACAGCTCTTCCATGGAGGCGGCCACCCGCCTGGCCGAAACGAGGCCAGTGCGCCGTCCTGACATCTTTCTGTTCGAGGTCGAATCGTATGGCGCGACGCTGTGGGCGGACGACGACTACGCTGTTGCGCGGCAAGGGCTGATGCGGCGCGTACAGAACCAACTGGACGAACTGCGACTCCCAATGGTCACGCGCTTCGCGACCTCGCCCGTGTCCGGTGGTGGGTCGTGGATGAGCAAGGCGTCGGCGTTGAGTGGGATGAAGATCGACAGGCATTCGACCTACTCGGCCTGGAGACAGATGGCCAGTCGGTATCCTCACCTGATCGCCTACCTGAACCGCCACGACTACTACACGCTCGCCGTTCAACCCGGTTCCTTTTGGGTCGCCGGCCTGTACGACTACGACGACGTCATCGTACGGAGCGACTTCTCGTATGACGGTACTTTCTACGGCTTCGGTCAGGTGCCGGACCAGTGGGCGCTTGATTACGCGCTGACGCACTACTGGAGCCAGCAACCGCGTCCCCGGCTCTTTCACTTCTCGAACGTGTCGACTCACTTTCCGTGGGAACCGCCACCTCGGATCACGGAGGACGTTTCGGACTTGGAAGAGCCGCAACCCTCTTTCCTCGAGACCCAACCTGACTATGTGGAGCTCGCGCTGACGGTTCCTCAGGGACGGAAGCGAGACTATTTCGTCACCATCGCCTACGAATGGGAACTGATACTCGAGGTGGTTCGACATCGTATCGAACCCAGGTTCATCGCCCTGATCTATGGAGACCACCAGCCCCCGTTCATCGCGGATAGCGGGGACCATGATGTCGTTGTCCATGTGGTCACTGACATCCCCGATCTTCCGGGCCCGTTGGCGGCCTCGGGCTTCGCGTCAGGATGGGAGTTGCCCTGGGCGCCGGCCGCCTCTGAAGAGTTTCGCATCGAGGCGTTCTACTCGTTCCTGGTGAGCCTTCTGTCCACCGAAGATGAAGCGGCGTTGGATTACAGCCCACGGGGCATCGCTGTCTCGGGGTTGCCAACGCAGTAGCGTTCCCATCCCGTCACCGTGCGGAGTAGACTTCTCGAGACACCCTCTGGCACCAATAGGATGCACGAAGCCGAGCGCGGTTCCTTCGACCTCCACCGGGGAAGGCCGCTCCTGGTTTCAGGCCCACCGGACAGCTCTACCGCGGCCGCTCTCGTTGCGTCCGTCGAGGGACTGACCCCCCAGACACTCGAGAAGCTCCGTGTCATGAGTCCTGGCGTCGTGCGGCTTGCCGTCAGGCGACCCCAGACGCATCGATACAACGGGTTGGGCAAAGGTCGCAACAACAGACCGCAGGTGATAAGTCTTCCTGTCCCCGACGTTGTGAGTCCCGCCGAGCTCTGGAAGCTCGCGAGCACCGTAGGTAGTGGCTCTGTATTCGCGCCGGGCGCCCGCGCCGCGTCCGGCCCCGAGATCGCGGGTTTGACACTGACGCGTTGGGGTGACCTGTTGCCGGCGGTCGTTAGCGTCACGGTCGACGACCCCGAACAGGAGCTCCTGACCGGCGAACTCAAGAGCGGGGCGATCCTGACGGTCACGACCCAACAGGTCGAAGCCATGGCGAGCGCGGAACATCCCGAACTCACGGAAGTCAGCGTAGGTCCCGTGCCTCTGGGGGACGCTGAAAACGCCCTGTTCGTCTCCTTTCGCGAGACAACCGGCAACATCGGGCATGTGGCGGTGTTGATCGGGAATCAGGAGGAGTGGCCGGACCCCGTGCCCGTCCGCATGCACTCGGCTTGTCTGGCCGGCGATGTGTTCGGGAGCCGTGGTTGTGACTGCGGCAATCAGCTTCGACAGAGCCTTCAAGCGTTCGCCTCCGACGGTGGCGGTGTGCTGCTCTATCTGGGACAAGAGGGGTGGGGGATCACCCTGGCGAGCCAGATGCGTGCGTACTCGATGCAGCAGGCTGGACTGAACCGCGACCAAGCTCACTGTGCGGTCGACGTGGGAGGCACCGACCGACGCCATGAGGCGGTGACCGAGATACTTCGTATCCTGGGAGTGACGCGTTTTCGGCTACTCACGAATAGTCGTCACACGCTTCAGACCGCGCGCAACGGCGACGTTCAGGTGATCGATGGTCGTCCGCCTCGAGACCTCCAAGCGCCACAACGTGCGATACCTCCCGCCGAAGATCGACCGCCCGGACGCTGGCTTGGTCAGGTGCTCTCCGAATCGTGACATGGATGAGTCCCTGGCCTCCTGGTTGCTGCTGCGTGAACCCGCGGACACAGTCGCTCGCTCCCAGAGTCTGACCCACACCATCGCCGGAGTTGTCGCTGACGCTCAGGACGATACCGTGCACGTACTTGATCTCGCTACCGGCACCGGCTCCAACCTGCGCTTTTTGGCGAGTCACCTTCCCGAGCGTCAGTCGTGGTTGGTCGTTGACCGTGATCCGACGTTGCTCGCGAGCCTGCCTGCTCAGACGTCTGCATGGGGAGCGTCGCGGCGCTATGAGGTCTCGACGGACGGGAACCGATGTGTCGTCAAGGGCGAGCGGCTGGACTGTCGTGTGGAAACTCAGTGTGCAGATCTCGGCGCCCTAGACACTCCCGATATCTTTGTCGGCCGCCATCTGGTCACGGCATCCGCGTTGCTCGACCTGGTGTCGGAGAGGTGGCTGGCCGTGCTCGCTGCGCGCTGTCGAGCCGTAGGCGCCGCGGCGCTTTTTGCCATCAACTACAACGGCTGTTCGTCCTGCTCGCCGGCGGAGCCGGAGGACGACCAGATTCGAGGTCTCCTAAACCGGCATCAGAACAGGGACAAGGGACTGGGAGGGCCCGCCGCCGGACCAGGTGCCACGGAGTGCGCCGAACGGTGTTTTGCGGAGGTCGGGTATTCGGTCCGGACGGCGTTCAGCAACTGGGTGCTGGGCTCGGCGCAGCGCGAGCTTCAGAGACGGTTGATCGATGGCTGGGCAGAGGCGGCGACAGAGATGGCAACTAACGACGTCACTGGCATCGAGCGCTGGCGGTCCAGGCGGCTCGAACATGTCGATGACGACCGCTCGCGAGTGGTGGTGGGCCATATCGATCTGGCCGCCTGGCCTGTCGACGTGGCGCGGACGAGCGCATCGGCCGCTGCTCCTGCACTGTGAGAATGCTCGACGCCCGGTCGGTCTTGGTCCTGGTCGCGTACGGCTCGCTGCTGGTCCAGTTGCTCCTCTTCCCTGTTCCGAGCGAGGCGTCTGTCTATCAACTGCTCCTCGGGGCCGACGACGAGAAGGACGACACCCGCGTAGCACACGCGCGCGGTCTGTCGCCCGTAAAGAAGCTGGTCACATACTTCTTGCCCACCGCCGTCGGCATCGCCCTGTTCCTGATACCACTAAAGCGTTTTTCGAAAAGCTCTAGTACTCAGTAGGCAGTTCATGGTACTCCTACGTGCAACGTCCAGTAGGAGGATCAATGCGCGCCTATTCAATGGATCTTCGCGAACGGGTACTCCGCGATAGCGATGCCGGCATGCAGGCGGCGGCGGTCGCGGTCACATACCATGTCAGTGCCTCCTGGGTCCGGCGGCTGAAACAACGGCGGCGAGAAACCGGTGAAGTCGCCCCGCGGCGGCAACGCTACGGGCGGCTGCCGGTACTCGCGCCTCAGCTCCACACGCTCGCGGCGCTGATCCACGCGCAACCGGACCGCACCCTCGCGGAACTGCAAGTCGCCTTGGGCACATCCGCCAGTCTGGCGACGATCTGGCGGGCCGTGAAACAGCTGGGCTTTACCCTTAAAAAAAACGGTGCGCGCGTCCGAACACGACCGTCCCGACATCGCGGCCGCCCGCGCGCAGTGGGCAGCGACCGCCCCGACCCTCGACCCGACCCGCCTCGTCTTTCTCGATGAAACGGGGGTCGCCACCAATCTCCTTCGCCGCTATGGACGCGGCCCCCGTGGCCAGCGAGTCGCCGATCACACGCCCCAGGGCCGGTGGGAAAGCAGCACCTTCATCGCTGCGCTGCGGGTGACGGGGCTCACCGCCCCCGGGGTCCTGGATGGCCCGATGGACGGGGCCAGCTTCCTCGCCTACATCGAACAGATCCTCGTCCCGACGTTGCAGCCCGGCGACATCGTGATCGCCGACAATCTCGCTGCCCACAAGGTCGACGGCGTGCGGCCCGCCATTGAAGCGGTCGGCGCGACGCTGCGGTTCTTGCCGCCCTACAGCCCCGACTTCAACCCCATCGAGCTCTGCTTCGCCAAACTCAAAACCATCGTTCGCACGGCCCGCTGTCGATCGATCGACACGCTCTGGCCGCTCCTCGGCGAGTGTTTGTCGCGCTTCACCCCGACCGAGTGTCGCAACTACGTCCGTCACTGCGGTTACGTGGCCGCCAAAGCGTCATGAAAAACGCGCTAGCCGCAGCACTTTGGCGGCCCGTCGTCGACTATCTCATCCCGTTGCACAGTCTCGATACGGTCTGGGCGCTGGGGCTGGGAGCCCTATTGGTGCTGGGCGGACAATCGGTGACTGTCGTGTCTGTGCTGCAGTTGCGTCGGTACAAGATCCGCTCTGAACTACAGTCCTCAGGCCTGTTCCGGTGGTCGCGTAATCCGGGCCTTGTTGGAATGTACACCTTCTATCTCGGGCTCTGCTTCCTGTTCCCCTGTGTCGTGCTGTTCGTTGGTTTGATTCCCTATGTGTGGAACATGCACACTCGCGTCTTGATGGAAGAAAGTCATCTCAGCTCCCGTTTGGGCGCTCCCTACGTGGACTATATGACGCGGGTCCCCCGCTACGTGCTGTTCTGAGGTCAAGCCAAATCGGTACTCTGATTTCTTTCTCTTGCCGTCTGTTCGAGTACCCTCTGATCCATGTTGAACAAGCTCAGCGTCAGTCAAGTGGTCGTGTTGGTGGTGGCGGTGGCATCTGCAGTCCTGGTGAGCCCGCGGGCGCAGAGCCAGCCCGGCACCATGGTCGAGTGACCCTACGTCGGGGCCGACCAGGCCCACACCAAGTTCTCAACCGCTGCCCAGGTCACCCTCGACAACGTCAACCAGCTCGAGATCGCCTGGGAGTGGGAACCGGGAGAACTTCCACTTCAGGAATACGGCACCCGCCCCGGAAGCTTCGAGGCGACCCCGCTGATGATCGACAACGTCCTGTATATCACCACGATGTACACACGCGTCGTCGCCCTGGATGCCGGAACGGGGGAGGAGCTCTGGGCGTTTGACCCGCGCGCCTACGAGGGAGGGGCGGGTGGGGCGCCTCCGGGGGGCTTCAAGCACCGGGGGGTTGCCGTACACGGGAGAGGGGATGACATGCGTGTCTTCCTCAACAGCCGCGTCAGCCTGTACGCGGTCGATGCGAAGAGCGGCGGGCTCGTGCCGACGTTTGGCGACGACGGCCAGGTACCGCTGACCGAAGGGTTCCCGAACGAGGTGTCGCCTGACGAATTTGACCAGACGTCCCCGCCGGTCGTCTTCGAGGATCTGGTCATCGTCGGGAGCCGGGTACCCGACCGTATTCAGCACCGGTTCGACACCCCCGGCTCGGTGCAGGCGTTCGACGTGCACACCGGCGCGCGCCGGTGGGTGTTCTTTACCGTCCCACAGTCGAACGACTCGTTCGGCGCTGACACGTGGGAGGACGGGTCCTGGCATTTTACGGGACACGCCAATGTGTGGGGGTTGATGTCGCTCGATACCGAACGGGGCCTTCTGTATGTGCCGACGAGCACACCAAGCGGTGACTACTGGGGCGGCCGCCGTCTCGGTGCCAATCTGTTCGCCGAGTCGCTCCTCTGCTTGAACGCACGGACCGGTGAGCGCGAGTGGCACTTCCAGGCCGTTCATCACGGCCTGTGGGACTACGACCTGACGTCGCCACCCAATCTCGTGACGCTCACAGTTGACGGGCGGACGATCGATGCGGTGGCGGAAGTATCGAAGCAAGGGTTTACCTATGTCTTTGATCGGGTGACTGGCGAGCCCATCTGGCCGATCGAGGAGCGGCCAGTCGACGTCGAGACCGATGTCCCGGGCGAGGTGCCCTACCCGACCCAGCCGTTTCCCACGAAGCCGCCGCCCTTCGCCGGACAGGGCACCTCGCTCGACGACGCCAACGACCTCACGCCGGAGATTCACGCGATGGCCATCGAAGAGATGCAGTGCTTCCGTCTGGGGCCGATCTTCACTCCGCCGAGTCTCCAGGGAACGCTCATGCGCCCGTATGAGGCCGGCGGAGCCAACTGGGGCGGTGCCGCGTTCTACCCGGGGGCCGGGTATCTGTTCGTCCGGTCGACAGAGCGCGTGTCGACCAACCAGGTGTGTAAGACCGACCCCGACCTTCCGGATGTTGACGTCGACTACACCAACAACTGCGCCTACGGGGCGTCGCCAGGCATTTTCAACGACCAGCCGGGTGGTGTGCCAGCCGCACGCAGTCGCCTTGGTCCGATTCCACTCATCAAGCCGCCCTACGCCAATCTGGTCGCGATCGATCTCAACCACGGTGAGATCGCCTGGAAGGTGCCGTTCGGAGAAGGCAGTCCGCTCATCCGGCGCCACCCGCTGCTTCGTGACGTTGAGTTGCCGGCCCGTCTGGGTACGCCTGGCACCAACGGACCTATGGCGACAGCCGGGGGAATCGTCTTCATCGGTGGCGGCGAGCGCTATCTCTACGCCTTCGACGCCGCGACCGGCCGAGAGGTGACCCGGGTGCCGACCGAGTTCCGCACCAGCGGCAACCCCATGACCTACATCACCCGTGAGGGACGCCAGTTCGTCGTGATCGCAACCGGCGCCGGCCCAGACGCGTCCTTGGTCGCGTTTGCACTCCCGGAGGGATAGAGCGGGAGGCCTTACGGCGACACGTTGCCGGTGAGTTCCTCGGCGCGTGCCCCACGGAGGATGTTCAAGAGTCCGTAGTTCCCCTCGTGACAGGCGTACTCGAAGATCGGCTCGTCCGACCGACGCATGAGGACCGCGACCGTGAACGACCGCGTGAAGATAGTTGGGTCGTCGACCGTGTACTCGTAGAGCAGCGTGTCTTCGTCGATCCGCTGAAAGCGCTCCGTCAAGGCGACGGTCAGGCCGGTTCCGATAGCTTGCATCGCTGACGGATCGAAGCTCGCGGTCTTGTCGGTGAAATTGATCGTCTCCACGACCAGGGTGTCGCCGTCCCAGTGCCCCCGCGAGCTGCCCGCCCACTGACCTATGGTCTCCGGTAGATGCGGCCGTCCGTCGAAAGGGATGACGCGAATGTCGTGGACCATCTCGTTGAGGATGACGATGTTGTCCGGCGTCTGGAACAGCTGCATGTTGTTGTTGTACCCGCTGGGCATCATCGGCGGACCGCTGTTGAAGCCGACCAGGCATCGTTCTGCCAACCCGCGATCTTCGGGGCGGTCGGCCCCCGTGCCGGCGCTTCGCACGCGGAGCGGACCATCTATCGGGAGGTCCTCCCAGAGGGAGCCGTTCTGCCGCAGGGATTCGCCCTCGGCGGTCAGCGCCGGGAGTCGCCCGTCAGGTGGGTCGATGATCAGCGATGTTCGCCGGTCACCGATCACGTTGGTGCCATAGTCGAGCCAGAAGTCGTTGTAGCCGCCGACCGCGAGGCCACCTCCGCCGGCCGGGAGGGGCTCGCTTCGCACTTCGCTGGGCTCGAGCAGGCGGGCGCGACGTGCCGTGACCCTCGCCTCGGCCTCGGCGGCCTCCTCCTCGGTCAAGACGGCTTTGTCGCCGAGGCTGGTCGGTCGCTGGAGGGGCGTTTGGGTTCGGAAGTCCCAGACCCCCTGCAGGTCCGGTCGGCCGTCGCCCGTTCGAGGCACGGTCTGGCCCATGACGGGATCTGCCGCGAGCGACACAGCACTGCATAGGGCGAGTCCACACACGAGACGTCGGATCTTCATCTGAACCCTCCAATTCACCCGCCTGTGCGAGTGAAAGCGACCCCATCCTAGCACCAACGCCCCGCCGTAGCGCGCGCGAACAGAAATGGTCTGGTGGCGACAGACGCAGCAGTCGTCTTACACTTCTGTCGGACGAGGTGTGCCCACCACTGCACTCAGGAATGTAAGACGGATTCCCGGTCCTGCACGTGCCTGCCTGCGACGTCTCCTACTTCCCCTGAATGGAACGCCAGTTGAACCTACACTCGGAACCGTGCGGCGATTCTTCGTTCTGTGGGGGGCGTCTCCCTAGCCCTGGCGTCCGCGTGTTCGTCGTCCCCGACGTCGCCGACGGGTCCCACTCCGACGAGCGACTCGGCCAGTCCGGGCCGGTCGATCTCACTCACGATCGTTTCCCAACCCCTGAGCCAGACAGTTACGAGCGGGACCAGCGCCACGCTGAGTGTGGTAGGTAACAGTGTCGGCTCGATCTCGTACCAGTGGTACGTTGGGTCAACCGGTGCGACCTCGATACCGGTCTCTGGCGCGACGGACGCGTCGTTCACGACACCGGCGTTGACCACCACGACCAGCTACTGGGTGCGTCTGCTGGACGCCAACGGAGTCGCCGACTCCGAGACAGCGACGATCACGGTCGACACCGCGGCGCCGCCTCCACCGAACGAGTCTCCTCCAAACGAGTCTCCGCCGGAAGAGTCTTCGCCTGAAGAGTCCCGGCCGGAGGAGTCCCAGCCGGAAGAGTCGCCGCCGGAAGAGTCGCCGCCGGAAGAGCCTTCGCCGGAAGAGCCGCCGGAAGAGCCGCCGGAAGAGTCACCACCGCCGCCACCCCCACCTCCTGCGGTGGAGACCAATGCTGCGTGGGAGCAGCAGGTCATCACGCTTGTGAACCAGCATCGGGCGTCGGGCGCGACATGCGGTGGAACGGCCTATCCGTCCGTGAGCCCGCTCTCGATGGATACGGCCCTTCGCTCGGCCGCGAGGGACCACAGCGAGGATATGGGGCTCAACAACTACTTCTCCCACGACAGCCAGGATGGCACGTCGTTCGCCCAGCGAATCGCCAATGCTGAGTATAGCGGCGGGTTTCCCAGGGGCGAGAACATAGCCGCCGGCCATTCGTCACCGTCATCGGCGGTGAACGGTTGGATGGCGAGCACCAGCCACTGCACCAATATCATGAAGGCCGGGTACGGTGATATCGGCGTCGGGTATGCGTTCGTGTCCGGCTCGACCTACGGGCATTACTGGACGCAGGATTTCGGCGGCGGCTAGTAGAGGAGAGGTGGGTGTCATGGAGCGTCGAACATCGGGAGTCCTCATTGCAACATTGTTCACGACGACCGTGACGATGGTCGCGCAGGAGCCACAACAGAACTGGTCTCCAACGCTGCTGGCGGACGGACAGCCCAACATCGAGGGGATGTGGAACAACTCGGACGCGATGTTCACACCGCTCGAATTACCAGAAGAGCTCGCAGGACAGGACCTCTCACCTGAGCAGCTTCAGCAGCGCGCCGAAGCGCGTGCGCAGGGCAACATCGAGCGGTCCGAGTGGAAAGGCTTCGAGAATAGCCGCGGGGTAGGGGGCTACGGAACCTACTGGTTCGACTGGTACTGGGACAAGCCGGTGTCGGTGGGCGCGCCCTCGATCATTGTCGAACCAGCGAATGGCCGGATTCCCGCTCGGAGGAGTAGCGCAGAGGAGAAGATCGCCATGAGCATGGCGCAGATCCACGATTCGGCCGCCAACATGGAGGCGGGGGACCGATGTATCTCCCGAGGTGTTCTTGGCATGATGATGCCGACACACTACAACAACGGAACGCTGATTCTTCAACCTCCCGGGTATGTGGTGATCCGAAAGGAAATGATTCACAACGTCCGCATCATTCCGATCGGTCAGACTCCTCACCTGAACTCCAGGATCCGTCAGTGGGAGGGTGACCCCCGTGGACACTGGGAGGGGAACACGCTCGTCATCGAATCAACCAACTTCAGCCTGGTCGAGAACATGCGAGGTCCCGCTGCCGGTATGCGGTCGCGCCAAACCGAGGAGCAGAAGGTCGTCGAACGGATCACCGTCGACGGGCCGGACGCCCTGCGCTATTCGATCACCCTCGAGGACCTGGGGACGTATACGGCACCGTGGGCGGCCGCGTTCCCCTTCAGACGGGACAGCGACTACCTGCAGTTCGAGTACGCCTGTCACGAGGGAAACTACTCGGTGCCGAACGCGCTTGGTGGCGCTCGCCTGGACGAGCGCGCCGACGCGCGATGACCCATCTCATCTGGAACCATCTGCCCCGAGGCGAGTAGCGGGTGGTCAGGCGCGACGATTCTCAAGACCTTCCGCAACCCACGCGGTGGTGGATCGGCGTCGTCTATCTTGTCCTCTTCGCCCTCTCCGTCCCCTAGTATCTCCCCGCCACAGGTGAGTCCCCGGTTCCACTCTGGCTTGGGTTGCCGTACTGGGTGGTCGTCACCCTCCTGGGGAACGTCGCGGTCGCGCTGTTCACGGCGCTCGCCCTGGTGGTGGCGATCGGTTACCGGAGCCGTCGCGCCGGAAAACAGGCGTTGAGCGATTTCTACCTAGCCGGTCGCGGCCTGGGTGGCTTCGTGCTGCTGCTGACACTCTACGCGACCCAGTACAGCGGCAACACCCTGCTCGGGTATCCGGGCGAAGCCTATCGCGTGGGCTTTTCATGGGTCATGAGCATCGGGTTCATGATGGCCGTCATCGTCGTGTATCAGCTGTTTGCCCCGCGGCTCCACCTGGTGGCCCGGCAGCACGGTTTTGTGACGCCTGGCGACTGGATCACCCACCGCTTTCGCTCCCCGATACTGACGCTGCTGGCGAACATCATGCTCGTGGTGGCGATTTCGAACTACCTCCTCGCCCAGCTGATGGCCATGGGGCACGTCACCGAAGGGCTGTCGGGAGGGGCCGTCCCGTACTGGGTCGGGGTGGTGTCGCTGACCCTGGTCGTCATCATCTACGAGACCGTTGGCGGCATGAGGGCGGTGGCGTGGACCGACTGTGTGCAAGGAGGAATGCTGGCAGTCGGGCTAGTCGGTCTGTTGGTGGTGGTGGCCCCGACACCCGGTCATCTCGAGGAGCTTACCCGTGCGATCGCCGTCACGCAGCCCGACAAGGTCGCGGTGCCCTCGTGGGAGGTATGCCGAAACTGGTTCAGCACGATCCTGCTGATTGGGTGCTCGGCCGCCGTTTATCCGCACGCAGTCCAGAGAATCTATGCTGCCCAGAGCCTCGCGACGCTTAGTACTGCGTTTCACAATTACGGTGACGTACTCGGGCGCTGAGGCGCCCGGGTCGCAAGTCGCGATGAGGGAGAATACCGGGAGTATTTGACCGACGAGCAACGCAGCGAGGCGGGATGCCTCGGCGGTCGATACGTTGCCGTAATTGTGAAACGCAGTACTTAGACGCTCGTTCAGCGCCATGGTGTTCCTGCCGCTCCTGACGGCGGGCGCAGTCTTCCTGGTCGCCTGTTCGCGATTCAAGAGCTCGGTCAGCTTCAGAACGTCGATGCCGACCAGGTCGTGCCGTTGTTGCTGACCCGATGGAGTGGCCGGTCGATCACGATGTATTTGCTCTGCGTCCTGATGGTGACGGCGGTAGTCGCGGCCATCATGTCGACTGCCGATTCCGTCCTCCTGAGCCTGTCGTCCATTCTGGCCAAGGATGTCGTGGGACCGGTATTCATGCCCTCCGCAACGGAGGCCGAGCTGACCCGAGCCGGAAAGCGTCTCTCATGGGGGGTGATTGTCGTGCTGGTCGCGATCGCGCTGTCGCCAAGGATCACACTCTGGGGCTTGACGGAGATCAAGATGGAGATCCTCGCCCAAGTCGCCCCGCTCTTTCTCCTGGGTGTGACCTGGCGTCGACTGACGCGTCAGGCCGCCTTGACCGGGCTGGTTGCCGGCACCTCGGTCTACGCACTGCTCCTCGCTGCCGGATATCCCGAGTTGTGGAACATCCACGCGGGGATCGTCGGCCTCGCCGTCAACCTCGTGGTTTGTATCGCCGTGTCTCGCGCAGTGGTCCCGGAGACACTTCCGACCGGAGCGTGACAAAGGTCTGGCCCGGGCTCATCCGACAGCAGCCCGCCGAACTGCACCTCGTCGGGCGAGCGTCCGAAACTAATAGTGGACTGCCCGGTTACAGCTCCAGAACGCCGCTTACAGAAACGGGGAGATCGTGGGGAAGCGGTGGTCCCGTCGCGCGAGCAATTCCGTGCAGACGTGTTCCACGGGGGACGTGGCCCTCCTCTTGCAATATTCCCGACGCCGTCATCCATCATGGCCAGTTACGGATTGAATCTCGGTCGGATCGCCTATCTCGAGGATTCCGCCTCGTCCAGGCCTTTAGACAAGCGGCACCGTGCCGCCCCGAGCACACCTCGTGCTGGGGTGGACGGCCAGTTTCAGCCCCGGGTCGGGCCGATGTTCGAGCTGGCGGCCGGAAATCTGCAGCGGCCATTTAGGGAGCGGTCAGGGGTTGGGTCGACGCTCGTGTCATCGCTTGCGCACGGAGCGTTCTTCGCAACCCTCTTCGTATTTGTCTCGCTGTCGGGGCAGCTCGCCTTGCCCGATCCGAATCAGACTTCGAGTCTCATGGCGATCCTGGTGGCCGCCCCGCCACCGCCGCCGCCACCAGCCGCGGCTGAGCCCGCGTCGCCCGCACCAGCGGCCTCGGCGCCTGCGCCAGAAGAGCCAGTGCTGAAAGAGCTGGCGCCCGCGCCGCCCCAGCTCGACTTCGACCTGGATCTGCCGCTGGCGCCGCCAGAGGAGCCGCCTGTGCTTGCGCTGGCTGCAGCTCCTGGATTGAGCAACGGACTGGGGGGTGGGTTCGGCTCAGGTCCCGGCGCCGGTTTCGGGGTGGAGGGCGGTGTCGGGTGGGGCACGGGCGCGTCGGGTCCCGGTGTCCCGGTTCGGGTCGGCAAAGGAATCTCGGCGCCCGAAGTGATCCATCGCGTGGAGCCTGTCTATCCGCCGGATGCGGTGACGGCCCGCGTCGAAGGGACCGTTGTCGTCGAGGCTACCGTCGACGAGCAGGGCAACGTGATCGCCGTCAACGTACTTCGTTCGATTGGTCCGCTCGACCAGGCGGCCATAGACGCGGTCACCCAGTGGAGATACTCGCCTCTCCGGGTGAACGACGAGCCGGCGCAGTTCGTGCTCACCGTCAACGTGAGCTTCCGGCTGCACTAGCTACGCAGCGAGTCGCTCAACCGTCACGGCTTCGGGCTAGACTGAGGGGGAGAGGAAGCCCCGATGCCGACTGCCCCTTCCCATGTCGTCACCGCCACGTTAGCCATGGCCGGTCTAGCTCTGGCCCTTGTGTGCTCAGCACCGCTTGGGGCACAGACGGGCGGCGACGGTCCGCGCTACGCGAACGGCACGAACCTCGTCTTTCCAGACGACTATCGAGAGTGGACCTTTCTCAGCTCGGGGTTGAGCATGACCTACGAGGATGAGGGCGATGGGTCCGAAACCGGACTCCGAGTTTTCCAGAACGTCTTTGTCAACCCATCCTCGTATCGCGGCTTCATGGAAACCGGGACCTGGCCGAACGAAACGGTGTTCGTCCTGGAGCTCAGACGCGCCGGCACGGAGGCGTCAATCAATCAGGCCGGCCGGTTCCAGACCGATCTCATCATGCTGGAAGCCGAGGTCAAGGACTCACGATTCGAGGACGGCTGGGCGTTTTTCGACCTGGGCCCGGCCAACGCCCTGCGGGAGACAGCCGCCCCGCTTTCGGGAGAGCGGGTGGCTCGCTGTATCGAGTGTCACACCGAGCACGCCGCCGTCGAGCGCACGTTCGTGCAGTTCTATCCCACCCTCCTCGAGGTGGCGAAGGCGAAGGGCACCCTCAAGCCGGGACACTAGTGGCAAGCCAGGTGCATCCCCTACCTGAATCCAGTCGCCGCCAGCCTCACCCTCGCGCTATCTGTAACGTAGATTTAACCCACCCGCAACAGATGCGAAATCCTGCCGCCATACTCTGGTCAGCATGAACAGAAGCCTTCCGTGTGTGATCTTTCTGGTCCTGCTTGGTGCCGCGGCACCCGAGGCCCACACGTTTGATTTGAGGCCTGGGTCGGCCTCGGCGAGTGTGTTTTCGCCCCGATCGATGAGCCAGGACGAGGTTCAAGAAGGTGAAGACGAAGATGACGACAGCCCCCCGCCGTGGTACGAACGGCTGAGGTTCAGCGGCGACTTCCGCGCCCGCTATGAGGGCTTCTATCAGACGGATCGAGTAACGCGGCACCGCGCCAGATTGCGTCTCCGGTTGAGGGTCGATACAGCCATCAACGAGGACGTGCGATTTCAGCTGCAGATTGCCAGCGGAGATCCAGGGACGCCCGCATCGACGAATCAGACGCTCAGCAGCTTTTTCCAACCCAAACCCTTCAACTTGGACCGCGCGTATCTCGCATACAACCCGGTGTCGTTCACACCCATGACCCTCGGAATGGGTAAGTTCCCGGCCCCGCAACTGCGCACCCAGATGACATTTGATGACGACCTCAACTATGAGGGTGGCTGGCAGCGATTCGCGTGGGACAGCGACGAGGGCATCGGGTTCAGCGTCGGTGCTCTGCAAACCGCCGTCAGCGAAGTCTCTCGGGGAGATGATTCGTACATGCTCTCCGGGTTTGGCGGGGTCTCGTTTGCCAGGGGGGGGCACCGCTTCGAGGTGACGGCGGCCAACTACGATTGGAGCAACGTCGATGCGATCGCTCGGGCACAGGCCGCCGGCGAGCTCACAAGCATTCTGACCAACGCTGTCGTCCGAGATGACCGCGGGACGATCGTCGGCTACGCCTCGGAGTTCAACGTTGTTGACGTCATCGGCGAGGCGACGTTCGAGACGTCCAAGGCCAACTATCCACTGCGCGTGCTCGTGGAGTTCGCCCATAATACGCGGGCCGCGAACGACCGCGATAGCGGATTCTGGGTTGAAACGCAGTACGGGAGCCCGCGAGAGGCGGGAAGCTGGGGCGCGACCTACACGTACGGTTGGATCCAGCAGGACGTCACGCCGTCGGCGTTCGTCTTCAGCGATATGCCCGGAACCAATCTCCGTCTGAACATGATCGAGACCTCCTACGTCCCCAAGGCTGGCCTCAGTCTGGACGTGACGCTCCACCTGACCAAGCGGCTCTTTCTCCCCGACGATGCCACCAACCACCTCCTCACGCGGCTCCACGTCGCGGCCGTCGTCCGGTTCTAGTGTGGTGAGTTCAACAGATTTGTTGAACTCACCACACTAGTCGAACAAGCCCGTTCCGGTAGACTCCTCATCAGACTGACGACGAGGACCTGAAGACCTGTGAGCGCCAAGAGGAGACCGGCATCGACCCGGTGGCTCGTGCCCGCCGCGTCCGTTCTCATTGCATGCGGGCTAGCGCTCCAGCTCCCGCTGGGATCGAACGGTCACGCCCTGGCTCAGACCGATACCGTGGCGGCCGGGATGCGTATCTACCGTCAGAAAGCTGACTGCCAGGCGTGTCACGGGTGGGCGGGTGACGGTCGGAAGATGGACGGCCAGATGCCGGACGGTGCCAACCTGCGGGAGAGCCAGCTCGACCGCGAACGCCTGATCTTCGTCATCAAGTGCGGCCTCCCCGGTCGCGGGATGCCGGCGTTCGACCGACTCTCATACTCTGACGACCGTTGCCTCGGTCGGACGAAGGCCGACCTGGAGCGGATGGGGCTGGAGCTCTTTGATCCGGCTTCGACCCTTCAGAACCGCGAGGTCGAGCGAGTCGCAGATTTCTTGTTCGAGAAGGTCATCGGGAAGGGGCCGATGGACCGGGCCGCATGTATCGATTTCTGGGGAGAAGACGTCTCGGTCTGCGGCGAGTTTCCCTGATTCTCCCTACTCATCTAGCGCGAACACGAACAGATAGCTCGAGGTCGCCAGGTTGTCGTAATTGACGGGGTGCAGGTGGCGCCCGCTCGACTGGACCGCCAGATACTGCTTCGGGCCGATCGCGTAGGTGACTGGAGCCCCCTTGAGCGGGGTGCCGACGTTGAATCGCCACAGCTCCTGCAACGTCTCGTCGTCGTAGGCGACGACCCATCCGTCCTGCAGGGCCGAGAACACGAGACCACCGGCGGTGGCCGTGATGCCAGACCTCACCTCGATGTCGGTGACGGCCTTTGACAGCACCTCGTGGTTGACGGCATCGATTGCCGTGACGGCACCGTAATACAGGTCGCTGCTGTACTCCCGCCGCTGGCTCCCTTCCCGGTCGAGACCGCCGCCCGGTCCCAAGGAGGCGACGGAGGCGCCGGTCTGCGAGAAGCAACCCTCTGTGCCAACCCCGTAGGCGATGTGCTTGATGGGGTTGTAGGCGACAGGTTGGTGCGCCACGCCACCGTGCCAGGTCGGGCATGCCCGCTTCATCTCATCCCGGTCGGTGCGAAGAGCCCTGGCCTCCGGGTTGTAGATCTGGACATCGAGGTTCGGGTCGTACTCGACCGGGCGTCCCGTGGTCGGGTTGATGCCGGCCGTCCAGTTGAGGTCGTTGACGTATTGCTCGGCGGCGATGAACTCACCGTTTGTCCGGTCGACCGAGTAGAAGAACCCGTTGCGCGCGTAGTGTGCGGCCACCTTGCGCATCCGACCATCGATCTCCAGGTCGTAGAGCATGTGGACGCCCACTTCGTCATAGTCCCAGGAGTCGTTGGGCGTGTACTGGAAGTGCCAGGCTCGGTCGCCGGTTTGCACATCGAGCGCGACCACCGAGTTGGTATACAGGTTGTCACCCGGCCGAAACTCGGCGTCGTAGGCCGGAACCGGGTTGCCGGTGCCAAAGATGTAGAGGTTGGATTCCGGATCGTATGACCCGGTCTGCCAGACTCCGCCTCCGCCGGTCTTCCAGGCGTTGTGGTCGTCCTTCCAGGTTTCGCTGCCAGGTTGACCCGGCTCTGGCACGGTGTACCACCGCCACCGCTCCTCACCGTTGCGCACGTCCAGTCCCGCGATCCACCCGCGGGTGCCCGCATCGCCTGCCCCGTTTTGCACGAGGACGATGCCGTCGGCAACGAGGGGTGCCGTCCGAAAGCTCTCTCGGGTGCCAAACTCGGTGGTGCCGGCTATCTCGACGTCCCAGATGATCTCACCATTGTCCCGGTCGATGGCGATGACCCGCCCGTCGGGCAAGTTGGTCACCACCATATCTTCCCAGAGCGCAATCCCGCGGGTGCGGGACGTGTTGCCCTCGTGGTCCACACCAGGGTCGGCGATCCACGCGAACGTACCCCGGTCTGGCTGCCGAGCGTCGATCTTGTAGACGGTGCCCCATCCGTCGGACGTGTACATGAAGCCGTTGTCGATGAGCGGGTTGAGCTCGTTCTCGGGACCGTTCCGACCAGTGTCCTGCATGCCGCCGAGAGCCATCGCCCACACCATGCGCAGGTCGCCAACATTGTCGCGATTGATCTGCGTGAGCTTGGAATACCGCTGCGAGCCGTAATCTCCGTTCATGAGGAGCCAGTTCTGAGGCTCGTTCTGTGCGTTGATCAACCGGTCTTTGTTGACGGTGAGGCTGTACTGGCCGCTCAGGGTGATGGCCGCCGTCATGACAGCGAGTCCACACACCAGCAGAGTCCGCACGGGGGGGTGTTGACGCATGCTGTTCCTCATCCTCTGGTCGCCGCTCGGTCAATCTTACAGGGTCTATAATCCAGACCAGTGAGCATATCACCCCAAGTACCACTCACCGGCTGGACCGCCAACTTGGTCGCGTTGATGGTCCTCACGTTGATCACGGCTGATGGAGTCGGGTTCACGGTGTGGGCCCAACCGTCGTCACCGGCTGCAGAGCGGGTCACCGTCCTCGTGATGGAAACGGCAGGTATTCGTCGATTCGGCTATCCGGTGCATGCACGGGTACCGTTCGCCACCGGTCAACTCAGCCCGACCGAGAACGCCAGGCTGCGCCGTGCTGACGATGACGACGACGCGGCGGTGGTCTCACAGATTTCCGCGGAGTCCCTCTGGCCCGATGGATCGGTGCAATGGCTCTCGGTGCACTTCAACACCAGCATCGGCCCCGGCGAGTCCCAGACCTACCAGGTCGAGTACGGGTCCGGCGTCGAGGCGAGCGGCGAGCGCCCACGAGGACTGACGCTGGTCGAGGCCGGCGATGGCGGTCTGCAGGTCGGGAGCCTCCGGCTCAGCCGTTCAGGCGAGCCGCTGGTGGCCTCGGTGACCTATCGCGATGAGGCGATCGGCGAGGGCCGGAACGGGTTTCGGGCGGCCGGCCGCGGCGGTGAAATCTACCGCCTGATGGAGTCTCCGGACCTCGAGATCCTCAAGGACGGTCCGCTCTACGTCGAGCTGCGCTACTCGGGGCAGCTGGAATCTGACGCGGGCGCGAGGGTGCCGGTCGTCATGACTCTCGGCATGCCAAACAGCAAGTCGTGGATCAAGATGCAGGCGACCGTGGACGACCCCGCTGCCCGCGTGCGCGAGCTGTCTCTCGACCTTCCCTTTGCCCTTGGCCCGCACCCCTGGGTCTGGGACTTTGGTACGGAACGGTGGACCTATGGCTCGCTGGGCGAGCGCGACGCGGTCGTGTTGACGAACGTCGTCACGGTCCCCGACCCGTCGTCCTCGTCTTCGGCGTGGGAGGTCAGGCTGCGACGTGACGACCGGGATCAACTCTATGAAGCCGGTCAGAGCGTGGTTGGCGGCTGGGGACATCTGCAGAGTGGGGGAGAGGTCGTGGCGTTCGGGATGGAGGGTTTTGGCACCCAGCCCGGGACCTATCGCGTGACGCTCGGTGGGTCTGGGCAAACCACGTTCGCCTTCACTCCCTCGAGGCCAACCCGCGAGCATCAGCTCACCGTCTACAACCACTACGTCAGCAACCCGGTCCAGATCGGCGCCGCGACGAGTCCATCCTCGATGCTGAACCCGCTACGTGCCGTGTGTGACCGCGAGCGATACGTCGCCGCCGGACTCGAGCCGCCCACACCGTGACCGGATAGGAGATAGTCCATGCACACGCAGAGATGGCTGCTATTGTCGGGTCTCGTGATGGCGATGTCGGCCGCGGCCGCGGCACCGACCGCACAGGGGTGCGCCCCCGAAGGAGACATCAAGTTCTTGTGTGGACCGGTCAGCCCCGAAGATCTGATCGCGGTGCCCGACACCCCGTGGGTGATCGTCTCGGGTATGGAGAACGACGGATACCTCTATGTGGCTGACATCCGTGACCACAGCTCGAGGACGATGTTTCCAACCGCGGGAGCCCAGCCGCGACACGACTCGGCGACCTTCAGTGCTTGCCCCGGTCCCGTGACCGGAGTGTTCAGACCGCACGGCATCAGCCTGCGTCTGGGGAGCGACGACCGGCACACGCTGTACGTCGTACGCCATGGCGAGCGTGAATCGATCGAGGTGTTCACGCTCCATACCGGCACCGCACCCTCGGTGACCTGGGTTGGGTGTGTGGTCGCGCCCGAGGGCGTGGCGTTCAACTCGGTGGCGGCCCTGCCCGATGGAGCGATCGCGGCGACAAACTTCCAGCTCCCGATGGGTGAGCTCTGGGAGTGGCAGCCGGGAGGAGACTGGGTAAAGGTACCGGGCAGCGAAACGAGCGGTCCGAATGGTCTCGTCGCGTCGCCCGATGGACGGTGGCTCTACATTGGCGGGTGGGGCACCAAGTCTCTGATCCGTCTGTCACGCGGACAGAACCCGATCCAGACGAACAACATCCCGGTCAGCCATCACATCGACAACGTACGCCTGGCACCTGACGGGAGCCTTTTGGCAGCTGGACACGTCGGGGACAACCCCAACTCCATCTTTCAGTGCGTTGGAGCCCGCCAGTGCGCTGGGGTCACGTCGCGGGTGTCGAGGGTGGACACCGAGACGCTCACGGCCGAGGAGATCGTGCGGTACCCTTCAAGCACGGAGTTCATCCTGGGAACGGTCGCCATCCAGGTGGGCGACGAGATCTGGATGGGCGGGATTGGCGGAAGTGACCGGATCGTTCGCCTCCCCGCGCCCTAACCTCGCCGGGGTGGACCGTGACGTCACGCACTGAGTATCTGACCTTCAACCTTCCGGCCCGGATGGCCTTCGAGAACATTACGCCGAAGGTCGAGGAGATCGTCCGACGAAGCGGAGTCCAGGAGGGTCTGGTTCTCTGCAACGCCATGCACATCACCGCCTCCGTCTTCATCAACGATGATGAATCGGGACTACACGGGGACTACCAGAAGTGGCTCGAAGAGCTGGCGCCTTTTGACGCATCCCCACAGCGCTACGCTCACAATCGCACCGGTGAAGACAATGCCGACGCCCACCTGAAGCGACAGGTCATGGGTCGCGAGGTCGTGGTTGCCATTACTGATGGCCAGCTCGACTTTGGGCCATGGGAGCAGCTACGGCGGTATCTCCAGGCTGTCAACGTCGTCAGACCGGTGATGCTGGTCCTGGTCAGCGCGAACGTCATCAACGCCGTGGCTAACTGGTTGTTGGTGCTCGGAAACGCTGGGTTCCCGGAGCTCGGTGTCGACGGCGCCGCCTGGGCGACGTGCATCTCTCGTACGTATATGTGTGGAGTCCTCGCGGTGGTGGCGCGGTCGAAGGCAGCCAGCATGACGAGACCATCCTCGAACGTCAGCAACCAACTGGAGTTTGGTCGGCTCCAACGGCTCGTCGGGCTCGGGTGGCCTGCGGCCGTCCAGCTGACCTTGGAGGTCGGAGTATTTGCCGCCGCATCTGCGTTGGCCGGTCGTTTGGAGCCGCACGTCCTTGCGGCCCATCACATCGTGCTCAACCTGGCCGGTCTCAGCTTCATGGTGCCGCTGGGCGTGGCGTCGGCCGGTGCCGTCCGGGTCGGACACGCGGTCGGCCGCGTTGACCGTGAAGGGGCGCGGCGCGCTGGCTGGGTGGCCCTGGCTCTCGGCGCGGCCTTCATGAGCGTCGCCGCCGCGTTGTTCGTCTCGATTCCTGTGCCCATTCTGCGCGTGTTCACGTCGGACGTCGACGTCATGGCCATTGGCGTGACGCTGCTTCTCGTGGCGGCCGTCTTTCAGCTGTTCGATGGGTTGCAGGGTGTGGCCACCGGCGTGCTGCGTGGGCTGGGCGATACCCGCACACCGATGCTCAGCTGTCTCGCGGGCCACTGGGCCATCGGCCTTCCGGTCGGGTATGCGCTCTGTTTCTGGTGGGGTTTTGGGGTCGTGGGACTCTGGATTGGGCTGTCGACCGGTCTCATCCTGGTGGGGATCGTCCTCGTGCCGGTCTGGCACAGACGGGTCAGCGCCCTATAGTCCTGCACATCCCCTGGGGCGGTAATGTTCGCGAGCACTAATCCGTCAGCCCCGCGATCGCTTTGCCGATCGCGTCGGCGACACCTCCGTCGTCGTGACCCGTGGTCACGGGCCATCCCTGGGTCTTGAGCTCGGAGACTGCGTTGCCCATCACCACGGGATGCCCGGCGAATTCCAGCATCTCGCTATCGTTCAGGTTGTCGCCGATGGCCATCACATCGGAGCGGTCGATCTCGAGAGTGGACGCCCAGGCCGCGAGGGTCGACCCCTTGGAACAGCCGAGCGCGATGATGTCGAGGAGCGTGAAGTCGCGGTCTTCGTATTCGGTAAGGGTCAGGGTGACCCGTCGGGCGACCGGCTGTCGGCGCACGAACTCCGCAAGTTGGCGCATCCCGCCTACGCTCCCGGTGAACGCCAGCTGAATTGGGCTGTCGGTCAAAGCATCCTCGAGCGGCGTCTGTTCGGTCATGAAGATCTTGTTGATCTCGAAATACGCGCGTCGGTTTGGATGCTGCCAATCAATGCCCTCGTATACGTACTGGTCAGCCCCGGGGCGGTCAAAGATAAGCGCGGCACCGGGAGCGTGTTCGCGCACCAGGCCAATAAGGTCTCGGACCAATGTCGGGTCGAGCACGCGCCGATCCAACGTCTGTCCGTCCGCCCGCTTGACGAGTGCGCCGTTGCTGACGATGAGCGGGATCTCCGGCGAGAGCGCTTCGCCGACCGGACGCGCGTGATGGAAGCTGCGGCCCGTGGCGAGCGTGACGTGGATACCTGCGTCCAGCGCGTCTCGAACCGCGACGCGGTTGGTCTCGGGGAGAGTGCCCCGACTGTCGAGCAGGGTGCCATCGATATCGATGGCAATGAGTCGAACTCCGCGAGAGGGGGGCACGTGCGGTGTGCTCAGACCGGCTGGGTGTCGGACTTCTTGCCGTAGTTGGCCTCGACGTACTTGTCGATCAGCGCTCGAAACGCCTCGGCCAGCTCGTCATACGACCCGCGGAGGCTCGAGACGTGCCGTCCGTCTATGTAGACGGGGCACTGCGGAGCCTCGCCCGTCCCCGGCAGGCTAATGCCGATGTTGGCGGCCTTTGACTCCCCGGGGCCGTTGACCACACACCCCATGACGGCGACCGTCATGTCCTCTACGCCCTCATAGCGGGTCTTCCACTCAGGCATACGACTCCGAACATAGTCCTGCACCCGCTCCGCGAGCTTCTGAAAGGTGCTACTGGTTGTTCGCCCGCACCCCGGACAGGCCGTGATGCTTGGCGCAAAGGCTCGGAGTCCCATGGCCTGTAGTAGCTCGCAGGCGGCGTACACTTCGTCGCGACGGTCACCGCCCGGACGTGGTGTCAACGAAACGCGGACCGTGTCGCCAATCCCCTGACTGAGAAGGATCCCCATGGCCGATGCCGACCAGACCAGACCTTTGGCGCCCATGCCCGCTTCGGTCAGACCGAGGTGCAGCGGTTGGGTGGTCTGACGCGCCAGGTCCCGGTAGATGGCAATCAGATCATTCGGCCGTGACACCTTGCACGAGATGATGATCTGGTTCGGTGCGAGACCGGCCTCCAGCGCCAGTGCCGTCGACTCGAGAGCCGAGATGACCATGCAGTCGTTGATGATGTCGGCGGAGGACCGTCCCAGCCCGCGGTCGGTGTTTTCCTGCATCTTGGCCATCACGAGCTCTTGGTTCAACGAACCGCCGTTGACCCCGATGCGGACCGGACGCCCGTTGTCGCGGGCCACCGCACAGATCGTCCCGAACTGCTCGTCCCGGCGGCGTCCCGTCCCAACGTTGCCCGGGTTGATCCGGTACTTGTCGAGTGCCGACGCGCACTCCGGGAACTGGGTGAGGAGGAGGTGACCGTTGTAGTGGAAGTCACCGATCAGGGGCGCTCGGCAACCCGCGTCGAGCATCCGCTGTTTGATCTCGGGGACTGCGGCCGCGGCGTCAGGTTGGTTGACGGTGATTCGGACGAGCTCGGACCCGGCCTCGGCCAGCTCGATGCACTGGGTCGCGGTGGCCACGGCGTCGGCCGTATCGGTCATCGTCATCGACTGCACCGCGACCGGTGCGTCGCCACCGATCGCGACGTCCCCGACACGAACCTCGACCGTCCGATGCGCGCGTGATTCAGGCATGAAAGTGGTTGCCGGTGACTACGTTCGAATCATACCACCCGGCCCGCCACGCTCGGCTAGTGCAGTGGTTCAGAAATACCTCGTGCACCGAGGGCGCCGAAGCACCCGTCTGGCCAGGCGCGACGAAGGAGCAAATCGGGAATCTGTGACAGAGGAGCAACGCAGCCAGAGGGGATGCATCGGTGGCAGAACGCCGAGGTATTTCTGAACCACTGCACTAGGGGGCTGCACTATAACTCACCACAGTAAGTATCCCCCGGCAAAGCCGGGGGCCTTAGTTTGTGAGCCGCTCAAAGCGGCATGACGTGCCCGCTATGCGGTCACTTGAGCCACCTCACGGTGGCCACTCTACTCCAACGGCAACTGATCCGACCGCCGGTCCTCGCGTTCCTGCTGCTGGATGTACTCCCGAATGACCCGCTCATCGCGACCCACCGTGGACACGAAGTAGCCCCGGGCCCAGAAGTGCTGCCCCACGAAGTTCCGCGAACGTCCCGCGAACTCCCGAGCGATGTGGATGGCACTCTTCCCCTTGAGATATCCGATGACCTGGGCGACAGAGTACTTCGGCGGAATCGACATCATCATATGCACATGGTCCGGCAACAGATGCCCCTCCTCCACCTCGCTCTCGCGATGCAGCGCCAGACGGCGGAACACCTCGCCCAAATCCCGCCGCAATCCCCCGTACATCGCCTTTCTTCGATACTTCGGGATGAACACAACGTGATACTGACAGTGCCATTTCGTATGATTGAGACTTCGGTAGGTCGGCATGAGGTCTCCTTCTCGTGATGCTTGAGCGGCTCACGGGAAGGAGTTCCTCACGTGACTCCCCGAAACGTCAAACGGGGCTGGCCGCCCCGGCAAAGCCGGGGGGTCTCCCACGGCAACTAGGCCTGCGACGACGCGACGTCGAGCATCGCCTTTCGCGCCGCTCGAATCGTGCGGTCGATATCGCGCGTCGTGTGAGCCGCCGACAGGAACCATCCTTCGAATTGGGACGGCGGAGGGTAAATGCCCTGGTCCAACAGGCTCTGGAAGAAGGTTGCGTAGGCCACCGTGTCAGCCGAGGTGGCCGTGTCGTAGTCGGTCACGACGCGGTCGACAAAGAACGGCGTCAGCACCGACCCGATACCGTTGACCTGCAACGGAACGTCTGCGTCACGCGCCGCCTGGCTGAGTCCGTTGGCCAGACGGGTCGCCAGCGTCGAGATCTTCTTGTAGAGCGGTACCGACAGCTGGCGGAGTGCCCACACCCCTGCCGTCATGGCGAGCGGATTCCCCGATAGCGTGCCCGCCTGGTAGACGGGACCGGAGGGCGAGACCAGGTCCATGATGGCGGCCCGTCCGCCGTATGCGCCGACCGGTAGTCCACCGCCGATGATCTTGCCCAGACAGGTGAGGTCTGGCATGACTCCGTAGTGCGCCTGCGCGCCTCCCCTGCCGATCCGGAACCCGGAGATCACCTCGTCGAAGATCAGGAGAGCGTTCGTCGAGTCAGCCAGCGACCGCAGACCCTCGAGAAACCCTGGCGCCGGTGGGACCACTCCCATATTGCCGGCGACCGGCTCGACGATGATCGCGGCGAGATCTCGTCCGTGACGGTGGCACAGGCGCTCAACGGAGTCGAGGTCGTTGTAGTCGGCGATGAGTGTCTCCGCCGCAGTGGCTGTCGACACTCCAGGGCTTGTCGGAACACCCAGCGTCGTGGCGCCAGATCCCGCCTGCACGAGGAACGAATCGGCGTGCCCGTGATAGCACCCCGCGAACTTGATGAGCTTGTCCCGTCCCGTGGCGGCTCGCGCCACACGGAGTGCGCTCATCGTCGCTTCCGTGCCCGAGTTCACGAACCGGACCCGCTCGACCGATGGGACGAATCGACAGACGAGCGTGCCGAGCTCGACCTCCGTGGCCGTCGGCGCTCCGAAACTCGTTCCCCGCCGGGCCGCGGCGTTCAAGAGACGCGTGAGCTCTTGGGGAGCGTGCCCATGGATCAACGGTCCCCACGACATGACATAGTCGATGTACACCTGCCCATCCACGTCCTCCAAATGGGCACCCTTGGCTCGTTGCACGAAGGGGGGATTGCCTCCGACCGCACCGAACGCGCGGACCGGGCTGTCCACTCCGCCGGGAAGGATCTGGGTAGCGCGAGCGAACAATCGGTTTGAGCGGCGTCGGGGGCGATGTGACATGACGGGGACGAACGATATCACGACTGCGTCATGGCAGCCTGAGCTCGGAGCCGGCGGCTTCCAGCCCGGTTGCACAGACGGTAGAATGCCGGTGTGGGGTTCTTCCGACTGTCCAGTTCGTTTGTCGTCGCGGCGCTGCTCTTTGGACCCGCTCTGGCCCAGGAGCTCGGCCTGACCGACGGCGTCTACTCGGACGCACAGGCCACTCGGGGCGGCCGCATTTATCGTCAGTTTTGCTCGAGCTGTCACGCTCCCAACATGGAAGGCGGAGAGATGGGGCCGGGTCTGCGAGGCAAACCGTTCATCGACCCCTGGGACGGCGAGCGGTTGGCTGAGCTAATGAGCTACGTGCAGGAAACGATGCCTCAGGACAACCCCGGCAGTTTGAGCGACGAGGACTATACGGACGTGCTTGCATATGTGCTCAAGGTCAATGAGTTTCCGGCTGGTGATCTCGACCTCACCGTGGAATCGGTTGAGAACATCGTTATCGAGTCGAGCGAGTAGTCTCTAGCTTCCCGACACGCTCAACGGGTCTCACCCTAGACCCGGTCACAACATCCTGGCAGCTTCGCGGGCGTAGTACGTGATCACGATATCGGCCCCAGCCCGTCGGATCGATGTGAGGCATTCGATGACGGCGCGCGGCTCGTCCAGCCATCCGTTCCGCGCCGCTGCCTTCAGCATCGCGTACTCTCCGCTCACGTGATAGGCGGCAGTCGGGTACCCGAATTCCTCTTTCACGCGTGTGATCACATCGAGATAGTGAAGCGCCGGCTTCACCATCACCATGTCAGCCCCCTCTTCGATGTCGAACGCGACCTCGCGCAGGGCCTCCTGGACATTGGCCGGGTCCATTTGATGCGTGCGTCGATCGCCGAAGGCCGGAGCCGACTCGACCGCGTGGCGAAAGGGCCCGTAGTAGGCCGAGCAGTACTTCGCGGCGTACGACAGAATCACGACGTCCTCAAACGGGCCGTTCTCCTGGTCATCGTCCAGGGCGTTGCGAATCGCAGCCACGCGGCCATCCATCATATCCGACGGAGCGACGATGTCCGCCCCGGCGTGGGCGTGAGACAGCGCAGTTCTGGCCAGGAGGTCGACCGTCGGGTCGTTGACGATCGCGCCGTCCTCGACGATTCCGCAGTGGCCGTGAGATGTGTACTCGCAGAGACAGACGTCGGTGATCACCAGGAGTTCCGGCACTTCCTGTTTGATAGCCCGGACGGCAGACTGGACGGGAGCGTTCGGATCCCACGCGGCGGAGCCGGTCTCGTCCTTCCGGTCGGGCAACCCGAACAGGAGGACGGCGCTCAGGCCATCGGCCTTCGCCCCGGCGGCCTCCTTGACGGCCTCGTCGACCGAGAGTTGGTAGACGTCCGGCATCGATGCCACTTCCTTGCGAACCCCCTCCCCTGCGCAGACAAAAAGCGGATACACGAGCGACGCCGGAGTAAGGGTCGTTTCCCGAACGAGGTCGCGCATCGCTGACGAGCGCCTCAACCGGCGCAGGCGATGGGAGAGTCTCAGCGTCATGATGTCTGTCCTGTGTGTGATGTCGCCCTGGCGAAGTGCTCGACGATGGCGTCAACGAACGCTGGAACGGTATAGGAGGTCGGCATGATCCCCACGTGTATCCCGAGCCGAGCCGCCGCGTCGGCGGTGACAGGCCCAATCGCAGCCACGACGACGGTGTTGAGCAGATCGGCGGCCGGTTCGGCCCCGAGAATCTTGACGAAGTTTCGGACGGACGACGCGCTGGTGAAGGTGACCACGTCGAGCTCCTGCTCCAGGAGCATCTTGTAGATGTCAACGCCGGCGCTCGGGTCATCACCGGCATCGCTAACGGGGAGCACGGTGCGATACACCGTGACGGCAACGACTTCGGCACCGCTTTCACCGAGTAACTCCGGAAGGGCGTCGCGAGCAAGATCGCCTCTTGGAAGGAGTACGCGCTGCTCGGTGAGCGCCTCGCGTGCGCGGAGTTCCTCGACCACCGCCTCTGCGCGATGCTCAGCCGGCACGAGGTCGACATTCAGGCCGTAGCGTTCCAGGCGCTCCGCGGTTGAGGGACCGACGGCGCAGATCCGGACACCCTTGAGCTCACGTACGTCACGTGTCCCGCGTCGGAGGCGTTTCATGAAGTGTTCGACGCCGTTCACCGATGTGAAGATCACCCAGTCGAAGGTGCTGACCAGCTCGCAGACCTCGTCCACGGGACCGTAGTCATCGAGTGGCTCGATCCTGATGGTGGGGGCCTCGACGGGGTCGCCGCCAAGACTGAGCAACCTGTCGACCAACTCCGGCGCCTGGTCCTCGGGCCGCGTGACCAGGATCCGCTTGCCGAACAGAGGTCTCGAGTCGAACCATCGGAGGTATTCGCGAAAGCCGACAACCGGACCGACCACGAGCACCCCTGACCCGCGCCGCTGTGCGTTCCTCAGGATGTCCTGCACCTCAGCCAACGTTCCCTGCATCGTCCGCTGCGTCGGCAGCGTACCGTTGATGATGAGCGCCGCCGTCTCGTCCGGTGAGCGGCCGTGGGCCAAGAGCTCGTTGATGATGACCTCGAGCTGAGGTCCTCCCCCGTAGCTCACGACCGTTCCGGCTAGTGCGGCGACCTTCTGCCAGTCGACATCGGGAGGGACGCTGGTTTCGGTTTCGTGTCCTCGGATGAACACCAGCGCATCACCGGCCTCCGGGTACGTCAACGGTACTCCGGCGTAACAGGGGCCGCCGATCGTGGAGGGGACGCCAGGCACGACCTCGAAGGGAATTCGCTGTTCGTAGAGGAAGAGCGCTTCCTTTCCGCCGCTGTCGAAGATGAACGGGTCTCCGTACTTTAACCGGGCTACGGTCTTACCTTCTGTCGCCTTGTCGGCGAGAAGGATGTTGATCGCGTCCTGTTCCATCGACTGCGGTGCGGCCGCGCCCACATTGATCTGTTCGGCCTCTGCTCGAACCGACCGGAGCAGCCGATGGTGTACGAGGCGGTCGTATACGACAACGTCGGCCGTGCTCAGGTAGCGGAGCCCCTTGACGCTGATGAGCGAGGGGTCGCCTGGTCCAGCGCCGATCAGATAGACCCGCGCCGGTGTCATGAGCCTGCGCTCCGTCCGCTCCGTCCGAGTGTGTCACTGTTCCGCCCATCGGCAATGATCTCGGCCGCTCCCGCGCCGAGCAGAGCCTCCGCGACCGTAGCGCCGAGCGCGGCCGCGTCGCGCGAGGGACCCCGCTGCTGCTGGCGCAATACGCGTGTGCCGTCAAGGGAGGCGACGACCGCCGTCAGGATCACGTCATCACCGTCGGCCACGGTGACACCGCCAATCGGGACATGACAGTCGCCACCCAGGGCGGACAGGAGCGCGCGTTCCGCCGCGAAGGCGTCCATCGTCGGCGCGTCGCTGATCGCCGCGAGCGCTGATCGGGCGGCGGCATCCGCCGTCCGCGTCTCGATGGCCACGATGCCCTGACCCGGCGCCGGTACACACTCGTCGAACGAGAGCCGCTTGGATATGCGGCTGTTCTTACTCAGACGCACAAGGCCGGCCGTCGCCAGTACCAGAAGGTCAAACCCGCCATCGTCGAGCTTTCGCAGACGTGTCTCCACGTTGCCCCGGACCTGCCCGAACACGGCGGTGGGGAAGAGCGCGGTCAGCTGGGCCACTCGCCTGACGCTACCGGTCCCGATCGTCGGGGACGATCCGAGGACTCCGGTCAACCGGTCACCGAGTGGCTCTTCGGTCGGCTCCGGCCGCATCGGTAGAACAAGGGCGTCGCGAGGGTCTTCGCGTGGCAGCACGGCGTTGATGCTCAGGCCGGCCGGTAGCTGCGCTGGCAAATCCTTGGCGCTGTGAACGGCCAGGTCGATCGTCTCATCGAGGAGTGCCTCCTCGATTTCCTTGACGAATACTGACTTTCCCCCAACCTCTGACAGTGCCGCCTGGGTCAACCGGTCGCCAGTGGTCTTGATGGTGACGAGCTCACATGAAGGTCCCCCGGCCTGGGCAAGAGCGGCGGCGGCGGCGCGGGCTTGCCACAGGGCTAGCGGGCTACCTCTGGTGCCGATCCTCAGCCGGTTCAACGGTCCCTCGAGGTCGGGACCTTGGGGCGAGACGCTGGAGACCGAGCTCCCGAACCTGGTCCGTTCGGGTCGTCCTGAAGCTTGAACAATCGGTTGAGCGCATCGGCGTAAGCCGCGACCCGCTCCTGGTCGGTCACCGACTTCAATTGCTCGGTTGGCGCGGACAGAAGTTTCTCGACGAGCAGACGGGTGATCTCGTCGACTCGCGTCTGGGAAGCCGGTGGGAGCGATGCGAGCTTTGGACTCAGCCGTTCGAGCTCAGACTGTCGGATCGCCTCGAACCGCTTGCGGAGCGCCACGAGAGTGGGAATGGCGGCCCGAGACCCCAACCACACCATGAACTGATCGACGTCTTCGTCGACCATCGACTCGGCACGGTCTACCTGGGACTGTCGCCGCGTCAGGTTCTCGCGAACAATCGTCTGCAGGTCGTCGATGTTGTAGAGGAACACTTGTTCGATATCACCGGACGATGGGTCGACGTCACGAGGCAGCCCGATATCCATGATGAACAGCGGACGGTCCCGTCGCGGCCGCATCGCGGTGTCGACGTGCGCTCGCGTGACGATTGGCTCGGAGGATCCAGTCGCGGTCACGACGATATCGGCCGAGGTGAGCTGGGTCGTGATGTCGGTCCACGGCACCGCCTCGCCCTGGACCGCCGCCGCCAGTGCAGCCGCATGCGCGGCGGTTCGGCTGGCCACGTTGATCGTCCCGACTCCCTGTGTTCGCAGGTGGGTCGCTGTGAGCTCGGCCATCTCGCCGGCCCCGATCAACAAAGCGCGCGCGCCGGTCAGGTCGCCAAAGATCTTCTTGGCCAGCGAGATGGCGGCAAAGCTGACCGAAACCGCCCCCTCCCCAAGACCGGTTTCTGACCGAACCCGCTTGCCGACCGCGAAGGACCATTGAAACAGCCGGTTCAACAGGGCACCGGTATAGCCACGCTGTGATGCCGTGGTGAACGCGTCCTTGACCTGGCCTAGGATCTGAGGTTCCCCCACGACCAGGGCATCGAGTCCCGCGGCGACTCGAAACAGATGACGCACGGCATCGGCGCCAAGCCGACTGTACAGATGGGGCGCCAGCTCCGACTCGGGAACGTCGTGATAGGAGCTCATGAACGACGCAAGCGCATCTCGCTCCCGTGATGGGTCCTCGCACATCGCATACAGCTCAGACCGATTGCACGTGGAGAGGACCACCACCTCGGTGATACCGCGGATCTCGTCCAGGACCGCGAGCGCCTCGGGCACACCACGCCGCGAGAAGTCGACTCGCTCTCGGAGGTCAACCGGAGCGCTGTGATGGCTGGCGCCGACGAGTAAGAGATGCATCAGTAGAAGTTGTGGCTCCCGGTGACAATGTAGCTGAGCGGGACAAAGTTTAGGAGGAGGATGGTGAAACCCCCCGCTGACAGCAATGCGGCTCGCCTCCCGCTCCATCCGATCGCCCGCCGTGCATAGAGCTCGAACGAATAGACCAGCCAACAGACCACCACGATGAAGATCTTGGGGTCGAGCAACGACATGGCCTGAACTCGTGGGTCTGTGCTTGGCTGTACCTGGAGCAGCCACACCGCGCCGACGACCAGCCCCACGGTGAGAAAGACCCACCCGACGGTGACGGCCCGGCCGTTCATCACGTCGAGAACCTGAAGGGATGGCAGTCGGGCGTAGAAGAACCCGAGGTGTTTCGTCTTGAGTTCCTTGAAGAGCAGCTCGTAGGTCACCCCGACGACGCACGCCAGCGCAAAGCTCGCGTACGCGAAAAGGAGCGCGAAGACGTGGATGCCAAACCAGGGGCTGTCGAGGACGTCTGGTCGAGGCGAGACGCTGTTCGTGAGCGCCGGAATGACCTGCAGGATGGCCATGAGTGGAACGATGAAGACGCCCATGGCGCGTTCGTCGGTCATCATCTCGGTATACAGATACGCGAGTGCCAGCAGACACACGAACGACGAGACTGCTCCCGTGGTGCCCACGAACGGAATGTGGCCGACCTGCATCGTCTGCATGCCGATCACGAACGAGTGGGTCAGGGCGCCGAGCACCAGCGTCACCGTTGCCACCCGACCGGCCGGCTCACTCCGACGCGCGAAGTAGACGACGTAGGCTGCCGCTGACACGACGTAGAGAAGGAGGGGGAACGCGTTCACCAGCCCACTAGTTCCCCGCTGACGCGTAGTACCCTTGCTTGGTCCGTGGCCTGGCGTCTTCGCGCTCCATCTGCACGACGATGCGTCGCCAGCGACCATTCCGAAGGGGGTTGGCCGAGACGTACCCGAGCGAGTATTGACTCGAGAGCTCATCGGAGATCTGTGTGTAAATCTTGGCCAAGTCTTCGACGTCGTCCGGGAAGAACGCCCGTCCGCCTGTTTCCAGGGCGAGCTGGCGCAGTACGAAGTCTGACTCGCTGAATCCCGAACGCGACTGGCTGTCGCTGGATTTGAGACCAATCGAGTAAATCGCCGTTTCCGATCGCTTGGCCAGCTCGAGCACTTCCTCGAACGTGACGAGGCTCGAGGTGTCTTCACCGTCCGACAGGACCACGATGGCCTCCCGTCGCAAATCCTCGACCCGGAGCGGCGCCTTCTTCAATTCCTTGAGGGAGATATACAGCGCGTTGTAGAGCGACGTGGAGCCGCCTGCCGAGGTCTGCCGAATCGCCTTCTCCAGCTCATCGATGTCGTTGGTGAAGGTCTGCAAGATATCAACGCGGCTATCGAAATCGATGATCTCCGCGATGTCCTCCGGCTTGAGCCCGCGCGAAAACCCGATCGCCGCCTCCTGCGCTGTCGCCATGCGCTCATCCATGCTGGCGCTCGTATCCATGAGCAGTGCGAGCGCGATTGGAAGCTGGTTCGTCGAAAAGAACGTAATCTCCTGCTGGACGCCGTCTTCGTAGACTCGAAAACCGTCTTGCGGGATGTCGGTGACGAACCGCAGGTCGGAGTCGCTCACCGTCACGTTCAGCGAGACGACATCGACACCAGTCCGAAACGTCGGCTGAAGGTCGGCGGGGCGACGGGGTGATTCGGGTTCCGCGGGCTGTTGGCCACCAACTGCGGCCGCGAAACCCGTTGTCGGCGGCTGTTGGCCACCGACCGCGATCGCAAACCCCGTAGCGACGACGGTCGCCGTGAGCGTGAGGAGGCGGGTCATCTCACTCGCCGACGAGGATCGGGGTCCCCCGCGCGTCGAGGTCATCGCGGGTGACTGACACCTCGATGCGGTCAGGCGGAATCAGTGCGTCAGGCCTGGAGTAGACGACCACGTACTGGCTCCGAAGGTCGTTGGCCAGGTCCTCCACCGCTCGTTCGGACGCCATGCTCGTTTGCAGCTCTCGCCGGCGTCCGCCGCTTACCCTTGGACCCTGGTCCAGCAGATAGTCTCGCTCCTCGATGCGGAACTGAAGCTCCCGGCGAGTCAGGGTTGATTGAGGGCTATTTGCCCGCTGCCTCTCGTTCAGTACGATGGCGTACATGGATGCACCCGCATCCTGCAGCTGACTGATGGTCGGCCGGGCATCTCGATTGCTGTAGTCGAGCCCGAGCGTCGTGACGACGACGATGACCGGTCGTCGTGCCTCGGTGCGCTCGAACCCTCGAGCTGTCTCCGACACCGCATCGATCACGTAGCTCGCGGCCTGCGGGAAGGAAAACAGACCATCGATTCCCTCCCGCAGCTCTCCCAGGTTCGAGGTGGCCTCGGCCAGGATCTGGGGTCGTTCGCCGAACGCAATGATCGAGATACGGTTCCCGTCGCTCATCTTTTCGACGAACGCCGTGGCGGCCCGACGAAAGTCACCGATGGCCCGATCGACGGCCGAGCTCGTGTCCACGAGCAGCGCGATCTGACGCATGCCCGTGTCCTGACTGACCCGTAGCACCTCGCGGGCTACGCCATCTTCTTGAACGATGAAGTCGGACGGGGTCAGACCGGCTGCCGGCACCCCGTCGCGGTCGAGGACGCTGACGATCATCTCTCGCTCGACCGATTGGCCGAAGGCCGAACCTCCGACGAGCATCAGCACAGACACGAACGCGAACGACATCAATCGACGGAGGGTGTTCAGCATTATTTTGAGCGCCTCAAGGGATTCTGGTGCGGGTCGACGCCTCTTTCGAAGTATAGGTTTGTGTTCGCAGGACCGTCAACCCTTCCGATCGGACGAAACTCATGGTAAAAGCGGGAGTTGTGGGGAAACTCGCAGGTAATGAGCCAGGGGGTCCGTTTCTTGACCCTCTGCCCGGCCGCGTGGTACAAATAGCGCGGTTTTTCGGTCCTCAGCCCTGTTTGGCTACGGCAGGCTCCTAACAACCAATGCTCGAAGCGTATATACCGATTTTTCTCTTTGTCCTCGTGGCGGCAGCCCTCGCCGGCTTGATGTTGACCGTCGCGGCGCTGGTTCAACCGAAACGCTACAACCGCGTGAAGCTGGAGCCGTACGAATGCGGTATTGAGCCGATCACAGATGCGCGTGATCGATACAGTGTTCGCTATTACCTGGTTGCGATGTTGTTCGTGATCTTCGACGTGGAGACGGTCTTCATGTTTCCCTGGGCCGTGATCATGGACGAGCTGTGGATCTTCGGGTTGATCGAGATGTTGGTATTCCTCCTGATTCTGGTAGTCGGCTACGCCTACGCGTGGCGGAAGGGCGCGCTGGACTGGGTCTGATCCAACGTCCAGAGGTCCAATGACTCATGACTGACGAGACGAAGCCAACCGGCGACGAACCGGCCAAGCCCACCGCGGCGGCCAAACCGGCAAGTGCGCCGGCCAAACCGGTGGCTCCTGCCGCGGCGAAACCCAAACCGAAGCCCAAGCCTCCGCCCGAGCCCCCAAAGGGGCCGACCGATCCGCCTCCGCCAGAGGAGATGGAGGTTCCGGCATTCGTGACGGTCGTTCAAGACGGCGTGCCCGGTGCGGTAGAACAGGTCAGTTACTGGGTTGGGGACTGGACGCTGATCGTGCCCCCCGAGCGACTCATCGAGGTCGCGCGCTTTCTCAGGGACGACCCGACGACGGCGTTCGATTATTGCTCGGACGTCACGGCGGTTGACTGGCCTCCACGCGCGAAGCGATTTGACGTCGTGTATTGCCTGTACTCCATCCGTCTGCGTCATCGGATTCGGATTAAGGTCAGGGCGGGGGAGGGCGAGGAAGTGCCGTCGGTCACCTCGCTGTGGACCGGCGCCGACTGGCTCGAGCGCGAGGTGTTCGACCAGTTCGGCGTCAACATCGTTGGTCATCCCGATCTGCGCCGGATCCTGATGCCCGACGACTGGCAAGGCCACCCCCAGCGCAAGGATTACCCACTCGAAGGGCCGGGCGAGTTCCTGATGGAGAACCCGCAGGACTGGCTGCGCATACGGAACCTGCCCGACGAGGCAGAGATCGAGTAACCAAGAACCGTTCTGATGACTCTCGACACCCCACGCGCCGCGATTTCTGATTCTGCATTCGACGCCGACGAGCTGGTGCTCAACATGGGGCCCCAGCATCCGAGCACCCACGGCGTGCTGCGGGTGGTGTTGCGGCTGGACGGCGAGCGCGTGCTCAAGGCCGACTGTGTCATTGGCTACATCCACCGTGGCATCGAGAAGCTGTGTGAGAACCGGGACTGGACGCAGATCATCCTGCTGACCGACCGGATGGACTACGTGGCCGCGGCCACCAGCAACCTGGGGTACTGCGAGGCAGTCGAGAAGCTGATGCAGGTCGAGGTGCCGCGTCGGGCTCGGTACATCCGCACCATTCTGGCCGAGCTGCAGCGGATCGCGAGTCACTGCTTGTGGCTCGGGACGCACGCGATGGACATCGGGGCCATGACGGTCCTGCTCTACGCCTTCCGCGAGCGCGAGCTCGTGCTCGACCTCTTCGAAGAGTATTGCGGCGCTCGTCTCACCTACAACTCCATGCGCATCGGGGGGTTGCCGCTGGATATTCCGAGCGGGTGGGACAAGCGCGTTCTGGCGTTTTGCGACCTGATGGAGCCCAAGCTCGACGAGTACGAGCAACTGCTCACCAACAACCGGATCTGGCTCAGCCGCACCCGTGACATCGGGGTGATTTCCGGCGAAGACGCCACGTCGCTGGGGCTGTGCGGTCCTCCGCTCCGCGGCTCCGGCGTGTCGCGCGACGTCCGGAAGGACGAGCCCAACGCCGCCTACGACGAGTTCGAGTTCGACGTGCCCCTCGGCACCCGCGGTGATACCTACGACCGCTATCTGATCCGGATGGAGGAGTTCAAACAGTCGATCCGCATTATCCGTCAGGCGGTCGAGGGGCTCCCCGAAGGTCCGGTGATGGGCAAGGTGCCGCGTCTCCTCAAGCCACCGGCCGGCGAGACCTACCACGCGGTGGAGTCGCCAAAGGGGGAGCTGGGATACTTCATTGTGAGTGACGGACGCTCAACGAATCCCTATCGTTTCAGGGTACGGCCACCCTCATTCTGCAATCTTCAAGGACTCAGTCGCCTCGTCGAGGGGCACCTGATCGCCGACGTCGTCGCGCTGATCGGGACGATCGACATCGTGCTGGGTGAAGTCGACCGATAGACGACCACGCGATGCTCGACACCTTCGTCATCCCTCTGCTCCAGGCCGCAGTTTTGGTGAATGCCCTGCTCGTCGCGGTGACGTTCCTGATCTTGCTAGAGCGCAAGGTGATCGCCTGGGCGCAGTCGCGTCTCGGACCGATGCGCGTCGGTCCGCACGGCGTGCTGCAGGCGCCGGCCGACGTGATCAAGCTGCTCCTCAAGGAGGACATCACTCCGGCACGGGCCGACAAGTGGGTGTTCACGATCGCGCCGATCATGAGTCTGCTGCCGGCGCTTATCGTCTTCTCCGTGGTGCCGTTCGGTTTCGACTTCCCCTATTGGATCAGCGACATCAACGTCGGCCTCCTGTTCATACTGGCCGTCACGTCGATCGGCGTCTACGGCATCATCCTGGGCGGGTGGGCATCCAACAGTAAGTATCCGCTGCTTTCGAGCCTCCGGGCCTCGGCTCAGCTCGTCAGCTACGAGATCGCCGTCACCATCACGCTGGTCAGCATGGTCCTGACCGCCGGCACATTGAATCTCGTCGGCATCGTCGAGGCCCAGAGAGATTTCCAAGTGCCGCTCTTCGGAACCGGCCTCTGGTTCGCCTTTACGCAGCCCGTCGCGCTGGCGCTGCTCTTCATCGGCGGCCTAGCGGAGACCAACCGGGTGCCGTTCGACCTGCCTGAGGCCGAGACGGAGCTCACCGGCGGATTCCACACCGAGTACAGCGGGATGCGGTTCTCGATGTTCTTCCTCGCGGAATACCTCAACATCATCGTTATTTCGGCCGTCGTCGCGATCATGTTCGTCGGCGGATGGATGCCGCCGTTTCCCAATGTCGCCGCGCTCGGTTTCCTCGACGTCGTCCCTGGGTGGATCTGGCTGGTCTCGAAGATCTTCCTGGTGCTCTACGTGTTTGTGTGGCTTCGCGCCACCCTGCCCCGCTATCGGTATGACCAGCTGATGAACATCGGCTGGAAGGTCCTGATCCCGATTGCGCTGGCGAACCTCATGCTCACCGCCGTTGTGAAGGTCTTGGTCTAGATGCTGGACGCAGTGGTCTTCTACCTCCTGGCGGCGACGATCCTCGGGCTCGGAGTCCTGGTGATCACGGCCAAGAGCGCCGTGCACAGCGTGCTGTTTCTGGTGCTGAGCTTCCTCTGCGTGGCGGCGCTCTACGTGACGCTCAACGCGGAGTTTCTCGCCGTCATCCAGATCATGGTCTATGCCGGCGGCATCGTCGTGCTCTATCTCTTCGTCGTCATGCTGGTCAACCTCAAGCGTGCTCCCGAGCAGCACGCCGACCCACGTCGACTAGGGGTGATCGGCATGCTCCTGGCAGGCGTGGTCTTGCTCGAGCTGGTGGCGGTCTCGGTCTACACCGCAAGCCGAGATACAGCTCCGGCCGTGGCGAGCGCGGTTCGTGAGTTTCCGGACCGACTGAACGACCCGTTGCTCAATACCGAGCGACTGGGCTGGGTGTTGTATACCGACTATCTCATTCCGTTCGAGTTGGCGTCGATGCTGCTGCTGGTCGCGATGATCGGGGCGATCGTGCTGGCGAGGCGGAGCGCGTAGGGAACAGCGTGCTGGAAATCACACTCCTTCACTACTCGTTGCTATCGGCCTCGCTCTTCATGATCGGCGTGATCGGTGTGCTGGTCCGACGCAACATCATCATCATTTTCATGTCGATCGAGTTGATCCTGAACGCCGTCAACATCAACCTCGTCGCGATTGCGCATCAGCTGGACGATTTGTCGGGGCAGGTGTTCGCCGTGTTCATCATCGCGGTGGCTGCCGCCGAAGCAGCTGTCGGGCTCGGGATTCTCCTGGCGTTCTATCGCAACAAGGAGACGGTGAACATCGACGAGATGACGATCATGCGATGGTGAGCATGCAGGGAATCAGGAGACAGGAAACGGGAGTCGGGAGAGCGGGCGGCGCCGAGTTGTCATGGATCTGATCTGGCTGATACCCATCCTTCCTGGCATCGGGGCCGCGATCAACGGCCTCGTCGGGATCCGCTCGTTCAGCAAGCAGACGGCTGGGTTGGTCGCCTGTACGACGATGGGGGCGGCGCTCCTGCTGTCGTTGAACGCGTTCGTGCAGCTTCTGGGACTACCGGAACACGATCGGTTCCACGCGGTCGAACTCGCGCCTTGGATTTCGCCGATTCCCCTCGACACCGTCAATGGGTACGGCATCTTCGAGGTGCCGTGGGAGTTCACGCTCGATCCTCTTTCGGGGATGATGATTCTCATCGTCACCGGCATCGGTTTCCTCATTCACGTCTACTCGACGGCGTACATGCATGAGGAGCCCCGCGCCGCTTTCGCCCGGTATTTTTGCTACCTGAACCTGTTCTGCTTCTTCATGCTGATCCTGGTCCTGGGCAGCAACTTCCTGGTGATGTTCGTCGGGTGGGAGGGAGTCGGGCTCTGCTCCTATCTCCTGATCGGCTTCTACTACACCAAGAAGAGCGCGTCCGATGCAGGCAAGAAGGCGTTCATCGTCAACCGGGTCGGCGATTTCGGCTTTGTGCTCGGCGTCTTTCTGATCTTCTTCACGTTCGGCACGCTTGACTTCCGGGAGGTGGCCGAACTGGCGGCCGACATGCCGATTGAGACGTCCGCCATCGGTTTTGGCGTGCTCTCCACCATCTGTTTACTGTTGTTCGTGGGGGCGACCGGAAAGAGCGCTCAGATCCCGCTTCATGTCTGGTTGCCAGACGCGATGGAGGGTCCGACACCGGTATCCGCCCTGATCCACGCGGCGACGATGGTCACGGCCGGCGTCTACATGGTGTGTCGGAACGCGGTGCTCTTCAGCCACGCTCCGACGGTGATGATGGTCATCGCCGTGGTGGGGGCATTGACGGCGCTCGTCGCGGCCACGATCGGTCTGGTGCAGACCGACATCAAGAAGGTTCTGGCCTACTCGACGGTCTCGCAGCTGGGCTACATGTTCCTGGCGACGGGCGTCGGCGCATTCGGGGCCGCGGCCTTTCACCTGATGACCCATGCCTTCTTCAAGGCGCTGCTCTTCCTGGGCAGCGGGTCGGTCATTCATGCCATGAACCATGAGCAGAACATGACCCGGATGGGTGGTCTCCGGAAATATATGCCGGTTACCTACCTGACAATGTTCGTCGGCGCACTGGCCATTGCCGGCGTTCCGTTGCTCTCCGGATTCTTCAGCAAGGACGAGATCCTCGCGTTCACCTTCATGGGCAACCCAATCTTGTGGGTGGTCGGGGCCATCACCGCCGGGATGACGGCGTTCTACATGTTTCGCCTGATCTATATGACCTTTCACGGTGAGTATCGGGGACCATCCTGGGAGCACGGAGATGCCCACGGGCACGACGATGCTGGTCATCACGATACCGACGACCACGGACATCATGCCTGGCACGGTCCGCGCGAATCGCCCCGGGCGATGACGGTTCCGTTGATGGTGCTTGCGGTGGGAGCGGTGGTGGCCGGATATGTGGGTGTCCCCGCGGTGCTCGGCGAGCCCTTCGGTATTCCGAATGCCATCGAGCACTACCTCGAGCCAAGCTTCGTCGCCGGAGAGGGCGGGGTTGAACACGCGGCAGAGCCGCCTCACCTGTCGCACCTGGCCGAGCTCGCCCTCATGGGCCTGTCGGTGATGATCGCGCTGGGCGGCATCTTCCTGGCGCGGCGTAACTACGAGCAGCAGCCTGAGATAGCCGAGCGATGGGCCTCATCGTTCGGCGGTGCCCACATGGTCCTGACCAACAAATACTACGTGGACGAGTTCTACCAGAGCTCGGTGGTGGAGGGGACCTATGCCAGCGCCCGGGGACTGTTTGCCGTCGACCGCAAGGTCGTCGACGGGGCCGTCAACGGGACGGGGTGGGCGACGGTCGTCTCTTCCTATATCTCCCACCTCATCGACAAGTACGGTGTGGATGGGACCGTAAACCTGGTCGGGAGCATGTTCCGCGAAGCCAGCTACAGCTTCCGCCGTATCCAGACTGGATTGATTCAAAACTACGCGTTCGCGACGTTGTTCGGAGTCTTCGCGCTCGTGACGTGGTATCTGATTGGTTCCTAGCCCAAGACAATGACATACGCCGAGTTCCCGCTACTGTCCTGGATCCTGTTCACGCCGCTCGTGGGCGTGGGAATTTTGATGTTCGTCAACAAGCAGAATGGGGACCTGATCCGCTGGATCGCCAACATTTTTGCTGGTCTTGGCTTTGTGGTATCGCTGCCGCTGTGGTTCCTCTACGACTCACAGGACCCCAACTGGCAGTTCGTCGAGAGGCACACCTGGATTCCCTCGATCGGGGCCGACTACTTCCTGGGGGTGGATGGGTTCAGCGTCTTGTTGATTCTGCTGGCGACGATGATGGGCGTCATCGCGATGCTGTCGTCGTGGACGTCGGTGACGATGCGCGTCAAGGAGTACTACATCTTCTTGCTCATCTTGCAGACCGGCATGATCGGGGCCTTCGTTTCCCTCGACTTTCTGCTCTTCTTCCTGTTCTGGGAAGTGATGCTTGTCCCGATGTATTTCCTGATCGGCATCTGGGGGAGCGACAACCGCCTCTATTCGGCGATCAAGTTCTTTCTCTTCACCCTCGTCGGTAGCGTCGTCATGCTGCTTGGCATCCTGGCCGTCTACTTCTATCACTACGACATAACCGGGGTTTATACCTTCGACATCACCCAGTTCCACGAGCTGAACATGCCCTTCGAGCTGCAGTGGTGGGTGTTCCTCGCCTTCTTCCTCGGTTTCGCCGTCAAGGTGCCGATGTTCCCGTTCCACACCTGGCTCCCGGACGCCCACACGGACGCCCCGACGGCGGGGTCGGTCATCCTGGCCGCCGTTCTGCTGAAGATGGGTACCTATGGTTTCATTCGGTTCAGCTTGCCCATCTTGCCGGAGGCGACTCATGCCGCCGTCCCCTGGGTCGTCGCGCTATGCCTGATCGGGATCGTCTACGGGGCACTGGTCGCGATGGCGCAGCGTGACTGGAAGCGGCTTGTGGCCTACTCGAGCGTCAGCCACATGGGCATGGTGATGCTTGGACTCTTTGCCCTGACCCCCGTCGGAATCACCGGGAGCATCGTCCAGCAGCTCAACCACGGGATCTCGACTGGCGCATTGTTCTTGATCGTCGGCATTGTCTACGAGCGTCGTCACACTCGGGAGATCTCGGAGTACGGCGGTTTGTCAAAGGTGATGCCGGTCTACGCGACCATCTTCCTGATCATGACGATGTCGTCGATCGGGCTTCCGACGCTCAACGGGTTCATCGGCGAGATCTTGATTCTGCAGGGCGTCTTCGTCGTCAATCTGTGGTGGGCGGCGGCCGCCGCCACCGGCATCGTTCTAGGCGCGGCGTACATGCTGCGTCTGTATCAGCAGACGATGTTCGGCGAGGTGACCAACCCCAAGAACGAGAAGCTCTCCGACCTGAGCTTTCGCGAGTTCTTCACCTTTGCGCCGCTCCTGGTCCTGGCTTTCTGGATCGGGCTGTATCCCAAGCCGTTCCTCGAAATCCTGGAGACATCGGTCGACCGGGTCATGGTGCGTATCGAATCCGACTACACCCCGAGGTTGGCGTCTCTGGATGATGCGGTAGTCGACCCGGATGACCAAGCGGCCTCCCTGGAAGAAGAGACGGCCGGACCGGTGCGCGGAGGATCACGCTAGATGCCAGCTGGCTTTTCGGGCGCAGATTTCTACTACATCCTGCCGGAGATCGTGCTCACCGTGGGCGCGCTGCTGGTGCTCGTCGTCGACCTTGTAGTCCGTGACCGAGACGACCTGACCTCGGCGACGACACTCCTCACCCTCGGTGTGACGGCAGCCGTGCTGCTGTCGTTTGCCGGCGAGAACATCCTGGTGTCCCGAGGGCTCCTCTCGATCGATGGGTTCGCCTTGTTCTTCAAGATGGTGTTCCTGCTGGCGGCAACCATCACCGTGTTGATGTCGTCGTCGTATCTGCGGATTGAGGGCGTCAAGGCGGGCGAGTACTACTTCCTCATCTTGTGCGCCACGCTAGGGATGATGTTCATGGCCAGTGGGGTCGACCTGATCGCGCTGTTCATCGGTCTCGAGACGATGGCCATCTCGTTCTACGTATTGGCTGGGTTTCTCAAGACGAGTCAGCGGTCGAATGAAGCCTCGGTGAAGTATTACCTGCTGGGGGCCTTCTCGACCGGCGTGCTGCTCTACGGCATGTCGCTCCTCTATGCCGTGTCGGGCTCGACCAATCTGGCCGTGATCGCGCAGGCTGCCAGCACTCAGACCGCGGGCGGCACCCTGCTGCTTGGGGTCATTCTGGTGGCGGCCGGTATGGGCTTCAAGATCGCCGCCGTTCCGTTCCACATGTGGGCACCCGACGTATACGAAGGAGCACCAACGCCGGTGACGGCCTTCTTGTCCGTCGGGTCCAAGGCGGCAGCCTTTGCGATGCTTCTCCGGGTGTTTGTGACGGGGCTTCCCTCCGTCGCGCTCGAATGGACCGAGGTGTTCTGGTGGATGGCCGTGTTGACGATGACCGTCGGCAATGTCGCCGCGATCACGCAGAGCAATACGAAGCGGATGCTGGCGTACTCGTCGATCGCGCATTCGGGATACATGCTGATCGGCGTGGTGGCGGCAACCGAGCGTGGGGTCACCGCCGCGCTGGTCTATCTCTTTGTCTATCTGTTCATGCAGCTGGGCGCCTTCGCGATCGTCGCCCTGCTCCGACGGAAGGATGTGGTTGGCGACGAGCTCAAGGATCTCAGCGGGCTCTACTTCCGCAGCCCGTTCGCGGCGGTCGCGATGCTGATCTTTATGCTGTCGCTCGGCGGGATTCCACCGACGGCAGGATTCATGGGTAAGTTCTGGATCTTCGGTGCCGCGATTGAGTCCGGTCACATCCCCCTCGCCGTCATCGGCGTCGCCAATAGCGCGGTCTCACTTTTCTACTATTTCCGTGTCGTGGTGTTCATGTGGATCAAAGAGGAGGTTGTCGGGTCGGATTTCAGGATTGGGCCGGCGATGGCCATGGCGCTCGTGGTCACCGTGGTTGGCAGCGTCCTCTTCGGGATCTATCCGCAGCCGGTCTTTGACCAGGCTTTGTCCGCGGCCAAGACCCTTGGCGGGGTCGCCGACCTGGCCGTTCGGTAGCGGCTCGGCTGCGTGCAGTGCCCGTTCTGGGCGAGCGCCCGTCTTGGGCGCCTTCTACTTCGATTCACGCCCCTTTTTCGACTGTCTCGATTGGTCTCAGAATCCTATGACGGATTGGCCAATTTGGGCATAAAATGACGCGAGTCCTTAGGGGACGATGGGGAGAGAGGCATGATGACAAAGAAACTTCGCGTGATGAGCATGGCTGGGATCGTGGCCGGTATGGTGGCTGGTCTTGCGGTCGTGGGTGGGCCCGCGGTCGCCGCTGACGGTGACATTACTGGCGTCGTGACGAGCGAGAATGGTCCGGAGGCCGGGGTATGGGTCATCGCCGAGACGCACGACTTTGACACCTCGTTCCGCAAGATCGTCGTGACCGACGATGCCGGACGTTTTCTCGTACCAGAGCTGCCGCCCGCTGCCTACCAGGTGTGGGTGCGCGGCTACGGCCTGTTTGACTCGGAGAAGACCCCGGCTCGGCCCGGTGACACGCTGGACTTGACGTCGACCGTGGCCTCAGATCCCAAGGAAGCCGCGCAGATCTATCCGGCCAACTACTGGTACTCACTGCTCGAGGTACCGCCGGCGAGCGACTTTCCCGGTACCGGACCGCGGGGCAATGGCATCGGCACCGCAATGAAGACGCAGGCCGATTGGGTCGACCGCATGAAGGATGGCTGCCAGTTGTGTCACCAGCTCGGGAATATGGCGACCCGCGAGTTGCCGATGCTCGACCTGGCCGACTTCGACTCGACCGCCGATGCGTGGGAATACAGGATCCAGGCCGGAGGGGCCGGTCCGGCGATGGCGGCGGAGATCAACCGTATCGGGCGTCCGCGGGCCATCGAGCTCTACGCCGACTGGTCGGATCGAATCCGGAGCGGCGAACTGCCGCCCGTGCCGCCGCGTCCCGAGGGCACGGAGCGCAACGTCGTGTTGACCATGTGGGGGTGGGGCCACCCGCGTGGGATGGTTCACGACAACGTGTCGACCGACAAGCGCAACCCCACGCTCTACCCGAACGGCCCGCTGTATGGCGTCGGTGGGGCTGGCCTGGTGATCACCGACCCTCTCACTCACCAGTCGGTCCGCATGGATTTGCCGACTCGCGTCGAGCGGCAGCGACGGGGTACTTCGTATTCGGGCAGCTCAAATGCGGTTCCTTCTCTGTACTGGGCAGGCGAACCGCCAGCCGGCCTCAGGAGCCAGAGCGCCCACAACCCGATGCTCGACGACAAGGGGCGTCTCTGGATCACTCAGGCCGTCCGACCCAACACGCTTCCCGACTGGTGTGCCGACCATCCCTCAGCGAAGTACTATCCGATTCAGCACACCGCTGAGTCCCGACAACTGTCGTACTACAACCCGGACGATGAGGACTTTGTCCTGATCGACACCTGCTATTTCACCCACCACCTGCAGTTCGCCGACGATGCAGATGACACGCTGTGGTTGAGCGGCTCGACGGAGGCCATCGGCTGGTTGAACACTCGACTCTATGACGAGACCGGGGACGAGCGGGCGGCGCAAGGCTGGTGCCCGACGGTCATCGACACGAACGGGGACGGGGTGATCACGAAGCCCTGGAACGAGCCCGACGCTGGGGGCGAGGTCGAGATCGACTCGACTAGAGACACCCGTGTCGGGAGCCTCGACAAGTACCGGCGTGCCTATGGCGTCATAGCGCACCCCGACGGCTCGGCCTGGATCACGAGACGTTTCCCGGTACCGGGGCAGCTCATCCGCTTGGAGCTCGGTGACAACCCGCCGGAGACGTGCAAGTCGGAGGTCTTTGAGCCTCCCTACGACCCGACCGGGGACCCCGCGAAGTGGGGGTATGGTCCCCGCGGGATCGACGTGGACCGCAACGGGTTGATCTGGACGGCGCTGGGCGGGAGCGGCCATTTCGCCAGCTTCGACCGCAGTAAGTGCTCGGTGTTGAACGGCCCGTCGGCGACCGGCCAGCACTGCCCGGAAGGGTGGATGCTGTATTCGACGCCAGGTCCGAGGATGAAGGGCGTTGAGGGGACCGCCAACGCCGACTACCACTACTACAGTTGGGTCGACCAGTTCAACGCGCTCGGGCTTGGAGCGAACGTCCCGATTGCCACGGGCACCACCTCGGACTCCTTACTTGCCCTGTTGCCGGAGACCAAGGAGTGGGTCACGATGCGCGTGCCCTATCCGCTCGGCTTTTATAGTCGTGGCCTCGACGGCCGGATTGACGACGCCACCGCAGGTTGGAAAGGGCGAGGGGTCTGGGCCAGCTTCAACACCGGTTCGACCTTCCACCTCGAGGGCGGAAAAGGGGCGACGAGCGAGATCGTCAGGTTCCAGATCCGACCCGATCCGTTGGCAAACTAGGATGCGTCCACGCATCCTTGCGTGCTGTCTCGTTGTGGCGAGCATTGGGGCCACCGTCCCCCATGCTGCCCAGCGAGAGGCGTGGTCGAGACCGTTTCCCGCGCATCGCGTGATCGGCAATCTCTACGCTGTCGGTACCTACGACCTCGCGGTGTTCCTCGTGACCTCGCAGGATGGGCACATCCTGATCAACACCGGGTTGGAGGATTCAACCCCGCTGATTCGCGAGAACATCGAGTCGCTGGGCTTCCGGCTGGAGGACGTCAAGATCTTGTTGACGATGCAGGCCCATTGGGACCATACGGCCGCGCTCGCCGAGATCAAGGCACTGACGGGCGCGGAGATGTGGGCGACTGATGGTGACACACCGGTATTGGCGGACGGAGGATTCAGCGATCCGCACTTTGGAGGCCGAGAGTCGTTCAAGCCCGTCAGCGTGGACAAGGTCATCAAGGAGGGCGACCTAATCGAGCTGGGTGATACGCGGCTGACCGTTCTCGAAACCCCGGGGCATACGGCCGGAAGCTCGAGCTACACGATGACGGTGGTCGAAGGGGGTCGGGCATACGACGTCGTGGTGGCGAATATGGGTACCATCAACCCAGGAAAGCAGCTGGTCGTCGACCCGACCTATCCTGGCGTGGCCCAGGACTTCGCCGACACGTTCCGAAAGCAGAAGGCGCTGGACGTCGACGTGTGGGTCGCGGCCCACGGTTCGCAGTACGGCCTACACGACAAGTACGAGGCTGGCCAGGCGTATGACCCTTCGACTTTTGTCGATCCGGAGGGTTTTCTCGCCGCGGTGAAGCGCCTCGAGAAGGCCTACACGGCTCAGCTCGCGGCCGAGCGCCAGGAGTAAGTATCCCCCGGCAAAGCCGGGGGCCTTAGTTTGTGAGCCGCTCAAAGCGGCATGACGTGCCCGCTATGCGGTCACTTGAGCCACCTCACGGTGGCCACTCTACTCCAACGGCAACTGATCCGACCGCCGGTCCTCGCGTTCCTGCTGCTGGATGTACTCCCGAATGACCCGCTCATCGCGACCCACCGTGGACACGAAGTAGCCCCGGGCCCAGAAGTGCTGCCCCACGAAGTTCCGCGAACGTCCCGCGAACTCCCGAGCGATGTGGATGGCACTCTTCCCCTTGAGATATCCGATGACCTGGGCGACAGAGTACTTCGGCGGAATCGACATCATCATATGCACATGGTCCGGCAACAGATGCCCCTCCTCCACCTCGCTCTCGCGATGCAGCGCCAGACGGCGGAACACCTCGCCCAAATCCCGCCGCAATCCCCCGTACATCGCCTTTCTTCGATACTTCGGGATGAACACAACGTGATACTGACAGTGCCATTTCGTATGATTGAGACTTCGGTAGGTCGGCATGAGGTCTCCTTCTCGTGATGCTTGAGCGGCTCACGGGAAGGAGTTCCTCACGTGACTCCCCGAAACGTCAAACGGGGCTGGCCGCCCCGGCAAAGCCGGGGGGTCTCCCACGGCAACTAGTCACTAGTGCAGTGGTTCAGGAATACCTCGGCATTCGGCCACCGAGGCATCCCCTCTGGCTGCGTTGCTCCTCTGTCACAGATTCCCGATTTGCTCCTTCGTCGCGCCTGGCCAGACGGGTGCTTCGGTGCCCTCGGTGCACGAGGTATTCCTGAACCACTGCACTAGCGAGCGTCCTCGAGAATATACTCCGCGCCCTTCTCGGCGATCATCACCGTTGGGGCGTTCGTGTTGCCAGACGAGATCCGCGGCATGATCGACGCATCGATCACCCGCAGTCCCGCGATGTCGTGGACGGCCAGGCGGTCATCGACGACCGCCATTGGGTCATGACCCATCTTGCAGGTGCCCACCGGATGAAAGATAGTCGTGCCAAGATCACGAGCCGCCCGCGAGAGCTCCTCGTCAGTTCGTATTTCGGGGCCTGGCTTCCACTCCTCAGGTTCGAACTTGGAGAGGGCCTGGGCCGCCATGATGCGCCGGGTGAAGCGTAGGCCGGCAACCGCCACCTCGAGGTCCTCCGCGGCGGACAAATAGTTCAGCGTAATCGCCGGTGCTTGGAGCGGGTCGGGTGCCTTGATTCTGACGTGTCCCCGACTGGTCGGTTGCAGGTTGCACACCGACGGCGTGATGGCGTTGAACGTGTGCAAGGGATCCCCGAACTTATCGAGTGACAGCGGTTGGACGTGCCATTCGATGTTGGCCGACGCTCGTGATGGGTCGCTCCTGGCGAACGCGCCGAGCTGTGACGGTGGCATCGTCAACGGGCCGGTCTTGAAGAGCAGATACTCGAGTCCCATCGCGGCCTTTCCGAAGACTGAGTTCACCCGCTGATTCAAGGTGACCGTGTGCTTGACCTTGAATATGGTGCGTATCTGCAGATGGTCGTGCAGGTTCTCGCCAACACCGGGCAGCTCGTGCACGACGGTGAGCCCACGTTCCTGTAACAGCGCGCCGGGGCCCACGCCAGACAGTTGCAGGATCTGGGGTGAGCCGATCGTGCCAGCAGCCAGAATGACCTCGCGCCGCGCCGTCAGACTCTCGCCGCCGACCAGGTCGACGCCGGTTGCCCGTTTACGGCCGTCGCCGGTTGCCCGCTTACGGCTGTCGGGGGTCTCGATCGTTACCCGCTCGACCTGCGCGTCGGTCCGCACGACAAGGTTCGACCGCTGCATGATGGGACGCAGATACGCCTTGGTCCCGCTCCAGCGCCGGCCGCCACGTTGGTTCATTTGAAAGTAGGCGTTTCCGAAGTTGTCTCCCCGATTGAACTCGTCGATCTTCGGGATGCCACACTCTGCCGCCGCCTCACGCCAGGCATCCAGGATCTCCCAGCTGACGCGCTTCTCCTCGACGCGCATCTCGCCGCCGACCCCGTGAAACTCGTCGGCACCGTGCTGGTAGTCTTCCGATCGTTTGAACACCGGCAGCACGTCGTCCCAGGACCATCCACGGTTGCCCAATGACGCCCAGTGGTCGTAGTCGCTCTTCTGGCCTCGCATGTAGATCATCGCGTTGATCGACGAGCAACCACCCAGCACCTTACCCCGTGCGTAACCGATGGTCCGTCCGTTGAGACCGGGGTCAGGTTCAATCGTGTAGCACCAATCGGTGCGGGGGTTGCCGATCGTGTACAGGTAGCCAACCGGGATGTCGATCCAGAAATAGTCGTCTTTGCCGCCGGCTTCGAGGAGCAGAACGCTGACCTCGGGGTCGGCCGATAGTCGGTTTGCCAGCACGCAGCCCGCCGTGCCGCCGCCTACGATGATGTAGTCGTGGGTCATCGCTGCGGGGAAGGGAGTCTCGCCAATGGGCGGCGCTAGGGAGAGACCGACACCTGCACCAGCGCCGAGGTCCAGCAGCACTGGAATCCGCTGCCGCCTACACCGGTCTCGTCGAGCACCTCGGCCCGCAGCCAGTACTCGCCTGGTGTGCTGAACGTGACGGTTGTCGTCGGGTTCTGGTCTGCTGAGTCCTGGAACCTGTGGGTCGGTTCGTCGAACTCGATCCCGGCCGGGCCGCGGTGCCGGTGCCAGCGGAGTGTGAGCGCCGGCCTCCGGGCACGCCGGCTCGCGTGGTCCGACACCGGCGGCTTTACATCAGAGGTCCAGACACGGAGCTCGAGGGGAGTCCCCGCGGTGGCCGTGAGGCTGTGAGCGATGCCGACCGGCGGACCGGAGAACGCCTCGCCATCCGCCGCGAATCGGATCGTGGGCGGCTCGTTGCCGTCCGCGGCATTCCTGAGAGGCTCGATAAAATAGGGCGCGTTGAGATGCACCGGAATGGACGTCGGCTGGTCGTTGGCCGACAGCATCCAGGCGAGATCGCCATCGAAGTCGCCCGGTACTTGAATCGACAGCACCCCCCAGCTTCGGCCGGGCGAGAAATAGGTTGGCTGTCCTCGATCTTCGGGGCCTGGTGAGAAACGGTTCAGGTCTCCGATCGGCAGTTCCACCGCCTGCACCGTATTCGGATTGAAGAAGCCGAGGAGAATCGTTGCCGTTCCGTCGGCGTTGCGGTACCACCCCTCAAACATTGGTGCGACCGGCCGGCCGAAGTCCCTTACGGTCTCTGGGACCTGTGCGGTCGCCCCGAAGGCGAAGGTCGCCGCGAAGGCGGGGCCGCGGCGCGATACGACCCCATACAGAAAATCCAGGCGCCTACTGACCGGCGCCGTCGGTCGTCTCGGTCAGAGCTTCTCGCTGGCTCACCGCCGCATTGAAGTCATCATCATCCATGTAGGTGACGTTGACCCCAGGCGTGTCCCATTTCGTCCACCGTGCGGTCGCCCCAGCCCACCCATTGGTTGGGGTCAGGGTTCGAGCGGTTGGCGGCAGTATTGTCCCACCAGGACTTGACGGCGAGCACCGTGCCCTTGGGGAGCAGAGGCGCTGCAGCGTCAGAGTAGATGTAGTTGTTGTGCCAATTGAAGTTGAAATCGCTCACCCGGCTCAACACCTGAGACCGGCCATCGGGTAGGATTGCCGTCATCTGCATGCCCTTGCCCCGCAGATGCATGTGAGCCTGGAAATTCTCCAACCGCCCGTTCTGCCTGAGGACATGGAACTGCTCGCTGGAGGTGATGGTGTTTGGCGGGAGCAGCAGATTGCCAGGACCCCCCTCGATGCTCATCCACAGCGCCAGGACCTGACGGTGCTTTGGCTCCTGGCCCTTCGGGTAGAAGTAGAGTCCGAGCTCTACCGAGTCGGTGATTTCTTCGCCGGCTGACGAGTAGTGAATATCGAAGACGATATGTGACCCTGCCTTCATCAGCTTGCCGCTGCCCTCGCGCATGATCTCGCCCTGTTTGCCGACCGCCCACTCCATGAACAAACCGGCGAGGCGACCCGAGGCGGACTCGACCGAATCATCTTCCTCCTGTCCTGATGGCACTCGTCTTGTCTACGTGACGATGGTCGAGGGGCAACGTGTCCTTGCGGCGCAACGGCTCGGGCAGCGCGACGTGCAGATACTGCCGGGGACAGAAGGTGCGCTCCTCCCGTTCTTCTCTCCTGATTCGCAAAGAGTGGGCTTTTTTGCCGCCGGCCCAATCTCTAGTCGGGCGGTAATTGGAACGATAGCCTCACTCCCGCAACATACGTTGAAGCTCGTTGCAGTCGCAGGAGGAACGCCGATGGTGCTCGCCTCAGATGTCAGGGCGTTCGGTGGGACTTGGGGGGACGACGGATCCATCGTCTTTGGCGGTGAGGGTCTACAGCGAGTGCCCGCCTCAGGTGGCACCCCCGAGCAACTGACCGAGCTCGGGCCAGCTGAGCGTCTACACAGTTGGCCCCATCTCTTGCCGGGATCCCGTGCCGTTCTGTTCAGCGCTCCAACATCTTCTCGAGTCTTCCTACACTCGATTGGGACTGGAGAGCGAACGGATCTGGTTGCAGGAATCGATGCGTTCTACGTCACGAGCGGTCACCTGGTCGTACGACAGCCTCAGGCTGGATCGCCATCAAACAACATCTTGGCGAGTGCATTTGACCTCGATAGCCTGACGCTGAGCGGCCCCCTTGTGCCAGTCGAAGAAAACGTGCGCCGGTTCTCTGTCTCGGGAGTGGGCACGTTGCTCTACAGCGCCTCCAGCGGCGATTCCGTGGCCGGACAGCTGCGCTCGTTCGTTTGGGTTGATCGGCAGGGGCGCGAGGAGGCAGTGGATCTACCTCCAGGCGAGTATTTCTCGCCACGGCTCTCACCTGACGGCACCGAGGTCCTGTTCGTGGCCGGAGAGGGGGAAGACGCCGACATATACCTGCATGATCTTGTTCGAGGTCGGCAGAATCAGCTGACGTTTGATCCGAGTGAGGACGAGTTTCCGCAGTGGACCCCGGACGGAAAACGGTTCGCGTTCGCCTCCCGCCGTCAGGGCAGCGGACCCTATGGCGCGTTCTGGAGGGCCGTGGATGGGACTGGGCAGGCGGAGCAGTTAGCGGCCGATTCAGAACGAACCCTTATTCCCTACTCGTGGTCCCCCGACGGGCAGACGTTGCTGTTCAGCGAACTGGTGATGACGGGCACCTCTAACTTCGACATCGGCGCTCTGTCAATGGACAGCAACCGCAGTCGGACGTCAGTGCTGAACGAACCATTCCTCGAGGGAGGCCCGGAGATTTCGCCCGACGGTCAATGGCTCGCTTTTGTGGCGAACGAGTCGGACGCGCTCGAAGTCTACGTGCGTCCGTTTCCCGAGGTCGAAGATGGCAAGTGGCTGATATCGGAAGACGGGGGGGCGTTTCCGGTGTGGTCTCGCGACGGAAGTGAGCTCTTCTATTACGAGGATGGGGCCATGATGGCCGTCGATATCGAGACTGCAGATGGGGCTGTTGAGCATGGGCAGCCTAGAGTGTTGTTTGAGGGGGACTACTACACAGGGATCGGGCGACAGTTTGACATCGCTTTAGACGGGGAACGGTTCCTGATGCTGAAGCGAAACGTGCCTGATGCGACCGAACCAACAGAACAGATCGTGGTCCTGAACTGGACCGAGGAACTCAAGCGCCTCGTCCCCACCGAGTAACACGCACCCGGCCCAGCCAGCCAAGTTTTGAAGCCCGCTTCATTATCTGTAGTGCAACAGGTTGCCTAAACTAAAGCGTGCGTACGCATTCTCGCGCCCTCTAACTGGCCTTAACGATCCCAACCACCTGTAACGCTGCTGAAGTCCCTGACAAAGCGTTCGCACGCTTGCTCGGGGCTATTCCGTCCAGCGGCTAGACCAGCCTTGGTCAGCTAGCTAGTATTGGCCCAATCTGGTCATGGCCTTAACAGTCGGCTCCCGACTACGGCGCTGTGACACGGCTGCTTAGAGAAGAGTAACTTGTAGACAACCCTGCGTCCTGACTTGGCACGTGCATGCCTTTGAACGTCGGCTCCCGATCGATGGGGCGGCGTGGGGGCGCCGGAGGTTCAGAGAGGAAGGACTGCGTTGTGCGTCTGAGATCGAGTATTTGGACTCTGCTGTCATTGGCCCCCTGGCTACCCTCAGCCGTCACCATGGCTGGCGAAAAAACGAACGTCATCCTCATCATGGCGGACGACATCGGCTACGAGGCCTATGGGGCTTTCGGCGGAACCTCCTTCCAGACCCCCGTCCTAGACAGAATGGCTGCAGAGGGAATGCTCTTCAACCACGCCTATTCCAACCCGGTCTGCACGCCAAGCCGCGTAAAGATCATGACCGGGCTCAGCAACGTTCGGAACTATGTCTCGTTTTCCATCTTGAAGAAGACCGAGAAGACATTCGGCCACATGATGCAGGACGCGGGCTATCGAACCGCCATCGCCGGCAAGTGGCAGTTGTATGGGGCCGAACATTACGAGGAGATGATTCGTGCCAAGGGATCGCTGCCGAAGGGCACGGGGTTCGATCGCCACGCCCTCTGGCAGGTCGAGGAATCAGGCAGCCGGTACTGGGGTCCCACCATCACCATCGACGGCGAGTTGAAACGTTTCGGCGAGGACGTCTATGGACCGGACGTCTATACGCAATTTCTGCTCGATCGCATGGAAGAGTACAAGGACGAACCCTTTTTCCTGTATTACCCCATGGCGCTTGTCCACTGGCCCTTTGATCCCACACCGGATAGCGCCGACCGGCACAGCACAGACCAGCAACAGAACTTTGCGGACATGGTGGCCTATATGGACAAGCTCATCGGCCGCATCGTTGACAAGGCCGAGGAACTCGGAATCGCCGACCGAACGCTCATCCTCATGACCGGCGATAACGGTACCTACGGCGGAGGGTCTCCGGCTCATCAGTCCATCCAATCGAGACTAGGCAACAAGGTCATCGTCGGCGGGAAAGGAAAGATGACCGATGCCGGAACCCGAGTAGGCTTGTTCGCTTACCAACCAGGCACCGTTCCCGCCGGCAAGGTGTCAAACGATCTGATCGATTTCTCGGACTTCGTACCCACCATTGCCGATGCGACCGGCGCCAAGCCGCTGCGGCCAACAGACGGCCGAAGTTTCTTCCCGCAGTTACGCGGGAAGCGTGGGAATCCACGGGAGACCATCTACGTCTATAACTGGCCACGTCCTGAAAAGGGGCAACCGCGAGCGTTCGTGCGTAACCAACGTTGGAAGCTGTACAGCGATGGCCGACTATTCGACGTAAAGAACGACGTGCAGGAAGAGCGGCCCGTGATCGGCGCGAAGACCGTTGCTATCCGGAACCAGCTACAGGCAGCCCTGGATCGAATGCCGGCAAAAGGCCGGGCACTGTTGAGATTCGACTGAGAACGCAACTCGCATGTAGGCTGCTGCCCTGAAACGACCAGCCCGACAAAGGAGACACGATGCATAAGTCACGACTGGTCCTCTTCGGATTGGGAGTCATGCTGGGTTTGTTGCCTCAGTGCTGAGGCAACCTGTGGGTGGCGAATTGCTAATCTGTCCCACAATTCGTTTAGGAATCACGGCCTGCTTCACAACCTGAGTGCAACATGTAGCACTACCGGAAGCGCACGCACGCGTTTTCCGCCCTCCCTGGCTCGGCCGATCCTAACCACCTGCTGTACTGCTGAAGCGCCGCAGAATGCGTGCGCACGCATTGTCGAGGCCATTCTGCGCAGGCTACTGGACAAAGTAGGGCAGCGGCATACAATGCTCGCGATCTCACCTTGACAGCCCATGGCGCTCGAAGTCGGCTCCCGCCTTGCCCATTACGAGGTGACCGCCCTCATCGGCGAGGGCGGCATGGGCCAGGTGTAGGGGATGTCCCGTGCGCTGTTGAAACTCAGCGGCGGCTCGGTTCACGACTACGCGACCATCTCTGACGACTCCCCGAGTCCCAGGCGCGCGTCACGTGCCTGAAGGGCAGCGACGAGCGCCGGCATATCTTTGCACCCTTTCACCCGACGGAACCCTTTCGCGGCTTCGAGCACACCGGCGGCCACCCAGCGAAGCACCATCGTCCCACCGCGCCAGCGCTTCACATTCCGCTTCACATGGCGCGTGCGGCTGAGGAGACTCTCGATGGCGTTGGTGGTGACCAACGATCGTTGGAGGCGCTCCGACAGCCCCAAGCCGAGCACGGTCAGTGTTTCGTCAAGACCTTCCCGGACGCTGGTGGCCGCACTCGGATAGTCGGTGTCCAAGCGACGAGCCAGGTCCTGCAGCAAGCGCTTCGCGGCCTTGACGTTCGTGTGTGTATAGGCGCGCCTGAGGATCGCCGTCACCCATGGACGCTGCGCGTCGGGGAGATGGTCCAGGATGTTCCGGCCCTTGTGGACCTGACAGCGCTGCACCACGGCGGCCCGGCCGAACGTCTGGGTCACGGCCGTGTCCAGGGCCTTCGCCCCATCGACGATCACCAGGAGGCTCCGGTCGGTGCGGAGCCCGCGACTCGCGAGATTCGTCAAAAGTCCCTGACAGACCGTCGCATTCTCCGTGGCCCCTTCCCAGAGGCCGAGCGGGTGTTTGGCGCCGGTGTGATCAATGCCTAGCGCGACCACGATACAGTGCCCGCCGACCTGCACCCCATCGATGAGCAGAACCGCCAGGTCCAGCGGGTTGAGCGGCGTCGCCCGCCACGCGTCCAGCTGCGCCTGGGTCTGCGCGACAAAGCGTCGACTGACCGCACTCTTGCTCGTGCCCCGCGTGGTGATATCCGCGCCGAGCGGGTCCAGACTCCGCCCATACTGACGGGTCGCCACGCCAATGAGCATCTGGTCGACGACACGCCGGTTCAGCGGGTCCGCGTCCGTAAATGCCCGCGCGGTGGGCAACGGCACCTCCGCGCCGCCGCGCCGGGCGCGCGGTCGGCGGATGGCGACCTTCCGCCCGCCCAGCACCACCTGACTGGGGGTATGACCGGCGCGATAGGCCTGCCGCTCGGGTTGATGTGCATACCGGGGCCCGCACACAGCGGACCGATCTTCTTCCAGCATGGCCTCGAGCACCTTCAGGCCCGACGCCACGACCAGCTCCTGGAGCTCGGCCTGCGTATCAACGAGGATATCGACCAACGGAAGGTGCCGTGGCGTCGGGGATACCGATTGGCGACGGCGAGGGACTGTGCGAGACTGCTTCTTCATGGCGGCTCCTTGCTGGGAGGCTTTCACCTCGGTTTCGTCACCGGTCGTATAGCATGACCAGTGAAGAGCCGCCGCCTTCAAATTTCAACAGCTAGAGGGACATCCCCCAGGTGTATCGGGCCACCGATACGAAGCTGAACAGGCAGGTGGCGTTGAAGATCCTGCCGGAGGCGTTTTCGTCGGACCCAGACCGGCTTGCTAGGTTTCAGCGGGAAGCGCAAGTCCTCGCCAGCCTCAATCATCCCAACATCGCGGCGATCCACGGCTTTGAAGAGTCTGGCGACACTCGGGCGTTGGTGCTGGAGTTGGTGGAAGGGCCGACGTTGGCTGATCGGATTGCACAGGGTCCGATCCCGCTCGACGAAGCCCTGAATCGCCAAGCAGATCGCAGAGGCGCTTGAGGCAGCTCACGAGGCCGGCGTCATCCACCGTCCAGAGCTAGGATTTGAAATCTCTTCGACACGAAGTCCCTTCGGGTAGGGTTCTCGAATCGATCTTAGGCTCTGCGGAGAGCGGACGAAAGCGCCACCCTGAGCGGGCTACGACACCAACGAACTCAGCCGAACTCTACGGGCCGTTGGCGTTAGCGGAGGGTCACGTTACCGGAGCTAGCGGGCAGGCTAAATGCGGCTCGTGGGACCTCGAGGCGGTGTCGGAGGGGCTTGGCCTGGCGGACCAGGGCCTCAAGCTTCCCATCTATCCCAACGTGATGGCCTAGGGTGTAGGAGCAAAAAAAGAGCTGCCATTTCTGGCAGCCCATGAAAACAAAGATGTGTCGGCCAAAAAATACATTTCTTACAGTGCTTCTGGTCTGTCAGCTCGCAATACCTGCAGCCTGATAGAGCTCTGAATGGAATTCACGATCGAGGTGTGACAAATGCTTAAAGAAAGGGATTCTTGCGAGTAATTCGTTTCCGGAAAAGAGATCAAAGCCGCTGAATCTGTGTTCCAATGCTGACTCCACGAGCTCCAAGATAGACTGAAGTTTTCTCCGCTTCTGATCAGGTGACCATGTGTCGACCTCGTCTCCGTTCAGCCCCAGCAACAAGCACTCCGCCTCAGCCATCGTAATAAACACGACGCCGCTAGGACTCTCCATTTCTACAGCCGTTCGCAGGGAGTTCTGAGCACTACGTATATAGCCCTCTGCTCTATCCGGTTCTGAAGATAGAAACAGCCCTGCTCTCAAGAGATCAAGGTTTGCCAAATTATTGAACATGACGCTGCGTTGCCCCGGTGCCGTCTCCAGAAAACTGAAAGCGTTTCGCGTGTGATTCTCGCTTCTGGCGAGTGAAGCTAAACGCTCATCTACTGGGGCGTCCGTAAGCTCTCGGAAGCGATACGACTCGATGACACCTAGATTCGTATGTGGGCGAGAAAAATCACTTCTCACTTCAATTGCCTCTAGAAAATGCTCTGCGGCCATGTCGAGCAACAACGTACCAGGGTCAGGGGTCGCGGCTGAATCTGTGATCGCTCTATATCTCGAAAGTTGGAGAACTCCAAGGACGTTCAATCGAGAGCCCTCAAGTGTGTCGATAAACCCTTGGAACCGAGACGAGACGAACGTAGCACTCGGCTGAAAAACCGACCAAGCTTGGGATGCCCTCGAAAGCACTCGGAGTCGTGATTCCAGACTGTTAGTACTGTGCACCTCGTTGATGAGCAAAAGATTCTGATTTGTCTCGCTCAGAATGTTGAGAATCCGAAAGTGTTCTTGATCATCCCTATCTTGGCTATCGGGATAGGAGCGGAGAAGCTGGACCACGTCTTGTTGATTCAAGTCAATTCTTTCCATCAGCGACCTATCAACAAGATTGACGTTAAAAGCGTCGAGAATCTCGATCGCATCGCCGAGCATTCTGTCTATGAGGGGCCGACGGATCACGGACAGCACGGAGTTCTGTGCCACCATCACTTCCTGTGAGTTGTTGCGTAGGTTACGAACATCCAGAAACTCGAGGAAGCCGAACGTGCCGCCGACTGTGATGATCAGCGCCAGCGCTCCCATCGCCCAACGAGTTGTGTTGATGAGTACGGCTACGGTTTCCTGCTGTTTAGCGCGTTTTTCATGACGCTTTGGCGGCCACGTAACCGCAGTGACGGACGTAGTTGCGACACTCGGTCGGGGTGAAGCGCGACAAACACTCGCCGAGGAGCGGCCAGAGCGTGTCGATCGATCGACAGCGGGCCGTGCGAACGATGGTTTTGAGTTTGGCGAAGCAGAGCTCGATGGGGTTGAAGTCGGGGCTGTAGGGCGGCAAGAACCGCAGCGTCGCGCCGACCGCTTCAATGGCGGGCCGCACGCCGTCGACCTTGTGGGCAGCGAGATTGTCGGCGATCACGATGTCGCCGGGCTGCAACGTCGGGACGAGGATCTGTTCGATGTAGGCGAGGAAGCTGGCCCCGTCCATCGGGCCATCCAGGACCCCGGGGGCGGTGAGCCCCGTCACCCGCAGCGCAGCGATGAAGGTGCTGCTTTCCCACCGGCCCTGGGGCGTGTGATCGGCGACTCGCTGGCCACGGGGGCCGCGTCCATAGCGGCGAAGGAGATTGGTGGCGACCCCCGTTTCATCGAGAAAGACGAGGCGGGTCGGGTCGAGGGTCGGGGCGGTCGCTGCCCACTGCGCGCGGGCGGCCGCGATGTCGGGACGGTCGTGTTCGGACGCGCGCACCGTTTTTTTTAAGGGTAAAGCCCAGCTGTTTCACGGCCCGCCAGATCGTCGCCAGACTGGCGGATGTGCCCAAGGCGACTTGCAGTTCCGCGAGGGTGCGGTCCGGTTGCGCGTGGATCAGCGCCGCGAGCGTGTGGAGCTGAGGCGCGAGTACCGGCAGCCGCCCGTAGCGTTGCCGCCGCGGGGCGACTTCACCGGTTTCTCGCCGCCGTTGTTTCAGCCGCCGGACCCAGGAGGCACTGACATGGTATGTGACCGCGACCGCCGCCGCCTGCATGCCGGCATCGCTATCGCGGAGTACCCGTTCGCGAAGATCCATTGAATAGGCGCGCATTGATCCTCCTACTGGACGTTGCACGTAGGAGTACCATGAACTGCCTACTGAGTACTAGAGCTTTTCGAAAAACGCTTTAGAAGCGAATTCTTTGGCCGCATCTAATAACCGGTCTTCACGACACTCTAGTTCGAACTTACTGACGAAACGCGTCAGGTCTTGGACAGCATCCGGGTCAGCCTCCAGTATCTCCGATACTAGCTGTTCTTTAGAAACGTCATCGCCGCACGGAAGGTCGTTCTTGAGTGCGTAGGCTCTAAGGTAGACGATGGGAACCTGACTCAGTGTTACTTTGCTTTCCTCGTTCATATCTGCGGCCCTCTTGTCATCCGGCGCGTTTCCTGCGCATGCCGTAGCGACAGGGAGTATTCCGATTCCAGTGTTGGTCGACTACTTGAGCCACCGTGAGTGAGCTGAGAAGGTCGGAGCGCCGAAGCCACCTCTTTGTCATGTCTCGGACGTCGCCCTGCCCGGCCATCCGCGCACCGTCGTCACCATGACGTGAATGCCGTCAAAACGGGGGAAGCCGGGCGAGCAGTGACACCAGGGCTGCGACCGTCTCGGGGTTAATAGCGTTCGCACCTATCATTGTTGACTATAGGCCTAAGTGACGTGCTGACCAGCAGTAGACCTCGTCCTCGAGCAAAGGACAGTCCAAACTGATTACCGAATCGGACCAAGCCTAAGCCGCCTTTATAGCTCGGCGTCACCCGAAGGATCTAGACGAGGCCGACATCCGACGGTCGCCCTGACTACGACCCTCGCGTCCCCGACCGCGTAGTGTGCCAAAACTCAGGCGGCGCTAATTCATAGGCAGCGAGCGAGTTGTGGCCGCTACTACGGTCCTCAATCTGCCTGGACTCAGCTGCTTTTGGCACGGTTCGGGTCATGTAGAACTATTCCGGCCGTCCCGGATCATCCGGCAGCACGCTTGCCAGTAGCTCCCGCAGCCGGTCCACCTTCGTCCTGAGTCTAGCCCTGGTGAGCACTCGAAACTGAGGGTAGCTGTAGCGAGAGCGTGAATCAGTCGTTCCGTGACGTGCTCGCGGTAGTCGAAGATCTGCACCGGCTGATTGAACCGGTGCCTTGCTGCTAAGGGATCATCGCAGCGAGCTGATCTCGCTTAACCGCTGGGATTTCACTCCTCGTCGCTAGCTAACTCCACGGAGATGGCAGAACTTGCAGTAGAGTTGGCGTTAGGCCGCGACTCGATCGGGTCGGCCGCGCGCCGCCTTCAAAAACAGCACGGCCGATCCAACGAATAGCGCAACGAAGAATCCGTTAATGGTCACGACATCCAGCGGCCCGGAACCCATCCGCCCGACCAGCGCGATCACGGCAACCAGCATTTGAGCGAGCGCCGTCGCGAACAACGCACGCGCCATTCCTTCGGGTTTAAGGCGCGCGATAACAGCACCGATTGCTCCGACAACGATCACCCCGCCATACATCAGGTTAGCCTCGTTGTTCTCGGACCCGATGATGCCGACGGCACCGTTCACCCAGCCGAGGAGGAACGCTGAGCCGAGCGCAAGACCGACGGCGGCTCCGTATGCAGCTTGGCCGGTCTTCCTTGATGCCAGTTCAACAGCGATACCAACTCCGATGAGTAAGGTCCCGGTCTGGGCGAGATTGCCGATCCAGCCCGGTTCACCGATGAACTGCTTCGCAACCAGGGCCACGAGCAGCATGAACGCTCCGGCGGCCCAGCCGGCACGGCTCCAGCCTTATCAGGCTACGTTGTCGAGCGCAATGCGCTCGAAATGGATTCGTGCTCAGATGGCGATGGACGATGGTTACTTGAGGCACCCCGAGCCCGAGATCCTGACGCTCAGGCTGGATCGGTTTGAGGGGGGGACAGGTCAGGACGAGATATCCGCAACCTAACAGTCACCGAATCTCAGATGACGTGGCGATTCTAGCAGGTCTACGGCGGGAGTCTTCGATGGGAGCCGCTGCCGCCGAGTCCAGCATGGCCGCCGCCGCTGAGCGACACCTGTAGGCTCTGGGCTAGGCGGGCGAAGAGGTGTCCCTGCGCATCTCAACACAAACGGGTGCCCCAATGGCACCCGTTGCCGGACCTGGTTGCAAATCCGTTGCAAAAGAGGAGGGCGAAAAAGTGGTGGGCGCTAGTGGATTCGAACCACTGACCCCCGCCGTGTGAAGGCCCACTAAATAGTGTATTTGCATAGTATTAAGACCAATAATTTCATCGTGCAACTTTTATGCAACTTTGGCTAATACTTTCGCCCCTAATCTTCTATATATGTGCGCACCGGTTGGGCCGGCTTTATTCCATCACCGCACGGAGTATCATGCTACATCGCGTAAGGGCGTTCCTTGTGGTACTGCCGACCACGCGACGAGCCGACCTTTCCTGCGTGGCCGGGTGTCCATGTGGACGCCCCAGCGGTAATAGCCGATCGCCCCGATCCGTGGGTTTTCCCGAGCCACCGCCCGCACGACCGCGTGGAATCCCGTCACGGTCAACCCGCGTGGTGGGGCCAGATCAATTGCCCGGCCTTGCACATGCTGCGAGTGGCGGGCTCCGCCCACCGTTCGGTTGTGCGCCGGTGTCCGGTAGCCGCTCAGCACCCGCAGCGGATGATCGCCGCAGGCATGCCGGATGGCCTCGAACACGCGAGTCAGCTGACCCGCCCGGCTCTGTCTCCAGCGAGCCGGGTACGGTGTTCGGGCCACATCGTGGCAGGCGAGCTCCGCCCACGTCAGGTGTGTCGAGGGACCTGCGTCGAGCCTCTGGTCACTCGTCATGGTGGCAGCCGATCAACTGGACACCAGACGGCGCGCCATGCGCGTCGGCGTCGGTCTGTCGGCACTCATTCCTTGACTCGATTCCGCTCTTTCCCCCTAAGGCGTTCCACCGTGCGCATCGTGCCCAGCCCCAGCATGCCCATCAGGATCGGCATCATCATGGCCATGTCGAGCGGTTGCACCTTGTCGGTAAAGGCCCCGATGTAGGGCACGAGCAGGAAATTGTTGGCGAGTCCCAACGCGCAAATCCACCCGACCATCGGGCGCCACCCCGCGACGAAGGGGGAGGCATGCTGACCCTCCGCTCGGTTCGCCGCGATCTGCGCGAGCATCACCTGGAGCTCGCCGGCCTGATCAAGCCGCTCGAGCTCAGCGGTGGCTTTCTCGCGTGCGTCTTTGTCCGGGATCAGGCGCTCGATGAGAGGTAGTAGCGCGGTGATCGCGCCGAAGATCGCCATCACAACACCCGCGCGCCGACGATGACGCCCAGCACGAAGACGGCGATCGTGACGATCACGACCGCGCGCCCCGTGTAGCCCTTGTTGGCGAGGATGAACAACAGCGAGTCCGCCCGCTGCTCAAACGTCGTGTCTGTCTGTCGTGGCATGGCTATCCTCCTGTTGAAAAGTCGTGCGTGAGCGTCACGCCGTCCACGGTGAACGTGACCGTCGTCCCCACCGTGCCTGACCGGCGGAAGACGGCCTGCCCGTCCTCGATCCACGCGGCCGGCGGGCTCGCCGCGTTCACCGCCGTGCGATTGCCGCCCTCGCCGTTGCAGTCCGACGCGGGCCGGCACCACACCGTAGCCGCGTCGCCACCGGTACGAGTGAAGACTTGGCCCGGGCCGATTTGATAGATCACGGCTCCGTTATCATTGCTGCCGGACGCGATGATGGATGCCGGGCCTGACGGTGGATTTCCGGTGGAGTCGTCACCATCGCCACCGACGCCGCCCTCGCCGCCGGTGCCCCCATCCCCACCCGAGCCACTCCCCCCCTCACCGCCGGTGCCCCCGCCGGCCGTGACCGGGCCGGGCTGGTTATTGAGGATGTTCGCGGGACCGCAATGATCAATGTTGACCGTGACCGGAGTCGGGGTGCCCGAGCCGGACCCCACCACCACGCACGGGGGGGTGGGCGCCGTCGGGAACTGGCAGGCCGCCAGCAGGCCCAGGCCCCCGACCAGGCCCATCGCCGGCACGAGCCGCGTGAAACGTGCGCGTGGTCGTGTCATCGTGTCTCCTCCTGGGGTGCCAGCGGCGCCCAGCGTGCGGCTTGGGCCACGGAGACGCGCGCGATCCGCGCCGCCCGCTCGCCTTCGGCCTTGATTTGATCCGGGTCCTTCGTCATGTCCGGGCAGCGGATGACGCAGCCCTGAAATTGCGTCCGCACCGCGCACCCGCCGAGCAGCACGGCTGCCAGCCCGAGCGCGACGAGGACCAGTCCTGGTTGAAACATGTGTGGCTCCTCTCTCTCGTCCGCCACAACAGCAAAGGCCGCCCCGCCAAGGGTGACTGGCACCCTCAGAGAGACGGCCTCGCTCTCGTGGCCCTGTCTGGTCGTTCCACCGCCTGGCCTGGCGGGTTTCGAGTGGCCACTCTAGGAAACGACCGGGGTTCGTGCGTGTGTTCCTGTACGTCCTCCCTTACGGCGCCGCAATCAGAACCTGGATGATCTCGACGAGTGCCCACACGACGGCCATCATCCCGGCGCCACCCATCGTCTTCGCATGACCGTTCAGCCGACCGGTCGCCGGGCGCGCGGGCACCGGCGTGCGCTCGCCGAGCCGCGTCAAAAAGAGGATGCGCTCGTCGAGCCGCGCGATCAGTTCACCCTGCGCAATCTGCCGCCGCTCGATGCCGTCGAGCCGCCGCGCCATCGGCGCGAGTGCCGCCGCGATCTCGCCCCGGAACTCGGTCATCACTCGCTCGCTACCACCCGCGTGTCGGTGCTCGTGTCTCCGTTATTCCGGCAGGTGCGCCGCCTGATGCAGCGTGAGTACCCGTGCCCAGAACGTCTCGAGCGATCTTCATCGGCGTCACACCTCCTGCCTAGTTGGCGATCTCGAGGACCTGGATCAGGCTGCTGCCGCTGGCCTGTCCGGTCCGATTCGTATTCGCGATACAGGTGTTGGTGGTGCCGCCGCCGACCCGCCGGAACTCGGTGGTGTACGTCTTCGACCCTGATCCGGGGTTCGTGTGCCGGAAGCGCCGCCGGTAATCGTAGGGGTTGCCGGCCGAAATGGTCGCGGACGTCCAGAGGACGGTCGTGCCCTGCACGAGCCGGAACGCGCACGTGACGGAGCCGCCCGCAAACCCCATCAGCTGCCAGACGTCGATCTCGACGTCGTTGGTTGCGTTGTCCACCGTGATCGTGGCGGACAACCCAGTAGTCGACCAGGTGGTCGCCGTGGTGGTCGACTCGGTCGCGGTCCACCCGGCCGTGACGTCCACGACGACATTGGCGGGCAGGCGCGCCGCCGCGACGGTGCCGGTGGACACGTTGGAGCCGTTGAGTGCCGTGAGGTTCGCGCCGCTCAAGTCGTCGAGGATCGTGCTCGACAGCGGCCCGTTGATCTTGCCGTCCGCCCCCACCAGCGCGACGTCGCCGCTGCCGGCCTCGAGGCCACCCGAGACATCGAGCGCATCCGCGGCGGTGTTCGCAATCGTGACGGCGGTCGGGTGAATGAGCCGCCCGGCGGGCTGCGCGATAAGCGCCCCGCTCAGGCCACCGATCAGGCCGGAGACCGCGGCGATCAGAGCGATACGAGCTGCTGGCATCGTGTCTTCCTCCTTAGCTCTCCACGAATTTCACGCCCCAGACCACGATCCACGTCGTCCCCCGCTTCGCCTCGACGCGATACTGCGTGCCCCCCGCGAGCGTCAGCTCCCCACTGATGACCAGGGCGACGGTCGTGTTCGTCACGTCCCACGCCGTGCCGACGACCGCCGCGTCCGTCACGTTGTAGACGCGGAGCTGCCCAGTGCCGCCGTCGACGCGGGCCATCGCATGCACGGTCCCCGTGCGCGCATAGCTCGGCTGGAGGACTTCCGCCCCGTAGATGGTGTCGAAGGCGCCGCTGGTCTGTTGGAAGTCCGGATGCCCCCCCAGCGGCCACACCGTGCCTCCGCCCAGCGGGCGATACGCCCCGCCATCGACCGACGCCTTGAGCAGGTCCGCCCCGGCGTCGAAATACATCCGCGCATCGCCACTCGGCGCGACGGCTGGCGCCGTCGTCTTCCCATCCAGGGTGACGTGGTCCAGGGTCGTTGTGCCCTCCGCGATCGCCAGCAACTGGTCGCGCACATGGGTATTCACGATGGCGGCGGTCACCAGCTCCCCGGCCACCCACGTGCGCGGTTGCGTCCACGCCATCAGTCACACCCATGTGCGGTATTCTCCGCCTCGATCGCCGCCATCGTCTCGTCCGGTCGCCAGTGACGGTTTGCGGCGCGAGGGCGCTTGAGGAGGACCGCTTCGATGGCCGGGCGATCCGCGGGCAGCACGACCTGCGTATGGATCGCCCCGCAGCAGAAGCACCGCGCGACGACCGGCGTCCCGGCGTCGAGGTCGACGTAGCACCCTGACCCGCACACGCAGTCGACGATCCAGCGGTTCTCATTGATCCGCGCCACGATCGGATCGGGCGCCGTGTACACCGCGACGGCGCGTCCCCGCGCCCGGAGTTTGCCGATCGCGTGCGCCTGAGCCGCCGCGTACGCCGCGCTGTCTCGCACGAGATGCCCATCACGATAGCTCCAGCGCGGCAGCCCCATTACGCGTACCCCAGCACCGTCGACACCCCGAGCACCGAGGCCACCGGGTCATCGAGAATCCAGAACTCGCCGTCCACCGCCGGTGCCAGGTGCCACGTGCACCGCACCAGATTGCCCGGGCCCACCGTCAGATCCACGCCCTGAATGAAGGCGTCCACCATCGTCAGCCCCGTCACGGTCTCCGTGACGGTGATCCGGTCGCCCGGCTCGCGGGCGAGCGCCTGCGTCAGCAGCGTGTCGGAGTCGTTCGCGAGGATCGTGAGCGACGTCACCTGCTGCTCCAACGCGTGGTAGACCGCCTCCAGATACGTGGCCGCCCCCTGGCCGACCTCGGGATCGACCTGATAGGGCATGTTCAACCGCAGGCTGCGCTCGCCGTATGGTTGCGCGCTCGACGCCTCGAACGTGAGCGACGCCACCGCCTCGATGGCCTTCCCCCGACACTGGAGCTTCGTGAGCGTGCCGTCGACGGCCGCCGTGTTCGTGACGACGAATTTCACGCTGCCGCCAAAGAACGACGCCGATACGGTGAGCGCCGCGGTCAGGTCAGTCCCGGTCCCGTCCTGCGCGGCGTTCGCCGCGTAGTCGGTCGTGGCCACCGGGGCGACCTGGTCCGTGCCGCCGATCAGCTGGTTCTCGCGGTCGGGGTCGTGATAGTCCCCCCAGAACGTCCGCGACTGGCCCGCCGGAATCACCGGCCGGCTGCTCGCCGGCTCGGTCGTCAAGGCCCACAACACGGTCGTGGCCGCCGGGTCAACCCGGACCGGGTTGATCGTGACGCGCACGTCGTTGAAGGCCCGATCGACCGTCGACGGCACCCGCAGGCCGTGCATGGTGTTGGGCACCGTGACGGCACTGTCGGCCGTAGCGCGGTGGTGGCGATTGAAGAACCGCAGGGTCCCCCCCTGCGTCGTATCCCCGATGACGGCGAGGTGTCCCAACTCGCTCTGCATCAGCTTCTGCGCGACCGCCCGCCCAGACGTCCCGCCGCCGAGGTCGTAGAACGCGTACGGATAGGACTCCGTGCCGCGGTCCAAGATCTGCGCGGCGGGTCGCGCCGTGCTCGGCATGGCGTTGATGAGCGTCGTCAGCAGGTCGTCAGCCCGCTGGTCGCGTTGCGCCGCGACGCGCCGCACCTGAAACGCGGCCAGGTCCTCCATCCAGTCCACCGCGCGGCATCGCGTGCGCTGCAGGCCGTACTGGCCCGCCACCGGATCGATTTCGACGATCCGGCCGCGAAACTTGTAGTAGGTCGTCCCGCCATACGTCACGGCCAGGCGGAACCCGGTGCCATAGCCGAAACCGCTGCGCGCGGCCGGGTGATTCGGCGAGTAGTAGCCCTGCACCCCGGCCGCGTTCCCCGCATCGTTGCGCATCGAGAACAGCCCCACCCCGGTGTCGCCCACACGTTTGAGCGGCCCACTGCCCCGAATCCCGTAGCTCACGCGGATCTGATCCGCCTGCACGACGTCCGTGCTGACGTCCGTCCACACGCCGGGGGCCAACTCCAGCTCTGGCCGGATCGCAGTGGGCGCGGCCCCGCTCATACCGTCTCCGCCATCGCGTCGCGTATGGCCCGGCTCATGCGGAACGGGAGTTCGTCCTGGCCGCGTTCCATGATCCGCTTCAGGTCCGCGAGTTCCTGGCGCAGGGCGCCGAGATCCGCCGCCTCGCGGACTACCGCCTTGATTTCCGACTCGTGTTGCGCTTTCGTCTGCACGCGCTCCACCCCATGCAGCATGGCGGCCGTGCCCGCGCCGAAGTCGACGAACGGGGTGCCGTGCTGGGCATGCACCGGCGGGCCTGGCGATGCACCAGCCGCTCCTGAGCTGGTGAACTGCGTGTGGTGCTGAATCGCGATCGTCCGGGGAATACGATCCAGCGCCAGCGTCGCATCCGTGGCCGTCTGCTGGAAGCTCCGCACGAGTTCGGGCAGCGCGTCGCGGCTCATCGACCCGAGTCCGGTCGTGAGCGCGTCGAGCTTCTCCCCGAGTGCTCCCTCGAGCGAGAGCCCCGCCGCCAGGGCCGTCGTCTCGAAGGCCGTCGCCATCTGCGCCAACTCCTCGACGGAGAGGTCGTGCACCGCCAGGCCAATGTTCTCGACCTGCGCCAGGATCGTGTCGCGCAACGTCTGCTCCGCGTCGCGCGCCCCGTCGCCGACGCCTTGGGCGAATTTCTTGGCCGCGTCCGGGATCTCGCCGCCCATCGTCTCGATCAGCTGGTTCATCGACAGCACGAGGATCTGCAGCCCTTCGGTCATTGACGTGCCGAACTCGAGCTGATTGATGTCGGTGATCTTCTTTCCGCTGGCGTCGAGGAGCTGGCCCTGTGCGATGAGCTGCGCGGCGATCGGCTGCATCGAGGCCGGAATCTCGGTACCCATCTGCACGCTCGCGGTGATCACGCCCTGCACCTTGTCCTTGGCCAGGTCGAGCGCCGTGCCCAGGTCGACGCCGGACGCCAGCAGCGTGTGGAAGTGCTGCGCGATGTCCTCCGCCGTCGCGGCCTGCTCGACCGCCTTAAAGGCGTTCCCTAGCCGCTCGCCCATCTCGTCGGCTTCGACGCCAAAAAACTCCGCCGCCGACGTGAGCTGCTGGAGCTGGTCCGTGGCGCTGTCGAAGGTTTGGAGCTCGGCAATCTGCTCGAACTGGGCTCGGAGATCCGCCGCCTGATCCAGCACCACTTGCATCTCGCGCTGCACGGCGGCGACCGCCTCCGGTCCGCGCGCCTCGGCCTCCCACAGACGATTGACCATCGCCTCGGCCTCCGCCGCTGAGCGACCGACTGAGCGATAGGCGTCGCGCACGCCGATCAGAAACTGCGAGCCGCGCTCGTTCCCCCGCCACGCCCCCAGCGCCGCGTTCGCCGCTTCGGCGAGTTGGTCGTCGTTCAGCGTGGCGATCACGCCGTCGCGAAACGCCCCGGCCGTCTCGCGGCCCGCCAGCTCCGCTTCACTCGGGCCACCAAACATCTTCTTAAACAGCTTCCCCACGCCCTTGAGCAGCGGGCCGCCGAACGCAGCCAGGAACGGCCCGACGATGGGCACCGCGTTCAGCCCGACGCTCATGAACTTGCCGATCCCGCTGCCGATCTTCGTGCCGACGCTCCCGATTTTCCCGAGCACGCCGCCCCCGCTGAAGAGTTTTCCGGCCGCGTCAGTGAAGCCGCCGCCCTCGCCCCCGCCGAGCGACGAGAATATTTGTCCCAAGCCCTTCGAGAACAGCGACTTGATCCCGCCCATGAAGCCGCCGCCTCCCTCGAAGGCCCGCGACAGCGTGCCGAAAAATCCATCGACCCAGTTCATCCCGCTGTCCTGTCCGACCAGGGCCGCTTCCTCCGCCGTTAACCGAATGCCGCTCTCCGCCGCCTGTTTCAGGGCAGCGCTGTAGGCCTCGGTCGCATCGGCCCGCTCAGATTCGGACAGTTCGTCCCAGGTCATGCGCAATGCTTCGAACGCGGTGATGGCTTGGTCGGTCGGGAGATTCAGCAGCGCACGGCGGTGCGCGTCCAGCCGCTCGTTCAGCGCCGCTTGCGCCTGCGTCGCCGCGATCTGCGCCTGCATCAACCGATCCGTGAGGTCCGCGTTGGACTCGAGCGGCGTCGTCAGGCGCTCGTGGGTCTGCCAGAGCTGTTCCAATTCGGCGTGGAACGGCCCGAGGACCTCCCGCATGGATTCATACGCGCTCAACACCTGGGCCATGAGGCGCTTATTGCCGAGCTGCTCGTCAGAGAGAGCCTCGAACGCGGCGACCAACGCCTTGGATTCCAGGCTCGCGCCGGTCCAGGTGTTAATCAGCGCTTGCACGTCCTCGGCGAGCGCCTGCACGGGTGGGCCCGCGTTACCCGTGTTGTCCCCAAACCCCTTGCCCGCCGTCGCCGCCTCGCCGTAGGCGTTCACGACGTTCTGCAGGACCTCTGAGAGCGCCACGCCCTCGGGCTGGAGTTCCTGGGCGCGCTGCGCGATCACCTTCATCACCTCCGAGGAGGCTTGGCCGCTCTCGGCGAGCTGCAGCGTCACGGTGCTCAGGTAGTCAAGGGACGTGACCTGCGACAGCGCATCGAGCATCGACTTGAGGTGTGCTGCTTCACGCTGCATCTCTTCGAAACGTGCCACCACGTCCGTGAGCTCATCCGTGAGCGGTTTCCCCTGGTCTCTGAGCGCGATCGCTTGACGGGCCACCGTCTCCAACGCCTCGCCGGTCAGCCGACCACCCTCCGCAAGACCCTCCAGATCCCTGGTGAGCTGCGAGAGATCATTCGTGCGACCGATGTCGTCCGCCAACCCGCCGATCGTCTTCGCCATCCAATCCAGTGAGTCCAAGACGACCTGCGGAATCATGTCGATCAGCCCAGCCGAGAACGTCTTCGTCCACTCCCAGGCTCCCTCTAGGGCGTCACGCAACAGGTTAAAGGCGAAGACTACGCCCTCCTTGATGAGACGCCCCGTCGCGGCGAGGACCGCGCGTCCTTGTTCCGTCCCAACCAGAAGAGCAGCGAATGCGGCGACCACCAATCCGACCACGGCGACCAGCGCCCCGACGGGTGTAAGCAGGCTCGCGAATACCCCCACCACCGTCAGCAGCACGGCCTTGAGCGTCGCGAGCAGGAGGCCCACCTTCCCCATCACAGCGGCGAAGGCCACCGATGGTGTCATTAGCATCGCGAACCCGCTGGCGAGCGACCCAAAGACGAACCCGAACGCCGTCGTGAGCGACCCGAACAGCGGCAGCAGCGCCCCCACCCCCATCGACATCTGCCCGACCACCAGGAGCAGGGGTCCGAGGGCGGCCACGAGCCCCACGGCCACCAGGATCGTTTTCTGCACGGGGGCCGGCAGGTCGGCAAACCACTGCACCGTGGCTTTCAGTCCCTCTACCATGTCAGTGAGGGTCGGCTTCAGCTTCAGCAACTGCGGGATCAGTTCGTCGCCAAAGCGTTGCGCGGCGACGGTGACTTCCCGCCAGAGCTGCTTGAATTGAAATCCGGCCGCGTTGATCCCGCCCGTGATCTCGGCGAACGCCTGATCCGTCGCGCCCGTAGCCGTCTGCATCGCCGCGAGCTTCTCGGTGAACGTGTCGGCCTGCGGGCCGGCCAGCGCGAGGGCGAGGGTCTGCCCCTCCATGCTGGAGACGTAGTCTTGCAGCGGCGCGCCCGCGCGTTCCGCCGCGCCCACCACGGTGTCAATCGCGCCTTGGAGTCCTTGCTGTTCGATGAGCGCTTTGCCCGACTCCAGCCCCATCGACGCCAACAAGGCCGTCATGGCGCCGGTCGGAGCCGAGAGGCTTTGGAGCACCCCCCGCAGCCCCGTCGAGACTTCCGACGCGGTACCCACGACACCGGTGCCCGTCGCCATGACGCCGAAGAGTTCCTCTTGCGAGATCCTGAGCTGGGCCGTGAGCGGCGCGACGCGGCCAATCGACGACGCGAGTTCCGGAAACGTCGTCTGGCCGAGCTTGACCGTCTGAAACGCGAGATCCGACGCCTGCTGAAACGCGGCGGACGACGTATCCCCGTAGCCCTTCGTCACGGCGGACGTCAGTTGGATGGCCTCCGACGTGGTCGATAGCCCAGCCGTCGCCGCTCGGGCGTTGATTTCGAGGATCTTGACCGTGTCCTGCGTGTCGCCGACGGCCGAGATGACCTGGTAGAGACCGCCCGCCATGTCCGCCGTGCCCTGGCCCGTGGCGATGGCGAGGTCCTGCACGGACCCTTTCAGCGCCTTGACCCGCTCCGTATTCCCAGGAATGAGCGTCGCGATCTCGGCCATCAAGGCGTTGAGCGTCGTGGAGGCTTTCACCGCCGCCGCCAGCGGGAGCGTCACGCCCGTCGTGAGCCCGGCCCCGACGGCGCGCGCGCGCCGTCCGACATCCGTGAACCGGGTCCCGAGCGTCTGCGCCTGCGTCGCGACACGCTTCGCCACGCCCGTGAACTCGTCACGCAGCCGCAGAATCGCTTCAATCGTGCCGGCGTCGAAGACAGCCATTCCTTTACTCGTCCTCGGGCTCGTCGTCCTCGTCTTCGTCGAAGAGTTGCCGCGCGAGAGCGACCTCGTTGTCGAGCACCTCATCCATCATCGGCACGTCCTCGAGTGACTCACCCTTCTGCGCGTGGTCCAGCCGGTGCTTCGCGTGGGCGTAGGCCCGCATCTCGAGAATGGCAAACGTCAGGCGCCACCGGTCGTCGCGCAGTTCCTGCATGGCCTCGGTCGGCCGGCAGTGAAACTCCTCGCAGATCCGCGAGACGATCCATTCGAACGGTGACACCGCGCCCTCGACGCCGCTCAACGCGGCGTGCAGGGCTATGAGGCGTTTCCCCGCTCCTCCTTTGTGCGCTCACGGCTCAGATCGAAAATCTGCTCAGCCGCCCACCGCGCGGTCTCCGCGTCGAGCTGTTTGATCGCCTTCGGCGACACCTTCTCCTCGTACGACCACGCCACAATGCCGTTCTCCAGCAGGCTCTCGCGGTCATAGCTGCCGACCGTCGGCGCCTTCGTCGGTGTCGTGTCGCCGTCGCCATCGGTGTCTGCCGTGGCCGCCGCCGTCTGCATGGCCTGCTTCGCTTCGTGGCTCGCGATGATCGCCCCGACCGCCTCGCTGCCAAACTGGGTCATCTTCTTGACGCTGCGGCGCTCCGCCGTCTCCGCGGCCTCGGTCATCTCGAGCCACGACAGCCGCCGGAACTGTATCCAGTGGCCGTCCTCATGCGGGATCGGGACCTGCTCGGTTGTGTCCTTCGTGACTAACATGGTTCCTAGATCACCTTTCTGATGGCCGCCTCGATCTCCGCGACCATCGCGGTCGACTCTTCAAACACGACACTCTCGATAAACTTCGCCTGCCCGGTGGTATGCCGGAGCGTTGTGTCCTCGTGCTGGACCGCCGCATACGGCGCGCTCGGTCCACCCGCCGCCCAGCCGACCTCCTGGCCGCTGACCGTTCGACGCGGCCCCGTCACGTGCAGCGAGCTCCGCAGCGTCCCCCCGTCGATTGGCGCGACCGGTGTCCGCCGCTTCATCTCCGTGAGCCGCGATTCGGCCACGGCCCGCATCACGCCCTGGATGCGGGCCTCGACCCGCGCGCCGATGGCGGCGATGTGTCGCGCCGTCGCCTTCGCGCCCGTGACTCTGAACTGGGCCATCGCCCCCTACACCTCGGTCGGCGCGCCCGTCGGTCGGAACGTCGCCCGGCAGATATGGTTCGTGCCGCGATCGAGCACCCGCTCGTAGTCGACGAAGTAGCCTTCCCACGACGACGACTTACTGCCCCCCAACGTGATCGTGAGCGTCCGCGTGGTCGCGTCGGGACCGTCCGGCGCCTGACTCAGCACCTCGTGGGTCTGGTCACTGGCGTCGTCGTACCACGCCTCGATCGCGATGTCCTCGCCCTTCTGGACACCCGTCGCGATCGTCTTCATCCACGCTTCGCCGAAGCCTTGCGCATCGTCGACCATCGTCGACGTCCGCTTGATGCCGCCAATGCTCCGAATATGCGCCGACAGATCGATCAGCGTGCCGGAGCTGTTGTCCACCTCGACCTTGACATCCTTGGGTCCACGTCTCGCCATTGCTTGCTCCCTTTCAGTCCTGACGCCCGCAGCCTAGCCGCGTGCGATCGCCACCATTGCCGTCAGACTCTGATCCGTGCCCGTGCCGGTGAACGCCCACGTCGCCTTCACATAGCGATGGATCGTGCCCGTGACCGGCCGTCGGACGGCGGCACCGGCGGCCGTCTGGCCCGTCCACGTCACGAGGTCTGCGTACGTCACGTCGTCCACGCTGTGCTCGACCGTCAGCCCGACATCCGTGTAGCCGCCGAGCGCGAGGGCCTCGAGCTGCACATACACCGCGCCGCCCTGCGTCGAACCCGCGCCGAAGTCGACCGCCGCCGACGCGCTCCCGTCCATCGCGGTCAGCGGCTGCACGATGCGGCCTTCGTCAATCTGCCCATCGACGGCATAGGTGGCGTTGGCTTTCGTCAACCCCCGGTGCTCGATCACGCGCTCCCAGGTCGCCGCGAATACGCCCTCATAGCCGACCATCTGCGCCAGCGCCACGTTGCCGTTCGGAGCCACGCACACCACCTGCGGCGTGCCTTCAAGGTCGATCAGGCCCTGGTTGAGCCCGCGCAGCGCATCGTCGTACCAACCCGTCTGCTCCAGCTCGCCACTGTGGATACCAATCGGCGTGTGCTGCTCCCACGATTCGCCCAACGGCCGCGTCTCCTCGGTCTCGGTCATCGTCTTGATCCGGACCGTCGCAAGCCGCGACCGCACGTTCATGCCCCCAATGAGCAGAAACCCCACACTGGCTGGTCCGTATCGTCCCATCGGTCAGTCCTCCTTCCGGCGCGTCGTGCGGGCCTTCCGCGGCCGCGGTCGCGCGGACTTCCGCACGGCGCCGCGATCCGTCGCCTCCGTGACGACCCGCGCACGACCGTGTAGGACGACCGGGGTCTTGGCGCCGAAGTCCTCGTCCACCACGCCGACCCAGCCCTGCGCCAGCAGCGCCGGCACGCTTGCCGGGGGCAGATCGTCAACGATCTCGCCCCGCGTCCGGCGACGCAGGCGCCCCTGCACCGCCGCGAACACTTCGGCCGAGACCTGGGCCGCGAAGGCCGTCAGGCCACCCGCCGCGCGCACCGACGGCTCATCCTCCGGATCGGGATAGCGCAGCCCGTCCACCAGGACCCGGTACTGCGCCGGTTGATTGGAAGTCATATCCACACTCCTGACAGCACACGGTCCGATGCCCGCCGAACCCCGCGAACGTCTCGCGCCGCGTGGGCGGGGCGTGGCACTGCGGACAGCGGTCGTCCGTCCTGCGCCGCGTCCGGCTCGTGCGCACCGGCGGCGGGTCGGTCAGATAAATCCGGCTCATGACAGCTCCTTCGTAATCTGCGCGTTCAGCGCATAGATCACCCGCCCCGTGGCGTCGACCTTCAACAAGAACGGCGCGTTCGGGGCGATGGACTCGTAGAAGGTGGTCCCCAGGGTCGTCGCCTGGACCTTGCCGAGCGGGTGCTTCGCGTGGGCGTAGGCCCGCATCTCGAGAATGGCAAACGTCAGGCGCCACCGGTCGTCGCGCAGTTCCTGCATGGCCTCGGTCGGCCGGCAGTGAAACTCCTCGCAGATCCGCGAGACGATCCATTCGAACGGTGACACCGCGCCCTCGACGCCGCTCAACGCGGCGTGCAGGGCTATGAGGCGTTTCCCCGCTCCTCCTTTGTGCGCTCACGGCTCAGATCGAAAATCTGCTCAGCCGCCCACCGCGCGGTCTCCGCGTCGAGCTGTTTGATCGCCTTCGGCGACACCTTCTCCTCGTACGACCACGCCACAATGCCGTTCTCCAGCAGGCTCTCGCGGTCATAGCTGCCGACCGTCGGCGCCTTCGTCGGTGTCGTGTCGCCGTCGCCATCGGTGTCTGCCGTGGCCGCCGCCGTCTGCATGGCCTGCTTCGCTTCGTGGCTCGCGATGATCGCCCCGACCGCCTCGCTGCCAAACTGGGTCATCTTCTTGACGCTGCGGCGCTCCGCCGTCTCCGCGGCCTCGGTCATCTCGAGCCACGACAGCCGCCGGAACTGTATCCAGTGGCCGTCCTCATGCGGGATCGGGACCTGCTCGGTTGTGTCCTTCGTGACTAACATGGTTCCTAGATCACCTTTCTGATGGCCGCCTCGATCTCCGCGACCATCGCGGTCGACTCTTCAAACACGACACTCTCGATAAACTTCGCCTGCCCGGTGGTATGCCGGAGCGTTGTGTCCTCGTGCTGGACCGCCGCATACGGCGCGCTCGGTCCACCCGCCGCCCAGCCGACCTCCTGGCCGCTGACCGTTCGACGCGGCCCCGTCACGTGCAGCGAGCTCCGCAGCGTCCCCCCGTCGATTGGCGCGACCGGTGTCCGCCGCTTCATCTCCGTGAGCCGCGATTCGGCCACGGCCCGCATCACGCCCTGGATGCGGGCCTCGACCCGCGCGCCGATGGCGGCGATGTGTCGCGCCGTCGCCTTCGCGCCCGTGACTCTGAACTGGGCCATCGCCCCCTACACCTCGGTCGGCGCGCCCGTCGGTCGGAACGTCGCCCGGCAGATATGGTTCGTGCCGCGATCGAGCACCCGCTCGTAGTCGACGAAGTAGCCTTCCCACGACGACGACTTACTGCCCCCCAACGTGATCGTGAGCGTCCGCGTGGTCGCGTCGGGACCGTCCGGCGCCTGACTCAGCACCTCGTGGGTCTGGTCACTGGCGTCGTCGTACCACGCCTCGATCGCGATGTCCTCGCCCTTCTGGACACCCGTCGCGATCGTCTTCATCCACGCTTCGCCGAAGCCTTGCGCATCGTCGACCATCGTCGACGTCCGCTTGATGCCGCCAATGCTCCGAATATGCGCCGACAGATCGATCAGCGTGCCGGAGCTGTTGTCCACCTCGACCTTGACATCCTTGGGTCCACGTCTCGCCATTGCTTGCTCCCTTTCAGTCCTGACGCCCGCAGCCTAGCCGCGTGCGATCGCCACCATTGCCGTCAGACTCTGATCCGTGCCCGTGCCGGTGAACGCCCACGTCGCCTTCACATAGCGATGGATCGTGCCCGTGACCGGCCGTCGGACGGCGGCACCGGCGGCCGTCTGGCCCGTCCACGTCACGAGGTCTGCGTACGTCACGTCGTCCACGCTGTGCTCGACCGTCAGCCCGACATCCGTGTAGCCGCCGAGCGCGAGGGCCTCGAGCTGCACATACACCGCGCCGCCCTGCGTCGAACCCGCGCCGAAGTCGACCGCCGCCGACGCGCTCCCGTCCATCGCGGTCAGCGGCTGCACGATGCGGCCTTCGTCAATCTGCCCATCGACGGCATAGGTGGCGTTGGCTTTCGTCAACCCCCGGTGCTCGATCACGCGCTCCCAGGTCGCCGCGAATACGCCCTCATAGCCGACCATCTGCGCCAGCGCCACGTTGCCGTTCGGAGCCACGCACACCACCTGCGGCGTGCCTTCAAGGTCGATCAGGCCCTGGTTGAGCCCGCGCAGCGCATCGTCGTACCAACCCGTCTGCTCCAGCTCGCCACTGTGGATACCAATCGGCGTGTGCTGCTCCCACGATTCGCCCAACGGCCGCGTCTCCTCGGTCTCGGTCATCGTCTTGATCCGGACCGTCGCAAGCCGCGACCGCACGTTCATGCCCCCAATGAGCAGAAACCCCACACTGGCTGGTCCGTATCGTCCCATCGGTCAGTCCTCCTTCCGGCGCGTCGTGCGGGCCTTCCGCGGCCGCGGTCGCGCGGACTTCCGCACGGCGCCGCGATCCGTCGCCTCCGTGACGACCCGCGCACGACCGTGTAGGACGACCGGGGTCTTGGCGCCGAAGTCCTCGTCCACCACGCCGACCCAGCCCTGCGCCAGCAGCGCCGGCACGCTTGCCGGGGGCAGATCGTCAACGATCTCGCCCCGCGTCCGGCGACGCAGGCGCCCCTGCACCGCCGCGAACACTTCGGCCGAGACCTGGGCCGCGAAGGCCGTCAGGCCACCCGCCGCGCGCACCGACGGCTCATCCTCCGGATCGGGATAGCGCAGCCCGTCCACCAGGACCCGGTACTGCGCCGGTTGATTGGAAGTCATATCCACACTCCTGACAGCACACGGTCCGATGCCCGCCGAACCCCGCGAACGTCTCGCGCCGCGTGGGCGGGGCGTGGCACTGCGGACAGCGGTCGTCCGTCCTGCGCCGCGTCCGGCTCGTGCGCACCGGCGGCGGGTCGGTCAGATAAATCCGGCTCATGACAGCTCCTTCGTAATCTGCGCGTTCAGCGCATAGATCACCCGCCCCGTGGCGTCGACCTTCAACAAGAACGGCGCGTTCGGGGCGATGGACTCGTAGAAGGTGGTCCCCAGGGTCGTCGCCTGGACCTTGCCGAGCGCGTCGTGCGCGGCTTGACAGTTCGCCCGCGCATCGGCATACGCCATCGCCCGCGAGAGCAGTTGCATCCGGGGAAACTCCCGCCACGGCTCCGCTTGCCCGAACCCCTGCTCCGACGGGGGACCCGACGTCATGACCACCGCCATCGCCGTGTCCGGCGACGTTTCCGGCAACGCATCCCGGAAGAGATCCGTCCCGACGGCCGTCGCCACGCTTTCGGTGACCAGGTAGTCCGTAATCTCGACAATCGTGGCCATCCCTCACCCGAAATACAGGGTCGTCAGATACGGCTTCTCGGCCGCATCCAGCAACGCCTCGACCTGGAGAATCGGCCGCGTCCCCTCAACCGGGAGCGTCACCCGGTCCTCGGTGTTGAAGACCACCGGCCCAAGCACCACAAACTGCGCACGCGACATCCGTTCGGCGCCGGTCGTGTCGAGGACCCGCCGCGGCTTCGTGTGGAGCAGGCCGGTTCGGTCGACCGCCGCCGCGAGCACGGGCCGTCCGTTGTCGTCTCGCTCCTCCGTCGCCGCCGCATGCTGGACCGTCACCTGCATGCCTTCGGACTGCGTGAGTCGGTTCGCCACGGCCACGCCGGTGTGGATGACGTCCGCGAGACTCATGTCCGTACCACCGGTACCGCCGCCGCCGTCCGCTTCGATCGCTGCCGGACTCGCGCCAGCCAACTCGGCACGAGCAGAAACCACACCGCATCCGGGATGACGTCCGGGCGATCGCCCGTGAACGTCAGATTCACCGGGCCGGCCTTCAGGGCGCGGAGCCCACTCGACACCACCGCGGAGTCCGCCGTGCGGTCGTCGGTGGCATGCAGGAGATGGCGCGCGAACTCGGCCGTGGCGTCTCGCAGGGCGGGCGGAATGACCCCCGCGTCCACCCCATAGTCGTTCCGGTCGTACATGCCGTCCCGTGGCCAGGACAAGGCTTGCCCGTCGCTCGCGGCGTACCCCGTCCAGACCACATGGGCATCGAGCAGACGGGTGGCCTGTAACAACGCGCGCCTCTTCTGCTCCGTCTCGGCCGCCATCCACGCCACCCCGCCCTGCGGGTGGTCGTTGTGGTACTGATCTGCGTCCGCGACCGTGCAGTAGGCGTTGGCGTCCGACGCCCCCGGCGCCTCGACGAGATCGCTGACCGTCATGAGCGCGACGACCGGCGTGGCGGTTTCAGACCTTTCGTGCCCGTCCGATCTTTCGTGCCCGTCCGATCTTTCGTGCCCGTCCGATCTTTCGTGCCCGTCAGACCTTTCGTGCCCGTCCGATCTTTCGTGCCCGTCCGATCTTTCGTGTCCGTCGAGCGCTCCGCCTGGCGACTTGGACCGTCTGACGCCTGAGCCTCGACGGGCTCACCGTCGGGCGGGGTCTCCACGAATCGTTCATGGCGATCGGGGTCAAAATCTGACGCGTTGATCACGATCGACCCCCCGGACCCGTCCGCAATCCGTACCGTCGGCAACTGTCGCATGCCCGTCCTCCTTGCTGGTCCGCTCGCAGCGGCCTGTTAGCCCGCCAGCCGTACGGCCAGCTCAGGCCGCACGAGCGCCGCGCCCCACAAGATGTCGAACGCGTAGTTGGTCTGCTTGTGCTGTCGCGTGACCTCGAGCCGCAGCGCCAGCCCCGACACCGGGTCGACGGCCGTTTCCACGACACTGCCCAGCCCCGGCCGCACCGTGCCCTCGAGTGGTCGCGTCGCAAACGCGATCGCGTCCCGGTGAAACACGAGATTGACGACGTGGGTCGCCTTGAGCGTTACGGCCGCATCGTCCGCGACCGCCGCCTGCAGCCCCGGCGCGATGCGGAACTGGTTGCTCGCCAGCGCCGCCGCCACCACATACGGCTGGTCGTGGCCCGCGAAGGTCGCGATGTCGCCGATCAGGATCGTGCCGCTTCCTGCGTCCACCGTGATGTCGGTGTCACCGATAGCCTGCCCGCCACCCTTGTTAACCAAGTAGCCGGACCCGGTGCCGGCGGTGTGCGTCGGCACGTGCTGGCTCATCACCCACAGCGAGCCGAGCTTCTGGCCGATCTGGCCCGCTACGATCCCTTCCGCGTCGCCGCGATACGAGGCATCCTGAAACGCCCGGAGGTTCAGCGCGTTCGCTTCGGCGTCCGGGTCGATGACGCAGTACCGCGGATCAAACGGCGCCAACTGTTCGTGCAGCGTCTTCCGCGCGTTCGTGAACGCCGTCAGGTCCGAGGCGAACGGCGGTGTCCCCGGCGTGCCCACGAACCCATAGACGCCCGTGTAGAACCCGAAGAGATGCGTTTCGACCTTGTTCGCGATCGCCTTGACCGCCTCGGACGCCTGCATGGGGATCACCCCCTGCATGACCTCCAGCTCTTCCTTGTCGGTCAGATGGAACGTCGCCTCATACCACTGGTTCAGTGGAATCGGGACGCTCGTCGGGGCGCTGTCGACGTTCGGCGGCGGCGTGTTGGACGGGCTGACCTCCGTGGCGGTGATCGCCGACGGGATCGGCACGTCGATGGTCGAGCCACGCTGCCCGGCCAGCGCTTCGTACGCGCGGTTGACCAGCTGCGGCAGCACGATCTGCTCGCGCAGCGCCATCAAGCCCTGCGCCAGTAACTTCGGAACGACTTCAGTCCACGTATTGGCCATAATGCCTCCTTGTGATGACCAGTCCTACGTTCATCCCCTCCGGGGACTGGAAATCCGCACCGCGGCTTCCACGCTGCTCCACGAGCTGCACGACCGACCCGCGACCCCGTCGCGGTCTGTACCCGGAGCATCCGCCCCGCGGATGCCCTCCCTCGCCCTTCGACCGACCCGCGACCCCGTCGCGGTCTGTCCTCCCTCGCCCTTCGACCGACTCGCTACCCTGTCGCGGTCCGGTCGACGGCGACCTTGCCCTTCGCAATCTCCTCCAAGTTTTTCCCAAACTCGACGGGCGACGGATCGCGCAGTACCTCCCGCGGCCCCGGACCCGGCGTCCCAGGCTGGCCCTGGTCCCCCGATCCGACCGACGGCTTAAACAGATGCGCGCCCCCGTCGCGCTTGAGCCCCACGAGCCACTCGCCCAGCGAGAACGACTCGCCGGGGCGCTCCGTGCTGGCCTTCGGGACGCCGTGCTCCCCGAGCACGACCGCCTGGCCCTCCTGCATCACAAACCCGTGCTGTCCGGCCCGGCCAATCACGTCCGGCAGGGCCTCGGGCCGGACCCCCGCTCGCGACGCCTGCTCCGTCACCAGCCGCGTGAACGATTCCTGCGCGAGGCGCGCGTGCGCCTCCTGCTCCCGCTCGGCGGCCGTCTGCAACTGGTCCTGCATGGGCTTCACGGCCGACGCCACCGCCTGCTGCACAATATGGTCAATGTCCTCAGGCTTCGTCACACCCTTCTTGTCCAAGGTCGCGTGCGCCTTCTTCAAGCGCTCGAACTCCTCGAGATCCACGGCATCGAGCTTCCGTTTCGTCTCCTCCGCCGCGCGTGTCGCCTCGTCACGCTCGCGCGACAACGCAATATTCGTGTCTCGGAACTCGTTCACCTTCGTCCCGAGCGCCGCTTCTTGGCGCGTCGGGCCGTCCAGGGCGAGCACCCACGTGCCGTCCTGTTCGACGTAGTGTTCGCGCATCGCCTCCGGCAACGCGTTGACGTCGTCCTGGCTCGTCAGCACCGCTTTGAGCGCCATTCGTCCTCCTCCGTCTTGTCAGATCAGGCCGCCACCGGCGGCTGCACCAGCCGTTCTGCTTCCACGATCCCGAGGGTGCACCGACATTGCGGATGGATCGGCGGCACGACCGCCGAGGCTCCGTTCGTCGGTGAGACAAACGCCTCCTGTAAGCCCACGCGCACGCCGTCGAGCGGCGCGCAGATCGGACACAACCGATCGTCCGGCGTCACGATGAAGACGCGCCGCACGTCCTGGGCTCGCCACTCGCCCGCGTCCACAGCGGCTTCCCAGAGCAGTTGCTGGCCCATGTTCGACGCCCGCAGGACCTCCGTGCGGGCAATCGACCGCGCGCGGCGCCGGATCATGCGATCACGGGCGCGGCGCGTCAGGACCGACACGCGGTCCGTGCGCAGCCCCTTCTCAACCAGGTCCGCCCGGAACCGCTCTAGGGCGGCAGCCTGCCGCGACTGCAACCCGATCTGATCCGTCAGGCGGATCGCCACCTGGCGCGTGGTCAGGTTCTCGGTAAACGCCTGCACGATCACGCGTCGGATCGACTGCCGCTGGTCCGCCGAGATCTGCCGTATCAGGCGGCCGGCCTGTGTCTCCGCCCAGCGTTGCGCGGCGGGATTGGTCACCCGAAACGCGATCCGGAACGTGATCCGGGGGTCCTGGCTCATCCGGATCCCCACCGCCGTCGCGGCCGCCAGCACGGTGTCTCGCAACGCGTCCTTCAGCGTGGTCCGCCACGTCTCACTCGCCGACTGCCACGCCTCCACCGCGATCGTGAGCGCCCGGCGGCGGTTCCCACGCTGGAGCGCCCGCTGAATCCGTCGTCGCGTCCGCCCGCCGCGCGCCGCCGCCACCAGCGCCACAAACGCCTGCTCCACGGTCGGGGCCTGCCGGTCCGCCACCCGGTGCAGCGTCCGCCAGTCCGCCACCCACGACGGTCGATCGGTGCCGGTAAAGCGTTCTGGCATCCTGCGTTACTCGGCGTTGCTGGCCGCCTGGCCGGGATTCTCCTCGCCGGCCGCAATCAACGCGCGTTCCTGCTCGATCGTGCGGCCCGGCTCAATCCACTCCCCGGCCTGCAAGTTCCAGAACAGCGTCTCGAAACTGATCCCGCCGGCCTGCCACGTGCCCACCAACGCCTGGGCTTCCTGCGCCGTCAGGCGGGCCTCAAAGAAATCCTTGTTGACGGCAAACGTAATCTTCGTGTCGGCGGCGCCCGACCAGTCCGCGTGCCATCGCATGACGTTCGTCATCGCCTGGTCGAACGTCGACGCCATCGAGGCCAGCACCGAGTGATCGCCGCTCATGGCCAGGCGCAGCGCCTCGGCCGTCTCGGCCGCCGCTTTGCGCGACTCGATCAGCCGCGCCCCGAGCGAGGCCATCTGCTCCTGCTTGACCGACAGCGACCGTTCCAGCGTCTGGAGCCCATCGCCCGTGAACTCCAACATCCCGGCCCGCGCCTGCGGATCGGGTAACACCCAGGCCGTGGCGGACCCGATCGGAAACGGTTCTCCGTCCTTGAGCGTCGCGCCGCTTATCCACGGCGTCGGCAACGCCGTCACGTGCGCCCCATGCTCAAAGTCCGCACTCGTGCGGTAGTGGCTCAGGTTCACGTCCACGATGTCCACGATCGGTGACTTCTCAATCGCGGGCGTCACGCTCGTCGGTCCGATGAATTGAAACGGGATGAAAGTGAGCGGGTCGCCGTGCTTCAGTGGCACGATCGGCTCGTCGTGCTGTTTCCACTGGTCTTCTGCCTCGTCGGAGGTTTTCTTGTTGCGAAACCGGAGAATCTGGTACGTCGCGGGTTGATCGCCGCGTGGCACCAGCTCGAGCACGCGAATCTGATCAATCCGGGTCGGCGACCATTTGTCGTCCGGGTTGTCTTCCTCGACGACTTCGGACAGGACCACGCGCGTCAAGATCTCCTGCCCGTCCCGCACGACCGTCCGCCACGACAAGATGTCCTCCGCCCGCCGGAGCACCCAATAGGGCCGCGGGGTCGTCGCCCCGGACTCCGGCTCTTTGGGCATGTCCACCTGCACGCCAACGCGCCCCGTGACCAGGAGTTCATTGAAGGCCATCAGCGCGAACGACACGAGCGGTCGCCCCATCAGCGTCACGTCCTTGAGGTCGTCCTCGAAGGTGGCCGGGAACGTCCAGCTCGGCGTCGCGCGAAACACGCTGCCGAGCAACCCGGCCACCGTGCGCGCGGTCGCGTTGTAGAACACCGCCCGCATCTTGTACGCCTCGTACTTCTGCGACGACCCGTGGTGTCCCTCGAGCATGGGGAGGTAGTCTGTCGCTCTCGCCTTGACGGCATCGCTGCCCTCAAAGGCATCCCGACACCGCTGCCAGCGCGGCAGCGCCGCCTCATACTCCGGGCTGGGCGTATTGACGGGCATCGCGGACCGCACCGAAAGGTGCAGTCCTAGTGTCGGAGACAGGGAGGGGATTGGCTAGAACCAAAGGCGCTCCATTCGCTCCATTCGCTCCATTCGCTCCATTCGCCCCATTCGCTCCATTCGCACGGTTCCGCTCTCGGGGTGTATAAAGGGTCCATCTGGGGCAGGCAAATCGGAAATCTCGGATGAGGTAGCCCTGAGGAGCTCACCGAACTGCTTGCAAACAGGGAATCCGCGCCGCAACGTGAAATCGCACGTAGCGTCCCTCTTCACTCGACAGGCGGACACGGGCTACGAAAGGACTTGGACTTTGGTTGAACGAGACGATGTGAGCGTTGAGGATACGCCTCGGGATGCGTCTCGGGAGCTGGGGGTTGCCCAGCACGTGTTTCGGGCAATGTGGGCAGCCGCGAATGCGGAGTATATGGCCGAAGCGGCCAAAAAGCTGCGGCAAACCGCCATGCAGGCGGAGGAGAGCTGCTCTCAGGCAAGGACGAATCGACAAGCCCCGCCGTTGACTTCGCTGGCCGATTTGGAGCCCGAGGAACGTTGGCTTGCCCTCAGGGCACGGTCAATGAGTCATGCCAGCGCACTTCTCTCGCTGCTCGCCATCGAGATCGCTCTCAAGGGGTGGCAGATCCTCGACGGTCGCAAACATGCACGTCACCACGATCTTCAACGCCTGTTTAATTCTCTGAATACGGAGACCCAAGCACACCTCGAAGAACTCGGTCCAGAGGTGACCGAAACCCTCAGCACACACCGCAAGGGGTTTGTTTCTCTCCGGTATCCATTCGAAGAATTGGGCAAGTCAAAAGGCGTCGTCACTCCCAAGCCAAGTGATCCGCTTCATACGGCGGTAACGAGGATCGTTGAAGACCTGATGGAAGAGCCACGTGTTCAACAGGTTGCAACACGAAGAAGAAGAACACCCAGTTAAGAATACGAAGAGGGTCAGAAAAGGGATAGATCCCTTTTCACGTCTTAGGCAATCGAGCGATCATCCACGACGAGGGCCCGTCCCACGGCGTGCAACGCCCGCTCCACCTGATCGATGCGTGACCGATGGTCAAGGTCCACCATCCGTCGTACGGCAGCCTCGCCCACACCCAAGCGCCGCGCCAGCTCCACCTTGGTAATCCGATGCCGGCGCATCGCCGTATACAGCGACAACTTTGCCGACACCAACGCCGGGACACTAATCAAGATCTGCTCCGCCACCAGCGCTCCAGGCGCGGGGATGTCCCAGCGAGCGTCCACATACCCCCCCAGCGCACATACCAGCGCGTCACCTGCGAGGGCCCGCGCCTCTTCGTAGGTGCTCCCTCCGGTGACGACTTCCGGCACATCTGGAACACGTACCAACCATTCATCTCCCTCACGTTCAATGCAACACGGGTAGCTGTACACCATCAAAAGTCCTCCTTCGGAAGATGGAGCTGCGCCAACATCGCCCGCAGTTTGCCAGGCCCACCGCCGAGCACGTCTCAGAAATTCACGGTCGTCCATGTGCTTATTATCGTATATATGCGAACGAAATACAACACTATTCGTTCATATATAGAAATTATTACGGCTCTCGCCAGGAAGGCAAGAGAACTGGCCATGATGCGGCGGTGGCGCGTCAAGCGCCTGGATGTGGATGACGTTGCGTACTCGCGGCTGTAGCGCGTATTCATTCACACCGTGTTGTCCCCGTATTTTCTAGATCGGGCGGTTCCCTCTCCGGCATACCGCTGTGCTTCCTTAATCGGTATGCGGATGGTGCCCCGGAGCCCGAACCGCCGGACCCGCAGTGCGCCGGCGTCGATCTCCTTGTAGATCATACGTGTCGTGAGCCGCACATACGCGGCCAACTCCGCCACCGTGACGAACGGCGCGTCATGCGTCCGCAAGTTGCGGATCGTCATCCGCCCTCCCGCGTCCGCGCGACCGAGGCCGCGCGGTACCCCAGCGCGACGGCCTCGAACGCCAGCGCCGCCGAGTCCGCCTGGTCGTCGTGCTTCGCCGCCGGCACGCTGGTCAGCTCCTCGAGCCACGCCTGATTCCACGCGCCCGTGAGCAGCCGCACGTTCCCCGCCTCGGCCTGCACGGCGAACGGCCGCCACCGCGTCGTCTTGGCCCCGGTGGCTGGCTGGCCTTGATAGTCGTAGCCGGCCAGCATCCGGGTATGGCTGGCAATCACGTTCTTGCCGCTGTGCCCGCCTTCTTGCTCTTCCCGAATCCGCACCCGCGGACCGTCCAGCTCGGCCGTCTGCCGAATCGTCTGGTCGACCACGCCCGGCGACCAGCGCCCTCGAATCACGTCCTCGACGTAATACAGGCCATCGCTGAAGTGCGACAGCTTCGTCCCGACCGTATAGTCGGGGTCCGTCCCCGGCTTCGGTTCCGTCGCCGCGCAATCCCACCCGCGACACGTCTTTAGCCGGCCCTGCGCCGGCAGCGCGTCGACGACCGGAAACCACGCCCGCTTGAACAGCAGGCCCGCCTCAGGCTGCGGGTTCTGGTTGTGCTGCGTCTCGAAGTCACGCCCAAGGATCCGTTTCGCCTCGGCCACTTCCGCCGAGCCAAACCGGTCCTCACAGAGCAGCGCGCCGGGTTCCGTTCGGGGATCGCGAAACCCGAGGCTCGTCACCGTCGCCCGCGCCGGGTCGTACTCGGTCGGGAGCATCAGCGCCTCGTAGCCGAACGCCTCCACCATGTGCCCGGCGAGGTCGTCCATGTGGCCCCGCTGCATGATGCAGACCCGGCCGCCCGTCTTCGGGTCATTCAGGCGGCTGTGCCAGACCTTCGTGTAGAAGTTGTGGACGGCCGCCCGCGACGTCTCGGAGTGAATCGCGTCCAGGTTGTGCGGATCGTCGAGCACCAGAAAGTCGGCCCCGTGACCCGTGACCGTGCCACCCACGGACGTCGAGATCCGCACGCCCCGTTTCGTGTTCTCGTAATGCGTCTTGACGTTCTGGTCCGTGGTGAGCCGAAACCGCTGGCCCCACCGCGCCTGATACCAGGGGCTGTCGAGAATCCGTCGGCTCAAGACCGCATGCTCGGTCGAGAGGCCCGCCGAGTAGCTGGCAAACAGGAACCGGTGTGCCGGGTGCGCGATCCAGTCCCACACCGGCCAACAGACCGACGTGAGGATCGATTTTGTGTGCCGGGGCGGGATCAGGATGACCAGGTTGCGGATCGCGCCCCGGGTCACCGCCTCCAGGTGGTCGCAGACGGCGTCGAGGTGCCAGCCGCCGACAAACAGCGTCGCCGGTTCAATCACCGCCCACGCCTGTTCGGCGAACCAGCGGAGCCGCCGCTCAGCGAGCGCCGTGCGGACCGTGTCCAGCGCGTGGGGGTGTCGCGCGAGCGAGGAGACGTTCAAGAGTCGCGAGGTCCTCCGTACTCAACGTGGTTAAATCCAGGGCCGTGGAGGCGACGCGAATCGCCTCGCCGTGCGCGCCCGTGTGCTCGTGCCGGTCCGTATAGACCTCTGGCCGCTTCCCTTTGAGCAAGAAGATCAGCAGGGTGTCCGACTTGCGCGCCACGTGGCCGACGATCTTGCCCTGGTAGAACACAGGCTCGTTCACACCCGCCAGCGCGCGGCGCCGGGCCTCCTCCTCGAGCTTGTCGATAGCAACGACATCAGCCTCGGCGAATCGACGCGCGTACTCGTCGTCGTGCGCGAGCCAATCGTAATGTGTGCGGCGCCCGATCGTGGTCACCCGAGCCGCACCCGACACGGTCTGAATCGCTTCGTAAGCCGCGAGGAATTGATCTTGGTCGGCGCGCTGTTCCGCCTTCGTCGGCGCAGTGCGCCGCGTACGGCGAGGCATCGGACGCCTGGCGCTCGTGCGGCGATGGGGCTTCTTGGCGGCCTTCTTCTTCACCATCAGATTGCCAGGATCTCCACGCGAAGATGTTCCGCGATGGCTCGCATAAAGCTCAGGATCCCGGGGGCGGTGGCCACCGCACTCGGGATCCGCCTTCCCTCCGACATCCTCGTCCAACAACAAAAGCCCGACACGGGTTCCCTCTTTTTTTAGGTGTGCGGACTGCGCGGAGTGCCGCACCTCCCTGTCCCACCAACCGGCGCCGCAGGTGGAACTGATCGCTGATTACCCGTGACGCATAGGGTACCGGTGGACGCATAGGGTACCCCGGAGAGCACCGAACGTCCGTCCGACCGGGGGAGTTTAGGGGGGAGGACCCGATCGCGCCGTGGTGGGCCGTATATCGCTGCGATCAGTGTAGCCGAACATGCGCGGCATGCGCAGGGCCGTGGTCGAGACCGACGAATATCCGTCGGCTGAGTCCTGTGCCAAATCCGTGCTGGAGCGGATTGCATCCGGCCGCATCGCCCGATTGTTCCCTTGTCAACGCAATACGTGTTCCTCAAGGAGCCTCACATCCGGCGGATTAGGTTTTTGATCCAGCTCATGCAGAACTCTATGGCCCAATCGGTCTGCGGCATCGTGAAATTTGGCATTGGGGCGTTACCCGGTCCATGTCCGAGGGGATTTCTCACGTTCGAAAAGAAGTGGCATAGGCTCTCCCGCTCCCATTTCTTGATGAATTTACCGTTCTTCTCCGAACCGAGATTCTCGACATAGTTGATAGCACCTGTTTCCTTGCCATGGGTCCAACTCTTTTCGTCTGAGATGATCTTGATGGCGCTCTCCAAAGCCATCGCCGCATACAACGCAGGATCACGCCCCGCGTTATCACGTCGGTCAATCGCTTCCTTCATGTCATGGTCGACGTTTCCCCACTTCGGATCCGACACCAGCTCCCAGAAGGGGCGCTCAATCTGGTCTGTCGTTAGTTCGTCCGGCGAAACTTGAATGAGACCATTGTGATAGTTCAGCGTTGCGCCCGCTTCCCTAAAGCGGGAATTAAGTTCATTACAACACGTGCGAAAAGCTTGATTTATGTCTGCGTTTCGGTCCCTTAACCTCTTTTCTTCCTCAGCAAAATCGTGACCCTTCCAAACGGGCCTCGTTTTCACCTGCAGTCTTGATTCGGAAATCTCTTGATCGAGACTGGCGTCTAGACGTGCGATCTCTTCGTTTCGTCTCCGAAAGGCGATCTCAATGAAGCTAAGGCGCTCCTTGACGAACCGGTCTGCTGACACTGAGCCATCGTAAGCTTCACAAACAAAGTTCTCGCAAACCTTAACTGCGGCATAGAAGTCCTTCCTTGCCGAAAGGTCTTTCAAGCCAAGCTCCCTGGCGAGCTGTTTATTCAACTCCTCCCACAGTTCCTCCGCACCGGGTCTCACGTAGCCCTGTTCGTTGTAGGGAAAGAGCTGTTTATTGACAATGAGAAAACCTTGGACCAGTAGGCGCCGCGCACTTTCGTCAAAGTCCTCCCAAAGAGGTACATCTTGGTATCTGCGCGCGAAAATGTCGGTAAGCACTGAGCCCTGTTCCTTTCTTGATCTCTTGAAGAGACACGGTCACCGTCCCCATCATGATCCAGAGGCGCGACGCGCCTTGGTCGCGCCGGAGGTGCGGGGAGTTGTAGGGGGGAGCACCCGATCGCGCCGTGGTGGGCCGTATATCGCTGCGATCAGTGTAGCCGAACGTGGCGACCGTGTCGCACAGGGATCGGCGTGGACTCTACGAAACCGATTCGGGTTGCCTATGGCCGTTTTATCGTGGGGCTAAACTGCGTGACAGGGGCGGCAACGTCGAGCGTGCCAAAGGGCAGGCTGCAGAATTGCTCAATGATCCGTCGGTCGATTTGAACACCTACGCCAAAATCATCGGCCGTCTTGTGCCCGCTCGACAACAGCAGTACGGCCGCCTGATTCAGCAGGCGTGGTTCCTCAAGAGGGATCGAGTCATCGTACCGTTCTCGGCGGCGAAACTTCCTAAACGAGATCGTCTTCTGGAGATTCAAGTACTGGTCGTCATCAATCGCGCCTAGGTGATGGCACCGTCGAATCATCGCAGCCGCCGATACTTTCCAACGAGTCTTCAGCTGGAAGAATGCGTCCAGCCTAGTGCTGAACACCTCTGCCAAGAACGACGCTTTGGGAAGAAGGAAGGCTCCGGCGAATAGGTCTGCTTCACGCTCGATTGCCTTCAATGTGGCCTTGTCCTCGATCTCTTCTGGACCGATTCCTCTGTGCAGGACCAGATGTCCTAATTCGTGGGCAGCGTCGAACCGAGCACGGCATGCGGAATCCTTTTCTGATGCCAGAAAGATCAGAGCCTTCGGGCCGTTCCAAAACGAAAAGGCTTCCACCTGTTCACCTGGAATGACATATCGGCAAACGATGACACCGCTATTCTCCAGGAGCGAAATGACATTTGAGATCGGCCCAAGGCCGAGTCCCCACGCCTTCCGACAGGTCGCGGCTGCAGACTCGATTTCCGTGCTGGAGTAACGTCCTTCCGACCGGCTTGGTTCCTCCACAGCCGGAATACTGAGTGACGGATAGTTAACGAACTCGTCTAGGTACTTTGCTGTGCGTGCTAGCCACCCACCGAGCACTTCACAGGCGATGTTTCGACGCTTGGTCTTTGGGCCGAAGGCCCTGAAGAAGCTGGCACTTGAGTCTCCGAACTCCGGTGCTGGAGCGCCTGAAAAGTAGCTCAAGGGTTGATGGAGAGTTGCCGCGATCTTCTCCATCACGCCAGGCTCTGGAGTTATCTGCCCCTGCTCATATCCTGAGACCGCCTGTCGCGTCTTGCCGATGCGCGCAGCAAGATCGGTCTGGGTCAGACGCTCAGCCAGCCGTGCTTCGCGCAACTTGGACGGACGAAGGCCATGAGCAACTACCGTTGATTCTCTCCCCGGCTTGTCCACAAATTGAATCGGCACTCAGCCCTACCCTTCGTTATCCCGGAGCCACTTCTCGATCTGCGTCTTGAGCGTGATCGTGTTCCGGAACGTCGTGTCTTCCACCGGTGGTCCGGTTTGGGTAACTTCCTGGGGCAGAGTCAACAGATTGGCCGTCTTGCAAATGTAAGCTCGTCGCCGGACGGCGTGTGGCATGGCGGCGTGCAGAAACGACAATTCCTGATACCCGTGAATCAACAATAGAGATGGCCGTCCGGTGACTGTAACCGGGCTCTCGTTTTTCAGCTCCTCGAACGGCAACAGTGGGCTGTTGAAAAGTCTGGCGTTCTCCCGGAAGTGCACGTTCCTCGGCTGTACCGACGAATCGGCGATCTGGCTGATCGTCATCTTCGAGTGAGAGAAACGGATCTCGAGATAGCTGCCGGTGGCCTTCGGCGAACCGAATGTCCGCCACCGATAGTCAACGTTCCATCGGCCAGACCGGATCAGGTTCTCGACCGCGTGATCGACTGCCCAGGTGAGCATGCGACCACGGTTGTATGTGGCGCTTGGAATTTGCAGGAACGGTGTGTCGTGGACAAGATCCGCCACCGCTGAATAGGCCGCCTTGACCACGGGAGGCAGCAGGACTTGCTGGCGAACCGGGAACTGGTCCTTCAGGAACTCGCGCGCGGAACTGACATCCATCTCGGCCTCCATTGGCTCAGCGGCTTGCGCTAGCCATAAAGCAAGTATATCAGAAAACAATGTCTATTTGTCAACCGTGCGCCGTCGCTTCTCCCCACGATGCCTGGGCGGCCTTGCGGGCAATCCTCACCCGATCGGCCTTGCTCATGCTCTTCGCCAAGCGTCTCGCGTCATTCAAACTGAGACACTACCAACCGACCGGGGCTACCGTGTAGAACAGGGATCGCGGCACGCAGACGAAGGAAGCTCTACAGCCCCTCTCGAATGAACCGCTCATAGAGGGCGGGCACGACCTGGTCGAGCGTCAGGCCGTCGGCCTCGACACGGGCGCGCACCCTTCGCCGGACACGAGTTTACTTGCCACTGTTTCCCTGCCTACTCCAGGTCGAGCCACCAGGACATCAGGACGCCGGTCGCAGGATCGCCGGTTTCGGTCTCGAACATCACGTCATAGTGGGACTTTGCCAGCTTCTTTGTCACCCTCCCCCGGCGCTTGCGGTAGGCACCGGGGGCGTGGTCGTTGGCACGCACGCGATCACCGACGACGAACTTAGGTTTCCGCCCAGCACGTTGGGCGTTCCGTCTCGCCGCACGTGCCTTGGCTTCGGACTTCGCGCGGCCGCCGAGTCGGCCAAGCGTGACAGCGGCAGGGTTCTTGGGCTTGGCGGCCATTTCGTTCAGGCCGCGACGAAGTCTCGAACCTCAATCTGGACTCCAGCCTTCGCCGCCCGGTCGGCGTGATCGAGCACGGTGGCGGTACTCGCCTCGTCGAAATAGGCCTCGCCACAATTGTGGCAAATCTCGGCCGGCACACCTCGAATGACGACCGTCGTCGGCCCACGCTCGAGGGTCATCGTGTGCTGGCCTGGGGCCGTCGTGCCGCTCCGACAAATCACGCAGGTCATGGCGTTCTCCTCGTTCGACAATCGGCCTCCCAGCGTTCAGGGCTGGGTTCGTAGACCGTAATGATGATCGTGGTTTGCTCGGCTGCATGGTCAGCGGCGACGACATGGAGGGGCCGAGTGCCGAGCCAGCCGAGTACTAGTCGACTGGGGTACGGCGTGTCCGTGGGGTAGTCCTCGATGACCGTCCCAGCCTCGAGAACATGGCGAATGTCGGTGGGGGCAATGTGCCGCTGATGCATCCGGCGGATAGCATGGCCGCGAAAGACGACCCGTTCGAACATGAGCTAATATTAACCTGAGCGGTTGGATTTGTCAAGTTACGCTCGGCGTTCTTCCCGCTGTGCCCAGCAGGAGGCGTCGGGACCGTGTTCACGTCGAGGCATGACTGTTCCGTGAAGGTACACCCGGATTGATGTCACCAGCCCTAGGGTTTTCGCAGGCCCTTCCGGACGAGATGTTCCACGGCGGCCGACTCGGTGGCCTTTGCGCCGTGCTCCGCTTCGAGCTGGCGCCGGACGGTTTCGATCCGCCGCCGGAGCTGCTTGGTCAACACCAGCGTAACCTTCTCGCGCGTGCCCGCAAACAGGGCCGGCCGACCTGAGCCTGGCCGACGCCCGCCCCACTGCGGCTTCTTCTTCGCCTGCTTCTTCTTCGCCTGCTTCTTCTTCGCCATCATCCTGCCTGTCTTCCTGCAGCGAGGACTAGGTGCTTAGGCCGCCGGCCGAATCAGGATCGGATCGGTGAAGGTTCCCGCCGGATGGAACGGCGTGCGCGGAAATTGCTTCCACGCCCACCGCGACCCGTCCGCCTCTTCCAAGAAGGTCCCCATCTCCGTGCGATACGCGGCTGACTGCTTCATGAAGAACGCGACGCCGTTGGTGACGGCGCGGTCGCGGAGGTCACGCGCCCACGCGTGATCCATCGGCCGATAGCCGGACCCGCTCTCCCCGCCGACGATCAGCCAGTCGATGCCCTGGTCATGGTCCTCCCCGGAATCAACCGGCCCGCCTGAGCCGTGGCCTGGTGCGAGCCCCCACCAGCACTCACCCCCTCCCCCGAGAGGTCAGGCCACGGCCCACGCCGACCGGACGCGTCGTGGTCGTGGAACGTCACAGACACATGCACTTCGTCGGCTTCGTCGTACAGATCCGGCACATTAAATCGCGCAAGGGCATCATTGGGTGTTGCCTTCGTTCGACGGGGAAATACGCGAATCAATCTACGACTCATCGTCTCTGCCGTTCATCCGATACAGAACCTCGGCACTTCCCGCCACGTGAGCTCTCTCGTCACGCCGTCACATCTTCCGCGAACAGCGGCTGGAGTTGAGCGGGCGCGAGCCCCACCGTCTGCTTCGACCGGATCTGAATGGCCGTCGACGCCGGCACGTCGTGTCGCCAGACCATCCATGCCCCCGTGACCGAATCCGTCTTGCCGTCGCCGCTGAAGGAATGCCGCGGCAACACGATCAAGCGCGTCAATGGGTGCATCTCCAACCAGGGACCGCGCGCCAGGGTCGGTTCCAAGAATGAGATCCGGAGATAGAGGGCCACGCCGATCCGCGCATGGCCGTACGCGTGCTGAAGCATCGAGAAGGCCGTCGAAAACGGCGGGTTCGTGATCACCCAATCGACCGGCGGAAACGACTGCCAGCTCACGCCGTCGTTCGCGTCGAGATGGTGATCAGCCTGGCGCCTGGGGTTGATGTCATTCGTCAACACAGCCAGGCGAGCCGAGGAGAGCGCACGGACGATCGCCTGATCGCCCGAGCACGGCTCGAGCACTGACCCGTGGACCGGTTCAGCGTCAAGCAGGCTCTCGATAAACCACGCAGGGCTCTCATAAAAGTCAAACGCACGTCTCGTCATCATCCGGCGACCTCCGCAAACAGCGGCCCGCCGGTGTCGAAGCGCGCATGCTCGGCGTGCAGGCGCGCGTTCGCAATCGCGACATACTCCGCTTCGCGCTCGATCCCGAGAAAGCGGCACTGTTCCTTGATGCAGGCCAGTCCGGTCGTGCCCGAGCCAGCAAAGGGGTCAAGGACGAGCCCGCCGGGCGGCGTGACGAGCCGCACGAGCCAGCGCATGAGGGCCACGGGTTTCACGGTCGGATGGTGGTTGCGGGCACCGTGCGTCCGGCTGGCCCCGGCGCGCGGACTGTTCAGGCCCGCGCTCCCGTCCTGTCGGTCGGTGGCTTCGCCGGCCGTCCGTTGCGGCAGGTTCTCGCAGCCGCGTTCGCGTTCGTCGCGGCTCGCCTTCGCCACGTAGAAGAAGCGTGACGTCCCGCCTTCGGCGTCGAGCCGTGCGGCCGCCGCTTCGTCCAGCGCAACGTTCGGCGGCCAGCGGCCGAGATCGGTCTGGCCGGCTGCACGTGACCCGCCTTGGAGGGAGCCGTGCATCCGACCCATGTCGGTGTTGTGCTCGGTGTCTTTGTAGTCGCCGATTCTGAGTTGTCTGCCTTCCGTTGTGGGCCGACAGCCATCGATATTGATCGCGCCCGTGCCGAACGCGGCGACACACTGCGCCACCGTGCGGCCGCCCAGCGGCTTGCGGGCGAGAATGATCGGCTCGTGCGAGGGCTTCAACGCCGTCCCAAGGCCGCCAGGCAGGTTCAGCGACTTCGGGAAGCCCGACCCGTACAGCCAGAGCAGCGAATCCCGAATCTCGAATCCGGCGTCTTCAAGCCCGCACGTCACCCGATGGCCCATGCGCGGCGAGGCGCACACGACCGCATGCGCGCCGGGCTTCAGGACGCGCAAGACCGCCTCGGCCCAGTGCTGCGTCCAGACTTGGAACTTCAGCGACGCGGCGGCGGACCGGTCGTATTCGACGGCGGCGCTGCCCGCCCACCCGGTACGCCCGCGAAGGTTGGGATTCGCGTCGTCCGCACCGAACGCTTTGGGCGTACGCATCTTCTCAACCGTCGCCGGCATGAACGTGTCCCACTCGCGACCCATAAACGAAATCCCGTAGGGTGGGTCCGTCACGCAGGCGTCAACGCTGTCGGGCTCGAGCGTGGCGAGCGCGTCGAGACAGTCGCCGGTGAGGAGGCGCCAGCTATCCGACATCGACGACCTGTTCCGTGACGGACTCGTGGTCCCGAAACAGCGGACCGCCCTGGTAACGCTCATAAGCCTCGCTGAGGCGCGCCGTCGCCATGGCCGCGTAGTCCGCGTTGAGCTCGATCCCGATGAACTGCCGGTCGAGTCCGCAGGCCACCGCGCCGGTCGTGCCGGAACCGGCGAAGGGGTCAAGCACGGTGTCTCGCGGGCGGCTTCCGGCCAAGATGCACGGTTCGACAAGGGCGCAGGGGAAGGTCGCAAAGTGCGCGCCGGGAAAGGGCTGCGTCGCGATGGTCCACACGCTGCGCTTGTTCGCGCCATTCGTGCGGGCCTTTCGCATCTGCCCACCATGCCGCTGGTGTTCCGGTCGGCCATCGACATCCCAGACGCCCTGACTCCCGTACGGTCGACGCATGTCTCCCGTGATGCTGGGCTCTTTGATGGCGTCCGCGTCGTAGTAGTAGCGAGCCTGCTTCGTCAGGAGGAACACGTACTCGTGCGCCCGCGTCGGCCGGTCCGTCACGCTCTCCGGCATCGGATTCGGCTTCGCCCAGATGATGTCCGAGCGTAGGTACCAGCCGTCGGCTTGCAGCGCGAACGCCACGCGCCACGGGATGCCGATCAGATTCTTGGGTTTGAGGTTGCCAACGATCGTATTGCGCTTCGTCGCATGCCCTGAAGCTAAGGTTTCGCGGTACCGCCTCGCGTGCACGCCATGCAACGTGCTTCGACCGCTCACACCAAGCGTCTTGTTTCCTGGTGGTGCACTTGCGTAGCTGTCCCCCAGATTGAGCCAGACCGTCCCGTCGTCGGCCAGCACGCGCCGCACCTGCTGGAAGACCTCGACCAACCGCTCGACGTAGGCGCTCGGCGTGCGCTCCTGCCCGAGTTGATCCTCGTGGCCATAGTCGCGCAACCCCCAGTACGGAGGACTCGTCACGCAGCATTGAACGGACTGCGCTGAGAGCGTCGGTAGCACGTCCAGACACTCGCCGGTGAGAATGCGCCAGCTAGCGGGCATCGTCCACTGCCACTTCCCATCGGATCTTGCGTTGTAGTGGGTGCGTATCCACGCGCGGCCGTGATGGACACGACCACGATCCGCCACCTGCTTCACCGATGAGCCGATACCCGGCGCCCTTCAGGCTCACGCCGGTCTCAGATGCAAGCGTGTAGGTGACAAGCCGCGTATAGCCCAACGCAAATGTCGCCCGACGACAGGCGCCGTACAGCGCCGAACACGCATCTTTGGCACCGTCCGTGGCGACCCGCGTCACTTCCAACGTCATTCCGTCATCGAGGACACGCGAGACCGGTCGGCCAACAACCGCGACCCCTCTGATTTGTTGATCCCGATCGGCAAGACCGACCGAGAACTTGTGTCCAATGGTCCCTTTGTGATGCCGATGGTGGCGACAAACGAACTCGTTCGCTTCGTCGAGCGGAAGCGGGACAACCTGATACGTCTTCATTGGCTACGGCTACGAAGGAGCCCCGAAGGCCAGTTATTCGGCATCGGCCTCCAGCTCCTCCAGGGACGTGATGACCGGCGTGCCGATGCGCAGCGCATAGTCCCGCTCGGCCACCGCGCCCGGACTCGTCTCCCAGCGCGGCAGCATCAGCACGTGCGTGCAGTGATCGATCACGGCGCAGTCGTACGCCAGCCACCGCGCCCGGGCGATCTCCCACGTCGTGGGGAACGCGCCGATCGCGTGCGGGCTAAACGCCGGGATGCCACGCGCGACACAGTCGAAGAACACCCGCAGGCCCGCCGCCACGTTGTCTTCGACGCGGTATCCGTGCGCGGCCGTCATCGGCCCCGAGAGATAGACAAACAGATCGCGCCGCACCCGCGGCTCACTCCGTGTCGTCATTGCGCCGTGTTCCTGGAGTCGTGGGTGCCGCCGACGTCCCCTCGCTCCGGGGGGAGAGGGGGGCTACCCACGACTCAATCTCATCGAGTGAATCCGTGACCAGATCGGCCATGCCATACATCAGCTCGGGCTCGCCGTCCGAGAGCAGAATCGCGGTCGGCTTCCCCGCACCGTTGGCGTGGCCAAGTTCGAGATGGGCGCTTCGACCGCACGGCATGACCAATACACACGCCGACGAGGCCGACAGCGCCTGCATGTCCTTTCCGAATCCGGCGACGGCAATCGGGTGAGACAGCGCCTCTCGGAACTGCGGCGGCGTCCATGACTTCCACGCGGGATCGATCTCGGACCAGTGGAACCCGTCGTCTCCATCCTCCGGGTGCCGGAAGTCGTAGACGACATGCCCCGCTGCCCGAAGCCGCTCGACCACCTCCGGCTGCCGGTCGTTCCGCCACGACGACGCAACGTAGATCGGCCCTCGGTCCAGTGACATCTTTAAAAGTGACATCTTTAAATTCCAGCCAACAGCTCATTGCTGGTCACTCACGCTGTCTCGATAGGCTCGGATGAAGACCGCCGCGACCTGCGGGACGATCTGTTGCGGGCGTTCTCTGATGGTGTTACAAAGCGGCAATTGTCCGGCGAATAGCTCCGATCATTGTCTCTGCGATCGATTTGCAAACCACTTTGGTAACCATTTTCATCGCACCATTGGATGAAGGCTGAAGCATCGTCGCGCCACTCCTTGCAGACCGTCACCCCACGGCCTCCGTAGCGGTGATAGTTATGTGTTTGTGGTCGCTCGCACCGATTAATCATGTTTCGCCAAAGGCGATGCAGGGCTGTGCGCGAACGGCCATGTGTTCGCCTAGCCTTTCGAGCAGCATCCAATCGAGAGCATCCACAGCTTTTCTGACCGCCGTGGCGTAGTTCGGCACCAGCAATATCCTTCTCGATACCGCAGTCACATCGGCAAGACCATGTCGCCTTTCCATCTTTGGTGCGTCCAGCTCGATGAAGCACGACTAGCTTTCCGAACCTTTGGCCTTGCATGTCTTTTAGCCTTCATATCTCCATGTACCCCTGTATGAATCGTGCGGCCAAGATCGGCACTATCGCGTTGCCGTAGGCGCGCAGCTGCCCCACGCGGCCGGATATCCCATGAGCCAGCGGGAATGTGCCGGGTTCAATGCGCCGCGCGGTGCCGTCGGCGCAGGAGATAAGGCGGCAGTCGTCCCAAGGTCGTTGTTCCCACCCTTCCGGTGCGCTTCTCTCGCGGCACCTTCTGGCGTCCGCACGTTCTTCGATCCGTCCGTGTGGCGCGGCGTCGCCCAGCCCGCCAGTGCCTCGCTCGGGTTGAGCTGCGTCCGTCCCTTCCGAAATCGCTCCGAGCGGTGATTGTGCCGAGTGCCGGGCGTCTCCCAGCCCGCCATCTTCGCCACCGCTTCGAGTCCGACCTGCACCTTCTTGCCGTGGTGATACGCCGTCGAGCCTTTCATTTCCGCGTGCGTGATCGACCGCCCGCCGTTCGGCACGTTCGGCGTCGGCCAGCCCGTCAGCGCGACTTGTTGACTCAGCGGGATCCCCGTGTCGTGCGGCCGCGGGGGCAACGATCCCCGCGCGCCGTCCTGGGCCGTCGGAGACACCCACCCGCTCGGCGACGAACCAGAGCCGTTGCCGGATGTGCGGCGCGCCGACGCTGTGTGCGCCCAATACGACCGCCCCGACGGTGTAGTCTTCTGCTTCCAGGTCTGCTGATACTCCGTCGAGCCAGCCGTGGGCAATCGCGCCCGGCACTTGCTCCCCAAGGACATGCTCAGGCGTGCGCTCGCGGATGAGTCGGAACCATTCGGGCCACAGATGTCGAGCGTCATCTGTACCGGATCGCTTCCCGGCGGCGCTGAAGGGCTGACAGGGACAGCTCCCGGTCCAGACGGGCCGGTCGTCGGGCCACTCGGCGAGTCGGAGCGCGGCGCTCCAGCCTCCGATCCCGGCGAAGAAGTGGCACTGCGTGTAGCCCGTAAGGTCATCGGGTGTCACGTCCTGGATATCGCGCGCGTCCACGTCGCCCGCCGCGATGTGGCCTGCCACGATCAGGTTCCGCAACCAGGCCGCCGCATACGGCTCGTGCTCGTTGTAGTAGGCAGTCATCGCTCACGGCTGCTCAGCCTCACCTCCAGTGCGCGGCGCCCACGGACCCCGTCCCCATGTCGACCGGTCGATCGTCGGTAGTTGATTCATGGCAACTTTCCCCACCCCCAGGTCAGGACGTAGCTCACCCACACCAGCCACACGGCAACCAGCCCGCCGCCGATCAGCCACGCTCGTTGTAGTACGCGCATGTCATGTCTCGCCCGTCACGACACCGCGGGCGTGTCCTCGAAGAGCGGGAGGGACGGCCGGTCCTGAATCGTCCGCAAGAGGGCATGGACCTTGGCGCCCGCGGCCTCCATGCGCTTCTGGAGCGCCTTGCGTTCCGCATCCGCCGCGTGGAACGTCGCTTCGACCTGGCGATAGTGGCGTTCGGCCGCGAGTAAGTCGTCCATCAGGTGATGGACGTGCCGGCACTCTGGGGTGAAGGGCTCGAAGTCGCTACGGTCCCGGTTGAGACGCTCGACATCGTCGATCCGCGCGGCCAGCGGCAGGCTGGCCAGCATGTGCGGGCAGAGCCCGCCCTGCTCGTGCTCGTCGCTCACGTCGAGCGCGTTGAGAATCGTGCCCTCGTCATCCGCTTCAACGGCGTAGACAAATGGCTCGGCCGTATGCTTCAGGTAGTACCGGCTCGTCTGCATCGTGTGCTCCTATTCGTGGCTACATAGTGGCTACATCGTGGCTACTGCGTCTGCCGCCCCACCCACGCCCGCGCCGTCTGTGCGTCCGTGAGCACTACGACCTTCGACCCCTGCCATCGCTCAATCCACCGCCGCTGCTCCGGCGTGAACGTCCGGCGTGAGGGCGGCTTCGCGCCGTCCTTGACTTCCACCAGATGCGTCACGCCCTTGATCCCCACGAGGAGATCGGGACAGCCCGCCGCCACGCCCGCCAGCGAGAACACCGACACGTCCGGCTCGGCACAGAGCGCGTTGACAATCACGTCCTGATTCGCGTCCAGGCGATGCGCACGGCGAGGCATCAGACGGGATCACCCTTTGCCATCGTTCGCGATCTCGAGCAGCACGTCGGCATGACAGGGTTCATCCAGCGGACACCAACACGCGAGGTTCTTGCCGCGCAATTCGCGCCGCACGTCGTCGACCGTGGTCCACATCGCCGGGATCTTTCCTCGCGGCCAGCGATCAGGCGGAATCGAAATCCACGCCCCTTGCCGCTGCAAGAGATCCCGAAACAAGTCCGTCGCGATTTGCCGATTGGACACGCGTGCCCGCTCGTCCACCACAAACGGATTGCTCCACTTCGACGGCCGCGCGACGGTCACCGTATTCGGCGGCATCCGCCAGCCCTTCCGCCGCGAGCGTTGAATCCGCTTCGGCATCTACCCCTCGTCCTCCGACATCGCCGCTCTCGCCCGCTCCACGGTGCCATCAGCCCCCACGGGATACCCAAACTCGTCGGAGGTTTCGCCTGGCCAGAGCGACCCGGGATAGGGGTCCTGTCGATACCCTGGACAGTCGCGATCGCACCGATACATGGCCAGTGGGACCGACCGTCCGATGGGAGCCTTCCTTTGGTGACACACCCGGCACTCCACCGCGATCCCCACACGCAAAGGCTCGGTCATTCGCTCGACGTGCTCCATTTACCAAGCCCTTCCGTTGTAGCCTGGATTCCTTCCAAAATCACCAGTCTCGAGTGCGCGCTCAGCACGATCTCGACTCGGGTAGTAACCGCTCTCTCTTGAGTAGGGACCGCAATCGCACCAGGTTCCTACGTAGTAGCCGGCCCCGCTCTGATGCACGGCCAGCTCCAGCCTCACGTGGCAATCTGGGCATATTGATGGGGCACCGGATGCGATCGTTTCGCCTTCGATCATGGTTATTCGCTCGCTGTCTCCGCCAGCATCCGGTCGACTAAATCGAGCGCCGAGCGTTGCAGCGTGGCGACCGTCGGTTGTAGCGCGGCCCTGGCAGCGTCCCCGGCGGCGGCGGCGGCGGCGTCCCAGGCGGCGTCCCCGGCGGCGGCCCTGGTGGCGTCCCCGGCGGCGGCCCCGGCGGCGGCCCTGGCGGCGGCCCAGGCGGCGTCCCAGGCGGCGTCCCCGGCGGCGGCCCCGGCGGCGGCCCTGGTGGCGTCCCCGGCGGCGGCCCTGGCGGCGGTAATCGTGGAGTGATGCTCTCGCGCGACATCCGCACTCACCAGCGCAGGGAGGCCCCGGAGGGCGTGCGCGTGACCCTCGAGATCTTTCGTCAGCGCGAGCCAGGTCGGCGCACAGGTGCGCACCAACCAATCCACCGCCAGCCACGCCCGGCACGTCTCCACCTCGGGCGTCGCCCGCGACCCGGCCAGGCGCGGAATCAGCGGCCGCAGGAGGCGGTCGCGATCGGCGTCGGTCGGCAAGGCGTCGTTCCACGAACGACAGAAGGTGCCGAGGACCGGACAGGCGCACGCGGGGCGGTCCGTCCAGGGTTCGCCCGCGACATACGCGACGGCTTCCATCACGCAGGCCCCCTCGTCCTCGTGCTTGTGCGCCCCCTTCGACAAAGGCGGCAGCGCGGCAAGGCGTTCGCGTGGTGTCGTCATACGGTGTGCTCCTCATCCTCCGATGTCGGGTCGTCATCCCCTCGCGCCTTGGCGATCAGGGCCCGCATGGCTGCCCGGTCAACCGTCGGGCCACGGTAGGGCATCCCATGGAGGTCGGCCATATCGCAGGCTGCCCGCATCTCGTCGCTGGCAATGACGGCCAGCGCCTGCTCCAGCGCCGCCAGCAGCTCGGCCGCGGCCGCGATCAGCCGAGCGTTGGCGTCGCCCGTGCGTCGTGTGTAGCCGGCGTAGCAGGTAATCGTCACCGGGGCGCTATCTCGATTACGAATAACGATGTCGTAGTCGTGGCGCTTCTCCCCAACCCGCCACGGTCCCGGCGTGTGCTCAGCCATCAGTCGGCTCCGCTCTCACCGCCCTTGCCATCAGCTCCCACGGGATGCTGCTGCGCGCGCTCGAACGCGATCAGGAGATCCACGACAGCAAAGACCAGCGTCCGCTCTTCCCCGACGAGTTCCAGCGGATTAAACGTCCCCACGAGGCTGAGCGCTCCTCCGGCCAGGGGAATGTCTTTCATGTAGCCCTTCTGGTGATTCCACATGGCGCCTCCTTGATCCGTGTGCCTCTGCCGGCTCCGTCCGGCGCATCTCGCCAGCCGCACGTCGGTTACACCCCCGGCGTCGGCGTGGACGTTTCCGTCCGGCGCCAGCGCCGCTCGTGTTCGGCCACCGCCGCGCGCCACGCCGCCCGATCGACGCGCACCCACCACGACCTCGACGGCGGCACCGCCTCACGGCGACGCATCCGGCTCGAGAACGACGAGATCGGCGCACCCGGACGGCGGAACGGCTGCCGGCGGCGCGTCGGTGTCATCGCGGGCGTCCTCATTTCCGCCTCGCGAGCTTGATCCGCTGTTGAATCTTGGGGTTCATCGCGCGGCACCCGCAGCGTGAGACGTGCTCGTGCTTCCCCCACGCCGCGTCCACATCGGCATGCTGATCGCAGCGATTCCCGTCTCGGCACGCGTGCGACAGCCAGCCCGTGTCGTCACAGTCCGCACACCACGACGCGTACGGATTCCGATCCGGATCACAGCATGGGATCTTCCACTCGAAGGCATCCGCCACCTGGCCCCAGTCCACCCCGTTCGCCGTCGTCCCCTGCGCCCGCATGTCAGCGAGAAACGTCTGTCGGGCGGCTTTGGCGCGTGTGAAGGCGTCGTCGGATCGCGCGGGTGACGGGAGCGCCGGCCGCCGGGCGTCCGCGTCGAGCAGTGTCCGATAGGCGAGATCGTCGGCGACGCGATACCACTCCTGCGTCGACGGGAAGAACCCTGAGCCACGGCGTTGGATCTCAATAACGGCTTGTTGCACGGCCGCGAGTGGGAGATCGCGCAAGGTGGTGAAATACTCCTCGTATTTCACCTCCAACACGCCGTCGTCCTGCAGCTCGTCGCGGCGAATCGGGAGACACACCGCCAGGCGGTTGAACGTCTGGATGAACGGGTGGAGATCCGCCTGCGTCACGACGCCGCTCCATGTCGTTTAAGGACTCGGGCTGAGGCGCGCGCCATCGCGGAGGAGGTCTTCCCGGCGGGTGCAGCGCGCACAGGCGCCGCGTCGAGCTCATCGGTCCAGCCGCCCCGGTTGAGCCACGTCCGGGGATATGGAATGAACTGCCCGCCGTCTTTCTGCCACTGCTCAGACGCGCAGTGCTGCTCGACGGCGGCCACCATCCGGTCGGTCAAAGCGTTGTCAGGTGCGAGCTGTTGCCAGACTCGCCGAGCGGCGTCTTTGCCCACCTTGCGCGGATACCCGGCCCAAAACCGCTCGAAGTTCGCCTGTACTGCTTTCCGATCAGGTGTTTGATCAGAGCCGTTAGCCGTTAGCCGTAAGCCGTTAGCCGTTTCGCGCGCGTCACGCGCACGCGAGGCCGCAGGTTTTCTCGATTGTTTGCGAATATCAGGAAGTTTTCGAGACTTTCTGCGAAAATTCCGGAAAAGTCGACGCGTGCTAACCTCCATTAATTGAAGAAGTTCCGGCGGAGCCACGGGAAGGTGTGTTTGTCGGGGGTACTCGATCTTTTGGTGTTCATTCCAGGTCAGCGAACACACAAATGGCGCGCCTTGATGATCAAATTCCACGATTAGATCCACGTCGATCAACCGCTGCAACGCGGCGGCAACCTCCTCCTCGGTGTGCTGATCGCGGAGGGCGTCGTTCTCTCCACGCAGCTTGGCGGCAGACTTCGGCATCACGCCGAAGTCGTCGGCGGCCCACTTGTAGGTATCCCAGACGCGATATTCGAAGTCGGTGAGCGCTGTCACTTTTCGCGACCGTCCAATCCGGGGATGCGTGAGCCGATCAGCGGGCATCTCGTTCTACGCCGATCGCGCGGCCGTGCGCGCCTGATTCACCGTCGTGTCGCCGACGCACCGATCCCGTGTCTGGCTCACGTTGCTCTCCGGAAGCGCCACTGGCCGGGGCGCCCGTCAATGGCCAGGATGTGCGCGTGGATCTCCCTGTGGCACCGGTCGCAGACATGCACTTTCCACGGCGCCAGCGCCGAACGGCCCCGCCCACGCGCCCCATGCCCGCCAAGGATGTGATGCACATGCACGGCACGACGCACACATCGGGGACCAGCCATCCTGCCGCTCGAGAAGACCACCTCGCACCGGCCCCCACTACGCCGTCGGACCGTCTCACTCTCGCGCGCGTCGCGGCGCTTCCAGCCCTTCGCCCGGTCGACGCGGTCGAGCGCTGCGGGACGCGGCTTGGCGTGGGCGAGGACGCTGTAGTCGATGCTCATGCGCGGCCTCCTTACGCCGCGGCCTCACGCCTCGGCCGCTCCGGCAAGACGAAGTGAAACGTTTCGGCCGCGCACAGTACACAGCGGTCGATGTAGTCGCTGAACTCTTCCGGTCTAAGCCCGGTGGTGCTCCGCACGACGACCTGCTCCGCCACGATCTCGCCCGCCGCGTTCACAAGGATCAGGGGCTCCGACAGGAAGCACGTACTGAAGTGCGCGTGAAAATCGTTCTTGTGCTGCCCCGTGTCCTTCGCGAGCGCCGTGCACAGCAGCCAGTAGAATGAGTTCTGCGCCAATGTCCGGCGCTGTGGCGTCACCTCCCCGACCGACACCGCCACCTCGCCGTCAGGAACGTGGCGCATCGCCTCGCGGAAGGTCTCCGGGTCACGCAGAGTGAGGCGTCCGTGGTCGACCGTGCCGAGTGCGGTGAAGGTGTCGGTCGGCATGCGCGATCAGTCCCCGTCCGTGTCGTCCACACCGGACGACCCGTGCTGCGTCTCCATCAGGGCACGTTCGTGCTGCTGCGCCGCGACGAGCGTCTCATCGCGCAGACGCGCCTGCTGCATCCCCGCCGCCAGGCCCGCGTCATACCCGCGTTGCCACGCCGCCAGCATCCGTTCCACCGTGATCTTTTTCAGGCCCATGGGTTCCCGTCCTTTCTCACGCGACCTGTGCCAGTTCGCTCATGGCGTGGACCGCGGCGAACTCGGCATCGACTTCATCCAGGAATGCCACCGCCAACTCGTAGTACGTGCCCAGGGCGAGATCCTCCCGTTTTATGCGACAGACAAACAGCTGCAGCGCGGGCGGAAACTCCTCGCACCACGAGACGAAGTCGACCCACTGCACCCCGGTCACTAACGCGTTGTGCCGCACCTGCGGCTCGTACTCCGGGGGCAGTCGGCCCTCGCGGAGATATTTCAGATGCGTCGCCGGCTTCGGACACTTGATCTCGAGGAGTCCCGCGCCCTCCTCGACCAGGCCGTCGGGCGAACACCCCATCGCGCAGGTGTCATCCCTCACGAACCCGACGGACGCCACGAGGGACCCCGTGACGGCTTCATAGGCCGCCACCGCTAGCGGCTCACGCTCGCGTCCCTTGCGCATCCAGACGGTGTCGAACCCGTCGTCGAGACTCCGACCCGTGAGCCGTTCACAGACCAGCTGCAGGCGTAAGTCCCGGCGCTGGTAGCTCTCCTCCCCCTTCTTCCGGCCCTTCGCCAGCATGGCCTTGGCGCCTGCGCCCGTCAGGATGCCAGTCCTCAGCGAGAACCACTCGTCGCTCCGCTGGTCACAGTGATGGATCGTGACGCTCATACCGGCGACTCCAGCGTGTCGACCAGGTCGGGCGGCGGATCGCTCGAGGGAGAGGGCTCCGGCGAGGCGGGCGGCGGCGTTTCGGTCGGGACGGTGGCCCGACGCTTCAGGGCGTCCCAGACCTCCGGCTGCGTGGCGGTGAGATACTGCCGGTGGGTCAGCGCCGACTGCTGCCAGGCGTCCGTGAGCGCGGCCGCGCCTTCGTCGGCAACGGCCGTGAGGTCATCGAGCCACGAGTCATAGCTCTCCGGCTTCTCGAGGTGTGTCTGGCGGGCAGGCAGGGCGCCGCCGCGGTCGTCCACCACGACGGGCTGGCCAGCCATCTCTTCATACGTCGGCTCGCCGCCGAGCTCGTCGGGGAACCCTTCACGCAGGGCGGCCGCCTCGCAGCACTTACTGAGCATCTGGATCGGCGCCTTGGCCCACCGTGCGTTGGGCTTCCCCTCGCGCGTGGTGGCGACCACTTCCGAGAAATAGGTCCGCACCGGGAACTCCACCCGCTGCTTCGCCTTCGTGTTCCAGCGGTAGACCGTGATCTCGCACCACTCGGGGGCCGTGACGCCCTGGACATCGATCGCGTCGCCATACGCGGGTGGGCTGTGCCCAAGGTAGGCGCCGGTGCGCTGCGCGGTCGTGCGGTACTCGTAGATGCCTGGCATCACGACATCCCGCCACTCCCGCTTCCCGGTCTTCGCGTCTTTGACCTCCATCGGCACGATGTGGCAGGGCTTCTTCATCGGATCGAGCTGCCGCGCCAGGCAGTAGTCCCACACCATCAAGACCGACTGCGGGTTGGCGCCCGGGAAGAGGTTGTTACAGAGCGTGCGCCACTGCGCCTCCGAAATACCGCGTCTCGTGACCGCCTCCGGGAGAGCGGGAGACGGCGTCGTCGTGGTCGTAGCGAGGTCCGCCATTAGCCCACCTCCCCAACCGCATGCGGGCCGCACCGGTCACAGGCGCGCCGCCGCTCGTAGTCTCGAATCTGCGCCGGTGCGTCAATCCGACGCACCACCACCGGCGCCGTCTGCTTCGACGTGGCACGACCAGGCAGGAGCCGTGGCAGGGATGCGCCCCGCGCCTCGGCGTCGATCCGCGCCTGCTCGTAACAGGACAAACAGAGCACCTGCCGACCGGTGAGGGCGCCAACCCGGTCGTAGTGCACGAGGTGGTACCACGCGTGCTCCAGATCCGCGCGGACCGGCATCTGCCGCACCGCATCCATCGCCTGCCACGTGCGGGTGTCACCCCCCGGAGGACCATGCAGCCCTTCCAGGCTCTCGTGGTAGGTGTCGAGACTGCGGAGCGCGATCAGCATGACGAGATGACGATCCGCCTCGCTGAGCGACTCTCGGTAATCCGCCGCCTTCGCCTGCGCCGCCGCCACGGCCCGATGCCGGGCCACCGCGTCCGCATGGGCATACGGCCCATCGAACCGTGACACCACGTAGGCCCGCGTCGCCACCTGCGTCCTGATCGCCGCGTCTGCGTCCGAACGCGACCGCCCGTCGTCAAACAGATTCAGGGCGTCCGCGACGATCGCGATCCGTTCGTCGGACTCGGCCCCGACGGCCCATGCCCCTTTCTTCTTCGGATGACCCGATTCCGGTAGTCTGTCCACGGGACGATTTGCTACACTGGCACTGTTCATTGCTGTACCGCCTTTCTGGGTGGTTGAGCCTCGGTTGCCGCCGAGGCTCTTTTTGTGTCCGCTGACATCCTCCGGTGTGGGATCGCCAGGTCGTGCGACCAGCGTCGTCATGCGTCCTCCTCCTGGGCCTGCTGTAGCCGTGCGAGGGTCTGCGGAGAGACGCGGTTCACGGACTGCGCACGCCCGGTTCTCAGTCGGCGCGCCACCCAGAGCCCGCCCAGTGCGAGCCCGACGACGCCCCAGAGCAGTGTCGCCGTCATGCGGCCCCCTGCCCAGCCTTACCGGGGCCGAGCGACGCCGCTGGGGCCTTCAGCGCTTCCCAATCCCGAGGGTCGTAGAGCGCACGACCTCCGAGCATGATGTGGACAATCCCGTGCCGCTTCGCGAACATGCGAACCGCGTCCAGCGAGGGAAAATCGAACTGCTCCATGACGGTGCGCCGGCTGATGAGGCCACGGATACCGCCGTGATGGGGACGGCGCAGCAGCCGCACCGTCTGCTCAACCGCTGACGCCCTCATGTCACCCGTCCTCGCAGGGCGCTGGGCGGCTCGACGTCATCGAGACCCGTGTGCCAGAATCGGGACTGCTGCGGTGCACGCGGCGCGGGTCGCCACGTGTGCGCGGACCGGCCGGTGATGGTGCATCGGCGCGTCCCCATATCGAGAACCCGCCCATCGGCTTTCAGCTCCGTCAGCCGCGGGCGCACGTCGTTGAGGTCGCGCACCGCGCCCTCGGCGCGCAATCTCATAAACAGCTCATAGGCGGTCGGCGGCGTCCCCTCCCAGGTCTCCAACGCGGACAGGATGAGGCGCTGGCGAGTCGACAGGCGCGGGACGATCTGCTCGAAGGCCGCTCGGCTCGTGTCGGCGACCGTCATCACGATGCTGTCCCTCCGACCGCCCTGAACAAGTTCGACGGCTCGCTCGCATCCATTCGGGCCCTGGCGCGGAAGGCGGCCTTCCATTGGAGAAGCGCCACGACCGTCTCATCGACCTTGTCGTCGAACCGCGCGGCCTCGTCGGGCGTCAGAATGCCGTCGGCGAGGCAGCGTCGAAGGAGCGAGCTGGCGTCGCCGAGTTCCTTCACGACGAGCGACATCGCCTGGTACACGGCCTCGTCGGAGGTGGCGTCCGGCAGTCGCACGAACACCCCACCGAGGGCCCGCGTGACCACCCTGAGCACGAGCGGGTTCCCCGAGGCGCGGACCAACGCCGGCAGTTCCGCCGCGCGGAGCTGGCGCGGCCGGCGCTCGTCCGCGATGTCGTAGAGCACCGACAGGGCGACGTTCATGTCCTGGGCGATGGCCTTCGGCGGGATGTGCGACCCGTCCGGCCCGTAGCTCCGCTGCACGGTCTCCGTAATGGACTCCTGGACGGTCAGGGTGACCGCCGGATGTTCACGTCTCGGTTTCGGGGTCATGGCTTCGCTACCGATCCTCCTGCCGGGCCTGCTTCTCTCGGAGATCCCGCTGCCGGGCCGTGGATGTAGAATCGCCGTGATGACCGACGCCATTCCTGCCGCCCCACTTGTGGTCACGGCTCTGAAGACGGTGCTTGACACCGTGCGCGGCCTTCGCGCCATGCGTTCGGAGGACGCGGTCAAGGCCGTCCAAGCGGACCTGCTCGGAAAGATCACGGACGCGTATCAGGAAGTACTCGATCTGCAGACCGCGAATACGTCGCTGCGAGAGCAGGTGCGCACTGCGCAAGCAGGCATTGCTACTCTGAAACAGGAGCTTGCGCGCTTTCAGGATTGGCACGTAGAGCGCAAGCACTATCAACTGGTGGCGCTCGGGTCGGATGCCTTTGTGTACGTGAAACAGTCGGATGGCAGCAGCACTGAGCCACAGCCCCACTTGTGCGCACCCTGCTTCCGCAACGCGGAGTACGCGATTCTTCAGATGCGCGGCCACAAGAGGTATGACCGGGTGCTGGCGTGCCCACGCTGTGACGCACGGGTCCACTACCGCGATCCCGGAGATCGCTTCGCCCAGGTCGTTCCGACGACCACGTAGGCCCGCGTCGCGGTTCGTCTTCACGCCGCCCCTCCCCGCGCCCGCTGGCGGGCCGCGTCGTCGGGTCGGTGCGCCCGTAGCTGCTCGACGAGCCGGGACAGCGCGTCGGCATGCGCCATCGCCGCCTTGAGCAGCGTGGTCAGCTCCCGCGATTGCCGCGCCAGCAGCACGGAGTGCGAGAGCAACCCGAACGCGATGGCCAGCGCGCAGGCGGTTTCCAGCGTCACGCCGCCCCTCCCCGCACTCTGGGCTCCACCGGATGTTCGCGTCTCGGTTTCGGCGTCATGGCTTCGCTACGCTTCCCGTGATCAGGCTGCTGCCTTCTGCCGCAGGTAGCGCCGCACCGAGTAGCCGAGGGCGCTGGCCAGCTTCTTGACGGTCCGAATTGTCTGAATCTCGCCGTTCAGAAACCTGTAGACCGTCCGATTCGATATGTCTGCGGAACGCGCTAAGTCTTTTATGTCCCAGCCCTTAGCAGCCATATCCTCCGCCAGACGTTGACGATCGAACATAAGAACTGGGCGTTCCATTGCCATGTCAACAGTATATTGGCACGTTGAGATTGACGTGTCAATGACTTTTTTTGCCAGCCATTGCCACGCCGATGAGTGCAGGGGGTAACGTTGCCGATGAGGTGCCAAAGCGAGAACGGACGCGGAAATACGTCTCCTTCGGCAACAAGCTCGTCGAGTGGCGCGCTGGGCGCGAAATCGAGACTATTGTTCGGCGGGTTCAGGCTATGGGGCTTAATCTAAGTCCGGCGACACTCCGAGGGTTGGAATACGGATGGGTCCGGTCGCCCGATCCAATGACCTTGTTGGCTTTGGCTAGGGTCTATGGCCAGTCCTTCGAAGCCGTGAGCGACCAGCTCTTCGACTCACGCCGGCAAGCTGGGGAAGGGAGAAAGATACCGAAGCATTCAGGAGTCGCCACACCTGCGCCCACTACCATCGAGGGCTTCGTCGCCCTGCCGCTGCTCGCCGACCCCATCGCCGCCGGACAGCCGCTCGCCATCGCACCCGATCCTGAACGCGACCGCACGCTCTCCTTTCGCGAAAAGGTCGTGCGCAAGTTCACGCGCCCCATCTGTCTGAGGATTGGGCCGCGCGAGGAATCGATGCTGCCGACGCTGGAGCCCGGCGATGTTATCGTCATCGACCAGGACACCGACCGGCGGCGCTCGCCCAAGGCCGGACACATCTACGCGGTCAACTTTGGTGCCCTGACTGGCGACGATGGCGGCGCGGTCAAGCGGATCGACCTGTCCGGTAGTACTCTCGTCGTGACTTCGGACAATATGAACAAGCGGGAATACCCGACCCAGGTGTTCAACGTGACCGACGTCAACTTGCTCGACGCGATCGTGGGCGAAGTGGTCTGGACCGGGCGCTACTTAGGCAGCGGCAAGAAGGCCGATGTTCGAAACATGAAGCGTAAGCGTGTATCAGCGTGAGGTCGTCTGGCTGGGGCGGTTCGTCGGGTCGAGACGGCCGATGGCCAGGACGTTCGCATGAAAGGGGGAGGCAATGCTAGGCGTGGTTGTAACTTGCATCCTCGCAAGTATGGTGATCGGATGCGTGTCTCTCGTGGCGATTTTTCGACCGATGCCCAGTCTCGGGCTCCCCACCCGCAAGCGTGCTGGTATCGTGTGGGCAGCCTCAATCGCATTGTTCTCTCTGGGCATAGCGCTGGGCCAGCCCTCACCGGAGGAACAGGCAGCGGCGGAACAGCGGGATCGGCAAGAGCAGCAAGAGCGGGCACGGGTACAGAACCTACGGGAACGGGAACAGGCGGCACAGGAACGGGCCGATTCCGCGCGCGCGGGCACCGTCGTCGTGTGCGAGAACCAGATGACCTCACAACTTCGGGCTCCTGGTACGGCTGACTATCCGTTTGGTCACGTCGCGAATGTCCAAGACCTTGGGAATGATCGCTATCGACTCCGCTCATACGTGGATGCCGAGAACGCCTTTGGGGGCGAAGTGCGCACGAGTTTTGTGTGCGTCGTGGAAGCCAGCGGCAGCGGGGAGGACGCGAGCGACTATCGCATTGTTGAGTTCGATGCGCAGTGATTCGCGCTGGCTCAGGTGCTGGGGCAGGTGATGTGGACGGGGCGGACGCTATAAAAGAACCCGGCATGCGTGACGAACCGAGCGGCTATGAAGAAGCGCTCGCCTACATCACCGAACGCAACAATGGGTGGATCAACAGTACTGCCGCCCGCGTCCTCGTCGGTGAGGTCGTCTGGCTGGGGCGGTTCGTCGATGGCGGCAAGGTGCGGGCGGGACGAGGACGGCTGGCAGCTGGTCAGCGACAACCCGGCCTATAAGCCGCTGCCGTTTGAATGCTCTTTGGTTGGCTTGATGCGCTCCCGAGATAAGCGCGGTGAAATACCGAATAGCTTGAAGGTCATCGTGTGGGCGCAGCAACTGGAAGTACTTTTCGAGGTCGAGCCACTTGTAAGGTGTGCCTTTAACGGCTCCGTAATAGAGATTGAATCCATCGACGTAGACGACGGTTCGCGGATTATTGGGGGGCACAACAAAAAAGGCGACCATATAGGCCGCCCAACCGGCCAGTGAGGCCGGGGAGTCGTTAACTGAACTATAAAACAAGAAGACCTGCTGCTGTCAACAAAATATTTGACAGGCGCGTGGCCGGAGGGGGCCGTGGTGCTGGGGCAGGTGATGTGGACGGGGCGGCCGTTGTGAAAAGCGGTGAGGTGACGTGGGCGGCAGATCATTCCGCGAGTCGCGCACTGACGAGTCGATTCAGGCTGACGCCTTCTTCCGCCGCGCGCACGGCCAGCTCACGGTGGATCTCCGGCGGGACGCGCACCATGAATTTCCCGCTGTAGGCACGATCAGCCAACGGCTCCGGCGGCGTTTCTCGGTTGGTCTGCATGTCTGCAAGGACGGTGCGCACGAGTCGCTGAATCCCGGACAAGGCCGCGCGTGGCGTCGCTGCCAGCCAGCTAAGCGAGGGGAACTCCAGGCAGAGCCCCACGTGCTCACCATCTTGCGGGGACCAGGTAATGCGATACGTGTAATGGTCAGTCACGATGCGCCTCCAATTTTTCGATGGCTTTGAGCACTTGGCGAACCTGGTAGGTCTTCGCCATGCCCTTGGCGTTTTGAATGTTTACCCGTGGATCGCCCGGCCACGGCGTGCGGTACACCCGATGGCTCGTCCCGGTCTGTCGTGGCGGACCGAAGAAGGCATCGCACACCGCCACGAGGTCCGCAAACCGCACACCCTTCGGATGACGGCGCATCGTGTTGAGGCGAGCCGCCACCGTGCGGGTCATGAGGCATAGTATCATTATAGATACTATTTATCAACTAGCACCACACGGTCTGCGAGCACGAGCAAGAGCCGACGAGAAGCGCTGGCTAAGAACACGACCCTGGCCAGCCGACACTGGACTGTCACATGCCCCGTCGTGAACCCGGTCAACGCCGCCTACCCTCGGGCAAGTGGCAAGTGTTTGTCCGGGTCAAAGCTCCCGGCGAGACCCGGTCCCGGTTCCTCTCCACGACGTTTCCGGCCGACTCGCTGGTGACCGACCGGCGCCGCTGGCGCGAACGGGTCCGCCTCGACGCTCGCGTCGGATCGGCCCTGACCCCGCTCGGCGAGACGACCTTCGCAGAGGACGCCGACCGCTATCTCGAGAGCGTGGCGGCGCTTCCAACGATCCAGCAACGCCGGCAGCACATTCAGGAATGGGTCGTGCGCTTCGGTCACCGGCCCCGGGCATCGATTCGTCCACACGAGATCCGGGCGCAGCGGGATCGGTGGCTCACCGAGCCACGCACCGATCAACAGGGCCGCCCGAGCCCGCCGTACGCTGCGGGCTCCGTCAACAAACGCCTGCGTGCCCTGAGCAACCTGTGGCGGGTGCTGGATGGCCGACACGCCCCGAACCCGGTCCGAGAGGTACCGGAGGCCGACGAGATCGAAGGCAAGCCGCGCGCCCTCCCGTACGGCGTCATCCAGGCCATTCTCGAGGCGATGCCCGACGTGACACGGGCCCCACGTGGCACCCGGCGCGCCGCCGGGAGCCAGACCAAGGCGAGGTTGGCCGTCATGGCCTGGACCGGACTCGCGCACGGACAGCTCGCGGGACTCCGTCGAGACGACATCGATTGGCAGGGGCCGTCTCTCTGGGTCCGAGGGCGGCGGAAGGGTGCGGCAGGCCAGGCACGGAAGGGTCACCAAAAGCCGATCCCGGCGGAGGCGATCGCTGCGCTCCGGCGGTTCGACGACCTGGACTGTTGGGGAGACTTCTCACGCGCCTCGATGCGCAAGAGTCTGCGGGCGGCGTGCCGAAAAGTCGAAGCGCAATTCGCGCAGGATGGCCTCGCGATCGATCTGAGCCGGGTTCGGCCCTACGACTTCCGCCACTCGTACGCGACCGCGCTGCTGGCCGCCACACGCGACCTGAAGACCACCCAGCGATTGATGCTCCACGGCGCGGCCAGCACGACCGAGCGCTATGCGCGTGCGGCGGTCGACCCGATGCTTGTGGCCGCGCTCGACCAGTTCAGCGCGCATGTCAGCCAGAAGCCATAGACTGGAGACTCCCGTGCAACTTCATGCAACTTTCGCCGTGCGTTTCGGTTCGGAAGGGTTCGGGTGGGGTCAACCAAATTCCCAAATCACATCAAGAAAAGTGGTGGGCGCTAGTGGATTCGAACCACTGACCCCCGCCGTGTGAAGGCGATGCTCTACCACTGAGCCAAGCGCCCACTTTGGCTTGACTGAATCAGCGGCGTTGAGTGTACCGCAATGATGCGGACGCGAGCAATGACTGCGCTTCCGCTATGAAGGACGAGACGTCGCACGGCTAACCTCGAAATCAGGCTGGCCTGATTGGTATCACCCGTGACCGTCCCCGCCAGCACCTACCTCCGTGTCCGCGGCGGGACCGGCTCGTTCGACCCCCCGCAAGACGGCCATGAGCACCTTCAGACCCTGCAAGAGCGCGGCGCCGCGTCGCATTGGCTCGACCACCGCATCCTCCGTCAGCTCCGAGAAATGGTCGACTTGCTCAGCCAGCCGCGCGAAGAGCTTGTCGAATCGCTCCGCCTGGACGGCGGCGAGCGACGTGGCCCGGCTCATGTCCTCGCTCATGGCGTTCACCCGCCCGAGGGTCGGCCTGATCTCCTTCTCGACCACATCCACGAGCCGGTCTAACCGTCGCGCGAGCCGCGTTCCGTAGACGATCATCGCGAGCTGCACGGTCGCCATCACGATTGTCGCCAGAGCGATGACGCCGAGGAACACCGTCGACGTGTCCATTACCCCGCATCCTCGGCATCGAGCGGGTCGGACCCTCGTGCACGCTGATAGGCTTCGCGTCCGCGGTCGATAGCTGTCCCCAGCTGGTCGCGCTGCCGCTTCACGAACTCGGCGCTCTGTCGAGCCGCGTCGCCCGCTCGCTCCCGCCCCTCTCTCGCCCTCTCGTTCAGGGCCCTGCGGGTTTCGGGACCAGCGGCCGGCGCCGTCAACAAGGCAGCAGCCGCCCCAGCAATGGCACCCATGACAAACGCCATCATGATGACGCCGGCGTGTACATCGTGTTCTCTCGACATGACAGTCTCCTCACGGACAGGGGGCACCCGAATGGCCGGGTACTCCGCTTCTGATTCATTTTCTCATACTGCTCGACAGCGCTCGCCCTCAGGGCCCGGCTACTCCGAGGTGATGCTCCCGAATCCTCTTGGCTCGGTCGCGGAGAGCGGCCGCTCGCTCAAACTCGAGATTGGCCGCAGCGGCCCGCATTTCCTCCTCGAGACCGGTGATTCGCGCGCTCAGCTCCTCACGACTACCAAACTCTTCTTGCTCCTCTTTGACGACCGGCACGGTCACATAGTCGCGCTCGTACACACTCGACAGCACATCGTCAATCCCCTTGACGATCGATGCCGGGGTGATGCCGTGTTCTTCATTGTACGCCTGCTGCAGACCACGACGTCTCTCCATCTCTCCCAGCGCCACCCGCATGGAGCCCGTCATCACGTCGGCGTACATCACGACCCGGCCGTTGACATTTCGCGCCGCACGCCCGGACGTTTGGATCAGCGCCCCCGCCGAGCGAAGAAAGCCCTCCTTGTCGGCATCCAGAATCGCCACCAGCGACACCTCGGGGAGGTCCAGACCCTCACGCAGCAGGTTGATACCGACCAGCACGTCGAAGGCGCCACGGCGCAGATCTCTGAGGATCTCGACCCTCTCCAAGGTATCGATATCCGAGTGCAGATACCGCACCCTGACGCCGAGATCCTGATAGTACTGCGTCAGGTCCTCCGCCATCCGCTTGGTCAGCGTCGTCACCAGGACGCGTTCGTGTCTGTCCGCACGCGCACGGATCTCATGCAGCAGATCGTCGATCTGACCTTTGACCGGTCGCACCTCGACCTCGGGGTCGACCAACCCCGTCGGTCGAATGATCTGCTCGACCACGACGCCCCCGCTGGCCTCAAGTTCGTATGGTCCTGGGGTCGCCGACACAAACACGACTTGCCCCACCCGTGTCTTCCATTCCTCAAAGTTCAATGGCCGATTGTCTAGCGCCGACGGCATGCGGAAGCCGTAGTCGACGAGCACCGTTTTTCGCGAACGGTCGCCATGATACATCCCGCGGATCTGGGGCACGGTTTGGTGACTCTCGTCGATGATCGTCAGCGCATCGTCAGGCAGGTAGTCGAGCAAGGTGGGCGGCGGCTCGCCCTCTGCACGGCCTGAGAGATGCCGGGAGTAGTTCTCGATGCCGTGGCAGTACCCGATCTCCTTCATCATCTCCAGGTCGAACATGGTTCGCTGGTGCAGACGCTGGGCCTCGAGCAACTTGCCCGCCTTCTCGAGACGCGGACGCCAGTCGTCGAGCTCCGACTTGATGGCGTCGACGGCCGCGAGCGTCCGCTCACGCGGCATCACGAAGTGCGACTTGGGATAGACCGCCACCTTCTCGTGGCGCCGGATCGTATCCCCCGTAATCGGGTCGAAGCTGACCAACTCATCGACTTCGTCTCCGAAGAGCTCGATGCGGAGCGCGGTAGATTCATACGAGGGAAACACCTCGATCACATCGCCGCGCACCCGAAAGACGCCGCGAGCAAAGTCGTGGTCGTTCCGTTCGTACTGAATCTCTACCAGCTTCCGAAGCACCCACTCTCGCTCGACACGCTGGCCCCGCTCGAGCGGGAGCAGCATGCCGTAGTACGCCTCCGGTGAGCCCAAGCCGTAGATGCACGACACACTCGACACGATGATCACGTCCCGGCGTTCGAAGAGCGACCGGGTCGCCGACAATCGCATCCTGTCGATCTCCTCGTTGATCGTGGCCTCTTTCTCGATATACGAGTCGGTCGCCGGCACGTAGGCCTCAGGCTGGTAGTAGTCGTAGTAGCTGACGAAGTACTCCACCGCGTTGTGGGGGAAGAACCGGCGAAATTCCTGGTAGAGCTGGGCGGCCAGCGTCTTGTTGTGAACCATGACCAGCGTCGGCCGGTTGAGCGACGCCACCACGTGGGCCATCGTGAAGGTCTTGCCAGAGCCAGTGACACCCACCAATACCTGATGAGGATCACCACGAACCAGGCCCTCCTGCAACTCGGCAATGGCACGTTCCTGGTCGCCTCGCACCTCGAAATCTGTCACGAGAGAGAAGGCGTCGCGAGTTGAAGTCATGGCCACTGTCAACGCCCGACGCGAGGAATGCTGGAGAGACGAGAGCCGTATGCGTACACCACGTCGCCGTCGCTAGCTGTCGACCACGAGACGCCCATAGAAACCAGGTCGATTCTGCTGGTGAAGACGGGCGCTTGAGCCGACAGGACAGTAGAGGCGAGCACCAGCACTGCGCTCCAGATCCAGAACCGTGACGTCACGTCATCCTTGGCAGACAGACCGTCCTCGTCCGATGGGGTCAGATGATAGTCCAACGCGGGACCGTCAGCCAGGCCGGCACGTCTCTCGAACTACGGGTGACCCCCCATCCCCTAACCGGTTGCGCCCCCGGCACCTCACCGTATAATCAGGAGCTCTCATGAAGTGCGTCGCGGTCTGCCAGACCGCCTTGGTCGCGCGCAATCTACACCGGGCTCTCGGTTCGAGTCTGGAGCTCGATGTCCTCATCAAAGACCGTACGATGTCCAGACGGCTGCACGACGTCGGCATCCCGACGTCTGTGGCCGACCCGCGGCGAGTCGACAGCTATCTTAAGATGGATGTGGGCCCCACGACCTGCGTCATCGTGGAGGACGATGGTCGACACAGTCTGCGTCGCATCTTGCGCGCTATCATCGACGCCGGCGCCACGCTGGTCTATGTACTCGCTGTTGGAGGTCGGTTGCGCTCGCCCCATACCGACGCCTGGCAGAGCGAGTTTCAGAATGTCAACCTCATCAGCCTCAGCGAGCTTCTCCGAGGCTCGCTCCTCACCGCGCTTGGACGCTCGTTGACCAGGGCGCGTGTGCAGCAGTACCAGCGCTATTTTGCCGACGCCGACCGCGTCCTGATCCTGCTGCACAATGACCCAGACCCGGATGCCATGGCGAGTGGCTTGGCGCTTCGCAATTTGCTCCATCGCACCAAGACCACGGCGATCATCGGCGCGTTCCAAGGGGTGACACGACCCGAGAACCTTCGCATGGCCAACCTCCTCGACATCGTCGTGGAGCCGATCACCGCGGAGTCGGTCACATTGTTCGACCGCATCGCTACCGTGGATGTTCAGCCCCACTACTTCGGTGGTCTCCTCAACCGTGTGGACTTGGTGGTCGACCACCACCCGGAGCAGACGGGCTACACCACAGCGTTCAAGGACATTCGCGCCGACTACGGATCGACATCTACGATACTGACAGAGCATTTGCGGTCGGTCGACGCCAACATTTCCGAGCGGACGGCAACGGCGATGCTCTACGCGATCAAGTCGGACACGCTCTTCCTGAGCCGTCACACGAACGAGGGTGACCTCGAGGCCTTTACGTTCTTGTATCCGCTGGCTGACGCGGCGCTGGTTCGCAAGATGGAGGGAGCCGGCATCACCGTCGAGCGACTCGGATTCGTCACTCGCGGCGTGCAGTCCGGGAGCATGCGAGACCAGGTCTACACCACCCACCTGGGCGAGGCCCCGCGCGAGGACCTCATCCCCTATGTGGCCGACTTCCTGCTTCAGATCGAGGATGTGAAGTGGTCGATCGTCTCCGGGCAGGTCCAGCGGGACATCGTCATCTCTGTCCGTAATCTGGGCTACTCCCGAAACGCGGGCGAGTTCGTCAAGACCTACTTTGCTGACATCGGCAATGCCGGAGGGCATCGCGCGATGGCCAAGGCGGTGATTCCGGTTGGCGAATTTCGCAGGAAGTTCGGAGGACTGGAGACCGACCACGTGACCCAAGTCCTCTCTGACCTCGCGACGGAGTTCCTGTCCGACATCGATCCCGATCCGCGTCGCGAGGACCGTCCCCTCCCGGGCGGACCGCAAAGCGGATTGTTCGGCCTGAGCCTCGGCGCGGCGGGGCGGCTCTTAGGAATCGGTCTTCGAAGTAGCGACGGCGTCGTCGACCGAGGTTGCGATCGCGCCGGCCCGGGCCGCCGGTCGCCGTGGCTCAATCCACTCTCCACTCGCCCCGACCACGGGATCGACGAACTGCCGGAAGCCGTCCTCCCGACCCCGGTCCACCAGCTCGGACAGCGGAAACCTCCGGTCGGAGCGTTCGTCGTAGCCGCCGTCGAAATCAAAGGGCCCAAGAGGGTTGTGCTCTGGTTGCACCAGGAACACCGCCTGGAAGCGTCCACCCCACGTCACCAAAGCGTCGCGCTCTGCTGCGGTCTCCAGTGCGACGAGATGTTCACCGGCCCGACCGCGCGCATCACGCCGGCTAGATTCGAGGGCGTGAGGGCCCGGCGGCTTGGAAAGTGCCGAGACCACAATGATCTGCTCGACGCCTGCGTTGGCGACCTCTTCGAGAAGACGGGTCATGGCCTCGGGTCGGTCGCAGACATGATGTGTCTCGCCCCGCCAGCCGCTCTCGGGAGCGAACCTCACGAGGTGCGAGTCCGTCGCGACCGGTAGGCTCAGTGGGCCGACCAGCGCGTCGACGGCATGCCGTCGCGCCGAGCCGGCCAGATCCAGCGTTTCGAGATGACGGTGCCCGCCCTCTGCACCGAGCCGCCGGGCAAAAAACGGCCGTCGGAAGGGCTCCTGGAGCACGGCACACACGAGGTCTCGTCGTGCATCGAGGTCATGAACGGTCACGATCAGCTCGCGGAACTCAGGCTGCCCGAGGTTGTCCGACAGGAGCTCTGCATACCGCTCCGCCAGATCATCGGGAGTTGGCTTGGCGATTCGGGCTGCGCCCCGCATGATCTTCCACAGCCCGCTCGAAAAATGATCCGCTGCGCGTCTCACTTCTAGCGGAGCCCCGATCAGTCTCCACCAGGCCAGTCCCCGTGCCCGCCGACGAGTGGGCGTGCGGACACGCGGGAGTATCTCTCCCACGACCAGAATGCCAAGCAGGACGAGGAGCGCCAGCGTGACGAAACGAGGAAGAAAGAGCGGCAGGGCCGACGGCTGAAAGACCCCGTCTACCAGCGCGCTATACCACGTCGACAGTGCGTTCCCTGCGTCCGAACCAAGCAGTCGAAGCAAGAACCCGATGGGATACACGACAGCCGCACCGACGAGCGCGGTCAGTGGCAACAGCAGCGCGACCAGTGCCACCGCCAACGTCACCACAGAGGCCCGTATCGTGCCTCTCCAGCCGTAGAGCGTCCGGGTGGCTGACGACCGCCACACACCCGTGTCGTCCCAGAGCGGGGCCCCGCCATCCACCGCCGTAAAAATAGCCCCGACCGCCCCGATTCCTCGGCCGGCCACCAGGTCAATCTTGACCCCGGCCTCGCGTAAGGCTCGGAGTACGCCGGCGTGATAGGCGCCGGCGGTCCCGGTCCCCGTCAGCACGAGCGCAGTTCGAAGGTCGGGAGAATATCGAGGCGATGAGGACGATGGATCGAACGTGATCGGCGTGTCCTACTCGTCGTGAAGCGTCACCAGCTTGATGACTTCGAACTCGCGCCGCCCGCTCGGGGTGGGCACCTCGACTTCATCTCCCACTTCCTTGCCGACGAGCGACCGACCAATGGGTGACGCCGTGGAGATCATCCCCTTGGTGGGGTCGGCGTCTTCAGGCATCACGAGTTGATAGATCGCGGCGGTTCCGTCCGCCTCTTTGAGATGAACCGTCGAGCCAAACGCCACCCTGTCGGTCGGGAGCTTGTCCAGGTTCATCAACGAGATGTCACAGACGCGCCTCTGCAGCAGGCTGATCTGGGCTTCGACCAAACGCTGCCGTTCCTTGGCCGCCTGATACTCGGCGTTCTCGCGCAGATCACCGTACTCACGGGCACGCTGGATCTCCTTGGGCAGGTCATGCTTGAGCTCCCGATCCAAGGCGCGGATCTCGTCCTCGAACCGCTTGAGAAGCTTCGCTTTCATGGAGAGCTAGCGTAGCACATCTGATATTCTCCACAGCCTGGTGAAGACCATCACGAGCCGTCAGAATCCGGTCGTCGGGACCTTCCGGGCTGCGGCCCGAACCCGCGGGGCCAGACGGCCACACTTGTTGCTCGACGGTCTCCGCGTGATCGACGACGCGCGGGCCGCCGGCGTCCACATAGAGGTTGCGATACTCTCGGCGGCGGCGCTTCGGGAACAGGACCGGGCAACGACCCGACTATCCAACGCCCTCGTCGCCGCTGGCGTGCGAACTCTCGCAGCCACGCCTTCGGTCCTCGACGCGATCAGCCCCGTACGAACGCCCTCTGGAGCGGTCGCTCTGGCCGTCCACACCCCCTGGCCATACGACCGCGTGCTCAAACAGACGCGCCAGGGCCTCGTCGTGTGTCCGGTCGGCGTCCAGGACCCGGGCAACCTCGGGGCGATCATTCGAGCGGCTGACGCCGGGAGCGCAAGCGGCGTCGTGGTCGTGCGTGGGTCAGCCGACCCGTTCGGGTGGCGAGCCATCCGGGGAGCCATGGGGAGCACCTTTCGCGTCCCCGTCGCAACGACCGACTCAGCAGCATCGCTTGTCCGTTCGGCGCGGAGTCGAGACGTCAGAATCATGGCGGCGGTGCCACGGGGAGGAACTCCCCTCTACGACATCGACCTCACCGGCCCGCAGCTCCTTCTCGTCGGGGCGGAGGGTGCGGGCCTGCGGGCGCACGTCGACACCGAGGCGGACATCCGCGTCTCGGTGCCCATGCGCCGGCGGGTTGAATCACTGAACGTGGCCGTCGCCGCCGCCTTGATCATCTACGAGGCGCGGCGCCAGCAGTCGCGGAGCCAGGCATGAAGTCGGGAGAGCTCTTTGGTGGCGGCGACGCCAGCGACCGTGCGGCCGCGCCACTCGCAGAGCGTATGCGCCCGGCTTCGTTCGAGGAATTCGTCGGTCAGGAGTCGGTCCTGGCCCCAGGCCAACCGCTCCGGGAAGCGATCGCGCAGGACGCCTTGCAGTCGATCATTCTGTGGGGACCTCCGGGCACAGGCAAAACGACTCTGGCCCGCCTGATCTCAGACGCAACAAGCGCGCGTTTCATCGCGTTTAGCGCCGTCCTGTCCGGAATCAAGGAGATCAAGGGCGTGATGGCTGAGGCGGAGTATGCTCGCCGCCACACGGGACAGCGGACGATCGTCTTCGTCGACGAGATCCACCGCTTCAACAAGGCGCAACAGGACGCCTTCCTGCCGCGTGTGGAGGCCGGAGATATCACGCTGGTCGGTGCGACCACGGAAAACCCGTCCTTCGAAGTCAACACCGCGCTCCTGTCGCGGTCAAAGGTGTTTGTCCTCGAGCCCCTCGGCACGCTAGAGATCGTCACGATTCTGCAGCGAGCGCTCGACGATGAGGACCGAGGTCTCGGCCGCAATCGCCTCCAGGTTGTCGACGGGGTGCTCGACCTGATCGCCGCGTACGCCAACGGGGACGCCCGCGTGGCGCTGAACACTCTCGAGCTTGCCGCCACTGTCGCCGGCACGGACGAATCCACAGAACAGACCGCAGCCACGATCGATAAGGAGCTGCTGACCCGTGCTCTCCAGCGACGGACGCTACTCTACGATAAGGCGGGAGAGGAGCACTTCAACCTCATATCGGCACTACACAAGTCGATGCGAAACAGCGATCCAGATGCGTCGGTTTACTGGCTGGCTCGAATGGTCGAGTCGGGAGAGGACCCACTCTATATCGCCCGGAGGCTCGTGCGATTCGCGTCCGAGGACATCGGCAACGCTGATCCGCGGGCCTTGTCCCTTGCGATCTCCGCAAAGGACGCCGTGCACTTTGTCGGCATGCCAGAGGGCAACACCGCGCTGGCTCAGGCCGTGACGTATCTGGCCGTGGCTCCGAAGAGCAACGCGGTCTATCTGGCGTACACCGACGCGGCGCGCGATGCCCACACCCAGGTTGCCGAGCCAGTCCCGCTGCATCTACGCAACGCACCAACGCAACTCATGAAGGACCTGAAGTATGGGCAGGGGTACGAGTACGCTCACGACCACGCCGAAGGCACAACCGCAATGACGTGCCTTCCGGAATCCCTCAGCGACCGCCGGTACTACCGTCCGAGCGACCGCGGGCTCGAAAAAGCCATCGGTGAACGGATCGCGGCCTGGCGGGAGTCCCGGGGGCGGCGAACCACTCGCGAGTGACCGATGCCGGGATTCGTGTACTACGTCGGCCGATTTCTCCAACTCCTGGCCATGTCGCTGCTGTTGATGTCGATCGTCACGGCGGGACCGCTTGGTCCAAGCCCTAGAATCTTTGGTGCCGGTGTAGCGGTGTTTGTCGTCGGCTGGCTGATCGTGCGCCCGAAAAAGGGGTCCTAGGACGCGTAGACCCTCCAGTAATACTAGATCCGCTCGAAGCGCCTTTCGATCTCCTGCCGGCTGAGGCGGAGGACGACCGGACGGCCGTGGGGGCAGACCGTCGAGTATTCGGTACGACGGAGCTCATCGAGCAGGTACATCATCTTCTCCTGCGTCAGGCGGTCATTCGCCTTGACCGCGGCGTGACAGGCCGTCGTTGCGGCAATGCGTTTGAGAACGTCGTCGACGGCGGCGCCACGGTCGAATCCCTCCAGGTCTTCGGCCAGAGACCGGACCGCGACCTCCGCTTCCGCCATCGCCAGCACGCTGGGAATCATCGTCACGCTCACGCTGTCACCTCCGAACGACCCGACTTCAAACCCCAGCCGCGTGAGATGTTCCGCGTGGGTGGCGAGCGCCGCGCGCTGTCCAGGAGGGAGATCAATCACCATCGGAGCAAGCAGTCCCTGTCCATCTAGCACCCCGGCGGTCAAGCCTTCCATGACCCGCTCGTACAGGATTCGCTCATGAGCCACGTGCTGGTCGATGATCGCAACTCCGTCGGCGTCGACGGCGATGATGAAGGTGTCCCGGAACTGCCCAAGCGGGATCATCGGACTGCTCTCGGTCTCGCCCTGCCCCGCCAACGATGACGACGATGCCTCGCGAACGAGCGTCCCTTCTACGCGGTGCCCGACGCCGAGCGGCGACGGCTGATGCTGACCGGCGTCACGCGCAAAGACATCGGTGAAACCGGTCCATCGGCTCGAGGCCGCCATCCCGGCGACGATGCCAGGAATCGACCTCGCCGAAGGCGGCGATGACGATGACGCAAGGCGACTCGTGTGGACGCCCGGTGACAACGGCGCGGACGTTGGCTCGCCCAGTGCATCACCAAGCGCGCGCCGCAACAGCTCGTGAACGAGGGATTGCTCGAGAAAACGGACTTCGGCTTTCGTCGGATGCACGTTGACATCGACGCGGTCAGGCGGAAGGTCGACAAACAGGTGCACCTCGGGTGTTCTCAGCTTGACCGTCGCCCGGCTGTAGGCGTCATGTATGGCGTGGGCGATCGTCCGGTCTCTGACCACCCGACCGTTGACAAAGATGTTCTGGGGGCCACGCGCCGGTCGGTTGTCCGTCAGGGCCGCGACAAAGCCCCGAACCGAGACACCGGCCGCAGTCTTGTGGACCTCGACGAGGTCCGTGCGGTCGCCGTACAGCTGAAGAAAGCGGTCGGCCAGGCCTCGGACCGGAGCACAACGAACGAGCTTTCTCGGACCGCTGTTGAGGATGAATCCAACCCCCGGGTACCCGAGAGCGAGCTGTGTCACCACCCGCGACGCCTGGGACGACTCCGCTCCGTCCGACTTGAGAAATTTTCGACGCGCCGGAACGCTAAAGAAGAGATCGGTGACTTCGATGACCGTGCCCTCCGGCATGCCCACCTGCCTCAGTGGGCCGGCAACGCCCCCATCGACCCTGACCTCCATCCCATGGTCGGATCCGCCTGGCCGGGTCCGGAGTGTCAGATGCGAGACCGACGCGATGCTGGGTAACGCCTCCCCCCTGAACCCAAGGGTGGCGATCTGGCCGAGGTCCTCGAGCCGTGACACCTTGCTCGTCGCGTGTCGCTCGAGGGCGAGCACCGCGTCTTCAGCCGTCATGCCCTCGCCATCGTCCTCGACACGAATGAGGCGCTTGCCACCCTGCTCGATGGTGACCGTGATCCGCTCGGCTCCGGCGTCCAGCGCGTTCTCGACCAACTCTTTGACCACCGAAGCAGGCCGTTCGACGACCTCGCCGGCTGCAATCTGGTTGCTCAGTTCCGTCGGGAGGCGATTGATCTTCCCCATCGATACAGGCCGCGTGTTGACCTACGACACACCGACTCGCGCCGCTGTGTGCGGACGCGCCGTGATTCCCGTCATCGTTCTTCCGGTTCAGGTCTCAGAACGGCGTGCGCCGCCGCCAGTCGGGCGGTTGGCACACGATACGGAGAGGCGCTGACGTAGTCGAGACCGACCCGGGCGAAAAACTGGATCGAGGCGGGGTCGCCCCCGTGTTCTCCGCACACCCCGAGCTTGAGCGACGGCCGCCTCCGGCGGCCCTCGGTCACGCCGATTTCCACCAGCCGTCCGACACCGTCTACATCGATCGAGGCAAATGGGTCGCGGTCCAAGATTCGTTGGTCGCGATAGGCGCGGAGAAACTTGGCCGAGTCGTCGCGAGAGAAGCCGAAGGTCATTTGCGTGAGGTCGTTGGTGCCAAAAGAGAAGAAGTCCGAGTGCTCGGCGAGCTCAGCCGCGACGATCGCTGCGCGCGGTAGCTCGATCATCGTGCCAGTCAAGTAGCGCACCTTGACACCCGCGGCCTTCATCGCCTCGCGGGCCACTCGGTCGACGACCGCCCTCTGGTGACTCAGCTCCCTCACATGTCCCACCAGGGGGATCATGATCTCCGGTACGACCCTGAGCCCCTGTCCCTTGAGCGCGCAGGCCGCCTCGATGATCGCGCGAACCTGCATCTCCGTAATCTCGGGATAGCTGATCCCCAACCGCACACCGCGATGCCCCATCATCGGATTGAACTCGTGGAGCTGCTCGACTCGCCTCAGCAGTTCACTTTGACGCTTTAGCCTCGACCGCGCCCCACGCCTGGCCTCCAGCCGCGCAATCTCGACCATGAGCTCCTCGCGCTTCGGCAAGAACTCATGAAGCGGAGGGTCGACCAAGCGAATGGTCACCGGCTCGCCCCGCATCGCCTTGAAGATGCCGGTGAAGTCGTCCCGCTGCAGCGGAAGCAACTCATCCAGCGCAACGCGGCGGTCGGCCTCCGTCTCGGCCAGGATGACCCGCTGCATGATCGGCAACCGGTCCTCGCCAAAGAACATGTGCTCGGTTCGGCATAGACCGATACCACGAGCACCGAAGGCACGGGCCAACGCAGCCTGGTCGGGAAGATCGGCGTTGGCCCGAACGCCTAGCTCTCGCACCTTGTCGGCCCATCCGAGCAACGTGCAGAAGCGCCGGTAGATGTCTGACTTCTTGGCATCGTGTTCGCCAGCCAGCACCTGGAGAATCTCGCTTGGCCTGGTCTCGGCTCGGCCGAGCTTGACCTCGCCGGTCAGTCCGTTGAACGACAGCGAATCGCCCTCATGGAGCGTTTGTCCAGCGACTGTCAGGGTGCACGTCCCCTCGTCAACCTGCAAGTCGCCAGCGCCCACGACCGCGGGCTTCCCCATCTGCCGCCCGACCACCGCCGCGTGAGACGTCATCCCACCGGTCGCCGTCAGAACGCCCTGGGCCACATGCATGCCGTGGATGTCGTCAGGCACGGTCTCCTTCCTGACCAGCACGACCGACTTTCCTTCGTCGGTCCAGGCCACCGCGTCGTCGGCCGTGAACACGACCCGGCCCGACGCCGCCCCCGGCGATGCGGGAAGCCCGCGCGTCGCGAGGGGCAGCGCCCGCCAGGCCGTCTCGTCGAAGATCGGCGCGAGCAATTGCGACAGCGAATCAGGCTCGACCAGCAGGAGAGCTTCAGACGGCTTGAGCAGGCGCTCCTTGACGAAGTCAGTGGCGATCACAACTGCCGCATGGCCAGTCCGCTTACCGCTGCGGGTCTGCAGCATGAAGAGCTCGTCGTCCTGGATCGTGAATTCGAAATCCTGGATGTCCTTGTAGTGACGCTCGAGCCTACTGGTGATGGCTCGGAGCTGCATATAGGCGCGTGGCATCACCTGTTTGAGCTGGGCGATCGGCTGCGGCGTCCGGATACCGGCGACGACGTCTTCCCCCTGCGCGTTCACTAGAAACTCGCCGTAGAACTCCTTGGCTCCGGTCGCAGGGTTTCGCGTAAACCCAACACCGGTGGCTGACCGGTCGCCGCTGTTCCCAAACACCATCGCCTGCACGTTGACGGCCGTTCCGATCTCGTCCGGGATGTCGTAAATGCGTCGGTACTCGATTGCCCGGGGATTCTGCCAGGATCGAAACACCGCGTCGCGCGCCCTGCGCAACTGGTCGCGGGGGTCCTGGGGGAAAGACCGCTTGGCCCCCTTCTGCACGACGCGCTTGTAACGAGCGACGACGTCCCGCAGTGAGGCCTCGTCAAGGTCTGTATCAGACTCGACACCCTGGGCGACTTTGACGAGCTCGAGCTCGTGCTCGAAGAGCTCCTTTGCCAGCCCGAGCACCACGTTGCCGAACATCTGGATAAACCGCCGATAACTGTCCTGCGCGAACCGCCCGTTCCCCGTGCGGTCCTTCAGCCCTTCAACGGCCTCATCGTTGAGGCCCAGGTTGAGAATCGTGTCCATCATCCCAGGCATCGAAAACTTGGCGCCTGACCGTACAGACACCAGCATCGGCTTGTCTGATGAGCCCAAGGTCGACCCGGTCAGGGTCTCGAGACGTCTGAGCGTCGTCTCCATTTCGCGCTCGACACCCTGAGGCACCTTACCGCCACCGCTTTCGAACAGCGTGCACACCTCGGTCGATACCGTGAAGCCTGGGGGCACCGGTAGACCGGCGCTGGTCATCTCGGCCAGGCCCGATCCCTTGCCTCCTAGGAGGTCGCGCATGGAGCGATCTCCGTCGGCCGCCCCACCCCCGAAGAAGAACACTCGCTGAGGCGATCGTCTAGCCCGAGAACGCCCGATCGACCTGGTCTTTGCTGCTCCCGATTTCTTTGCTGTTCGCTTCGCCATTGGGCCTCATTTGGGTCAACTAGACGCGGTCTCATCCTTCGGGACAATCTCGGAGATATCTCCCAGCTGCTCGACCGTTCGGCCAAGCCGCTTCATCAAACGTAAGCGGGCCCGGCGTAACGATGCATCGTCGACCATGACGAACACGTCGGTGAAAAACCGGTCGACGGAGGGGCCGAACTTGGACGCCTCGGCGAACGCACCTCGATAGTCCAGACCAGTCTCGACCGCGCGGTCGACGACTGAACGACGCCGCTCCAACTCGTCGAGCAGGGAGCGCTCTGCCGGCTCGGTCAGTATCGAGACCAAGTCGTCGCTGGGATCGGCCTCCGCCGCGTCGAAGAGCTCGTCGGGAAGCTCCCGCGCGATGTTCTGGACACGCTTGAACAGCGTGGCCAGCTGACGGAAGCTCGAGGTGTCGGTAAACTCCGGCAGCACCTCCAGCTTGCGACGTGCGTCGAGCGGGCTCAAGGCGGCGAGTGACGCCTGATGGGTGACGGCGCGGACGTTCCGCAGGTCGAAGCCGCGCTCCTCCAGCAGATACCGAACGCGCTCGCGCACGAACGCCGTGACCCGCTGTTCAACATCCGCGTCCAGCGTCCCATGCGGGCGTGTCGCCATCTCCAGAAGCTGTCCAACCGATACGCGCGCGGTGAGCCCCGTGAGGTCGGGCAAATCGACGAGCACTCGAATGGCCCCCTGCGCCTGCCGCCGCATCCCGTACGGGTCGCGCGAGCCAGTCGGCCGCTCACCCGCGTGGAACAGACCAACCAGCGTGTCAAGTTTGTCCGCGAGAGACACGGCCGCCCACGTCACCCCAGCCGCTCCGAGGTCGCGGTTGGAGGGTGGGCCGTCGACCTCGACCCCAACCGGCTGGTAGTGGTGATAGATCGCCTTCCAGACAGTCTCGGGTTCACCCTGTTCACGGGCGTACACGCCGCCCATCACGCCTTGCAACTCTGGAAACTCACCCACCATCTCCGTGGCCAGGTCGGCCTTGGAGAGGAGACCTGCGCGCTCCGCGGCCGCGGTGGTTGCCTTGTCGGCGCCAAGCACCTCTTGAGCGATGCGCCCGGCCAGGGCGCCGGTTCGCTCCGCCTTCTGGCGATAGCTGCCCAATTTCTTGTGAAACAGGAGGGTGTCCAGACGAGCCAGACGGTCCTCGAGTCTCCCCCGACGATCCGCATCCCAAAAGAACCTGGCGTCGCGGAGTCTGGCCACGAGCACTCGCTCGGCATTTCGAGCGATCCGCGCCACGTTGTCACGCGGCGTATTGGTCACGGCGAGAAAGTGGGGCTTCAACCGGCCTCGCCGATTGGCCACGGGAAAATAGTGCTGATGATGAATCATCGTCGTTTTCAGCACTTCGGCGGGGAGCTTCAAAAACTCATCTGGGAACGTACCGGTCACGACCGCTGGATACTCGACCAGGTCGGGGACCTCGTTCAAGAGCGCGCTCCGGTCGGTGTCGAGCGCCACGCGGCCGCCCACGCGTGTGGCGCAGGCCTCGAGCTTTCGCGTAATACGCGCCCGGCGCGCCTCTCGGTCGAGGACGACGTAGTTGGCCGTGAGCGCCCGCTTGTAGTCAGCGAATGAACGGACGCGAAGAGGCCGGCCCGCGCGTCCCGCCTTGCTGAAGAATCGATGTCCGTAGGTCACCGCACCTGAGACCACGGGATTGACTCGTGCCGAAGTGGCTTGGGCGCCCCGCTGAATCTCGAACGGCACCACCTGGGTGCCATAAAGAAACAGAATCCAGCGGATCGGACGGCCAAAAAGGAACGTCCCCCTGCCGTCATCCAGCTCCGCGTCCCAGTTCATCTGTTTGGGAAACGACAAACTTCTCAGCGTCGCCGCCAGCACACCGGGAAGCACCGTGGATGCGGCCTCCCCCGGTTGCTCACGCCGGTAGCTCAGATACTCACCTTTCGACGTCGACACGCGCTCGAGTGCCTCCACCTCCACACCGTTCTTCTTGGCAAATCCCTCTGCCGCCCGGGTTGGACGTCCGGCTGAATCGAATGCCGCTGTGACCGGCGGCCCCGTCACCGTTTCCTCGAGGTCGCGTTGGCGGTCGGCCACACTCCGGATCCGCACGGTCAGCCGGCGCGGCGTACTGTACGCCTCGGCGGGGGTCCGCCAGGCGAGACGCGCGTCGTTCAGTTGCTCACCGAGCCGGTCTCCGAGCTGACGGGTCAGCGAGGGGAGCCAGCCCGCGGGGATCTCCTCGCACCCGATCTCGACCAGGAGCTCACGCGGCATGCTCACCGTCGCTGTTGGCGCTGCTCTCTGAGAAGGACACCGATGCCTTTGCGATTGCGACGGCAAGCGTGCGAACCCTGAGAATGTAGGCCGTCCGCTCCGTCACACCGATGCTCCCGCTCGAATCGAGGATGTTGAACACGTGGGAACACTTCAAGCAGTAGTCCAGCGCGGGGAACACGACACCCGACTGGAGGAGTTGCTCGGCCAGACGGTAGTACTCGTCGAACAAGCCGCGGTGGACGCGCGAGAATTCGTCGTGCGGGATCTGGACCTGTCCGAAGACATACTGCGACTGCTCGACTTCCTCGCGATGTCGGACCTCGCCGTAGCTCACGCCCGGCGACCACTCCAGGTCGTAGACGTTGTCCCGTCCCTGCAAGTGCATCGCGATCCGCTCGAGGCCGTAGGTCAGCTCCACAGAAATCGGCGAAAGGTCGAGACCACCAGCCTGTTGGAAGTAGGTGAATTGGGTGATCTCCAGGCCGTCGAGCAACACCTGCCATCCGATCCCCCACGCTCCGAGTGTTGGCGATTCCCAGTTGTCCTCTTCGAAGCGAACGTCGTGACGGGTGAGGTCGATGCCGCACGCCTGCAGGCTCTCCAGATACAGCGCCTGCGCGTCGTCGGGTGACGGCTTCAGGATCACCTGGAACTGATGGTGCTTGAAGAGCCGGTTGGGATTCTCGCCAAATCGGCCGTCGGCCGGCCGTCGTGACGGCTGAACGTAGGCCACGTTCCAGTGTCTGGGTCCCAGGACGCGAAGAAACGTCTCCGGGTGCATCGTACCCGCCCCGACCTCGACATCCAGGGGCTGGTGGAGAAGGCATCCCCGAGAGGCCCAGAAGCTGGACAGCGACAGGATGAGGTCCTGGAGCGTCATCGGGTGCGAGAATCGGAGGGAACGGAGGAATCGGCAGCCACGCCAAGCTCCCTCAGGACACGGGCAGATCTCAATTCCTTGTCGAGGTGGGTGGCAATCAAGACGCGATGCGCGGCGGCGAGCTGCCGACCAGCCCGAGCGGACAGAGCGACCTCATCGAGGCGCTCCGGAGACCGGGTCGATGCCTCACGCAGGAATCCCAGTGCCTCCGAGGAAAGGTCCACACCTCGCTCGTCTGGCCCGCAACTGGAGCAGACGAACACGCCCGTCTGCCGTTCGATGACCGCCCCTGCTCGTTCCAATGTCCCTCCACATTCGTGACAGGCCACGACGGACGGATACACACCCTGCAACCGCAGCAGCCAGTACTCGAAGTACCTTGCTACCCGCTCGACCGACGCGTCTGCCGCAAGCGCCTCGACCACCGACGCACCCAAGCGATACAGCCGCTCACTCGGGTCCCCCTCGAGGGCCCACTCGTCGACCAACTCCGCGAAGTAGCTCACGTGGCACAACGCGTCGCTGTCGCGGCTGGCCAACGGTGACGTCAACGGCTCCACATAGGACAACCGGACGAGGTCGCGATGTTCACGCTCGAAATACTCTAGCCGCACCCTCGTAAACGGCTCGAGTCCCCCGGTGAACTTCGACCGCGTTCGTCGAGCGCCCTTCGCCACCCCGCGGCGCTTGCCTCTGTCGCTGGTCAGGAAGACGACGATCCGGTCTGCTTCGCCAAGCTTGTAGGTGCGCAGAATAAGCGCGTCGGCCGTATACAGCGGCATCGTCCGCCCCGAACCCCGAAGTATTCTACCTTCTATCTGCTGCCGTCTCGTCCAGTGGCCGGTGCCAGAGCGTTCTACGGCACTACATTGAGATATTGCACAAAGAACGTCGCCAACCCCAAGAACGCAAAGAAGCCAAACATGTCGGTCAGCGTGGTGATGAACACCGACGATGCCAGCGCCGGGTCGACCTTCATCGCGCGGAGGCCAAACGGAATCAAGGTGGCCGCGACGGCTGCTATCAGCAGGTTGATCACCATCGCCAGGGCGAGGATGCCTCCGAAGTAGGGGTTGCCAACCACCCACCACGCCACGCCAGCCCCGGCGAGACCCAGGATCACCCCGTTCCCAATCCCAACGGCCGCTTCCTTGAGGAGCACCTGACGGGAGTTGCTCCACGTGAGGTCGCCAAGGGCAATTCCCCGAACGATCACGGTGAGTGTCTGAGTCGCCGCGTTACCGCCCATGCTGGCCACAATGGTCATGAAGGCCGCGAGGGCGACCACCTGGTCGATCGTCGATTGGAACAGCCTGACGACGAGCGCGGCCAGAATCGCCGTCACCAGGTTGACGCCCAACCACGGCAGCCGCTTTCGAAGGGCTTCCCGCGCAGGCGTGAACACATGCTCATCGCTCGAGACCCCGGCCATCCGATAGATGTCCTCGGTCGCCTCGTCCTTGATGACATCGATGACGTCGTCGACGGTGATGATACCGACAAGCTTGTTTTCATCATCGACGACCGGAATCGCCAGCAGGTTGTACGAGGCCACGAGCTGTGCCGCTTCCTCTTGGTCGGTCTCGACCCGAGCGCTCATCAGGTCGGTCGTCATGATCCGCTTGAGCGGCGTCTCCGGAGACACGAGCAGCAGTCGACGCAGCGAGAGCACACCAACGAGATGGTGGCGCTCGTCAACGACATAGAGATAGAACACCATCTCGACGTCTCGCGATGTTTGGAGTGCCTCGATGGCTTCGCCGGCCGTCACGTCTTCGGAGAGCGCGAAGACGTTGGGGTTCATGATGCGACCAGCGGTCTGGTCGGCGTAGTCGAGCAGGTGCTGAACCTCGTCGGAGTCCTTACGCCGCATGAGCTCGAGCACTGAAGCCGACAGCTCGTCGGGGAGATATCCGATCACCGCTGCGGCGTCGTCAGAGGGCACCTCTTGGAAGAGCTGGGCGAGCTGCTCGGCTGGGTGGTCCACGAGCAATGGGGCGCCAACCTCCGGCTCAAGCTCGCACAACGCTTCAATGGCCAGGCGGCTGTTCTGCCTTAGCAACGTATCGAAGACCGAACGTCGGTCACGGTCGGGAAGCTCGACAAAGACCTCAGCGAGGTCGGCGGGGTGCTGTTTCTGAAGGAGGTTGAGGAGGTTAGCGGTCGCACCAATCCGCTGCAGTCGCTTGACTGAGTCGAACACCACGTCGAGTCTGCGCTGAGGCGGCATAACGGCAACCGGCAGGGTCGTCCGGCCCTGGCGAGGAGACCAAAGATGTCGTACGTCGTCGTTGTTCCACGTTCTCCAGAACTTCTTACCTTATCACACGGGTTGGGACGGATCGGACCGTCCGATCCCAAGGTCGCCGAGAATCCGCTCGTCCTCGCGCCACCCTGCCCGAACGCGCACGTGAAGATCCAGGAAGACCTTCGTCGCGAAGAACTTCTCGAGGTCAGCCCGTGCCTCGGTTCCGATCCGCTTGATCAACTTGCCGCCGTGTCCGATCACGATCCGCTTCTGAGACGGTCGTTCGACGAGGATCGAACAGTAGACCCGCAAGATATCGTCCTCAACAGGCTCCTCGAAGCGGTCGACCACCACCGCCGTGGAGAACGGTAGTTCGGCGCGGGTATGACTGAGGAGCTTCTCTCTCACCGTCTCGGCCGCCAGGATGCGCTCAGGTTGGTCGGTGAGGTAGTCATCCGGATAGAGGGCCTCCCCCTCCGGAAGCCATCTCAGGAACTCTGCTTCGAGCTCGCTCTGGCCGTCGCCCGTCAGGGCCGAGACGGGCACGATCGCCGCAAACTCACGCTGCTGGCTATACCACTCAATCAGCGGCAGCAACCGACTCTTGGCGACGAGGTCTATCTTGTTGAGCACAAGAATGACGGGGCCACGAACCCGCTCCAGCAGCCCGAGGACATATCGGTCTCCAGCACCAGTCTTCGTCGACGCGTCCAGCACGACACCCAGCACATCCACTTGCCCCATCGTCTCGACGGCCAGGTCGACCATCCGTACGTTCAATCGATGCAACGGACGATGGATGCCAGGGGTATCGACAAAGACGATCTGGCCGGGGGTGTCGCCAGTCACGTTCTTGACCGCGATGATCCGGTTCCGGGTGGTTTGCGGCTTGTCAGAAACGATCGCGAGCTTTGTGCCGACCAGCCGATTCAGCAGCGTGGACTTGCCGACGTTCGGCCGACCAACCAGCGAGACAAAACCGCTCCGCATGGCGGATGAGGCGGCCTCCATCACTCGCTCTCTTCCAGGACGTCCAGTCGGCGACGAATCCGGACCCGTCGGACTCGCCGCTGCTCAGCCTCGAGCACCTCTACGTTGACGCCATCGATGTCCATCGACTCGCCGGCGCGCGGCACCCGACCAAACCGGGAGAGCACGTATCCACCGACCGTCTCGAATCCCTGCCGCTCGATCTCGAGGTTGAGGCATTCGGACAGATCGTCAACCCCCACGGTTCCGGCGAAGACGAACGACCCCTCTCCTTCATCCACGATCGGCTCGGACTCCACGTCGTATTCATCCCGGATCTCGCCGACAATCTCCTCCAGCAAGTCCTCGATCGTCACAAGACCCGCGGTGCCGCCGTACTCGTCGTGCACGATCGCACTCTGGACCTGCTGCTGCTGAAACTCCTTCAGGAGGTCAGCCACCCGCTTGGTCTCCGGCACCAGGTAGGCGGGCCGCATCAACTGGTCGACCACCCGCTGATCCGATGACGCGCCATCGAGACCAACCAGGTCTTTGACGAAAACGAAACCCAGTATCTCGTCGAGGCTCTCGCGATACACCGGGATGCGCGAATACTGCTGTTCCACGAAGGTCGCCCGCAGCTCCGCCAGCGTCGAGGTCGATTTGACGGCCACGATATCTGGACGAGGGGTCATCACCTCGTGCACGAGCGTGTCACCAAACTCCACCACCGACCGGAGCAACTCCCGCTCCTCGTGTTCGTCAAGCTCGGAACGCTGGTCACCGTTGGAGCCGCCGGCCGGCGCCCCGTCGGTCGCTGGGGTCGACGCCCCGACCTCCGAGCGCTCTCGACGCGCCCCCTCGAGCAGTCCCAGGAGCGGACGGGTGACGGGGGTCAGGCCCCGAGCGACAACCTCGAAAGCCGGTAGCAACAACTCGAGCGCACGTTCCGGGTCACGCCGGGCGACGAGGAGTGGTATTACTTGTCCGCAGATCACGATGTAGGCCAGCATCGCCCCGAGCACCAGTCCCAACGTCTGGGGCCGCCTCGAGCCATACTCGACCATCACTAACAACGTCACCAACGACACAGTCGCCGCCTGGAGGATCCGAGCCGGCATGAAGAGCCGAACGGGGTCGTCGAGATAGTGGCCAAGGCCCTCCGCTCGCCCACGGCGTTCGGCGCGCTCAGCGTTGAGCCGCAGCGGGAGCCGCATCAGCGCGGCGAAAGCCACCTGAACGGCGCCGATATACGCGGTGGTGCAACCTAACAGAAACAGCGCGAGCGGGATCATCCGACGGACACCTCGATCCCACCCTTGCGGAGCAACCGTCGTTCGAATCGCGCCATCTGACCATCGTCGCGTTCATGGTCATAGCCAAGCACATGTAACAGGCCATGAAGCGCCAGTCGCCGCAGCTCCTGCGGTAGGGTGTGGCCGACCGCTCGCGCCTGGCGCTGCGCCACGCCCGTCGCGATCACGACATCGCCCAGAAGCCGGTTCCCAGGTGCGACCGGATACAGCGGTCGGTCTGCGGGAAAGGACAGGACATCGGTGGGCCGGTCGATGCCGCGAAAGTTCCGGTTGAGGGTTCGCATCTTCGCGTCACTCACCAACGCGACCGCCAGGTGACCGTGTGCGGAGGCCGGGGCGACGGCGATTAGCCACCGCGTGAGTGCGGGACGTCGCAGCGGCCGGCCCCGGCCATCGGACACGGACACACGTAAACGCAGATCGGCCACGGTCACCGCCAGCGCAGCCTGTTCCGTCGCAACCCAGGGGTTGGGTCGGGGTCGGGGTCGTCGGTCATGTCGGCTCGCGTCCACCGTCTGGGGTAATGGCCTCATACGCCTTGACGATGGCCTGGACCAGCGGATGACGCACGACATCTCGCTCGTCGAAACGCACAACCGTGACGCCCTCAATCTCGCGGACTACTTTGATCGCTTCGACCAATCCTGACGTGCGGCCCGTCGGCAGATCAATCTGCGTGATGTCTCCCGTCACCACCGCCTTCGAGCCGTAACCGAGACGCGTCAGGAACATCTTCATCTGTTCGGTCGTCGTGTTCTGCGCTTCGTCGAGAATCACAAAGGCGTCGTTCAACGTCCGCCCGCGCATGAAGGCGAGCGGCGCGATCTCGATCACGCCCCGATCGAGCAAGCGGTTCACGCGCTCGCCATCCAGCATGTCATACAACGCGTCGTAGAGCGGGCGAAGATACGGATTGACTTTTTCCTGGAGATCTCCGGGAAGGAATCCGAGCTTCTCGCCAGCCTCCACGGCCGGTCGAGCCAGAATGATCCGAGCGACCCGCTTTGTCGTCAGGAAGGTAACGGCCTCGGCCATGGCCAAATAGGTCTTCCCGGTGCCTGCCGGCCCGACACCGAAGACGATGTCGTCATGCTCGATCGCGTCCAGATAGCGCCCCTGGTTGACGCTCTTCGGCTTGACCTGGCGCTTGCTCGAGGCCCGGAGCGGAGTCCGGCCCAGAAAATCACGGAGGTCGACCGTGGGGTCCTGCGAGACCAGCTGGGCCGCCCGCTTTACGTCCCCCTTCGACAGCGGCTGTCCGTCGCGGATGAGACTGACCAATTGCGTCATGACCTGTTCGACCTTGGCCACGCCGGCTGGATCGCCGCTCACGACCAGTTCATGACCGTCGGTACGGACCTGCACATCAAACAACCGCTCGAGGTTCTTGAGATGCTCGTCGTAGGACCCGAAGAGCGTCTCGATCCCGTCGTCGGGGACCTGGATCTTGGCGAGGGTCGGGGTGGCTATGAAAGTGTCTCCACGCGTACCCACGATGTAAGCATGAGCTCTGGACGAGGGTCAAGTCGCCTGGTCGGAAAGCGTGAGACGCAGCTCTCGAAGCTGGTGGCGCCCTACGGCTGACGGCGCACCTGTCATCAGGTCGACAGCGTTGGCCGTCTTGGGAAAGGCAATCACGTCGCGGATCGACGACTCGCCGGCCAGGAGCGCCACGATCCGGTCGAGACCGAGGGCAATCCCACCGTGGGGCGGCGTCCCGTACTTCAGGGCGTCGAGCAAGAAGCCAAACCGGTCCGCGGCCTCGTCGTCGCTAATCGTGAGCAGCCTGAAGATCCGCCGCTGCAGGACAGCATCGTGAATCCTGATACTGCCTCCACCAATCTCTGTCCCGTTCAGCACGAGGTCGTAGGCACGCGCCTTGACATCCCCGGGATGCTCCTCGAGCATCGGGACGTCCTCCTCTCGTGGAGCCGTGAACGGATGGTGCATCGACATGAAGCGCTGTTCGGTCTCGCTCCACTCCATCAGCGGAAAATCAACGACCCAAAGAAACTCGAGCTTCGAATCGTCAAACAAGCCCTCGCGCTCGGCGATGGCCAGACGTTGCTGACCGAGCACGCCAGAGGCCTCTGCGCTGGAACCAGCCGATAGCAACACGAGATCGTCAGGGGCGGCGTGCAACGTCTCGAGCGTGGCAGTCAGCGTCTCTACTCCGGCCGCTTTGAGGATCGAACTCTGGACCGCTCCTTCGGTTGATCGACGAACCCAGACCAAGCCTCTCGCACCTCGCGCGATCGCATCGTCCACCAACTGATCGATCTTGTGTCTCGCCCAGCGACCTGCCCCCGGCAAGACCAGCGCGCGCACGACGCCCCCTGTGGCCACCACGTCCCGAAACACCTGAAAGGTGGCATCGGCGAACACCGCTGAGACATCCGCGATCTCAAGACTACAACGGAGGTCTGGCTTGTCCGTGCCATACCGCGCGATCGCCTCGTCGAAACCCATGCGGCGAAACGGAGTCGTAATGCGACGGTCACTCTGTGCGCAGACATCCTTCATCAGACGTTCGACGACGCCGAATATCAGGTCGGGCGTCGGGAACGACATTTCGACGTCGATCTGCGTGAACTCTGGCTGGCGATCGGCCCGCAGGTCCTCGTCGCGGAAACAGCGGACGATCTGGAAGTAGCGGTCCATCCCGGACATCATCAGGATCTGCTTGAAGATCTGCGGCGACTGGGGTAGCGCGTAGAACTGGCCGACGTGCACCCGGCTGGGTACGAGATAGTCTCGTGCTCCCTCCGGTGTCGACTTGGCCAGCATCGGCGTCTCGATCTCCCAGAACCCCTCGCGGTCGAGACAGGTTCGGGTGGCCAGCGTCACGCGATGACGAAGGCCAAGGTTGTCGCGCATCCGCTGACGGCGGAGGTCGAGATAGCGATAGCGAAGACGCACCTCTTCCGAGACCGGCGTTTCTTCGTCGATCTGAAACGGCGGCGTGTCGGCCTCGCTCAAGATGGCGAGGTCGCGAATAGCCACCTCCACCTCCCCGGTCGCGATCTTGGTATTGAGAGTATCCGGCGACCGCCGTTCGACCGGTCCGGCCACACGCACCACAAACTCTGACCGCAGCCGCTTGGTCGTCGCCAAGCTCTCGTCGTCTGCGCGCGCGACCACTTGCGTGATTCCATGCCGGTCACGAACGTCGATGAAGATGAGGGACCCAAGGTCTCGAATCTTGTGAACCCACCCCATTAGCGTCACGTCGGTCCCGACATGGGACGTGCGCAACTCGCCGCACGTATGGGTTCGAACGCTCTCCGATGGTTGGTCTGACACGCCTGGTTTCTCGTCTCCTGTTCTACTCGTCTATTCGCCTGCAGGATGGTCGGCGGCTTGGTCGGGTATCGCCAGCGCGGCTAAACCACACCTGCCTGGAGCTGCTCCGCGACCGCCGTCCTGGCCACTGACCGCTGCTCCCCGGTGGCCATGTCTTTCACCGTCACCTCGTTGCGCTCGATCTCGTCCTCTCCCAGCAGCAACACGTAGGAGGCCTGGGTGCGGTCGGCCTTCTTCATCTGAGCCTTCGCCGACCGGGCTTCGTGGTCGATGAGGACACTCAGTCCGGCATGCCTGAGGTCACGAGCGAGCACATGTGCGGGCGTCCGCGCCTCGTCCCCGATCGCCACGACGAACGCGTCAAGGGCGGCCGTCGTCGCCGCGTCTGCTGGCATCGCGAGTACCAGTCTCTCAAGACCGGCGGCGAACCCGATTCCAGCCCGCTCGGGTCCACCTAGCTGCTTGACCAAGTGGTCGTATCGTCCCCCGCCCAGCAGGGCGTTCTGGGCGCCGATCCCCTGGCCAAGAAACTCGAACGTCGTCCGCGTGTAGTAGTCCAGCCCCCGAACGAGTCGATGCGAGACCCGATAGGTCAGACCATAGACGTCGAGCGATTGCTTCACGGCGCCGAAGTGTACCCGACACGCATCACACAGATAGTCCTCGGAGTGCGGGAGCGCGTCGATAGTCGGCTGGTCGGCGGCGACCTTGCAGTCGAAGATACGAAGGGGGTTGGTGGTCGCCCGGCGCTGACAATCGGTGCACAACTCCGAGACCCGGTCACCCAGCGCGTCGATGAGCGCCGCGCTAAAATCCGGACGACACGTCGGACAGCCCACGGAGTTGATGAGCAGCTCCGCGTCTGCGATGCCCAGGGCCCGCACGAACTCCGCCGCCATCTCGATGACCTCGGCATCCAGCGACGGCTCCGTCACCCCGAACGCCTCCACATCGAGTTGATGGAACTGTCGATACCGACCCTTCTGCGGACGTTCGTATCGAAACATCGCACCCAAGCTGTATAACCTGGGCATGGGCATGGCCTGCTCGAGCGCGTGCTCGACGAACGCACGCACCATGCTCGGGGTAGCCTCGGGTCGCATGGTGACCCGCTCCCCGCCCCTATCGGTGAAGGTGTACATCTCCTTCTGCACGATATCGGTCGACTCGCCTGTCCCTTTGGCAAACAGGTTCTCGCGCTCGAGCACTGGAGTTCTGATCTCGGCATAGCCGTACCGTCGGCAGACGTCGCGCGCCACCTGTTCCAGACGCTGCCACCGCTCGACCTCTCCGGGCAGGATGTCACGTGTTCCGCGAACACCGGCGATCATGACGATGGCTCCGAATACTCCGTCTTGTACTCCACGTAGTGGGCCGCGTAGCGTTGAATCGCCGCCACTTCGTCGGTCGTCACCGACCGGCGCACACGACCTGGGCTCCCCATCACCAAGGATCGTGGCGGCACCGTAGCTCCCTCGACCACGACCGCCCCGGCGGCGATGATCGACTCAGTCCCGATCGTAGCTCCGTTGAGGACAATCGCTCCGATGCTGATGAGACATCGGTCCTCGACGGTGCAACCGTGCAGCACGGCGCCGTGTCCGACCGTGACCTCATCACCAAGCGTGGTGGGGTGGGTTCCGCTCATCACGTGTACGACACAGCCATCTTGGATATTGGTCCGTCGACCGACCCGGATGCTGTTGATGTCGCCGCGAAGGACGGCGTTCATCCAGACCCCGCTGTCGTCACCGATGACGACGTCGCCGATGACCTGGGCGCTGTGGTCGATGAACGCGGTCGGTGCCACGCGCGGATGAATGGACCGATACGGGCGCAGCACTCTGGGGATTATACCTGCCGTCCTGGCACCCACTTCCCCGTCGCATGGGCGTTTCTGGCCCCCGACCGGCCGAACGAGGATAATTGGGAGCGATGTCCGCTTCTGCCACGACTGACGTGCTCGGTCGCCCGTTACGAAGCCTTCGGGTCTCCGTGACCGACCGGTGCAATCTCAGGTGTCAGTACTGCATGCCGGAAAAGGACTACGTCTGGCTGCCGAGAAGCGACATCCTGACGTTCGAGGAGACCAGCGTGCTGGTCGACGTCTTTACCGATCTCGGGGTTGACCGCCTTCGACTCACCGGGGGAGAACCGCTCCTCAGAAAGGACCTCCCTGACCTCATCGCTCAACTGGCCGCCAAGACCGCGCTCCGAGATCTGGCGCTGACGACGAACGGCATCCTTCTGGGAGACCATGCCGCCGCGCTGCGAGAGGCTGGCCTCCACCGGATCACCGTCAGCCTCGACACCCTCGACGCCGCGCGCTTTGAGCGGCTCACGCGATTCGATGAGCTCGCAGCTGTCCTCAACGGCCTAGAGCGGGCAAGTCAGCTCGGATTCGAGAGCATCAAGATCGACGCGGTCGTCATTCGAGGCGTCAATGACGACGAGCTCCCGGACCTACTCGAGTTTGGTAGGCGGGTACCGGCCGAGGTCCGGTTCATCGAATACATGGACGTGGGTGGTGCGACGAAATGGTCGTACGAAGACGTGGTGTCGCGCGCCGAGATGATCCAGCAGATCGAGGCGCGGTATGGGGCCGTGTCGCCGATCGACGAGCAGACATCTGCCCCCGCGGACCGGTATCAACTCCCAGACGGACTCGTGTTCGGGATCATCTCGTCGACCACGGAACCGTTTTGCCGCACCTGCGACCGGAGTCGCCTGACAGCCGACGGGTTGTGGTATCTCTGTCTCTACGCCGATGCGGGGACCGATCTCCGCGGAGTGCTACGTCGTGGCGCCTCGGCTCAGGAGATTCGCGACCTCGTCTCATCGACGTGGGCCGCGAGGACCGACCGCGGCGCGGAGATGCGGCTGGCCAGCCACGACCGGCAGGCGCTCATCCCGCTCGAGACCCTCCAGCAGAAGCCCCACCTCGAGATGCACACGCGGGGGGGCTAGTAAAGTCTGTTGAACTCACCACACTAGTTAGGCCATCGACTTCCCTTTCGGCAGCAGTTACTTCGCTGAGTAAGATTACGGCGACGTGGACACCCAACAGGCCGAACGCCCCCCCAGTCTCGCCGCCCTCCTCACGCCCCGTTCCGTCGCGGTGATCGGCGCCTCGGATAACCCCAGCCGGATTGGCGGCCGACCGATCCAGTACATGCGGCTCGCGGGTTTCGAGGGTGCCATCTACCCCGTGAACCCGCGACACACCCACGTCCAGGGAATCCGAGCTTATCCTGACATCGCGTCGGTGGACGGCGACGTCGACCTGGCGATCGTAGCCGTTCCGGCGCGTATCGTGCCCGAGACACTCGAGGCATGTGCCAACAAGCGTGTCACCAGCGCCGTTGTCTTCAGCGCCGGCTTCGCCGAGACAGACGCCGAGGGCCAGGCCGCCCAGGCTCGGATCGCCGTGACCGCCCGCGAACGTGGCATTCGCGTGCTTGGACCGAACTGCCTCGGGCTCTACAACTCCGCCATCGGGTTCTTCGGGACCTTTTCGACGACTCTCGAAGACCGCCTCCCGCAGCCGGGACCGATCGGCATGGTGAGCCAGAGCGGAGCGTATGGCAGTCACCTGTCCCTCCTCGCGGCGCAGCGGGGTATGGGCGTCCGCTACTGGGTCACTACCGGAAACGAGTCGGACATCAGCGTGCCGGAGGTCATCGACTGGTACGCCGACTGTCCGGACGTCTCGGTCATCGTGGCCTACTCGGAGGGACTGACGGATGCCTCGGCACTGCTTGGTGCGCTCGACAAGGCCAGAGCCCATCACAAACCGGTCATCTTCATGAAGGTCGGGACGACTGAGGTTGGGGCTGAGGCCGTCCGATCGCATACGGCATCCCTCGCCGGTTCTGATGAGATCTACGATGCGGTTCTACGTCAGTTCGGTGCCTACCGGGCCCACAGTACCGAGGAGATGCTCGATGTCACGTATGCCGCCAGCTTTGGGGTATTCCCCCGGAGTCGGCGGGTGGCGTTGATGTCGATCTCGGGCGGAGTCGGCGTGCAGATGGCCGACGCGGCGGTCAAAGCCGGGCTCGACGTGGCTCCGATGAGCGACGAGGCGCAGGCGACACTAAAGCGCCGTCTGCCGTTCGCCGCACCGCGCAACCCGATCGACATCACGGCGCAGGCCTTCAATAGCACCGAGTTGGTGTCGAGCAACCTCGAGCTGATTCTCGATGACGGCCGCTACGATTCCGTCATCGCCTTCTTCACCTACGTGGCGTCATCCAGGTCCATGGTCGAGCCGATCCTCGAAGCCCTGCGTGCCGCGAAGCAGCGGCACCCCGACTGCGTCCTCGTCCTCTCGATCGTGGGACCCGCCGAGGTGGTGCGTCAGTACGAAGAGGTCGGCTGCCCCGTCTTCGAGGATCCAACGCGGGCCGTCAGGGCGGTCGCAGCCCTCGTATCTCTACGGGAGTCATTCGGCCGACAGGTGCGGACACAACGCGGTGGGAGCGGCTCCCACCCGCCGCTTCCGGCCGGCCCCCTCAGCGACGACGTTGCTCGTCGCATGCTCGCGCGTGCGGGACTACCGATGGCCGAGATGACACAAGCCGCGACCGCGGAGCACGAGTCCGGGGTTGACATGGTGATCGGGTTCAGTCGAGATGCCACCTTCGGCCCTGTGGTGACGGTTGGGTTCGGAGGCACCCTGGTGGAAGTTCTGGGTGACGTGAGCTTTCGTCTGCCGCCTCTGGACGCCGACGAAGCCAGGCGCATGATCGGCGAGTTGCGGGGCTTCCCGATCCTCGCCGGGACGCGGGGAGGAACCCCCTACGACCTCGACGCGCTGATCACCGCTGTCGTGGCGATCTCGTCGTTCGCGGCGAACTACGGAGGCGACCTCGCCAGTGCAGAGATCAACCCCCTCCGGGTGCTACGCGAGGGTCAGGGCGTCCTGGGGCTCAACGCAGTGGTCGTTCCGTGAGCGGGCTCAACGCCGTGGTCCTCCTGCGGAACAGCCGGCCTGCTTAGCTTTAGCTGCTCTTCAGACCCTGGATCTGGACCGTCTCCGGCTTCTCTTCCTTGAGCACGTGCTGGCGGTAGAGCTGGGCCATCTCCTTGTGGTATCGCTCGTCCTGACCGGGCGTAGCGCTCGAGCCGTTTCCGTTTCCGTTCCCGTTGGCCTCCTTTGCGGTAGCCCTGGCCGCCAGCTTTTCCTGCCTGGCGTTCTTGGCGATGCCCTGTTCGTCGAGGTCGGTCTGCGCGCCCGCGGCCACGGCCTCTGGGTCGAGCACAAGGCTATGCCCGCCCGCGCCGAGCGCGACCTCTTTCCCGCCCGCGAAGATCTCATGACGCCCGTGCTCGTCGTACCACTTGGTGAGCGTGGCCGTCATGTGCATCTTCTCGATGATGTTCCGCCATCCGATCCCCGTGTTGTAGGCACAGAAGGAGATCTCCCCTTCCTGTGTCGCGTACGGGATGATGCACCGCTCGGTGCGACGGAAGTCGTAGTTGAACAGATCCTGGAACCACATCCCGGCCACGAACAAGAAGTTCCACCGGTCAGACCGACGCTGGGCGATGTCATCGTGTGTCCGCTCGCCAGACACACTGCCGTAGTCATGGCCGGTCGCGCCAAAGGTCTTGTCGAACTTCTTCATCAGGTCGGCCAGTTTGAAATGGGTCGGAGCCTTGAACGGGTCGTAGTTCCGCATCAGCGCCAGTGCCATCCCCACAACCGATGAGGTCCGTCCGCGGGCCGCGTCATTGACCTTGGCGATGTCCTTGGCCAGACGCTCCCCCTTGACGAAGGCAGTGAACGGAACCGCCTCCTTGGTCTCCTTGTCGATCATGACGGCCATCCCGATGCCGCAGTTGGGATGGCAACCGCAGTTGAGCTGTCCCCAATCTTCCTGCGGGCCATGCACCAGGTCGGCCCAGTCGGTGAACGTGCCCATGAACGAGATCGGGAACCAGTCACGAGTCGGTTCGCCAATCCCCGTCTGGTTCTTCACGTCGTGGGCCAGATGGGACAGGGTGTAGCGCTGCGCGTGTCGACGCTCTTCGGTGATCTCCTCGTCTCGACCAGTAAAGGAGACTGGCTGGAACGAGAGGAAGCTGATCTTCTTGGGGTTGTCCAGCGCGAACTGCACGACCCGACCAACCTGCTCGTTGTTGATCCCGTTGAGGATCGTGATCACCGGCACGATGTCGACCCCTGCCTGGTGCAGGTGTTCGATCGCTTGCAGCTTGACGTCGAAGAGGTTGCCCACCAGACGATGAGAGTTGGCCGCATTGCCGATGCCGTCGAACTGCAGATAGGCATACCGCAACCCGGCCTCGGCCGCAGCCTTGGCGAAATCGAGGCTCTTGGCGAACTCGATCCCGTTAGTGGCCGCCTGAACGCTGTTGTAGCCAACCTTGCGAGCGTAGCGAACCGCATCGAGGAAGTACGGTGACATCGTCGGTTCGCCACCGGAGAACTGCACCGACATCTGCCGCTTTGGCTTGATCGAGATGGCGTTGTCCAGCAGCGTCTTGATGTCATCCCAGCTCAACTCGTGAACGAACCCCACCTGATTCGCATCCATAAAGCAGGGATCGCACATCATGTTGCAGCGATTGGTCAGGTCGATGGTGAGCACCGACCCGCGGCCATACTTGATGGTGCTGCTGCCGTGGTTGTGGAGCTTCTCATCGGCATGCGCCCGCATGTCGCTTCCGGGGAACGTCTCTTCGAGATGGCGGAAGAACTCCGTATCCATGGCCATGACATCTTCGAAGCGCCCGTGAATGGGGCACTCCTTGACCATGAGGATCTTTCCGTCACGCTCGATGATCTGCGCCTTGATCTCTCCCACTTTCTCGTGGAGCAGATCCTTGTAGTCCTTCTTGCCATCGAGAATCAACTGTCGCGCCTCGCGCACACAGGTCGGGCACAGCGAGTCCGTCTCGCGCGGCCAACCCAGTGGCGGCTTCACCTTCTCGCTCGACTTCAACAGCGGCTTGTCAGCCCAGTTGGGCGTGAACGACGGCCGCTCGGCGATCTGGTTCCACTTGTTGTAGAAGAACCACGCACCGTTGGCGGCGTAGGACAGACCCTTCTCGGCATACTTGATTGGTTTATGCATGATGGCTCCCACCTCAAGTTCTTTATCGACATTAGGATAGCGGCAACTTTCGTCCAGTCACGGACTTTTCAGTGGAATGGCAGATCCAGGGGCTGAGCTGGCCCCACTAATGCTGAACGGACACCGTATTCAGGCCAAAATCCGCCTATCCCTGTCCTGACGGCTGGAGAACTTTGCGTTTTGGTCCCCGTCGTCTTGAATCGCGTCGGTCCAGATGACAGTCTAAATGACAACCGATGAAGAGACTCGCAGCCCTAGGACTCACGCTTGGCTTGTTCGTCACACCGGGGCCGGTCCCTGTGGCGGGTCTGTCCGAGACCGGCACCATCGACCACTTCTATAGGGACTTCGGGGAGCTGCTTCGCCAGCACGTCGTCGGCGCCCGGGTGGACTACGCGACGCTCGCGGGCAACCGCAACAAACTCGATGCGATCGTTGAGACGTTCGGACAGGTCACCGAACTCGAGTTCGAGAGATGGTCCCGTGAGCAACAGATCGCGTACCTGATCAACGCCTACAACGCCTTCACGCTTCAGGCCATCATCGACCACTATCCTATCGATGGTGGCTGGTTCAGCTTTGTCCGCTGGGCGCCGAGAAACAGCATCAAGCAAATCAACGGCGTCTGGACCAAACGTCGCTGGTCCACGGCCGGAGCCGAGATCACCCTGGACGAGCTCGAACACGAGACGCTTCGTGCCCGTTACGCTGAGCCTCGGATTCACTTCGCCATCAACTGCGCGGCGGTCAGCTGCCCACCGCTCAGGCAAGAACCGTACGTCGCCGAACGACTCGACCGGCAGCTGATCGTGGCGGCGCGCGACTTCTTGGCCAGTCCGGACGGACTACAAGTGGAGGGCAACACCATTCTGGCGTCGCGGGTCTTCGACTGGTTCGGAGACGACTTCATCGAGGAATACTCGCACCTGGTCGATGGCCCTGGCTCAGATCGAGACCGGGCGGTTCTGGGAATCGTGGCGAAATACGGACCGGTCGAGGCGTCAGAGGTCGCCCAGAGCGGAAACGCGCGGCTGCGCTTCCTGTCATACGACTGGGGGCTGAATGATCTGGAGAACCGGTAGGAGACAGGAGTCGGGAGACAGAATACTGGAGAAAACCGGTGGCCCTCCGGGCACTTCTAGAAAGATAGCCGCAGGCTCACAGGTTCCTCCTGCCTCCTGCCTCCTGTCTCCTGTTGACTCCTGACTCCTGTCTCAACAACAGTCCGGTCCACACCCAGGCGCGTCACTGGAGGTGAACTCGCGCGGACCGGTCGGGTCGTCCACAATCGCGAACGATCCGGCGTAGGGCGGGTTCGACAGTTTCGACGCGGTGTCAGTGCACACCTCCACCGGCGTGCCGCGGGGAAACAGGTGCCCCTCCTCATCGACCACTGCCTTTTGCGGACCGAGGTAGACGGCGTACTGCCCAACAAACCGACACCCGGCCTTCTTTTCGAACTTGTAGCCCCGAACGGTGACGGACGAGAAGGTGCACCCCTCGACCTCTTTCCAGAAACTCTTCTTCAAGATCGACACGCCGTAGAAGCCAGAGCGCTCGAGGGCGCCGAGAAACGTCTCCTCGGTGAGCGCGCCGCTGATGCACTCACCCCAGAGCTGTCCGTCGGCTCGCATCCTTGGCGGGACCTCGCGGTCTGACACGATATCGGCGACGACCATCCGACCATGGTCCTTCAGTACCCGCCAGATCTCGCGGAGGACGCGGGGCTTGTCGGGCGAGAGGTTGATCACGCAGTTGGAGGTGACGACGTCAGCCACACCTGCGTCGAGCGGGATCTGCTCGAGATACCCCTTGCGGAACTCCACGGCATCGTAGCCCAGCGCGTCGGCCACCCGCGGCTGACAATCGCGGGCAACCTGGAGCATCTGGTCGGTCATATCGATGCCGTAGATCCGGCCTTCTGGTCCCACCTTCTTGGCGGCGATGAAGCAATCGATCCCCGCTCCAGATCCGAGGTCGACCATCGACTCACCGGGCGCCAGCACGGCGGCCGTCACGGGGCTCCCGCAGCCATAGAAACGCTCGACGACCTCGGGGGGGATGTGAGCCAGATCCTCCGCATCCGGCTGAACCGGACAGCAGAGTTCAGGCTGGGGCTGCTCGGCGGCGTCGCCATAGAACTCGCGGACAGTCAATCGCGAGCGCTCCATCACTTCTTCCGACAGCACACAGGCCGAGTGCGTCGTCCGCACGAGCGTGGCCTCTGCCTTTGGGTCCTCGTGGAGCGTATGCTCGCCCATCCCGCGAAACATGACCGGCCGGTCGAACCCCGACCGTGGCTGGACCGTGCCAAGACCCTCGGCGCCGAGATCCGAGAGGGTGTCTTCGGCAAGCCCCTGATACAACTCGCAATAAGGGTCGTGGGCGAGAAAGCTGCCGCGGGCGTCGCTGCCTTCTACCACTGACGTCCAGTATCCATGCTCCAGGTCACCGCCCCCGCACAGAAACTTGAACACACACGACCGACACGTCGACTTCTTCTCCACCGACGCCGAGCGAAGGTCGCGACAGACCGGGCTCTCCTTCCAAATCTCCTCGAGCGTCTTCGTGGCGAGATCACCGCACCGAAGCTCCGGTACGCCGGCCATCGATGCCGACGGATACACCTGCCCATCCGTATACACACAGAGACTGTTCCACCCCGCCCCAGCCAGGTCGTTCTTGATGCCGGGCATCCCGTCGAACCGCAGGCGAAATTCCTCGACGTTGTCGATCGACACCCCGACGTCGCCCGCCACGTCACGAGCGCGACGCACCGATGCGAGGATCGCCTCAGCCGACGGGAGCTCAGCGAACGGACCGTCAAGTACTCGGCCGCGACGATGCGGCCACAGCAGGTGTACGTTGCGGACGCCGAGCGCCGACGCCAGACGAACCAACGCGTCGAGATCGTCGAGATTGTGTTGCAAGATGGTGGCGGTCATCGTTGGCGAGAGCCCAGCCGCAACCGCGGCCGTGATGCCGTCCACGATCCGTTGAAAACTACCGCTGCCTCGGATCGGGTCGTTGACCTCTGGTGAGGACCCATCCAAACTGATCTGAAGACGAAGGGCAGCTTCAGCCGGTCCGCCAGAGGTCGATGGGACCTCCAACCCCGAGAGCCTCACCAGCGCATCGAGACGATCGCCACTCAGCAACGTGCCGTTGGTCAGCACCACGACCCGACGGCGATGACGCTCGATCACGTGGGCGCAGAGATCGAAGATATCAGCGCGCGCGAGAGGCTCTCCGCCGGTGAAGAACACGCGCGTCACACCAAGGCCGACTGCCTGGTCGACGGCGTCCGTGATGCGTGCCGTTTCTAACCCTTGGTCGAGAGTCGGCCCTGACGAGACCAGGCAGTGCGCGCACGCCAGGTTACAGAAGTCGTTGACCTGCACCCACAGCTCGTCCAGCCGAGTCGTCTCGAGATACGCCTCCCGGCCGAGATACGGTGCCGGGGCCGCACCGTCCGTAGACAGGAACCCCTGCCGCAACCCATCACGCGCGAACGTCTCGACGTGGAGCCACGCCCGCGTCCCGTCGAGACCTGTCTGCGCCGCGTAGGTCCTGACCACCTCGGACAGGGTCGTGCGACCGTCGAACTGTGACAACAGCTGTATCCCCCGGTCGTCACTCGCCATCCAGTTGGGAGCAGCCGGGTCGACGGCCACGGTCGTCCCCTTCATCCGGAGAACCGAGAACTCGGCAGCCCGGAGACGGGTCGTGTCGTCGATAGAGGTTGCCATGTTCTTACTGTGCTCTAGGATGCCCTACTCTGCGAAAAGGGTCCCGATCTCCGCCAGACCCAGAGACCCACTACGGCCACCACCCCGTACTCCACCGGCTGAACCCAGCCCGGGAGCACCCATCCGGCGCCCGCCTGCTCAGCACCCCAGACGACGTAGGTCATCGGGGACGTCAAGGTCCATGCTACCAGGGGCCAGGTGAGCGGCGAAGTCAAGAACGGCGTCACCCATATGAGATACCACGGATAGACCGCCGGCATGAGCAAGAGCGTGGCCGCGATTGGCCACGCCCAGGCCGCAGGGTCGGAGACCCCCAACCGAGCGCGGGCGAACGCGGCCAGGCCAACTCCGCCGCTTGCAGCTAGCGCCAGCACGCCTGGGATCCCCAGCCAGGGTTCGAGTAGCGCGAAGAACGGCCCATTGAACCGCCACTGCTCCGCGTAGGTGCGCAACGAGCCCAACGGCAACCCTGTATCCAGCGATGTGAAGGGCACGTAGAGGAGCACGACAAGACCGAGGCTCACCAGGACATCCTGGAGACGGACTCGCCGCCAGAACAGGGGCACAAGCACCACCGGTAGGAACTTGACCGCCACCGAGAGGGCCAGCGCCACCGACGCCAAGAACGTGCGGTGTCGGGTCAACGCGTAGGCGGCCGTAACCAGCAGAAGTGTCCCCACGATGTCGATATGCCCGCCTCCGGCGCCCTCCAAGGCTACGAGGGGATGCCAGGCATAGGCGAGCACCCACCAGGGGTCCCGCCCCGCGGCCACGAGCCAGCGCCAGAGCACAAGGACAATCAAGCCGTCGCACAACAGCACGGCCACGACCATGGCGACCACCGACTCGTGCACGGTGGTGACCAGCCGAAAGAACAGCTGCGCTGCCGGCGGATAAATCGTGGGAAGCTCCGCATTCGTCGGGTCGATTTTTCTGGTGAGATCCGTACTGAGGTGCGCAACGGATGAGTCATCGGGAGCGGTCGCATACGGGTTTACGCCGAAGCGTTGGGCCCGACCGTCCCACACGTAGCGATACACGTCGTCGGAGACGAGAGGAGCGCTCGCAAGCAGGGCCACCCGCCAGACGGCGCTGAGAACGAGGCACACGGCGAGAAGGCGCCGGCTGCCCGGGCCCCGAGATACCAGCCCGAGCGCGGCAACGTAGGCGCCGCCTGCAACGAGCATCAGCCCCACGAACGCCCCGCTCAGGGCGCGCGCGTCGAACAGTGAGACCCCGGTCAACGTCACGAGCAGGAGGGCACCGCTGGCCAGAATGGGCGTTCGTCCCGTCATGGATACGACCGATACGACCCATGCGACCGATCGCGTCGGGTCCGCCAGAGTGACCCTACAGTGGCCAGCATCCGCGTGCCCGCCCGCAGGGTGCCGATGACGGTTCCGGAGATCTTGGAGGTCCCGATACGCGGCCGCTGCTCCACCGGCACCTCGACCACACGCAGGCCTGCTTCAGCCGCCTTGACCTGCATCTCGATCGTCCAGCCCCAGGTTTCGTCGACCATCCCAAGTCGGTCGACCGTCTCCCGCCGGATCGCCCGGAATGGCCCGAGGTCCCGATACTGCGTCCCCCACAACCGATTGATCAGGGTGACGCACAGCCAGGTGCCAACCCGCGCGCTCACTGGTCGCCCCACACCCGCGCGGTAGCCCATGACCAGGTCGGCTTCCCCCGACAGGATTGGCTCCAAGATGGTCGGCATCTCGCCGGGATTGTCGCTACGGTCGGCATCCAAGAACACAACAACCTCCGCGTCCGGATTCGCCCGCAGCCCGGCCGCACAGGCTCGACCGTAGCCACGACGCGGCTCAACCACCACGCGCGCGCCCCGAGACGTGGCCCGTTCAACAGTCTCGTCGGTCGAGCCATTGTCCACGACGGTGACCGACTGGACGCTCCCAGGTATCTCGTCGAGTACTGTCGCAATAGCTTCTTGCTCGTTCAGGGCCGGGATGATGACGACGATGTCACGACCTGGTCCCGAGGTCACGGGTCGAGTTTCAGAGCGGCCGCTCACCGCTGGGGCAAAGGCCGGTCCCTTCTTGTGACCGTAGTAGCGCCCGGCCAGCCAGGCCGGAGAGACCCCGCTGTAAAACAATCCGAGCAGCAGCAGGTTGAGGGCCGACCGGCGCAGCCAGCCGTCGCGTACCCAGCGTCTCGCCGACACCTCGATGGGCACGCGGGACCACACCATCCGCCCCTCACGACGAAGACGCCAGACCAGGTCGACGTCTTCCATAATCGGGAGCTGGGTATATTGGCCCAGCTTTTCGAACAGGTCTCGCCGGACAAAAATTCCTTGGTCACCGTACGGAAGACCACACCATCGGACCCGCAGTGACACGCCGTGCTCGATCACCCGCGCCATCGTGCCCGGGTGGCGGAGCCGAAAGGTGAAGGCCCCGCCCACGCTGTCCTGGGGGTCACCATCGATGCGCTTCACCTCCTCCAGCCACCCAGTACCCAGCCGAGTGTCTGCGTGCAGAAAAAGGAGCCAGCGTCCCGCGGCCAGCCTTGCGCCAGCGTTCATCTGGGTGGCCCGTCCGGGCGCGCCGTGGAGCCACCGAACACCGGGATGGTGCTCGGCGAGTGCGCGGACCGACAGATCGCTCTCGTCGCCGTTCGCGACGATGACCTCGAATGCGGGTCCCTCCCCGAGAGCCTCGAGGAGGAACGCGAGCTGGTCGGTGTCCCGGAGCACCGGGACGACGACGGACACCAGGGGCACGGACCTCAATGGTTCACCCCGACCTAGTCGAGTCCGAGAAACGCGCTGGACTCGGACCACACACGCTCCAAGCTGCCCTGGAGCTGGTGTCCATCATCCACCATGACCAGCCTCGCGTACTCCCTTTTCTCTGCGAACTGCTCGACTACGGTCGCATCGACGAGCTCGTCGTTCCGTCCCTGGATGATCAGCGTCGGAACGGCGGCGGTCGTCGTGAGCGCATCGTATTGAGCCGCGTCGGCGAACAACTCGTAGTGCACCCGTCGTACTCCCCCATACGCGTAGTGGGGCATTTCGGTCCATCCGGTTTCGCGCCATTGCGTCAGTCCGGCATCGCCCATCCGAGTGCGACTGGTCCCGAACTCGAGCGCGGGCGCCAGCAAGACCATGCGTTCGATAGGAGTCGCCCCAGGGTGGCCGAGCCGTTCCGCCAGGTGCAGCGCGACGAACGCGCCGAGACTCGAGCCGAACAGCACGACCGGCGCGTCGGGCAACGCGCGGACGGCGGCCTCTACTTGGTCGATCATCCTAGTCACCGTCAGCGTGGAGAAGTCCGGCTCGTTGAGATCTGGACAGTGGAGCGACAGGCCATACTGCGCCAGCCGGTCACTCAGGAAACGAGCCTTGCCCGAGTCGGGAGACGACGCGAAGCCGTGCAGATAAAAGAGATGGGTCATGACATGGCCCGGGTGAATGATGCATCTCCGCGCACGGGAATCGTCATGGCGCGTGAAGTCGACCAGGTGGAGGTCCGTGGTCGAGAGTCGCGCGATTATAATCACACCCGATGTGCGACGCGTGTCAGGAACCCCCGCCGGCGCCGCTCTTGTTGGGCATCGCGCAGTTCAACCGAGGCGATTTCTTCGAACAGCACGAGACGCTCGAGGATCTGTGGCGGGCGGAGCCACGCGACGTCCGCCGGCTCTATCAGGGGATTCTCCAGATCGGAGTCGCCATGTATCACATCACGCGTCGAAATCATCATGGCACGGTCTACATGCTGACCAGGGGCGCCAACTATCTGCGACCGTTCGCACCGACCTGCCAGTCGGTCGACGTGGAGCATCTGCTCGACCAGGCGGCCGGCATCCTCGAGTGCGTCAACACACTCGGTCAAGACCGCCTCGACCAGTTCGACTGGGCGCTGTCGCCACAGGTGCGCCTCGTGACCAACCCATAGTCACGAAACCCTATAATCTGGCCTCCTCATGCCATCACCGCGATTCACCGACGAAACCTTGACGTTTCTGCGAGCGTTGAAACGTCACAACGACCGGGAGTGGTTCAAGGCCCGCCGGGACCGGTACGAATCCCACATCAAGGCACCGATGGTTGGCGTGATCGAGCGGCTGGCGACCGACTTCAGGAGTTGGGCGCCAGAGCTGGTGGCGACACCGAAGGTGTCGATGTATCGCATCTATCGAGACACCCGGTTCTCACCCAACAAGTCCCCGTATAAGACCCACGTCGCCGCGGTCTTCCCCAATCGCGTCCTCACCAAGCATGGAGGCGCGGGGCTTTATTTTCACGTCGACGCAGAGCACGTGCTGGTCGGCGCCGGTATTTATGCGCCGGAGCCGCGCCAGCTATACCAGCTCCGACGCCACGTGGCGGCCAACCGCAAGCGCTTTCGCGCCATCGTCGAGTCGCCGGTGTTTCTACGTAGCTTCGGACCGGTGGACGGGCAGCGCTTGAAGCGAGTGCCCAAGGGGTTCGAGGCCGATGACCCCACGGCCGAGTATCTGAAGCTCAAGCAGTTCCTCGCGGGCACACAGCGACCGTCGAGCTTCGCGACCAGCCCACGGTTCTATGCGTCGCTTACCCGCCTGTTTGAGCGGCTCCTACCCTTCGTGAGGTTTCTGAACGAACCGCTCACCCCGAGGCGCGGCTCGACCTCTCACTGAGAACGGCGGGCGCTGGTCCCCGAACATCCCAGACGACCCGGAGCCACGAGAGCAGTACGACCCCGTAGTGGGTGAAGTCGATTTCCCACCAGAAGAACCCTTGCCGCTCCGACGTCGGGGACCGATGGTGGTTGTTGTGCCAGCCTTCACCCCCCGTGACGAGCGCCAGCCAGAGGCTGTTGCGACTCTGATCGTTTGTCTCGTAGCGGCGACTCCCGAACCGATGCCCGATCGAGTTGACGGCGAACGTCACGTGGTACAGCAGGGTTGTGCTCCAGAATAGCGCCACCACCACCAGCTGCCATCCGCTCGTCCCGAGTTCGGCATGGGCGCCACCCAACCACTCGCCGAGGGCGTAAAGGGCAACGCCCAAGGTAATGGGAGCGACGTAGTGGTTCTTGTCCAGCCACCGGAGCTCCGGGTACCTCATCAAGTCGGGCACCCATTCGGTCTTGGTCGGCTGATTCCTCGGGCTCATGATCCACCCGGCATGCGCCCAGAACAACCCCTTGACGCCTGGGGGATGGACATCTTCGGCGGTATCCGAGTGCCGGTGGTGACTTCGATGGTGACCGGCCCACCAGAGCGGCCCCTTCTGCGCCGCTGATGTCCCGATCCAGGCCAGGATGAATTGAAACGTGCGGGTCGTCTTGAAGGCGTGGTGGCAGAAGTAGCGGTGGTATCCGGCGGTGAGCCCAAACATCCGAACCGCCAGCGTCAGGAACCCGATCACAAGCGCCGTCGCGCTCACACCGGTCCAGAGCACCGCGCCGCAGGCAAGGTGCACGCCGATGAACGGCAGACTTCTGACGATATCGATGCGCTCGGCTTTCGAACCTAGAGTGGAGATGTGCACGCTGGTCTCCGGTGGATGCAACCGGTCAGGGTCGAACCGCCGTAGATGATATACCGGGGCCGATGGGTTCAGTTGAGCCCACGTCGCGTCAGCAACGGCCCCACGTCGGGTTCGGCACCTCTGAAGTCGCGGAACAGCGTCATCGCCTCCCGGCTCCCGCCTTTCGACAACAACGACTCGCGAAAGTGACGTCCGTTCGCCCGGGTCAGTCCGCCCTTCTCCTTGAACCACTCGACTGAATCGGCGTCGAGCACCTCGCTCCAGATATAGGAGTAGTACCCCGCCGAATAGCCGCTACTCCAGACGTGGGAAAAGTAGGCGCTTCGATAGCGTGGCGGAACGGTTTCCAACGAGACGCCTGCTTTCTCGAGCGCCGCCTCCTCGAACGCGACGACCCCCGCGGCACCCACGACCTGGTCGGCGGTCAGCTGATGCCACGCTTGGTCGAGCAGCGAGGCGGCGAGATACTCGGTTGTCGCGAACCCCTGGTTGAAGGTGTCAGCGGCGAGCACCTTGTCGAGAAGCTCGCTCGGCATCGGCTCGCCCGTATCGTGGTGCACCGCGTAGTTCCCCAGCACCTCCGGCCAGGTCGCCCACATCTCGTTGACCTGAGAGGGGTACTCCACGAAGTCACGCGGCACAGACGTGCCGGCGAAATAGGGATACCGCACGTTCGAGAACAGCCCATGGAGCGTGTGACCGAACTCGTGAAACATCGTCTCGACTTCGTCAAACGTCAGCAGCGTCGGCTCGCCGTCCGGCGGCTTTGCCACATTCAGATGATTGGCAATGATTGGCTTGGTATTCAGGAGTGACGACTGAGATACATAGGCGTTCATCCAGGCTCCACCACGCTTCGAGGGACGCGCGTAGTAGTCGGCCAAAAACAATCCCAGCGGAGACCCGTCCTCGTCACGCACCTCCCAGACCTGGACGTCGGGGTGATAGACCGGCAAGTCGGGCCGCGCCTCGAACGTGATGCCATACAGCCGATTCGCAGCAAAGAACACGCCGTTTTCAAGAACGTTGTTCATCTCGAAGAAGGGACGAAGCTCCGACTCGTCGAAGTTGTAGCGGTCGGCGCGGACCTTCTCGGCATAATACGACCAGTCCCACGAGGCGAGCTCGACGTCACCCCCGTCGGCGGCGGCGACCCTCGACTGCAACGCTGCCGCCTCGCGTCGGGCGTTGGCCACAGCCGGTGGGGCCAAACTGGCGAGGCGCTCGTTCACGGCCGCGACCGTTTGGGCGGTCTGCTCCTCCAGGACGTAGGCGGCGTGATTGGGGTATCCGAGTAGGGACGCGCGCTCGGCTCGCAGGCGAGCCATCCTGGTGATGGTTTCCCGGTTGTCATACTCACCGCCGCGGGTGCCACGGCTCAAGGATGTCTGCATGATGCGTTGCCGGAGCTGGCGGTTCTCGAGCGACGCGAGGGATGGCTGGCCACTGGTGTTGAGCAGCGGGATGACAAACTTGCCCTCGAGGTCCCGGGCGGTCGCAGCCTGGACGGCCGACGCGACCTGGCTGTCCGACAGGCCCGCCAGCTCCTCCCGAGTGTCCACCACGACCGCCGACTCGTTGACCTCGCTCAACACGTTTTGACTGAAGGTGGTCTGCAGGGCGGCGAGTTCAGAGTTGATCGCCTGCATCCGTTCCTTGTCAGAGGCCGAGAGCTCAGCCCCGGCCCTGACGAAATCGGTGTGATACTGCTCGACCAGCCGGCGGGACTCTGCATCAAGCTCTGAGTCCGCGGCCTCACGCTCCACAAACAACGTATGCACCCGCGCAAAGAGGGCGTCGTTGAGGAGTATCTGGTCGGTGTGCGCCGCCAACTTCGGAGCAATCTCGGTCCGAATGTCGTCCATCGTGTCGTTGGTGTCCGCACTCGTGAGGTTGAAGAAGGTCGTGGCGACACGATCCAGCAACCGGCCCGAACGCTCCAGCGCGACGAGGGTGTTCTCGAAGGTCGGCGGCGCTGTGGCGTTCACGATGGCATCGACCTCCTCGAGCTGCACGGCCATCCCACGCTCAAACGCCGGAAGGAAGTCCGTGTCGTCGATCTGGTCGAACGCCGGCAACTGATAGGGCAGGGTGCTTTCGACGAAGAAGGGGTTTGCCTTGTGCATGGACGCATCCGTGGGCGACCCGGCTGGTTCGGATGGCGAGCACGCCGTCGTCATCAACATCACCGTCAACCAACACGCCGGAACCACGGCGCAGAGCGCTACGGAAGATCTCATCGGCCACACCTCCGGTCTGGGTCGTCCGAAGGGAGAATACCCTAGAGGTCTGTGGTCGTCGACTAGTGAAAATCGTGCGACGCCACATCGGGTCCCGAAGTCCACAGGCCGTGACATCGCTCGGCCTTGACTGAGGTGACACCGTCCTGGATTTGCAGCTGCCCCTCCACCAGCAAAAAGGCCTGCTCGAGAATCGTGAGCTTCTCCGAAGCGAAGACCTGAGGACGAACGATGACATTGGCCACACCGGTCTCGTCCTCAAGGGTGAGAAACATGAAACCCTTGGCCGTCCCGGGACGCTGCCGGGTGATCACGGCGCCGGCAACCCGCACCCGCCGACCATCTCGACCACGGGATAGCTCACTCGCTCGAAGCACGCCACGCATCGCCAGTTCACGACGTCGAAATGACATCGGATGCGGCCCCACCGTCAAACCGGTACCTGCGTAGTCTGCCCCGACGCGCTCAACCGGTGTCATCTCTGGCAACGGCGACGATTCTGTCTTCTGTAACTCTCCTGTCTCCTGTCTTCTGTCTCCTGTCTTCTTGAAGAGCTCCCCCTCTTTCTTCACCGCCCGCTCGATCTGCCACAACGCGGTCCGGCGGTCATGCCCAAATGCGTTCAACGCGCCGATCTCCGCAAGTGTGACGAGCTCATCGCGTCGAGCGCCGGTTCGCGCAATCAGATCATCCAAGGATACAAATCGTGTCTTCATCACCTCATCTCCCAGTCGTGTGCACAGGTGTTACAAAAGCCATGAGGTCCCGTGGCCATCTCAACGACTTCAATCATCGACGGGTCGTCGTTTCCGCATTTGGGACAGCACAACTCGACATCCGCAGGATGCACTTCCGATGTACGAGTGGGGGATGTCGACGTTGACTCGATAGCCCGTCCAACCTCCTCCCGCAGTCCGTTCACATAGCGCAGTCCAAGCCGGATGATTCCGTCCTCGGACACCGTGCAGTTCCAGTCGGAATGCTGCACGTCAATGCCGGCAAACCGCACACCATGCCGCTGGGCGTCCTTGACGAGCGTCGCTGGGTTGTAGAACCCCATCGGCTGGTTGTTGAGCAACGCCGTATAGAACGCAGCCGGATAGTGCGCCTTCAAATAGGCGCTCGCATACACCAGTAACGCAAAGCTGGCGGCGTGAGACTCGGGAAAGCCATACAAGGCAAACGACACGATCGACCTGATGATCTCTTCAGCCGCCGCGCCCGTGATCCCGTTGCGCTGCATGCCCTCACGCAGCTTCGCTTCGATCTTCTTCATGCGTCGTTCCGACCGCTTGAATCCCATGGCGCGTCGCAGTTCCTCGGCTTCCCCACCGGTGAATCCTGCTGCCACCATCGCGATCCGCAACAACTGCTCCTGAAAGAGCGGGACGCCCAGAGTGCGCTTCAGGATGGGCTCGAGCGAAGGATGGGGATAGCGCACGGGCTCTCGACCGGCACGCCGATTGATGTAGGGATGCACCATCTGTCCCACGATCGGACCGGGGCGGATAATCGCCACCTCGACCACGATGTCGTAGAACTGTCGGGGCCGTAGACGTGGAAGTGTCGCCATCTGCGCACGTGATTCCACCTGAAACACGCCGATGGTGTCTGCCTCCTGCAACATCCGATAGACCTCCGGGTCATCGGGTGGCAAATGAGCCATGTCGAGTGTCGGCGTCGGTGTGTTGATGAGCGTGAGCGCCTCCTGGATGGCAGCCATCATCCCCAGTCCCAGCAAGTCGACCTTCACGATCCCCATGTCTGCGCAGTCGTCCTTGTCCCACTGCACGACCACACGGCCTGGCATGCTGGCGTTCTCGAGTGGGACGACCTCATCGAGCCGCCCTTGACAGATCACCATCCCCCCGGAGTGCTGTCCCAGATGCCGCGGGAGGTCCTGGATACGTCTCCAGAGATCACTGAACAATCGGACCGTGTGATCCCCTGCATCACACCCTGCGTCGTGCAGATGCCTGTCCAGACTCTCGTCTGGATCGGTCCACTCGAAGTTGTGCATCATCTTGGCCAGCCGGTCGATCTGCCCAGACTCGATCGACAGGGCCTTCCCGACCTCGCGGGCGGCACTCCGTCCTCGATAGGTGATGACGTTGGCCGTCATGCCCGCTCCAAATTGTCCGTATTGCTCGTAGACGTGCTGGATGACCTGCTCACGACGGTCGCCACTCGGCAGGTCGAGATCGATGTCAGGCCACTCGCCACGTTCTTCTGACAGAAACCGCTCGAACAGCAACTCCATCCCCACTGGGTCGACCGCGGTGATGCCCAGGCTGTAGCACACGGCGCTGTTGGCGGCCGACCCTCTCCCCTGGACCAGGATGCCGTGCTGCCGACAGAAATTGATGATGTCCCACACGATCAGGAAATATCCTGCGAGGTCGAGCTTCTCGATCAGATCAAGCTCCCGCGTTATCTGACGTCGAGCCCGGTCGGCATACGGGCGATATCGCTCTCGGGCACCGACCTCGGTGATCTTTCGCAGGAACGACCCCATCGACTCCTCGGGTGGCACTGGATATTCCGGAAAGCGATAGCCGAGATCGGCCATCGTGTAGCTCACCCTCTCAGCCAGCTCACGTGTCGTCTCGACGGCCGCTGGCAGATCGTGGAAGAGCTGTCTCATCTGCGTCGGGGATTTGAGATATCGCTCGGCATTGCGGTCGAGACGACGTCCTACCCGGGCCAGCGTCGTCTTGTGACGAATACAGGTCAGGACGTCATAGAGCGGCCGGTCACAGGGCTCAGCGAACTTCACCCCGTTGGTCGCGACCACTGGCACGTGATAGGCCGAAGCCATCGCAAGCAGCGCTTGGTTGTCGTGTTCTTCGTCGCGAAGCAGATGTCGTTGCACCTCGACACAGACATGGTCCCGTCCGAACAGTCCAAGCAAGCGGTCCAACACACCACCCACCCCGTATCGGTGCCCCATCAGAGCTGGACGACCGGGCAGAGCCACCAGTCCAGCGGTATGGCCGTCGAGCTCCTCGAGCGTAAGAGCGCCCTCACCCTTGGGGGCAGCGAGCTTCATCCGAGTCACGAGTCGACTGAGATTGCGATACCCCTTCTGGGTCTCGACGAGCACCGGGAGACGCCACAGCACGGGAACCCGTGGCTGGGGACTCGCGCCGTTGGATCTGATAGTGATCTCGCTGCCGATGATCGGCTTGATCCCGGCGGCGAGGGCCGCCTTGTGAAATCTCGGGACCCCGTACAGCCCATCGCGGTCGAGGAGCGCTATCGCCGGATAGCCCAGCGCCGCGGCGCGCTCTACGAGAGTCTCTGGCGAGGACGCCCCGTCAAGGAAGGAAAAGGCCGAGGACGCATGAAGCTCGGAGTACATGGGGGAAAGATAGGAGTCAGAATTCAGGAGTCAGGAGACAGGAGGAGACAGGAGTGCCCGACTATAAGCGTCTAACAGACGGCCGACTTCATCTACGTCATCCAACACCTCTGCACATTTTGAATACCCAAGATCCTGAGTGAGGATGAGGTAATAACGAGTCTCTTCTAACGAACCTTGTGCGATGTTCATATAGCGGGCTTTGTCCGCCCGACTACGCTTCCTAAAACCTTCGGCAATATTGGCAGGAACTGAAACGGCTGCTCGTTTTAATTGTTGAGTAAGCCCATACAATTCTGAGTTAGGAAAGCTTTCGGTTTGCCTGTAAAGCTTAAGTACCAGCTGATGACTCTTCTTCCAAACAACCAAATCCTGAAACATCTTTGCTGGCTTCATTGTTCCTCCTGACTCCTGAATCCTGACTCCTGTCTCCTGACTATTCCCCACCCCTAATCCACCATCCCGTCGATGAACCACTGCTTCGAATCGTGGTCTCGAAAGATCCGATAGAGTCCGCCGTTGCTCAATGCGACATCCCACTCGTCGCGGTCCCACGCTGCCACTGCTGATGAGGAGTGAGACACACCCCACCACTGCCCCGAGGTTCGCCATGGGCCGGCACAGGTCACGACGTGTCCCTGTCCAGATCCAGGTCTGGAAAATCCCAGATGCCGCTGTCCGATCGAGACCCGTACAGGCTGTCCGTGTTCCACGGTGACACGCGCGGATACAGGTGTTCGAAAGCGACGCAATACAGGCACGAGCACCTCGGTGTCTGCCACCGCTCTCACTGACCGTCCCTTTTGTGATCGGGGGACGAATGGGCGCATCTCGAAGGCACCTGGCTCATGGGTATCGACCAGGCCCGGGGACCCGCACCGCTCTTCCCCCATCAACACCGTCAATCGGGCCAAGAGCGTCGAGACACGCTCGGCAGATGGCACGGCCCGCTCGAGAAGAGAAAACTGCAACGTGCGGGCCGGCACCGGGTCCGCGCTGACCGTGACCGCGTCGATCCCGGCCGAAGGAGGATGTGACTCCAGATCGAGCAACACGAGTGTCCGCAAAACCTTTGGATCGTTGACCGCGGCAGGAAACCGGAGCGCGCGCTCGTGCGTCTCTCGCGTTACCAGCGTCAACCGCACATGGAGCATCCCTACAGCGACACCCCGCGCATCGAGTTGCCCACACAACGGATCGAGCACACGACCGAGCACAAAGGCCAAGGGTTCGAGTCCTTCGACTGGCCACTCGAGCGCAACCGTCTGCTCAAATCGCTCGTCTTCCGACTCTGGCACGAGTGGACGACTATCCTGGCCACGTGCGATCCGCTGCAACTCCACCCCACTCGGCCCTAGGCGGGTACACAGCTCATCTGTCGGCAAATCCGCAAGCGCGCCCAAGGTCTTGATTCCCCAGCGCTGGACGATCGGCAGGAGCATGAGCACGGACTCAGCGAGTGCGGATGAGAGTGGCGTCAAGACGGAGAGCGGGAACGTCGACACTCGTTTGGCCTCGTCCCCGGGTTGGATGACCGTCAGCCCACAGCGCCCCTGCGTCGCCAACAAGGCGGCCATCTTCGTCCCTGCGATCGCGACGCGAACCCCAAGCTGTCTCTCCGCAGCCGCGCGTCGCAATCGCTCGCCGACCTGACGTGGAGGCCCCCAGAGTTGCCCCAGCCCATCCACATCAAGCAGGACCAGACCAGCCCCATGCATCTCGACCCGTGGTGAGTGCTCGTGCGCAAGAGCCATCAGGGCATCGCACTTCATGTCCCCCCCTCGAATGATCGATGACGGCCGACTGGGCGGGGTCGCAAGAGAACGCGGAGGGAGATACAAACAGGCAAACATCAGTGCATCGCCTGCAGTCGAAACCTTTGGCCTGGCACACGTGTCGATTCCACCCGAGCGTCGATCTCGAGACCTCGGAATATCCGGCTGCGTGGTCCCTCACCTGACCACTGCACTGAATGTCCAGAAGCGCGAAGGACGACCGAACGACCCAGCGAGCTTCGCCCCATCGTCGTGGGTCCCACGACGACACCAACGGTCTCGCTCCCCTCGATCGCCCGAGCCAGGCGCCGCGAGGTGGTGAACGGAAGCCGTTTCATGGCCGTCACGGATGCCTCCGCCAGATCGATGGCCACGATGCCAAATTGTCCAGCCTGGCAAACCAGGCCTGCCGCCTTGATGGCATCGTCAATTGCCTGCACGCCTCGCTCGCCCCTCGGCGTCGTTCGGCCACTCTGGCGACCACGGATCCACAACAGTCGAGAGAGAGCGACCCCAGCGGCGTGCCCAGATACGGGGTCGAAACTGTCGAACGTATCGATGAGGGCGACCACCTCGCCACGGGTGGTCGCGGCGGCGAGCACGGCACACAACACGCTCGTTCGTCCGGACGACGAAGGCCCGATAATCTCTGAGAGATGTCCTCGGACAAAGCCTCCACCAAGCTCGTCATTAAGACCCGTGAGCCCAGTGGAAGCCACTCGTTCCAGTGGAATTGGGCGTTTCGAAACGAGCGTTCCGTCAAGCTTCCTTGAACGGAGTAATGACTCAAGTTCAACGAGATCTGCCTTCATTCGCTTTTTATTCGCCCATCATAACGTAGGGATTTTCGCAGGTCAATTAAGATACGCGCGCGTATCTATTCCGTGGTCAAGCCTCCAACAGAGACCCCAGCCGACCCCGGTCCGATCGATGTTCCCACGGCATCTCCGCCCGGGGTCTGGATCATTCAACGGCTTGCCGCGTCGTTCGCACACCCGAACTTTCGCAATCTCTGGCTCGCGGCGTTCACCTCGGCAGTCGGCACGTGGATGCAACGGTTCGCTCAACAGTGGCTCATTCTCACGCTGACCGGCTCGGCGTTCTTTCTCGGACTCGATGCCTTTGTCGGAGAGCTCCCACTCCTCCTCTTCACGTTGATCGGTGGGGTGATCGCCGACCGTCACGACCGACGCTATCTCCTGATCGCCTCGCAGAGCCTCCAGATGGTCGCCGCGCTCACGCTGACCGCCATCGTGTTCTTCGACGTGGTGCAGGTGCACCACATCCTGGCACTGTCATTCTTGACTGGTCTCGCCCAGGCCTTTGGCGGACCGGCGTTCCAATCGATGATCCCGTCGCTCGTTCCACGCTCGACACTCCCAAACGCGATCGCGCTGAACTCGATCCAGTTCAACCTGGCCCAGATGATCGGTCCAATGATCGGGGGCGGCGTCCTCGTCGCGTATGGCCTTGTGGCCTGCTTCGGGATCAACGGTCTGTCGTTTCTCGCCGTCATCGTCGTCCTGTCCCTGATGCGTCTCCCGCTCCCGCCAACGAACACGCGTCAGCGGATCATGGTCGAGCTCAAGGGCGGGCTGTCATACGTTCGGAACAACGGTTCGCTCGTCTCCTTGACGATTCTGGCGATGGCCACGACATCCCTGGGATTGCCCATCCGCGCCTTCCTCCCCGTCTTTGCCGACGACGCCGCACACTTGAGCCAGATGATGACGGCGATGGGGGCGGGAGCTGTGGTCGGCGCCCTGACGATCGCCTGGTTGGGACGGTTTCGGCACATGGGGAGAACGCTCCTGATCGTGCAGATTGCGTTCGCCGCGCTGGTCGTCACCTTCGCCGTACTCCCGATCTCGGTCGTCACCTACGTCATCTTGTTCCTGATCGGCGCCACGCTCTTGATGATCTTTTCGCTGACGAACTCGCTGGTGCAGCTGACGGTGCCCAACGAACTGCGGGGGCGGGTGCTGAGCATCTATCTCGTCGCGTTCCGCGGCGGGATGCCTCTGGGAAGTCTGGTGAGCGGCTACTTCATCTCGCGGTCATCGGCACCGCTGGTCGTGGCCGTAAACGGGGTCTTGCTCGCGCTGGTCGCGATCTACTTCCTGGTCCGCAACCATGGGGTGAGGGAGCTCTGAGCCCGGCGACGCGCGGAGACGTCGGGATGCCCGAGGGACTTGACGTCGGGGTTGTGAGGGGTTCCCGGTCGGGGGCGGGCTGCGCTCGCGGTCGGGAGTCGTGGTCGGCTTCGAGATTACAGGCCCATTAGTCCCGGACAAGAGGCCGCCACTCGAACTCCCAGCTCATCGGCACGTCGACGGGCAGGTAGCAGACCTCGTCGTCGCACGCCTGATACTGAAGGGCTCCCTCTATCTTCAGCCTCGCGTCGGGCTCACTCGCAAGGGCGGCGATCTCACGACTCATCGGGATCGTGATCTCTTGCACGATCCGGAACGGCTCGGAGTACACCGGGACCGTCTCGTCCAGCGGCTCGAAGTGATACGACTCTGCGGCGGGATAGTTGGTGTCGTGCGACTGCACGAACTCGGGCGTATTCAGCCGGAGACGGATCACCTGATAGGTGTGATCACCAGGGGCATAGACATGCATCTCGGCCTTTGGCGTCACGTCGACCACTAACGAGAATCGGTTGCCTGGCGCCACGACGGAATCGCTGGCGTAGGAGAGCGCTTCGAGATGGTCGGTCTCGATACGGGTTGCGTCTCGGGCGGCGCCGGTCGCGGGATCAGCCAACCGCGTGAGGAGACTCGAGACTGTAAAGCGCTCTTGATAGCGCTGCTCGAAGAAGCGCTCGGTCACCCGCCCCGCGTTGTCCAGAATGAGAGTCCCCGGGTACGGGATCCCGAAAAGACGACTGCCTGGATCTGTCTCCCGGTTGAGCAGGTCGTAGCGTCTGATGACCTCGGACCCTTCGTCGGACAAGACAGGAAACTCGATGTCGTGGGCGGCAGTGAAGGCCTGGATGGTCGCGGGAGGGTCATAGAGGATGGACACTAACCCCAGTCCACGACCCTCGATTTCATCCAGTCGGCTTTGCAGCTCAACGAGCTGCGTCTTGCAATACGGTCACCAATCAGCCGAACGACTGAACACCAGCATCAGACCGTTCGGCCCCATGAGGGACGAGAGGGTGCGCGCCTCGCCGAACTGATCCACCAGCGAGAAATCCGGAACCGTCTCACCGACCTGAGGACCAAACCGGTCGACCTCTGGCAACGGATCTTGCGCCGTGGCCGCCGTGCCACCGGTGACCACAGCCGTCATTGCCACCATGGCCACCACGGCCACCACGGCCCACGTGAACATCGCGTACAACGGTCGCATCTGCATGTGCCTCTTGAGACGCCAAACGCGGTCCGAACGTTTCAGATGGTGGACGGTATAGTAGCGCGGTGCTGAGCAACCTGCGGGAGCTCGCCTTCCTGTTCGTGCGCCTCGGTGTGACGGCCTTTGGTGGACCCGCGGCCCATATCGCGATGATGCGGGACGAGGTCGTCTCACGGCGTCACTGGATGACGGACGCGGAGTTTCTCGATCTCCTGGCCGCCACCAACCTCATCCCGGGTCCCAATTCAACCGAAATGGCGGCCCATCTTGGCTACAAGCGGGCAGGGATACCCGGACTCCTGCTGGCCGGCGCCTGCTTCATCCTGCCCGCAAGTCTGATCGTCGGGGCCATCGCCTGGGGATATACACGGTACGGGGAAACCCCCCAGGTGGGATGGCTCATGTATGGTATCGGCCCCGTCATCATCGCGATCATTCTGCAGGCCGTCTGGAAGCTGGCCCAGGGCGCGATCACCGGGGTGCTCCCAGGTGTGATTTGTGCCGTCGCGGCGGCCCTCTCGCTTTGGGGTGTCAACGAACTCGCGCTGCTGGCGGGTGGCGGTATCGTGTCACTGGTGGCCAGCGTGGGTGGGCGGTCGGTCGCCGTCTGGGTGCTGGGTGGGGCAGGCATCTCCGCATCGGTGGCGGGTCTGGCTGCCGTGGCGGCGTCGAATCCCACCGTGCCGGTGACCCTGACGAGGTTGACGCTGTTCTTCCTCAAGGTAGGGTCGGTACTCTTCGGAAGTGGCTACGTGCTGCTGGCGTTCCTCCGAGCCGACCTCACAGCTCGATGGGGATGGTTGACCGAGCAGCAGCTCATCGACGCCGTGACCGTGGGTCAGGTCACGCCAGGGCCGGTCTTCACCACCGCCACCTTCATCGGCTTCCTGCTCGGCGGTTGGACGGGCGCCGTCCTGGCCACGCTCGCCATCTTCGTTCCGGGCTTCGTATTCGTGGCGCTCACACAGCCGATCATTCCGAAGCTGCGCGCCTCTCGAGTGACCAGTGCTCTGCTCGACGGTGTGGTCGCCGCCTCGCTCGGACTGATGGCCGCCGTCTCCTGGCATCTCGGCCGGTCGGCGCTCGTGGACATCCCGACGATCCTGCTCCTCGCCGGGGCCGGAGTCGGCCTCGTGTGGTGGCGACTCAACTCGACCTGGATCATCGGCGCCGGAGCAGCCATCGGGTGGCTCCTCGGGGACGGCCTCTAGTGGGGTGTCCTAGTGTGGTGAGTTCAACAGATCTATACACCGAGGCTGGCGATGCGTACGGCAGGCAAGGCGCGAAGTGCGAACATATTGGGCATATGTGAGCGATGAGCAACGCCGCCAGCCGGGATGCAGCGCCGGCCGAATGTATAGATCTGTTGAACTCACCACACTAGTCGCCTTTTGCCAACTTACCGTCGGTCGGTCGCGCAGTCGGCAGCGACATCTTGAGCACGTGGCCCGTCGAGAGCACCGGTCGGGGACCCGACAGCTCCCCTCCCCGTTCGATCCAGATCCGACCGGCGTGGGTGACGGCGTCGGCGCACACTCGTAGCAACGTCTCGCGGCTCCCGACATACTGACTGTGCAACTCGCGGCACTCACGGTCGACATCTCGACGCAGTGTCTCGAAGCCAGCGTTCAGAGGCTCGCCCACCGGCCCTGGCACTGCCAGATCCTGAATCATGTGGGCCAGGACCTCGAGGTCGTGGAGTCGGCCCAGGACTTCCTGAATGCCCTTGACCTCGCGCACGCTGCTCTTCGTTCGCGCTTCCCCAGTGTCCCCGGCCAGCTCGAGCCCGTAGCGCAGCTTCTTTGCCGCGATACGAACGCGGTGGACGCGATCGGAGATATAGAGTGCTCCAGAGTCGGCGACGGCTTCCCGGACCCGCTGCGCACGGCTCTCCAAGCGGACGGCGAGCATCTTGGCCCACGCGTCGGTCTGCTGACGCATCGCCAGGACACGCGCGACATCAGCGAGGTCCCATTCCAGCTTGCGCGTGTTCACCGACGAGAGCTGGTCCAGCATTCGTTCGTGGCGCTCGTCTCGCTCGTCGGCCAGGTGATGCTGCAGCCGCTCGCAGGTCTCGGGTTCGACCCGCTCTTCCCGGACGAGCTCGGCGACGATACCGATCGACACATCGATCTCCCGGACGCCACCCAAGCGCACGTCCGACACGCCGCAGACGCCGGCGGGCGCGATTGGCCAGCCCCCGTGGCACCTCGCAAGCGCACAACGGCAGAATCTCGCGGAGTCGCCGCGTGGACACGCGTCCCTGGTGGAGCGGCTCCACCTCGCCCACCACGGCGAGCGGCAGATGCTGGCTGAACGCCCCGGTCAACCGCTCGAAGGGCCACGACAGTGGCTGTGAAGGCGTCATGGTAGGATGTCCCGCCGGCTCGCGGAACCGGTGCCAGGTAGTCCGGATTATATCAAGACCCAGAAAGAGCCCATGCGGATCGCCGCTATCGACATCGGAACGAACTCGATCCACATGATCGTCGTGCAGGTGCGGCCGGACCGGTCCTTCGAAGTCATCGACCGGGAGAAGGAAATGGTCCGGCTCGGGTCGGGCGGTCTCGGGGGACGCGCCTTGACCGAGTCGTCGATGGTCGCCGCGCTGCAAGTCCTCTCGAAGTTCAGACGACTCGCCGAGTCGCACGACGTGGACGAGATCGTCGCCGCGGCCACCAGTGCGGTCCGTGAAGCCGACAACGGCCGCGAGTTCCTCAATACGGTCCGGCAACGCACCAGCATCCGGGCGCGCGTCATCTCCGGCACCGAGGAAGCGCGGTTGATCCATCGCGCGGCGGTCTATGGGGTCGACGTCTCTGAAGGTGCTGCCGTGGTGGTCGATATCGGGGGTGGAAGCGTGGAGCTCACCCGCGGGACACCCTCCAAGGTCCAGGTTGCCCACAGCGTCAAGATCGGCGTCATACGCCTGACCGAGCAATTCGTTCGGAGTGATCCGCTGAGCGCGCGTGATGAGCGCCGTCTGACCAAGTGCATCACGACAGAGACGGCGGCGGTCGTCGACCACATTGTGAATCTCGGATTCGACCGCGTCATCGGCACCTCCGGCACCATTCAGAGTCTTGGCCAGCTCGCCGCCAGCGAGGAGGGAGTCGTTGGGGCCGACGATCTCCGGCACCGGCGCATCAGCGCGAAGCAGCTCAGGAGGGTGCGGCGGGAGCTCTCGAGCATGACCTTGGCCGAGCGACTCCGGATTCCAGGACTCGACCCCCGCCGGGCCGACCTCGCCGTGGCGGGGTCGGTCCTTCTCGATACGCTCCTCAAGAAGCTGGGCGCCAAGGAGCTGACGCTGTGCGATCTGGCGCTACGCGAAGGTCTCGCACTCGACTACATCCGAAAGAACCAGGCGCGTATCGCCAAGGTTGAAAAATACCCCGATGTACGTCGTCGAAGTGTTATTGAGCTTGCCGAGCGCTGCAATTACTCGCGCGACCACGCGGAGCAGGTCATGCGGATGGCGCTGACGATGTTCGACCAGACCCAGGCGAGTCACGGCCTCGGCACGCGGGAACGCGAGTGGCTCGAGTATGCAGCCGTGTTGCACGACATCGGGATCCATATCAGCTACGGGCGTCATCACAAGCACTCCTACTATCTGGTCAAGAACGGCGGCCTCCGGGGGTTCGAACCTCAGGAAGTCGAGGTCATGGCGCTGGCTACCCGATACCACCGTCGCGGAGTTCCCAAGCGGTCACACGAGGGATACGCTGAGTTGTCTAGCGAGCTCCGCCGAACGGTGAAGACGCTGGCGGCGTTCTTGCGCGTGGCTGAGGGTCTCGACCGCAGTCATCAGCACAGCGTGGCTGCACTCGAGATCGTCCCTGGGGGGCAGGACTACCTCCTGCGGATCAAACCTGCCGGGGACACCGAGCTCGAGCTCTGGGCGGCCCAGCGCAGCGTCGCACCGCTCGAGGGCGTCCTCCGCCGTATTATCCGGTTCGAAGTCATTACGCCACCCGCGCGCCGGCGCAAGACAACCGCACGCAAGCCGCGCGCGACGCCGCAGCGCGGGCAGAGACGTCGTCTGCCCAAGGCCGGCACCAGGTCGACTCGCAAAAGGGCGGAGCGACCCGGCACTGCGGATGTGCCCCAAACACCGAAACAGTGAGACTCAGCGTTCTCGTTTCTCTGTCGACCGCCGTTCTGGTGCCCCTTGCGGCCCCGGTCTACGGCCAACAACCAGACCTGGTCAAGCCCGGTGCGGTCGTCAAACGCGTGGCCGACGGATTCGGATTCCTCGAGGGACCCACCGCTGACAGCCAGGGCAACATCTACTTCACCGACATCCCGAACGACCGGATACATCGCTTGACACCAGGACGACGAGTCGAGACGTTCGTCGAGGCCAGCGGTCGCGCCAATGGTCTGCGGGTCGACCAAGACGGCAGCCTGATCGTGTGCGAGATGGGGAACCGGCGAGTGACCCGCATCGACGCCACGGGTCAGGTGAGCGTACTGGCCGAGGAGCTCGGGGGCCGGCGATTCAACAGCCCCAACGACCTCTGGATCGACCCCGACGGTGGGATTTACTTCAGCGACCCGCGTTACGGACCGACTGATGACAAGGAAATGTCCGGGGACCACGTGTACTACATCGCCCCGGACCGAGCCAGCGTCGTCCGCGTCGCCGACGGACTCGTGCGGCCGAACGGGCTCGTCGGAACGCCGGACGGAAGGCTGCTCTACATCGCAGACCACGGCGCCGGCAGGACATACGTCTATCGGAGGGGCGCAGGCGGCACGCTCTCTGATCGGCGGCTCTTTGTCGCGCATGGCTCTGACGGCATGACGATGGACGAGATGGGCAATGTCTATTTGACGGGCCAGGACGTCACGATCTACGACCCGGATGGAGAATCGGTTGGCTCGATCGCCGTGCCCGAGACTCCCGCCAACCTCAGCTTCGGGGGGCAGGACGGAACGACGCTGTTCATCACGGCTCGCACGTCGCTGTATGCCGTTGAGATGACCGTTACGGGGCAGTGAGCTGTCTCCCGCGACGCCCTGTTGTTAGAATGTGGGATTGATACAAGACCGAGATACGGCTCGCGGCGACGTCTGCGCCTACTGTCGCCGCCCGCCGGTCGACCTCACGTGGCAACCGTTTTGTAGCGAGCGCTGCAAGCTGCTCGACCTTCAAAACTGGGTCGACGGACGCTACCGGGTACCGGGAGACAGCGCATCGTCTCTCCCAGACGAGGACGAGCGCACCGACGACCACGACCGGTGAAGACCGACGAGGGATACATACTGCATGGCTGATACGCTGACGATTACGGACAACCGAACCGGCAAACAGTACGACGTCCCGATCAACGACGGTACGATCCGAGCTCTGGACCTCCGGAAGATCAAGGTGACGGATGACGAGTTCGGCCTGATGACCTACGACCCGGCGTATCAGAACACCTCGTCCTGCAAGAGCCGCATCACGTTCATTGACGGAGACAAGGGCATCCTCCGCTACCGTGGCTATCCGATCGAGCAACTGGCCGAGCACAGTACGTATATCGAGACGTCCTATTTGCTCTTGAACGGTGAATTGCCCACCGAGTCACAGTTGGCAGGCTGGAATCAGAAACTCAACTGGCATGCGTTGCTGCATGAAAACATCAAGAAGTTCATGGAGGGGTTCCGATACGACGCCCACCCCATGGGGATATTCCTGAGCACGGTTGGAGCGCTGTCGACCTTCTATCCCGAGGCGAAGCACGTTTTTGACTCGGAGGCCCGGTACACGCAGGTGGCGCGGTTGATCGCCAAGGTGCCGAGTATTGCCGCCTACACCTATCGTCACAGCATCGGTCGGCCGTATGTGTACCCAGACACCGATCTCAGCTTCATCGGGAACTTCCTGAGCATGCTGTTCAAGAAGTCGGAGCCCCGGTACAAATCGGACCCGGTGCTCGAGCGAGCGCTCGACGTGCTGTTCATTCTTCACGCCGACCATGAGCAAAACTGCAGCACCAGCGCCATGCGCAGTATCGGCAGCTCGCACGCCGACCCCTACGCGTCGCTCGCCGGTGCGGCAGCGGCACTGTCTGGTCCGCTTCATGGGGGAGCCAACGAGGCGGTGCTGCGCATGCTGGCCGAGATCGGGAGCGTCGACAAGATTCCTGCCTTCGTCAAGAAGGTGCAGGCGGGCGATGGCCGCCTCATGGGCTTTGGCCACCGGGTCTACAAGTCCTACGACCCGCGCGCCACGGTGATCAAGAACACGGCCTACCAAGTGTTCGATGTCACCGGGAAGAACCCGTTGCTGGATGTGGCATTGGAGCTCGAGCGCATCGCTCTCGAAGATGACTACTTCATCTCGCGACGCCTGTACCCGAACGTCGACTTCTACTCAGGCCTTATCTACGAGGCCATGGGGTTTAAGCCGGCGATGTTCCCGGTGCTCTTCGCCATTGGCCGCACGGTGGGCTGGATTGCCCAGTGGGAGGAGATGCTGGAGGATCCAGACCAAAAGATAGCCCGTCCGCGACAGATTTACCTGGGCTCCGACCAGCGCGACTTCGTTCCGATGGCCGACCGGGGTTAGCCAGACATCCCACGATAGCCGACGATCATCGCGGTCACGTCGTCGTTCTGGTCGGCGCCGGCCGTAAAGGCCGATACGCCTGCAAAGACCTGCTTGAGCTGAGGCTCGACCTCGGTTTCCGTCATCGTCGCGAGGGTTTCGAGCAAGCGGTCGTCTCCAAATTCCTCTTCCTTGGCATCCATCGCCTCGGACACCCCATCGCTGAAGATGACGATGAAATCGCCTGGATGAAGCTGGACGGTGGCTTCCTCGAACGGCGTACCCTCGAACAGGCCTATCACCATCCCACCCTGCTCGAGACGCTGCACACTCGCGTCCGTCGACACCAGCATCGGCGCGTTATGACCGGCGTTACAGTAAGTCAGCCGGCCATCCGGGAACAGGACGGCGTAGAACAGCGTCACGAACCGACCGGGGATCCCGCGCCGCACGAGCGCGCTGTTGGCGGCCGCCATCGTCGCGGCGGGACCGGTGCTCACCGACGCCTGGGCCGCCAGCGACCCCAGCAACATGGCCCCGAGCAGCGCCGCAGGAGGGCCCTTGCCGGCTACGTCGCCAAGGGCGAACCCGAATCCGCTATCAGGAAGCTCGATGTAGTCGAAGAAGTCGCCCCCGATCGACCGGCACGGTATCGTCTCGGCCGCCGCGTCAAAGAACGCGCCTGACCGTCGACTGGCGGGGAGCAGGGCCTGCTGAATATCAGCGGCGGTCTGCATCTCCTGCTCGAGTTTGGCCTTCTCGAGCGCGGTCTTGTAGAGCTTTGCGTTCTCGATCGCCACAGCCGCTTCGTTGGCCAGTGTCTCCAGGGCCCCACTGGTCTGTGCCGAAAGCAATGTCCCCCGCTCGCGACTATCGAGATAGAGCACACCGATTCGTCGGTCGTCGGCGAGGGCCGTGTCCTGGTCATCCGTATAGCGAACCAGACGCAGGGGCACACACAGCACGTTGCGGATTCCAAGCGCAATGGTGCCCATATGCTGGTGGGCCAGATCGCCATCGAGCAGGTCGGCCTCGATGCGAGGTTTGCCGCTCGAGAACACCTCTTCGGGGATCTTGCGGCTGGTCTCAAAGCCGCTCCCGGGCAAGGTCTTCCGATCCTTCGACCGTGCCGTCCGGAACTCGAGCTGGTTCTTGCTGTTGGCCAGCATGATGAACCCGCGCTCGGCCCCACTCACCGAAATCGCCGAATCCATCACCATGAACACGATGTCTGCGCCGCCGCTCCGACCGAGACGTATCCGGTCTCCGTGAGCAAGCGTGTGCTCCGTCACTGCCTCGTCATTGACGAAGGTGCCATACCGGGAGCCACGGTCGTTGAGCACATAGCCGTCGCCAGCGCTGATAATCTCGGCGTGATCCCTTGGACACCTCGGCGCTTGGCAGGTGCAGATTACTCCCGACACGACGCCCGATCAGGAAGGGGACCTTCTCGATGGTGACAATCCGACGGCCAAGCGTGTCGCTGACTTCGAGTCGTGGGTCAGACATGAATTCGTGTACAGACAGTCGGGTGAGGGCTCATCTTACCGTCATCGACGCCGCAGCCTCAACACGAGGAGCACCCCGGCCGCCGCGAGCATGACCCAGACCGTCACGGCCGTCTGGTGCCCTCGGACGGTCTGGACGACAAAGAACGTCACCGTCGCGAGGAAGATCAACGCCAAGAGTAACGGTGCCACCAGGCGCGTCGCGCGGGGCGACTCCTGATACGGCGGTTGGACGGGGTCGGTCGTCGCCGCCCCGCATCGGAAACAAATCAGCGCCTTTTCGTCGATCTCCGTCTCGCAGTGCCTACACAGCATGGCGAGATAGCATAGCGTCAACGCCTACCCGCACGGCGGCGAATGTCACGCGAGTACCGACAGGGTCAGGGCTGCTCCTCGATCACTCGCAGCAGCAGCTCCTGGGCGCGCTCGTAGGTAGGTGCCAGCTCCAGGGCGTTGAGCGCTTCACGCTTCGCTCCGGCAAGATCCCCGGCGCGAAGATAGCCCTCCGCGAGATCGGAATGAACCGACACCTGGTCCACCGACCCGGCGGCCAGGGCTACCTGGAACTCGAGGATCGCGGTGTCCGTATCACCTTCGAGCATCGCACGCCGGCCAATTACATGGTGGGCCACCGGATCGAAGGGGTCGAGCCCGACCAGGCGGTGGTAGGCCAGGGCCAGCCGCGCCTCGTCCCCCGTCTCTTCCGCCAACGCGACCAGGTTGCGCACCGCCTCGATCGACATCTCGTCGTACTCGAGCAGACGCTCGAGCTCGAGCATCGCGCGCTCATGGTCGCCTAGTTCCTGGGCCACTGACGCCATCATGCCGCGTGGACTTTCGATCCCGGTCGCTTGTGGGGCGAGCGCCGCGGCCCGCTCGAGGGCTTCCAGGGCCGGGCGGAGCTCACCGGCGGAACGGAGGGCAACGCCGAGCGCGAACTGGACGGGGTAGCTGTCGGGCTGGTCGGCAGCCAGCGTCCGCAACGCCTCGAGACGCTCAGCTGGGTCCTCCGACGAGATGGTGTTCTCGGGCGGACGCAGCGCGCGCCTCAGATCACCGAACTCCTCCTCGACCGCAAGATCAAAGCTTGCCTGCAGCGAGTCGAAGTCAAGGTTGATCCGCGCCAGCCCCTCTTCGGTATCGACTCCGTCCCCATAGGCTCGTACCAACGTTCTCAGCGCGCCGTGACCATAGGTCTCGACGATATGCTCGACGAGCACCGACGCCTGGAAGTACGACATCGAGATCATGCCCGGTTGCGAGAACCCGCGGTTGAGGTCCTTCAACGGAGGAATCGCGTCCTCGTTGAGCGCCCGCGCGAACGAGAGAACCTCATCCCGACCCCACTCTAGACGCTTCTCCTTCTCCTCGTAGGTCGAGATCCCTTCGCTCAGCCAACGCGGCAACCGATTGTCGGACATCTGCAACGTGATGACGTGCGCGATCTCGTGCCACAGCGTCGAGCGCCAGTTGAGCCGCCCCGGTGGCAACGCGCGGGGAGAATCCAATGTCACGACGCGACCGAAACAGGCCCCGAGCGCCCCCACGAAGCCGGGGAGACCGAGCGTCCTCACGGCAAAGTCGTCATGGGTCGGAAACATCTCGACCAGAATCGGCGCTTCCACGGTCATCTCGTACTTGGCCGACAACTCGTCGAGGGCCTCTTGCGCAAGCGTCAGAACATACTCGCTGAGCACCGGAGCCTCCTCGGGATGCAACCGCAGGATGAGGTCTCCGCGCTCGAACGTCTCGAACTCGTCGAGCGTGTCCATCAGGTTGAGGAGGTTGAAGGTGCTGATGTCGAAGGGGTCGTCTTCGAACGCCCGTTCGAGCGCCACGCGGGCCGCCGGCTCATCGCCCGTACGGAGGAGGTGCATCCCCAGCTCCGCGGACGCCCTCGTGTTGTTCGGGTCGAGCTCGAGCGCTCGCTCCACCAACTCGACCGCCTCGTCAAACCGATAGGCACGCGCAGTATGGCTGCCCGCGACGCGGTAGATGTCGCCATAGGCCGGATTGATGTCAAGCGCTCGGTTGACTTCAGCCTCGAAATCGGTCGGGCGGTCTTCGATATAGGCCATCGCGGCCATCATCGCTCGAGCCTCGAGGCTATTCGGGTTGATTTCCAGCGCACGGTCGAGCGCGTTGCGCGCTGCGTCCATGTTCTGGTCTCCCATCTCCAGCTCGGCGACGAACAGGTGCCCGCCGACAGCGGTCGGGTCGATCTCGAGCGCACGGTCGGCCGCGCTCCTCGCGGCGGGCGGATCTTGGTCGACGAGCGTGCGGGCGAGACCGAGAAGAGCCGGAACCCACTCGTCGTCCAGTGTCAACGCCTCCTGAAACAACTGCTGCGCATCCGGCTGGTTGAACTTCTCCAGGAAGAGCTCGCCCCAGGCGGTTTGCATCTCAGGATCGCCAGGTGAGGCCAGCGCCCCCGCGCGGAGCAGAGCGTTGGTGTCGCGGTATCGGCCCAACGCCCGGGCGGCCAAACCAGCGCGATACAGATCGAGCGCGCGGCGCGAGCCTGACCCAGCGTCGATGACGGCCTGCAGATAACCAACCGCCTCGCCCATTCGTCCGGTCCGGATCAGGAGCAGGCCATATTCGAGACCGGCACCGCTGAAGGGACTCTGTGCGGCGACGGGCGCGAGCAGCATGTCAGCCCGGTCGAGCTCCCCCCGCAGAACGAGCAGCCGAGCCCGAAGGGCGACTGCCGAGGGATCGTCGTCGTCACGGGTCGCTGCGAGGGCCGCGGCCTCTTCGTGCTGACCGTGCGCCAGGGCGGCGGTGGCCTCCTCGTGAAAACGCTGCTCTTGCTCCCGGGTGTGCTGGGTTTGAGCCTCGAGCAGCGCGGTGGCACACGGTGTCGTACACACCAACAGCGCCGCCGTGACACACGTGAAGCGGGCACCTGGACTCACTGCAGCTGATTATATCGCCGAGGGGATCAAACCAGAGCTGCCGCGATCTGCCGAATGTGCTCGGGAGTCGTTCCGCAGCACCCGCCGACCAGCCGAACACCAAGTTTCGCAAACCGCCGGGCATAGGATGCGAGATAGTCGGGAGACGACATATACATCGAGCGCCCTTCCACCTGACGTGGAAGGCCCGCATTGGGCTGCGCGGCCAGCGCCACCGTCGTCACCGCCCGCAGTTGCTCGATGACTTCGAGCATCCCGGCCACGCCAATACCGCAGTTCGCACCGACCACCGTCGCGCCGACATCCACCAGGCGTGGACCAAACGCCTCCGGCGAGACGCCATCCGGAGCGTCTCCCGCCTCGTTGATGGTCAGCTCAGCCACGATCGGGAGCTGGCTCACGGCGCGGACGGCTGAGACGCCGGCGACCAGCTCGTCGACTGACCGAAATGTCTCGAGCACGAACAGATCGACGCCGGAAGCCGCAAGAACCTCGGCCTGCTCGCCAAAGTGCCGCCTCGCATCGGCCAGTGTGGTGTGGCCGAGTGGCTCCACCGGAAGGCCCAGCGGTCCAAGTGCCCCGGCAACAAACACATCGGGCCCGGCAGCCTGTCGAGCCAGCGAGACGCCTGCCGCATTCAACACCGACAGCTGGTCGGCCAGCCCAAAGCTCTCCAGTTTGACTCGATTGGCTCCGAAGGTGTTGGTCTCGATGACATCGACCCCAGCCTCGATGTAGGCCCTGTGAACGCCGGTGACGAGATCGGGCTGGGTGACGTTCAATTCATCGAATGACCGGTTGACGAAGGCGCCCTGGGCGTAGAGCATCGTGCCCATGGCACCGTCACAGACGAGGACCTTGCTCTCGAGCGCTTTCTCGAATGGAGACATGGCGTAACTTCTTTAATAGTAACATGTTGGAGCGCTTTTAGGTTTGACAGCCTGAGGTCCCGTCACTATAGTTGAGTACTCTTTGGCTGGAACGACATGCCTTCCGAAGCTCGAATACTCACGGCAACTCAGTATCTGTTGACGACGCTGGTCGTCAAGCTTGCCGTCGTTGCAGTGGTGGCGACGATGCTGGTCCGGTTCCGCCAATTCCGTCGCATTCTCCTGACCGAGCAGCGGGCCTGGCGGGAGCGTCTGGTGTTTGCGATCAGTCTGGGCGTCCCTCTGAGCGGCGCGGTGGTCGCGCGACTTCTGCTGAACTACGACGCGGCCGACCTCTCGCTGGCCGGCCCGTTCCTCGCCGGACTGATAGCCGGACCCTATGCCGGCGCCATGGTAGGGGGAATGGTGGGCGCGCCGGCTCTTCTGATCGGCGGCGAGGCGATCGCGCTGCCATTCGCGGTAGGGTGTGGATTCGCCGGCGGTGGGCTGAGGGAGGTGTGCCCCAAGGAAGCGATCTGGCACCTTTCACCGCTCTTTTTTACCGACTTGCATCGCCACGCGTGGCGGATGATTCGCTTCAAGCTCGATTGGCTGATGATTCTCCTGTTGGCACCGATCGGGCTCGAACTCCTCCGCCTCACGCTCGGCGCACGGTTTGGAAACCACCTGTTCTACCTGGCTCCGCCCAACGTCTGGGTCAGCGTCCTCGTCGTGCTCGCCACCGTGCTCAGCGTGGCCATCCCGATCAAGATCTGGAACACGGCCCGGATCGAACACCGTTTGCAAGAGCAGGAGAAGCTGCTCATGTCCGCGAAAGTCGAAGCGTTGGCGAGTCAAATCAACCCCCACTTCCTGTTCAATACGCTGACCTCGATCTCCTCGCTGATTCGCTCACAGCCCGAAACCGCGCGGATGCTGATCGTCAAGCTGTCGGGACTCTTGCGACGTCTGCTCAGGAGCCAAGAGCACTTCGTCACGCTGAAAGAGGAACTCGCATCCATCGACGAATACCTCGACATCGAGACGGTGAGATTTGGGCCCACTTTGGTCGTCAACAAGGACATCAGCGCTGACAGTCTGGACCTCGTCATGCCGAGCATGCTGCTCCAGCCACTCGTGGAGAACGCCATCAAGCACGGCATCGGCAGCAAGGTTGGCGGAGGTCAGATCACCATCCGTAGCCGTTTGGACCGGGGCGACACGATTATCGAAATCGCCGACGACGGCAACGGCATGCGCCAAACGGAGTTGAACCCCCAGGAGTCGGACGGGATCGGGCTACGCAATGTCGACGAGCGCCTGCGGGTCATTTACGGCGAGAACTACCACCTGACGATCGAGAGCACGCGGGGCGAAGGAACGTGCGCCCGCATCACGATTCCGGGGATCGATGTTCCGGACCAGGTCACGGCGTAGCGGACCGTTCCTATCATTCGTATCATGGTGATTCGCACAGTCGTGGTCGATGACGAGCGGCCAGCTCGCAACGAACTCTGCTTCCTCCTTGAGCAGCTCGACGACGTCGACGTCGTCGGCCAGGCCAGCAACGGCGTCGACGCCATGCAAGTCATCAGGGAGCAGAAGCCCGACCTGGTTCTCCTCGACATACACATGCCGGGGCGCACTGGCTTCGAGGTCGCCCGCGAGCTCTTGCTCCGCGAGGTCAAGACCAGCGTGGTCTTCGTCACGGCCTTCGACCAGTACGCCATCGAGGCGTTCGAGGTCAACGCCGTGGACTATCTGCTCAAGCCAGTCGAGGCGGGACGGCTGGCCCATACGATTGAGCGGGTGCGGGAGCGAGCCACCGAGAGCGACCCCAGCGGCACTATCCTGGCGGACGACCAGCTCGAACGCGTGCTCCAGCATGTCAGCAAGCAGCAAAACCGACGTGACCGGGTGGCGCTGAGAGTGGGTGAACGTTTCCAACTGATACCGTCCGGAGATATCATTTACGCATCGCTGTACGACGAGGTCATTACTGTTGTCGCCGGCGGGCTAACGGGCACCTCGAACTTTCGCACGCTGGACGAGTTGCAGTCGAACTTGGATCCTGAGATCTTTTGGCGAGTGCATCGCTCGCACTTGGTCAATATCAACAAGGTCAAGGAGATAGTGCCGTGGAGTCGGAACTACCTGCTGAAGATGAAAGACCGTCAGGGGACGGAGATACCCGTGAGCCGGTCGCAGACCAAGCGACTCCGGGAGTACCTGAGCCTCTAGTCGCTCCCGCAGCGACGGTCGCCGACGGTCAGCCGATCGAACCTGGTGGCTCGCTATTCGCCACTCCGGAACCGATCCACGCCCAGGCCGCCGGCCCGGGCGTCCTGCTGACACGAGTCGGTGCGGAGGCGTTGGCGTGGCTCAAGACGTTCGCGTCAGCGGCCGTCTACGCGACGCTGATCGTGACGTTCGGCTTCCAGGTGGCCAGGGTCGAGGGCAAGAGCATGGAGCCAACGCTTCAGGACCAGGATCGCCTGATCGTCAATAAGGCCGCTTATCGCTTCTTTGGAGTTCCCGAACCCGGCGACATCGTGATGCTCTATTACCCCCGGGACCCCGGCAAGTCCTTTGTCAAGAGGGTCGTCGCGGAAGAAGGCGACACCGTGCGGATCGAAGACGGTCACGTCTACGTCAACGAGGTGCTTCAGCCAGATCTGTTCGTTCCCCCTGAGTATCGGAGTCACGAGAACCATGGACCGGAAGTGGTGCAGGAGTCGTACTACTTCGTGATGGGCGACCACCGGAACAATAGCTCCGATAGCCGGCATTGGGGACAAGTGCCCGAGAAGTACATCATCGGCCGCGTCCAACTTCGGTGGTGGCCGCTGACAGACGCCCGCGTGTTCTGAGCCCCGACCGCACCCGGGAGGCTAGTGGCGTGATTCAGCCATACCGGCACTAGGAAGCATACAGGCCGTCGACGACCTCCTTCCAGCGTTCCGCCACGACCCTCCGCTTGACCTTCATCGTCGGCGTCAGTTCGCCGCTTTCCTGGCTGAACTCGGTCGGCAACAAGGCGAACTGCTTGAGTTGTTCGAACTGCGGGAGGTCGGCGTTCACGGCGCTCACGACGTCGTCGTATAGGGCCTTCACGTCCGGCCGTTCCACGAGCCCGGCGAGGTCGCTCTCCCCCGAGTCTCCGACCTGCGTACGCAGGGCACCAAAGTCCGGAACGATCAACGCCGACACGAACTGCCGCCCGTCGCCAATCAGCATCGCCTCCCCAACGAGGGGGTGCTGACGCAATCGCAGCTCGATGGGCTGGGGCGCGATGTTCTTCCCGCCCGCGGTCACCAGGAGTTCTTTCTTGCGGTCGGTGATCGTCAAGTACCCGTCATCGTCAAGATGGCCGATGTCACCGGTGTGAAACCACCCATCCTTGATGGCCTCGGCCGTGGCCTCGGGCTGACCATAGTAGCCGAGCATCACGTTCGGACCACGCGCGAGGATCTCCCCGTCCTCCGCGATTCGAAGCTCGACGCGAGGCAGGGCCTTCCCCACGGTGCCGAGCCGTGGCGCATGCTCCGGATTGGCCGTCAGGACGGGAGAGGTCTCCGTAAGCCCATATCCCTCGAGCACCGGAATGCCGACGGCGAACAGAAACTCGGCCACCGTCCGCGAGAGAGGCGCACCGCCCGAGACCACGAATCGCAGTCGCCCTCCCACGCGTTCGCGAATCTTGGCGCAGACGAGACGATCCGCCAGGGCGTGCTGGGCGCGCACGAAAAACGAGGGTTCGCGGCCGGCCAGAATCGCTCGCGACCGCGCCAGGCTGACTCCGATCGCCCAGCGAAATAGCCTCTGGCGGATAGCGGGGGCCTTCCCCACGGCATCGAGAATCCGCGCGTGGAGCTTGTCGAATACTCGGGGCACCCCTGTCATGATCGTGGGCTTGACCCGGACCATGTCACGGCCAATGGTGTTGAGCGATTCCGCGAACGTCACGGTGACGCCTTTGTACAGATAGAGATAAACGGCCGACCGCTCGAGCGCGTGACATAGGGGGAGAAAAGACAGGGCCTCGTCGGTGTCCGTTGGCGCGACCAGGACATCTGTATCAACGACGTTGGCGACGATCGCGCCGTGAGTCAGCATCACCCCTTTTGGGTTCCCCGTGGTGCCAGACGTATAGATGATCGTGGCGAGCTGGTCGGCTCCAATCGCTCCGGCGGCCTCCTTGTATTCGCGCGCGAGGCCGTCCTCGTGCATGAGTCGCCCATGCCCGCGCTCACCGATCTCAGCCAGGCTGCGCTCGCCCTCTCCCAGCGCCCCAGCATCGATCACGATGACTTCCTGGAGGTCTGGAACCTCGGCCCGGACTTCTCTAATCTTTCCCGCTTGCTCGGCAGTGGACGCGACGACCACGTGGGCGCCGGCGTCGGCGAGGATGAAACCGATCAGGCTCGGGGTAAGCGTCGGGTAGATCGGGACGGTCACGGCGCCTATGGTCAGAATACCCAGATCCGCCACCAACCACTCCGGTCGTGTCTCGCAGATGAGCGCGACACGGTCACCGGGCCGCACACCGAGGCCAGCCAGTCCAAGGGCACAGTCCCTGACATCCTCGAAGAACTGACGGCTGGAAAGCTCGTCGTATCCGTCGGGCCTACACCGTCTAAGCAGCGCCGGTTTGGGATACCGCCCCGACACATGGAATGGGAGGTCGGCGAGCGTCCTTATGTGAGCCTCGGGCATACTCCCGCTCCCTTCTCAGTCCTGGGTGAAGGTGCCGGACCGACCGCCGGTCTTTTCCACCAGTCGGATGTCCCCAATCGTCATCGTTCGATCGACCGCCTTGACCATATCGTAGACCGTGAGTGCCGCAGTTGCGACTGCCGTCAAGGCCTCCATCTCGACGCCGGTCTGGGCTCGAGTCGCGACCCGAGCCTCGATCTCGTAGCCGTCCTCCCGTGGGTGGAGCTCGACGTCCACTCGGGTGATCGGAATCGGGTGGCAGAGAGGAATCAGGTCGGCGGTGCGCTTGGCCGCCATGATGCCGGCGATCCGTGCTACCTGCAAAGGGTCGCCTTTCCGGATGGCGCCCGACCGAATCAGCTGGAGCGCTTCCCCACCGATCCGGATGACGCCGCGCGCGACGGCCTCACGTGCCGTCTCCGGCTTATCGCCGACATCGACCATCTGGACTCGTCCCTTGGCGTCGACGTGCGACAGAGTGGGCTTGGTCGTCTTATCCGTCATAGTGACTGTTCCTGCGCACCTCACGCGCGAGATAGAACGACAAGCTCTCGAGTGACACGGTGAGATCCACGCTCTTGAGCTTGACGTGATCGGGTACCCGAAGTGCGCCTGGCGAGAAATTGAGCACCGCCTTGATGCCAGCCTGGATCACCGTATTGACGACATCCTGCGCCGACGTCGCCGGAACCGCGATAACGGCGATCGTAATGCCCTCACGCTTCGCAATCTTCTTTAGCTCGCGAATATCGTAGATGGACACTCCCCTCTTCGACAGCCGTCCCACCTTGGCCCGCAACGTATCGAACAGGGCCACGATCTGAAAGCCCTCCTGACGAAACCCCGGATAGTCAGCCAAGGCGAGACCCAGGTTCCCGGCCCCCATGATGGCCACCTTCAGCTGTCGGTCCAGTCCGAGGATCGACCGGAGCTCGGCCCGTAGGTCCTCGACCACATAGCCGACGCCGCGCACCCCAAGGTCCCCGAAATGCGCGAGGTCCTTGCGAATCAGGGCGGCGTTCAACCCGAACTGCTCGGCCAGGACCTTGGACGACACCGTCTTGACACCCTTCTCCTGCAACTCGTTCAAAAAACGGAGATACAGCGAGAGACGATTGGTCGTGAGCTCCGATATCTGCTCTCGCATAGGCCATCTTACCCCGTGCTAACATGCGAACTGGTGACCCAACACGTTCGAATACTGCCCCTGTCCGCGGTACTGCTACTCCTGGGCCTTGTCGGCTCGTCAGAGGCCCAGCGTGCCGGGCGACGAGTCGCCACGCTCGATCTGCTTTCCGAACACTCGAGCTTCTTCCACGGCGAAGAAATCATCGTCCATGGCGAGGCCGTGGGCGACGGGGTACTGACCTATCTCGTCAGTGACCAAGATAGGTTGCTGGTGCTCGATGTGCCCCCGCCACCGCCCGGCGTAAGCGACCAGCTGGAGATCATCGGCATCTTCTACGACGTCGGCCGTCTCGAACAGGGCGACCCGCGCGTGGCTGAACTGCCGTTTGAACGGCTGTCTCGGTCGCTGCTGAGCAAAGCCTGGCCGTCGGTCGGCGAAATGCTGCTTGTCGCGGCCAGGTCTTCCACGCCACTCACCGGGTCGCCGGCGACCACGCTTCGGACCGTGGCGCTGAACCCCGATGCGCATGTCGACCAGAGCGTGACCCTCACGGGGCGGTTTCGCGGTCGGAATCTCTACGGTGACCTGCCCGACTCACCTGGTGAGAGTCGCTACGACTTCGTGCTGACGTCGGCCGATGCGGCGGTCTGGGTTGTGGGGAAGGAACCCAAAGGGGACGGGTTCGAACTCGATGTCCAGGCCCGGCTCGACACCGGCCGGTGGCTCGAGATCACCGGTACGGTCCGCCTCCATGAAGGCATGGTGGTCGTGGATGCTGGAACCATCAGGCTCGCCGAGCCGGTCCCGAACGCGACGCCTGTCACTCGCGTCGAAAAGCGAACTGGACCGCCCCCGGAGGTCATCTTCAGCACCCCGTTCGAGGGCGACATCGACGTCCCCACCGATACCGTGGTGCGGATTCAGTTCTCCCGGGATATGGATGCCGACTCCTTCGATGGAAAGATTCAGGTCGACTATCCACTGGCAAGCGCGGCTGCTGCCGGAGTCGAACCACCAAGTGCGGTCGCGTTCGAGACCGAGTATCGCGGGCGAAATCGTGTCCTGGAGATTCGATTCGTAGAGCCGCTCAAGCCTTTCACGGCGCTGAAAGTGCAGCTGCTCGAGGGTATCACCGCCACCGATGGCGTGGCCCTGCCGGCGTGGGCGTTGTCGTTCTTTTCGGGAACCTAAATCCCAGACCGTTCAATCTTCGGCCTGCACCGGTCCCTCGTCGAGCAGACCCTGGACGGCGTCACGCGTCTCTCGAATCAGGCGGTCACGGTCGTCGATCGTGCAAGAGGCGGTGTCGATCGGAGCGCCCAATCGCACGCTGACGGTGACCGGACGAATGAAAGGGCTGCCCTTCCGCATCGCGGCGGCCGTGCCCTGGATCGCAACCGGCACGATCGTCGCCTCGCCTTTGATTGCCATGATGAAGCCGCCCTTCTTGAACGGGAGCAGGCGACCCGTACGGCTTCGTGTGCCCTCGGGAAAAATCATGAAAGAGTTCCCCTCACGTAGCGCCGCGCCGGCAGCCTCGATCACCGCCATACTCTGTTCGCGATTACCCCGCTCGATCGGTACGAACCCGACCACGTCGAACGCCTGCTTGAGCACCGGAATGGCCTTTCGCAACTCGGCCTTGTAGAGCACCCGTAGCCTGGGATGCAAGGCTGACAAAACCATGAACAGAAGAGGGGGCTCGATGTTGCTCGCGTGGTTGATGCAGTAGACAGCCGCCCGCTCCCTTTGGATATGCTCACGACCTGCAACGCGATAGGTGATGCCGGCCGTTCCGAAGCCGAGAGTCACACCGCCGCGCGCCAACCAGTACAGCACCTCTGGCCATGTAAACAGCAGCGCGAGGACGATACCGGGGGGGGCAACGAGAAGGACGTAGAGCGAGACGCTCACATAGGCCGTCAGCGAGCGGATAGCGGAGATGATCGTGCTGACCAGATCAGCGGATCCTATCGTGTGGAAACACTAGGAGGCACGCGCGGCGCGCCGGGTCGTGCTCCGTGCTGAAGCCTTCCTGACCTTGGCCACCTTGGTGGCCTTTGCCGCCTTGGCTCGTGCAAGCACTTTGGTGCGGTTCACGAGACAACGCTCGAGGGCCTTTTCAACCTTGTCCTCGATGGTCTCTGAGACATCCCCGGTCACCTCGGCAATCTCCGAGACCACGAGAAACCTCGCGCGGTCGAGCATCCGCTTCTCTCGGAACGAAAGGTTCTTCGACTTGCTGAGGAAGTTGAGGCTCTTCAGGACGTCAATCACGTCACGGATCGAACCGGTCCGCATCTTGTCCGAGTTGTCTTTGAAGCGGCCCTTCCAGTTCTGGTGGCTGTCGATCTTCCCATCGGCAATCCTGAGGAAGAGCCTCCTGACCTCGGTATCGGCAATCGCGCGGCGCAATCCGACGTCGTCTACGTTATCGAGCGGAACCAGTACGGTCGTCTCGCTCGACGCCATCCTGAGGGAGTAGAAGCCACACGTGGTGCCGAGGATCGTCTTCTCTTCGATCTTCTCGATGACGCCTAGACCGTGATTCGGGTATATGACCTTGTCACCGACCTCAAATTCCAACATTCCCCCCGGGGTTGGTAGTGCGCGGAAACTGGGAGTCCGAACGAAGGGTGAAGAGCCGTCATTTTAGCCGATCGAGCCTCTTCAGGCAACCGGAACCCTCGTAAAATGAGCTATTTGCCCGATTCTTCACATCATTGCCCTGTCACCGTCAGCGTCCGGTTTTGCCCGCTCGAGGGCCGTTTCTTTTGATCTATATGGTGTTCTTGAGCTGGTCTTATGGCGAATGCCCCAGGCACCCGTCGGCCAACTCGGCGTCTCGATTCAACGATTTGGATCACCCAACTCTGAACGCGTAGGGAGGCCAGGCTTTAGGTCGTCTTGATGTACAGTACGGACCGCTCGCGATGATTCGCTGTCCCTACGCGGTAATTCTGCTGGCCCTGGTTGGTTCGGGCGCCTGGACGATCGCGGTTCCCAACCTATCGGCGCAGACATCGGCCAGTCTCGCCCCCTTCGTGCCGACACCTGAAGACGTCGTCGACCGGATGCTAGTGCTGGCTGGGGTGACGGCCAACGACGTCGTCTACGACCTGGGGTGCGGCGACGGCCGGATAGTCATCACCGCCGCCGAGCGATTCGGGGCACGAGGCGTAGGCGTCGATATAGACCCTCAGCGGATCGCCGAGTCGAAGGCCAATGCCGAACGGGCGGGGGTTTCGCACCTCGTGAGGTTCATTCAGCAGGATGCGGTGGAGGTCGACCTCTCCGACGCTACGGTCGTCACGCTCTATCTGCTGTCCTCATCGAATATGAAGCTTCGACCGATGCTGACGAAACAGCTCGAACGCGGCGACCGAATCGTGTCCCACGCCTTCTCCATGGGCGACTGGGATGCCGACCAGGTTGAGCGTTTTACCGATGCTCGTGGCAATACCCGAACGCTGTATCTCTGGACCCACGACGGAATCGTGAGGCCGTAGCCTCACGGTGCTCTGGACCCACGACGGAATCGTGAGGTCGTAGCCTCAACGCTGCTCTGGACCAAGACGGAATCGTGAGGCCGTAGCCTCCTCGTTACCAGGTCCTGAAGACGACTCCAGTCGTGAACCGAAGCTGGTTATGCGAATCACCGGAGAACGGCTTATCGAACAAGACTCTGACGTCGACGCCGAAGCGTAGCGCCACGGCATCTGAGAGAGCCACGTCAACTCCGCCTCCGGGTTGAAGAGCAAAGTCCCACTCGTATCCAGATTCGCCCAAAACGTTGCCGTTAAGAAAGGCCGCACCTAGAAGCACCTGGCCAAAGGGAGCCAGTCGTTCGGACTTTCGAAGCGTGAACTTCGGTCCCGACATAATCGTCCAGACTCGGATGTCAAAGATCTCGATGCCCAGCACGTCCTGAGAAAAGAAGCTGCCTCCACCCTCGGTCGTCAGGCCGAACCAATGATTGAAGTTCGCCGTCGTGGCTACGTTGAATCCAAGAGCCGACGTGTCGTTTACTGATGGGCCACCGAGACATGCTCACGTCGCTCGCGTCACTCAGTGCGAAATCCTTAACTACTGACCAAGCGACTGCTGTCTCAGTGCTCGGATATCTGTTCTGAATACTTCGCCTCGCTCTTGCCTGGGCTGGAGCCGATCTGCTGGGCGCAGGGTCGGGTGCTGGTGTCACGCCGCGGACGAGCAGCTCCACCATTCCCTTGTTTACCCAACCGGTTCGCCACTCACGCGGCGTGCCGTCGTCCGGTGGGCGGACCAGATACCAAGAGCCACGTTCATCATTTACTTCCAGCAGCTCTCCAGCGGCAACAGTCCCGTCTACGCTTGCATCCCCCGAAGGTTCCGCCACGACAACCGCTGAACGAACAACTCGCACTGTCGTTGACTGGGCGAATGTCACCGTCGCGAACAGCAGAAAGGACAAGGCCGCCAGGCTCGTTCGTAAAACATTAGATTGCAGCGTTTCAGTGTCTCCGGGATCGACAGTTCAACTCCCTGCCGGCCGTTCTACAGGTCTTCCTTCTGCTGTAATCGGTCGGCAGCGAGTGCCATAGCAGGAGAAGACGGGAATCATTCGACCTAGAGGGGACTGACACAGAGCGGTCGACAGCTCGAACGTGGACAATCTTTCAAGAATCTTTCAAGATCACGGGAACAGGCCCTGCCGTTGGGTCCTGTAGTCCTATTTCAATCAACGACCGGCCGGAGTGGCGAAACTGGCAGACGCGCTGGATTCAAAATCCAGTCATCCGAAAGGATGGTGGGGGTTCGACTCCCCCCTCCGGCACCATGTTTTCAACAACTTGCAGGCACCAAGGTCGAGGGGTGTTCTTCGGCGGATCGGGTCTGGATGACCGTAGCGTAAGCTTCCCCCCTCGGTAGACACTCGAAGGTAGACTGCTCCCGGCCAAAGGAGCGGTCAATGAGGCGATCAAAGTTCACGGAGAGTCAGGTCGTCGGGATTCTCAAGGAAGCGGAATCTGGTGTCCCGGTGGCTGACTTGCTGCGAGAGCATGGCATCAGCAAGACGACGTTCTTCAAGTGGCGGAGCAAGTATGCCGGCGCGTCGGTGGCTGATGTGAAGCGCCTCCGCGAGCTCGAAGGCGAGAACGCGAAGCTGAAACGGATGTATGCCGATCTGGCGTTGGAGAACGCGGCCATCAAGGACGTCTTGGCCCGAAAGTTATAACGCCGTCCGCGAAACGACAGGTCACCGAGGTGTTGATGGGGAACTCGGTCACCTGCTCTTGAGCGTACCGATCAGGTGGGCAACGTGAGGCAGTGGGTCAGTAAAACGAATATCCGTGGATACGTTATTCCACTGGAGCAGATCCCTGATCACCTGCCTCTTCCGGGTGCTCTGGACCAGATGGCGCAGTTCACCGAAGAGGAGCCAGCGAAACTCGAGGTCCCGGCCGTGCCTGAGCCGTGGGGTGGGCTTTTCGCCAAGGGCGAGCTTGTACAGCATCAATGGGAAGTTGACGCCACTTCGTGTGGAGAGTTCGTTTGTCCCGGCTAGCCTGGCGTTGAAATCGAGGAGCTTGGCCAGTCCATCTCGTCGGTCGCGCCGAAAATCCAGATGCGCCACTCCCTCAAATCGGATGGTCTTCAGCAGTTGCGCGCCCACCTCCACGAGCTTGTCATCTCGGATTGTGCGGCAGGCAACCGGGGGACCGAATGGTAGTGGGGCATTCCGCACACTGACGTAGGTGCTTGCCGCGACCAGTTCCCGATCGGCGATGAGGAGCGTCAGCTCCAGGTCATCTCCGGGAATCCACTCTTGGATGAGGGGCGGGGACTTGAAGTGGCGTAGTGCTCTGGCAAGATCGACCGGTGTCTCCACACGAGTGATGCCCTCTCCGGCCACGCTGCAGGGGGGTTTGAGCAGCGCCGGGTACGTCACAGCATGACGCATCTCCAGCGCCTCATCGAACGATTCGGGGAAGACCGTGTGTGGAACCGGTATCCCGCACTGCTGGGCCTGCTTCGTCATGGTCTTCTTGTTCAGCATGCGCTCGAATAGCTCATGTCCTGGACAAGGGACCATGGCTGTAAGTTGTGAGTAGTCGTCGAAGTGCTTGTAGAGCAGCCGCCAGCCCTCATCCATGGCCGGTAACAAAACGTCAGGCTCCCACTCCCGCAGCTTGACGAGAATGGCTTTGTGGGCCTCGTCGGGCTGACGTGCTGGGGATGGGTAGGTGAACGTGCGTGACGCATATCGAGACCAGTTCGACCGTGCGAACGGATCGTCGGACCCAACGAAGACGGGGATACCTCGCCGCCCTAAGTCACGGACGACACCAAGGGCATTGCGGTGCTGACCACCAAGGACAAGGACACTCGGTTGGGAAGACTTCCAGGTCTTGCGGGGGTGCCGCCGCTCCCCGTAGCCCTCACTCAATAGTCGCCTCCAGGAATATGATCGCCTTGTCACTCCGCTGCTTTCGTAGCAAGAATCCAGCATCCTTGACAAGCGAACGCCAGTGGTCCTCGGTCAGCTGGCGTGCCTTGCCTCCCCGCATGTAGGACCACGCAAAGAAGTGGGGAGTCGAGAGTAGCAGGTAGTACAGATCCCGGACGTTATCAGCGACGACGAGACGCCCACCAGGGCTCAGGACACGACGTACCTCCGCGAGGACGCCGCGGGAATGTGTACCCAAGTGGCTTAGGACGTACGCACAGATAACCAGATCGAAAGAACCTGACTCGAAATCCAGACGGGTTGCGTCCATGTCCGCGAACGTGACTCGATCACTCACACCCTCAATCTTCGCGTTGCGCCTCGCGCTATCGATACGGTGGCCAGTGGGGCGAGACAGGCTATGGTGCCGAGACGATTTGCGGTTCGGGGGGGCCCAAACATCGATGCCGATCACCTTGGCGTGTGGCATGCGCTTCGCCGCGGCGATGGCGAACAGTCCTCTCCCGGTACCAACATCGAGCACGTTCTCCGCGGTGTCTTGGGAAAGTGTCGAAACGACGTTGTCCGCAAGCTCGATTGGCGATCCTGGCAAAACGAATCGCGCAAGGTACCACCCAGCGGTTGAGGCACCCCCGTACACCAGCGTAGCTCCTCCTAGCCAGATCAAGATACGGACTTCGAGCATCCAGCCAGATATGGCCTGAGCCAGTCCGAGCGCGGCAATGGCACAAAATGACGCCGCATAGAGGCGAAAGAAGTACCACCCGTATCGAGGGGCATCGGCGTCCCTTAGAGCCGAGGCCAGCACCTTGGGGACTGCGCGTAGACTGCCAGGCCGCACTTCGGCAGCCGAAGCAATACCGTAGCCATGTTTTGACAGCTCGAGCCCGTGTGAGTTCATGCCTCGTGTTGGGATCGACAACGCCCGCGCTCCTGGAAGTCGCTTTGGGCGCAGGCTTTCGTTCGCTATTCGGTCGACCTGGGTCGGACAGAACTATGCGGCACTGTCACCTGCAGAGAATAAGAAGGTCCGACTGGGGACCGAACCCTAGTCGTTGAGCTGCCCGCCCCGAGATGGTTCGCTGCTTACGACCACTTGGTCGCAAGACTCAGGCCGACGGGGGCAAATGGGGACTGGGCGGGTGACCCCGGCTACTACCCAGCCTACCCACACCCTGTAGGTTCACCAAGGGTCCCCGCTCCGAGGGTCTTTGGTGCATGGGCTATGCCACGCGCCACTCGCCGAAAAAGCCGCCAATTGCCAGTTTCGTGAGGCTCGTTGCCCTCAGGAGCGGACGGTAACGTCTGCAGCTGACCAGACGAATATCGTGCCTTGCGGGCCAGAAGTCGGAAGTCCGTTGGCGGGGTCGGTGCCCGGTCGCTCGCAGGGCGACGGGGGGCGTGAGGAGCAAGTCTCTGCGCCGGGATGAGTCCCCGGTCGGCATCAGCTCCCCGGTCGACCCGTGGGCACGAGGCGCTTGAGTTCCTCGAACCAGTTCCGGCGACGACCCCGCCAAAATCATCGCGTCCTGTTGCCCGGCGTGATGAGTCCACACTGGAGCATGACCTCATCGTTCCCAGATCACCCCGACGTAGACGGCGAACAAATCTGTTCTCGAACTACTGACATCGAGGAATGCCTGCCCCCCTTCCCGCCGGATCGCACCCTCGGTCAGGTAGTCCGCCTCCGAGCCCGCGATGTAACGCATTGAGACGTCGAGGCTGAGCGAACTTGGCCACGAGGAGAAGGCAACCATGACACCACCACCCCCCCCATAGCTCAGTCCGAAGTCCCCAATATTCGTGGTGCCGGCAATCGAGCTGAGGGAAGAGCCACCCGCACTCCCGCCGACATCGACTGATGTCCGGGTGAAGATGTAGTTGAAGCCAAGCAGACCGTCGAGATAAGGTCGCCATCGCCCCTCGCGCGACTGAACCCGCAGGCGGGCATGGGTCATGAGGAAGTAGTTGTTCGTATTCACATTTACCAGAGCGTCCGGGATGGTGGTACTCAGAGGTACGGTTCGGCTCTCGCCTCCGTACCAGAGAAAACCGACCTCTCCCCCGAGGCTCACGACGCTCTCGCCCAGCCCCACACCGACGTGTCCCGAGACACCGCCGGCCGAGTCAATGCTGTTCCCGAATTCGCCGAGCGGTACTCCCCCGAGGACGCCGATGCCGATCTGAGTACGGGTCTTTGCGATGGGTGTCGCATCAGAGGAGGAGGGCTGTGTTGGCTTAGTTTGCCCGCTGGCGTGAGCGGCGCCGAGCAAGAAGACAGCCCCCGTGAGTCCCACGATGCGCACATACGCAGACACCATCCCTCCCACGCCAATGAGGGCGGTCACGTCGTAGTGAGCGAGTCGGGAGCCAACTTCCAGAGACATGAGTTGTGGCTGAGCTAGCGACGCAGTTTCAGCTGGACTGTAAGCCTTGTGGCGGAGAAGCTCCAGCAGGCTCTATCAGAATGCCGCTGCAACGCTCCAGCCTCACGGCAGAAGCGGACGCGGATCGAAGAAGACCCGGATTTCGCTGATCCCATCTGTCGACACTCTGAAGTAGCCGTAAGCTTTGATCAGATTCCCTCCCGCTTCGAACTGGATCACTGCGCAAGCGTGCTCGTCCTGAACGACATGTTGGTTGAGACGGACGTTACTCATCTGCTTGGCAACGTCATTGAGAAACGGCACAACCGCATCTCGGCCCTTCAATGGCTATCCAGAAGGGGTCCGCAAAAAGTAACGTCGACATCGAAAGGAACCCCGCTGAAATCTTTCTCCGCGAAAGCGTCCATATCCTGAGTGATCCACTCAAGCGTGCGCGCCATCCCTCGTTCCCTTCCAGTCGGGGTTCAGTTTGGTATCGGTGGCCTGATAGACCTGCCCCATGCCCCCCTCGCCGATGAGGGCGGTCACGTCGTAATGGCCGAGTCGGAAGCCGACGGTAACGGCCATGAGTTGTGGTGGCTGATCCGAGGGACATTCTATGCCTGCGGCGTCGCTTGTGGCTGTCCATGCACAGAAATGCCAGGAGAATGCCAACGTCCTCGCCTCGCCGAGTTCTCGGCACCGTGCGGGTAGGTATGATGAGAACGTGATGGACGTGAACACGTTCGACGTTCTGCTGCTCGTACTCGTCGGCCTGCTGGTGCTACTCGGCGTGTTGAGAGGGCTGACGCGCCTGCTGATCGGTCGGGTAGACCAGGGTCGTTGCTGACCCTGGCCCCCCACAGATCCGGACGTGCGGGTTCTGCCGCATCCGGCTCCTCGACAGATGGCTTCGCTACGCGCCGTCGCGTACCCGCTGGTCCAGGAAGCCAGGCGATGGCCACCGCCATCCCCAAGGCTTGTCTGGCCAGTTCGGCTATCCGTTGTCGTGACGTGGAGACGGGACCCAACCTCGGTGTGTTGGCCGTCTTTCCCTCCACCGGTGCCACCTGCCGGTGCCCCCTTCCCTCCACGGGGTCTCGTGGGCTCAATTCCCCCGCTTCGGCGGTACTATGAGACACTCCGACTCCTCGCCGTCCATCCCCCCGCGCTTCGTTGCCTTCGCCCGGCGGTACCATCCGAGCACCTGCGGCTTCGCTCCGTCGGACGCCAGGTGCTGCGTCCACGGCCTCGGGCTTGGTGAGCCGGTGCCCGCCCCCCGGCGGTCTTTAAGATGGAGACGACGAGGCCTCCCGGGTTCCCGGGAAACCCACCCGCACGCATGCCACGCGCTCCGACCCCGGCGAGGTCGCCGCCTCCACGGCCTCTGAGATGCGGCGAGATAGCCTTCCGTCCAACGCACGACGTCGGCCCTCACAAACAATGCATTTCGGGGCTCAATCACGCGGCCTACGGGCTCCCTGTGAACGCTTCGCGCCCTGGGTCACCCCAGGCCCACGCATCATGATCAACGACAATTATTCTTGCCGGTTGCCGAGGACGCGATCGGCCGGTTCGTGGACCCACCGAGAGTCGTGTGAGACTGCCCGTTTTCCTTGTGGAGGACGGGTTGATCACGGATGCCCAGGTGCGGCGATTGCGCGAGAAACGGATGTCGGGGAAGACGTTAGCGGCGGCCGCGGCGGCGGCCGGGATGAGCGAGCGGACGGCGCGACACTGGCAGAGCGGCGCGTTGCCGTCGACGGCGAAGGCGCCTCGGACGTGGCGGACGCGGGAGGACCCGTTCGCCGGCGTGTGGGAGTCGGAGGTCGTGCCGCAGTTGGTGGCGGATACGGAGGGACGACTGCAGGTGCTGACGCTGTTCACGTGGCTGTGCCGGCGGCATCCGGGTCGCTTTCAGGCGGGGCAGCTACGGACGTTGCAGCGGCGGGTCCGCGACTGGCGGGTGCAGTATGGTCCGGACCGCGAGGTGTATTTCGAGCAGGTGGCGGTCCCGGGTCGGGAAGCGGCGTTCGACTTCACCGACGCGAGCGACCTGGGGGTGACGATACGGGGCGTGCCGTTCCCGCATCTGTTGTTCGAGTGGGTGCTGAGCTACAGCAAGTGGACGTATGTGGGGCTGGCGTTCAGCGAGACGTTCGAGGCGCTGGTGGCCGGCCTGCAGGGCGCGCTGTGGACGCTGGGGGCGGCGCCGGCGTGGCTTCGTCACGACAATCTGTCGGCGGCGACGCACGAGCTGAAGCGGAGCGGCGGGCGGCAACTGACGGTGCGGTTCCAGCAGGTGCTGGACCACTACGGGCTGCGCTCGTCGCGGATCCAGCCGGGGAAGCCGCACGAGAACGGGGTGGCCGAGCAGTCGCACTTTCGGACGAAGACGGCCATCGAGCAGGCGTTGCTGTTGCGGGGCGACCGGGACTTCGACGACGAGTCGGCGTATCTGCGGTTCGTGCGGGCGGTCGTCGACGAGGCGCGGAATGCGGCGGCGGCGACGCGGCTTGCCGAGGAGCGTCCGTACCTGCGGCCGTTACCTGCGGCTCGGATCCCGGAGTACACGACGTTCCAATGCGTGGTGCGGAAGTGGAGCACGATTCGCGTCGGCGGCCGGATCTACTCGGTGCCGTCGCGGTTGATCGGTCACACGGTGGAAGCGCGCCAGCATCCGTCGACGGTCGAGGTCCGCTATGGCGGCCAGTTGCTGTGCACGATGCCGCGGCTGCGGGGCGCGGCGGACCACCGGATCGATTACCGGCACATCATCGGCAGCCTGGTCCGCAAGCCGGGGGCGTTTGCGCGCTATCGCTTCCGGGAAGAGCTGTTTCCGTCGCTGACGTTCCGGGCGGCGTATGACGCGCTCGGCCGGACGCATGGCGAGCGGGCCGACGTCGAGTACGTGCGGCTGCTGCATCTGGCGGCCACCACCAGCGAGCGGCAGGTCGAGGTGACGCTTCGCTCTCGGCTCGACGCCGGCGCTGGGTGCGACTATGCCAGCGTCCAGGCCGAGGTGCGTCCGCCGGTTCCGACCATCCCCGTCGTGCACATTCCCCGGCCGGACCTGTCACGGTACGACGCGCTGCTGACCGGAGGCCTGCGCCGATGACGCCGGCGAGCACGGCGTCGACGACGTTGCTGAAACAGTTCGGCCTGACGACGGCGGCCGAGGAGCTGGTGCCGCGCCTAACGCAGGCGGGCCACCACGACGCGCTGCCGGTGCTGGTCGAAGTGCTCGAGGCCGAAGCCGAGGCGCGACGCCAGCGGCGGATTGCCCGGCTGCGACGAGCCTCGCGTCTGCCGCCCGGCAAGACGTTCGCGACGCTCGACACCGGAAGGTTGCCGGCACCGGTGGTGCAGCAGCTGGAGACGCTGGCCATCGGGGCGTTCCTCGAGACGGCGACCAACGTGCTGGCGTTCGGCCTGCCGGGCGTCGGCAAGAGCCATGCGCTGAGCGCCGTCGGGCACGCGCTGGTCGAGGCCGGCCACAGCGTGCTGTGCGCCCCGGCCTACGCCCTGGTCCAGGAACTGCTCGGCGCGAAACGTGATCTCGACCTGCCCCGCGCCCTCCGCAAGCTCGACCTCTTCGAGGTGATCCTGCTCGACGATCTGGGCTACGTGCAGCAGAGCCCCGACGAAGCCGAGGTACTGTTCACGCTGCTCGCCGAGCGCTACGAGCGCCGCTCGGTGATGGTGACCAGCAATCTGGTCTTCAGCCAGTGGGACCGGATCTTCCGCGACCAGATGGCCACGGCCGCGGCGATCGACCGCCTGGTGCACCACGCCGTGGTGCTCGAGTTCGACGTGCCGAGCTTTCGAACGGATCCGTCGCGCCCAACGTCGCCGCCATCGCCACCGCCCGTGCCTCGCGGCCGGCCGCCGGGGCCGCTGTTGCCGCGGCGTCGCCGACCTGCGAGTTCCTGAGCGTCTCCGGTCCGGAAGCGATCACGGCTTCGACCGAGACGTTCACGGCGCACATCTTCTCGCGGGCTCTTGGGCAGATCATCTCATACCCGGTCATGACCGCCATGCCGGCGGCGAGTGTGATGCTGGCAGGCACGGGCGCCGCCGACGACCCCTCCAGCCGTACTCGACGGACCCACAGCTCCTCGCGTAGCAACCACCAGCCCCTCCCTTTCGGAAGCCGCGCGCTCGGCTACCGCACTCCGTGAACGTCCCCAAGCGGACGTTCACGCCGTTTGGTCTTCTACGTCTTCAGAACCCACAGCAACGCCCAGCGAACGGTGCGTCGTCGAACGAGCAGCCGTCCGAACCGGCAAGAATAGTTGACGTTGAGCGGCAGAAGTACTTGACGCCAAACACATCACTCGGTTCCGGCTGGCGGCCGACCTTGGCCGGATGGGATTGGATACCCACAGGGTTTCGAACAAGGTTTCAAAGATCACATCACGGCATCTTGTCCCCCTTGACCGGGCTTTCCCGGCACACGCGCTGGGGCACTGGTCGCGGCGTTTATGCTCGCGGCGCAGTTCCACTGGCAGGTCGCGGTATCGATGGCGCGCGTCGTGGAGATGACGGAGCCGGTGGCTAACCGGGTAGCCTACCTGGCCATCTTCCTGGGAACAGTGCTTGCCGGGGCCCTCGTCGCCTCTGCGCTGGGGCGGTTGCTGAGAGCGTCAAAGCTCGGCTGGGCCGACCGGTTGGCCGGCGGTGCGGTGGGTCTGGTCACAGCGTTGCTCGCCGCCGCACTGGTCATCCTTCCGGTCGTCGCCTATGCCCCCTCCGGGGCCGCCTTACTGCACAACTCCGTGCTGGCTCCCTATGTGACGGTCGTCGCCGACATCGCGAACCCTCTCCTACCAGATCGGCTGTCTGGGCAGTACCGCGACAAGATGGATTCGCTGCGCCAGTACTGGGAACGGCGACAGGCGGCGTCCAACCAGCCGCCCGCGTGAGCTAACCGCCGTCTGAGTTTGAACGACAGTAGTATCTAGCGCTGAGTGCGGCCATGAACTCCAAACTGGCGCAATGGTACTTCGAACCTCGACCTTTCGAACTTGAGAATTATGGCCGCGTCTATGTCCGACTCGGGGCGCGAGTCTTCAAGGAGTTCGTTCCAACAAGCGGTGATCGAATCAGTCGTTTACGCGGTATCCAGCGGCTGAAGATCACGGAAACAGGAAACCGACGGCAGGCGCTCGTAAACTACGAGCAGCAGACTCGCAAGTGGGAATGGCGACATCTGATATCGGCGTTACTCCTGCAATCGTGGGCGGTACTCGCTGGACTCGCCATGGGAGTGGAGCACTTTCTTATTTCAACTGCGATCAACCTGTTCGTAAACGTGTACCCAATCATGGTGCAGCGTTTCAATAGGGTGCGGATCACCCGCCTACTCGCAAAGCTGCAGCCCTAACAGAATCACTACCGCCAACGGCCGTCCCGCGAGTTGATTGCTGCGAATCGGTTGGACGGCAGTCCGGACGAGTGCCTCTTTCTGCTCCTCGCGAAACTCCAGGAGTAAGTATCCCCCGGCAAAGCCGGGGGCCTTAGTTTGTGAGCCGCTCAAAGCGGCATGACGTGCCCGCTATGCGGTCACTTGAGCCACCTCACGGTGGCCACTCTACTCCAACGGCAACTGATCCGACCGCCGGTCCTCGCGTTCCTGCTGCTGGATGTACTCCCGAATGACCCGCTCATCGCGACCCACCGTGGACACGAAGTAGCCCCGGGCCCAGAAGTGCTGCCCCACGAAGTTCCGCGAACGTCCCGCGAACTCCCGAGCGATGTGGATGGCACTCTTCCCCTTGAGATATCCGATGACCTGGGCGACAGAGTACTTCGGCGGAATCGACATCATCATATGCACATGGTCCGGCAACAGATGCCCCTCCTCCACCTCGCTCTCGCGATGCAGCGCCAGACGGCGGAACACCTCGCCCAAATCCCGCCGCAATCCCCCGTACATCGCCTTTCTTCGATACTTCGGGATGAACACAACGTGATACTGACAGTGCCATTTCGTATGATTGAGACTTCGGTAGGTCGGCATGAGGTCTCCTTCTCGTGATGCTTGAGCGGCTCACGGGAAGGAGTTCCTCACGTGACTCCCCGAAACGTCAAACGGGGCTGGCCGCCCCGGCAAAGCCGGGGGGTCTCCCACGGCAACTAGACGAGCCATTCCTGAGTGAGTCGAGGAGACCCCGGTCGGCAAGAGGGGCGACTGCTCTTGAAGCGGCCCAAGTCTTGGATGACCGCAGGATGACCGGGAGTAATCCCGAAGGGTCTATTTGGGTCCTCCCGGGTCTTGTCGGCCCTTCACTTTGTCCAATGTTTTCCGCGCTATTCCGTTTCGTTCCTTTCTGTTGAAGCGATTCAAAATCCAGTTAGGTTCACCCCTAGTGGGGGTTCGACTCCCCCCTCCGGCACCACTTAAATGTCAGACTGGCAAACGCCTACGACGACGTGTCGGCCGAGGACACAATGGCTCGTCGAGTCTCGAGAGGGCGACTGTGATTGCAGAACGTAATCGTCTCGGCGATCGCCGCATCTGGGCTTGGACAACAAGCCCTCTTACTCCGATTGCCGCGAAACGACTTCGCACATAACAGGACTAGTGTCAGGGGGGATGGTGACCCGCAGCCGGTCCACCGTGGAGAATGCAAATGACACGCAAACTGGTGTACTCGATGACTCTCGTCGCGGTCTTTGGCCTCGGGCATCTGTCCGCCCGCTGGCATGATGGGGTCGCGCATGCGCAAGCAAATCAGGCGGGCGAGAAGGCCGCCTATCTCGTCGTGTCGCCCGGCGCCGTTGAGGCGCCGGCCGAGCGCATGGCGAAGTATCGCGAGATAGCGGTCCCTCTGGCCCAGCAGGCCGGCAGGAAGGTGCTGGGCGCCGGGGCACCCGGGAGCACGTTACACGTTCTGGAAGGCACATGGCCGTATACGGAGCGGGTCGGCGTCCTGAGTTTCCGTTCCATGAAGGCGCTTCTGGACTTCTGGAACTCGGACACGTATCAACAGGCTAGGAGACTCCGGACCGAGCACGAGTTCGTCATCGCCTTCGAAGCAGCAGAATAACCCTGGCGACTGACTTCGTAGTGGCCGGGGCGGGGGTCGACGTCCAGAGGCATGAAATGTCCGGTCGACGCGAGTCAGGGAGATTCTAGCGCGTTGCTGATAGACCGGCGCCGTGCCTAAGTCGGAACAGGCGGGAGGTCACCTGAACGAGGCGTTGGCCGAGGGTCCTGGTGTGACAACAACCTGGCTGGGGCGCTCCCCAGGCGCCGTCACCTCCAAAGTGAAGGTGCCCGATTCATCGGCGGCGGCCGACACCCTGATCAGGTATTCCCCTTCAGCAAGTTCGGCTTCGATGCGAGGATCCGTTCCTCCTCCCCCTTCATGTTCGCGAATAACGGCAAGGTTGTCCGCGTTGTACAGGCCGAGCGCCGTGTCGAAGCTGGTCTCGACCGTAGAAATCTCGTACCGGCCGGAGGCGCCCGCGTCAAGGCGATACCACACTTCATCGCGATCGGGACCCGTGGCACCGCCCACCGCCTGCATCACCCGTGAAACCGTAGCCCGCGCCGTGACGAAGTCCTCAACAATCGCGGGGTCGGCACTTCGGATCCTCGCGGTGAAGGCACTGACGTCCAAGCTCATCAATTCGACAGTTTCCTTGTTGACCCACGCAACCCGCCAAGAGCGGTCGTCCAGTGGACGCACAAGATACCAGCCGCCTTGTTCGAGAAGCACCTCCAGCACTTCGCCGGTCTCGACGGTACCCGAAACGGCGGCTTCATGACGAGGTTCCGCAACGACACTTGAGGTCCGTGTTGTCCGCAGTGCGCCCGTCTGTGCCAAGACGACGAACGGAGACCCGACGACGAGAGCCATAGCGACTATCGTGCTGGCCGCGTTCTTTCCAGAGCGCCAACCTGGGTCCTGCGCGTCTAAACCAGGGTTCATTGCATCACGGGCACAAGCCCATCCGGGGAACCGAGACTCACATTAGCGAATGGTCACTCCAGCTGTGAACCTACACTCGCGGCTGGCGTCGCGGAAAAAGAACCTGAGATCGACCCCGAGGCGAACGGCAACTCTCTCGTTTGCAACGATGTCGAAACCGCCACCCGGCTGGAATCCGACGTCTCAGTCCGAATCCGTTTCCGAGTCCAAAGGGTCAGTGGCGAAGAAGAACGTTGGCCCGGTCAAGAGATGCAGAAACGGGGCAACCCGGTCAGACTGCCGAAAGGTGAACTTCGGACCAGTCAACGCCGTGTATTCCTGAGTGCCGAGGGTGGTGCCGAAGACCTCCTGAGAGAAAAAATGGGCACCGCCCTCAAGCTCCCAGCCGAACCACGGATTCGAGTTCCATGCCACGGCGATATTGAAACCACGCGGATGCCAGCTCGGAAGACTCAAATCCGCTGCCTCACGGTCGCTGAGCAGTGACCACATGATCGAGGTCTCCACGTCTGGGTAAGAGGTGCGCTGTCCAGACGGGGTCCGATCCGGTTGTAGCTGAATCTCATCGACGGTTGTTTGATTGATCCAACCTGTCCTCCAATCGCCGCTATCAACCGGGCGCACCAGGTACCACTCGCCTCAGGCCACAGGGTGTGGTTCGCTCATCTTTTCAACAACTTGTAGGCACCAGCTCCACTCTCGCGGCGCTGCGACCCTTCGCCCCTCAAGTCTACGGCCACCACGACAGACCGACGGTGAACCGAGCAGATGCGGCGCCGAGGTCGAGAAACGTATGCACATGATGTTCGCGCCCCTCATCCAGGATGTTGCCGACCGGGATGTCTTTGAACAATCCCTCTGCCACCTTGAAGTTCACATCGAGGGCCAACCCGTCGGACAGGTAGATGGCGAGTCCGCCTCCGAGGCTGGAGGTCGGCCGTCCCTTGAAGTCGGTGGTGGTCTGTTCCCCGTTCTTGAGGACGTCGCTGACATCCCAGATTGTGATGGCGAGCTCACCATAGGGGACCCACCGGCGGCGGCTATTGGCCAGGTGGAGCCTCATCCCGAGGTCGATGTGGCCAAATGTCACTTTGTCGAACCCATCGAACTCTCGGACGTCGACGTCTGCTTCGTAGGCGGCCACGTATGCTGTAAAGATCCTGTTGAAGCCATAGCCGATCCGACCTCCCACGAGTCCTGCGCTGTCGCTCGGCATGTTGTTGAAAGAAACGGTCGCCCCGCCGAAGTCCAGGCCGACGAGCAAGCCTTGCGTCGTGGACTGCTGAGCGTTGCCGTCGACAACGGACCCGAGGCAGAGAAGGACCGAGAACAGCATTGTCGCGAGTGCCTTGGTCATGTGCCTTGTACCTCCGTCTACTACTCACCCTCAGCCTAGCGCTGCTGACCGGAGGAAGTCCTGACGGCTCCCTGAGAAACTCTGAATTGCTGTGAGGGGAATCGGCCAACACTCCGAGGGGAGGGTCTCCGATCAGAGCGACGAGATCACGAGTTGTGACAGTCAGACGCGAGTCATGAGGATCCCGCCGCTGAATCCCATGACCGGCAGATCCGACCGAGGCGGAATCCTCGGTCCCGGAGCGCGGGCACCAGCAAGGCGGCGGCCCCCACGGCGTACTGGCGGTCAGCCATGGGGTCGGCGTGATGACCGTCGTGGATCACCATGATGTCGCCGTCCGACGCTTTACGGGCAAGCCGATCCGCAAGGGCCTGCGGGTCGGGTCGACGAAACCAGTCGAAGTCCCAGAGACCCCACCCCCACCCCACCAACGCGTAGTCGATCTGGGCAAGCCCCGCGAACATCGGCTTGCTTCTCCACCCGGCGTGCGGTCGAAACACCGGGCAGGGTCGAGACCCAACGATTCTCTCGATGCGGTCGGCCATCTCGGTCAAGGACTGGGCCAGGTCGTCGGCTGACAGCTCCGTCAGCGCACGCGTATGGGAGTGGAGCCCCACCGCGTGCCCTTCGGCGAACATCCGACGCACGAGGGGCGCCGTCTCGTCGGTCACATAGCGCTCGATCACAAAGAAGGTCGCGACGGCATCGGTGCGGGCGAGCACGTCGAGCAGGGCCGGTGTCGCGGTCGGGTTCGGTCCGTCGTCGAACGTCAGATACACCGTCGGCGCGCCGTCTTGCTTGGGCATACTCCAGAGCGCCCGGGCGGGACCGATAGCGTCAAGGATGAACGGAAACGGCGCCGTCTGGGCCAAGAGGAGCATCCCCATCCCGAGGACGAAGAGGGCGAAGAACATCCTGGACCAAGAATAGCCTCGATGCCGAGTCGAAACGTAGCGGGAACCGGTATCAGGGGACGAACGGAACCGCCGGCTCCCGGACGCCCGGGTGCCCCCCGTCGATCCGCTGCCGTCTGACGAGCGCCGCACCGTCCAGGGCGGCCTGCTCGTCGGCACGCCCACCGGTGAGCAGGTTTACCATGGCGTAGTTTCCCTCATGACACGCGTACTCGAACAGGCGCATGACCGGATCGCTCGTGTCGCGCCGGTTCATGGGTAGCGCGACGGTGTAGGGCCGCGTGAAGGCCCAGTGGTCTTCAACGGTGAATCGGTAGTCGATGGTATTGGCGTCGCCGAGCGTGAAGCGCTCGACCAGGCGTAGCGTCCCGCCCGGCCCTCGGTGGGTCATCCGGTTGACCTGAGAGGGCTGCAGGTCTCCGCCGTCCAGTCGGTCGTTGAAGTGGACGGTCTCGACCACCAGGGTGTTGCCGTCCCAGTGACCGCGTGAGTCACCGAGCCACTGGCGAATGCCGCCGTCGGCGTGTGGCCGCCCGTCCAGGGGGACGATGCGAGCCTCGTGAATCATCTCCATCACGATCGCGACGTGCGTCGGCGTCTGCAGAATCTGATAGTTCGCGTTGTAGAAGATGGGCATCATCGCGATCGGCAAGGTCATCGAGATGCAGCGCTCCCAGGAGTTGCGGTCGAGCCAGGAGTCGGCCTCGCCACGTCCCCGGCGCGCGTTCTCTCGATCGACCAGCCGCTGCGTCGCGGCGGGCGTCATCGAGATCCTGCCGTCGGGTGGATCCACGATCAACGCCTCCCGTTCGAGCCCCCCAGCCCGCTCGAGCCAGGCGGCGGAAGTGGCACCCGTGACCGCTGCCACCGCCGCCGAAGCCAGACGACCCCGTTCCCGCTCCTCATCCGTCATGCGCTCGAGCGGTGTTGTCGTCGAGGTGTTCCAGACACCCTGGAGATCCGGGTGGCCCCACGGCGTCTGCGGCACGACCGCCGCGTCGCCTTCCTCCACCAACCCCCCAACCTCGGTCGTCGCTCCAGAGAGGCTCGAGGGTTGGGCCGCGGCCGGCGAGACGACCAGAAACGAAACCACGATCATCGTCCGCGACACCGGGAGACTTCGACAGCTCATCATGGCCTCCTGTGTCCTCGGTTCTCGGAGATCAGGAGTAGGTCAATCATACGGCCCCCCCAACCTGGGTCAAGCGAATGCGACGGATAGGAAATTGACGCCGAGCCACGAGGACGTATGATGTCCCAACTGGAGAGAGAAGATGGCTTTGCTCAAGGCGTGGCTACAGGGGCAGTCACGATGGCGATCCTGAGCGGACTCTTCCACGGGGTGCCGCAGCCGACTATTTCGCGAGCCAGCTGAGGGTCGGCCCCAGCTCCGCGACTTCATGGACTTCTGCGGGATTCGACCGTCGTAATCCTACGCGTGCTCGCGCACCAGCGTTTCATTGAGCGTGACGCCGATGCCGGCTCCCAGAGGTACCTGCAAGACCCCACCAGACACGCGCTCCGGCGGGTCGATGAGTTCGCCGCGCCAGCCGACCTCGTTCCATTGGTACTCAAGGACGTCGAAGTTGGGCAGGCCAGCACAGACTTGCGCCGATGCCATCGTGCTGACCGGACCGCTCGGGTTATGCGGTGAGACCATCACGCCATGAAGCTCCGCGACTGTCGCGATCTTACGAAGCTCCGTGAGACCGCCACAGTGCTTGACGTCGGGCATGATGATATCCACCGCCCGTTCGCGGCAGAGCGAGGCGAAGCCTTCAACGCCGAACAGGAACTCACCGCCGGCCATGCTTTGGCTGATCCCGTCCTTGATCGCCTTGGTACTGACGAGGTCGGTTGGCGGCACCGGCTCCTCATACCAAGACAGCTGCTGCGGCTCGAGTCGCCGAGCCACGGCGACCGCGAGGGCGACATCGAAATGGCTGTGCACGTCGATCTTGAGGGCGATGTCAGGCCCGACCGCCTGGCGCATCGCCTCAATACACGCGATGCCAATTTCAGTGGCTGCATCAACCTCAGCCTGTCGGCTGTCGAGCGATGGGAATCCATCGAACGGTGCGGCCTTGATCGCCCGGAATCCGTCAGCGACCGCCTGCCGTGCGTTGGCGGCAAAACCGTCCGGTCCGCGATCGGCGGTCGCACGGTTGATGTTCGCGTACAGCGGTAACTCGTTTCGGAGTTGCCCGCCAACGAGGTCATACACGGGTGCGCCGAGGGCTTTACCCACCAGATCCCACTGCGCTTGTTCGACGGCGCTGAATGCGGTCGCCTGCCGGCGATCTCCGGAGCTGGCCGCCGCCCACCCGGCCTGCCGGTATCGCTCGATCTCGAACGGTGAGCGGTCGCGGACCAGGTCGAAGAACTGGGCGAGTTCCGACAGGCTGTCGAGCCGCCCCATCGATGCCTCACCGAGGCCGGTCTGTCCCTCGTTCGTCGTCAGGCGCACGAAAATCCAATTGGTGCGGCGGGTTGCTCGGATGACGATGACCTCCATGCCGGTGATGCGGAGTCGGCGCTCAGGCTGTCCGAGGGGCAGTCGCGCCGCCGCCGGCAGAGACCCGAGGGTAGCGAATGCCGGAAACACGCCGAGAAACTCGCGCCGCGAATAGACGGTGCTCATGGAAAGATCTGCGCACCAGCTGCCGAACGCTCCGCAGTGCGTCGAATGCCCCACAGACCCGACAGGATGAGCTACACGGCAAACAGCATCAGCAGCCTGAACAGGAGCGTCGCATCGTCAAAGCCTGATAGGACCAGCGCCGGCGCGATCCCGTTCGCCACCAACCCGACGACACCCAGCCACGAGATCCAGGGCGAGCCCAAGACACCGTCCCTCGCCGCCACGACGATCAACCCCACGACTGTGGCCGAGAAGGCAGGATAGAAGACGAGGGCCGCCGCCAGGTGTGTCGTAAGGACGGGCGTCGCGGAACCGGCAGCCAGATTCGCGTGGTCAACGACCGAGGCGGTATGGAGCACCATCTCCACGACCTGCAAACCCGTCCCAACCAAGGCGTATCGGGTCCATCGTTGCGTCCGAGCCGGCAACAGAGGATTCGCCCGAAAGAGGAGAAGCCCAACGAACAGCACGACAAATCCCGCCAGCATCAACGAATGGGCTCGCACCCAGTTAGGATGAGCCAGCATCTCCACCATCGTGCCGTCCGGGTGCTGCGGTCCCCCGACCATCAAGAGCAGGGCGGAGAGGACAAATGCCGGGCGCCAAAGCGCAACTCCGCTCATACAGTGCCTCCGGAAGCGGTGACATCGTGGCGGCCGAGTCGTGAGCCGACGATCAGGGACATGGGCTCTTGGGGGTGCGCCGAAGGCTACCGCCGGATTATACCGAGCATCGCCTTCGCTAGACGAAGTATCGCCGAACGAGCAGCCAGAGGATCGGAAGCGCCGCTACGACGGTGAATACCACGCTTGAGGGGCGAGGTAACCCAGACCGAAACTCAAGAAAGCATCGTGTTGCGCCAGCACTCGCGATGGCCACACTCAGCACGAGAGGAACCAGGAAGAGCGGAGCCGCCGCCCAGGCACCCCAGCCGTCGAAATTGCCGACGTAGAGCTCGAGCCCGATGAGGCTCGCAACGGGAATCCAGAAGGACCACATGAGTCCCCGGGAAGGAGCGGAATCGTTCATCTTCGCCTCGGCCCACACACCTCGCCGCCTATCGCTCCGCCCAAACAGCGAGTTCGTTGCCGGAAGGATCCAAGAAATGAAACCGCCGCCCGCCGGGGAATCCGTACGGTGCTCTGATGACATCGCCCCCCGCTTCCTGCACTCGTGCGAGAGTCGCGTCGAGACCGGTTGAATAGAGGACGACCAGGGGGCCACCACGCGTCACTTGATCGACCTGGGCCACGCCCCCCACCTCGCGCCCATCCCCTTGAATTCCAGCGTAGGTCGGCCCGTAGTCGTTGAACGTCCAGTCGAACGCAGCTGTATAGAATCGCTTCGCCTCAGCAATATCCGTGACGTTGAATTCGATGTAGTCGATCGTATGGTGACTCGACGCAGGCTTCATTTCCTTTGCTCTCCGGCTAGGCCGTTAGCGTCTTTGAAAGGGATCTTCACCCTTCCGAGGTCGGCGTCCACTCCCGCGCGAGACGCCGGGCTTCGGCAATCTGGTCGGAGGTCATAGCCGCCGCGATGGAAGCCAGAAACTTCAAGGCTCCGTTACGAGTCACCCCAGTGAGCTGGGCAGCCGCGAGGGTCATCCACATATGCGAGGCCACGAAGTCCTGAGGGATACCCCGCCCCGTGCCGCACGCCAATCCAAGGCCGCCTTGTGCCTCCGCCTCGCCTTGCTCAGCCGCCAGCCGAAACCACCGCACCGACTCCGCGTCGTCCTGCGCCACTCCCTGGCCCTCGGCATACATGACACCGAGTCGGCACTGCGCGCCCGCCACGCCTTGCTCCGCCGCGAGCCGGTACAGCTGGAACGCTTCGGCCTGCTCCTGCTCAGCACGAGTGGGAGGTTCGGTGAGACGCTTAGTCATGGCTAGCTTGTGATCATCTTCTAGCCACTAGTGTCCTGCACCTGAAGCCTTGCGAACAAGTCAGCGGACCCCATGGCGACTGAAAAGGGAGGAGCATATCGTCGGGTCATGGCTGAACTGCTGCAGGCCAGACAAGAGCGAAGTCTCCATGATAGATTGAAGCGTCCACGCGTGAGGTCTTCCTCGGAGGGACGCGAAGATGCCACGAGGGTTGGCCGGTCGGTTCGCGAGAATGGGAGCGCAATGATTCAACTGGTCGCCATTCTGCTCCTTGTCGCCGGTGCACATCTCGACGCCCAGGACGATCTCATCGCCGGGTGGCCCACCACGGAAGGCCAAGCGGACGCAGCGCGATACTCACCGTTGGCCGACATCAATCGCGACAACGTCGCCTCCCTCGTGCCCGTGTGGACCTATCGACACGGAGACTTCCGCGCTGGGTCCTGGCCCACGAGAGTCAACACCGGCACGGCGATGGAGAGCACGCCGATCGTCGTCGACGGACGCCTCATCTTCACGACGCCCTTCAATCGGGTGATCGCCCTCGATCCAGAAACGGGAGACGAGTTGTGGGTCTTCGATCCGCAGATCGATCTCGATCGCCGTTTCGCCAACATGATCATCAATCGTGGTGTGGCGTATTGGCGCGGCGCCGCGGGGATCGCGTGTCCCAGGCGTGTCTTCCTCGCGACCCTCGATGCCCGCTTGATTGCCCTGGACGCCGCGACGGGGCAGCCGTGTCGCGAGTTCGGTGCGGCCGGCACCGTCAATCTGCTCGAGGGGCTCGCGCCGGTGGCCGACAGCTGGGAGTACAACGTGACGTCGCCACCGGCAGTGGTCGGGGATGTGGTGATCGTCGGCTCCTCGATCGCTGATACCGTACGCCGGGTTTCCCCGCCTGGGGACGTTCGTGGCTACGACGCGCGCACGGGCGCGCTTGTCTGGACCTTTCATACGATTCCCCGGGAGGGAGAACGCGGCTCCGAGACGTGGGCGCACGAGAGTGGCCGTCAGTCCGGTGGGGCCAACGTGTGGACCAGCATGGCTGTGGACCGGGAGCGCGGCCTGGTCTTCCTCCCGGTGAGCACCGCCACGCCGGACTTCTACGGGGGGGATCGCCCTGGCGCGAACTTGTTCTCCGATTCCCTGGTCGCCCTCGATGCGGCGACGGGGCGGTACGTCTGGCATTTTCAGACGGTTCACCACGATCTCTGGGACTATGATCTGGCGGCGCCGCCCAACCTGGTGCGAATCGTCCGCGACGGCCGCACCATCGACGCCATCGCCCAGGCAACGAAGCACGGATTCGTGTTCGTGCTGGATCGCGAGACCGGCGAGCCGATCTTTCCGGTGGAGGAACGCGCCGTGCCCCGGAGCGACGTGCCGGGCGAGCAGGCGTCCCGCACGCAGCCGTTTCCCAGCCGGCCGCCGCCGCTCATGTCTCAGCGCCTGACTAAGGCCGATCTCTGGGACCTCAACCCGGCCCACCTGGAGGCGTGCCGACAGCAGCTGTCCACGTTGCGCAATGACGGGCTCTTTACGCCGCCGAGCACGACCGGCTCGATTCTCTATCCGTTCACCGGGGGTGGGGCGAACTGGTCGGGTGCAGGCTACGACCCGGTCAGCGGGTGGCTCTTCGTCCCGGTGGGGCACTTGGTTCACGTCATAACGATCCGGCCGCTCCCGGACCGCAACGTCGAGACATCCGCGAGCCGTCCCATGCGCGGCGGCATCCGCGGCGCGTTGTTCGCGTGGCGGGGACGCGGAACCGGGCTCCGCTACTTCCTCTCCCAGATCAACGGCCGCCGGATCTTCGCCGAAGACGACATCCCGTGCAACAAGCCCCCGTGGGGCACGCTCGTTGCCGTGGACCTGCACGCGGGTGAGATTCGCTGGACCGTTCCCACGGGGGTCAGCGAGAACGGCGTGCAGGGGTTGATGAGCTTTGGGCCACCGCTCGTCACCGCGGGCGGGCTGGTGTTCCACTCCGGGAACCGAGACCTTCGCTTGCGCGCGCACGATTCGCGGACGGGCGACGTCGTGGCCAGCTTCGACCTGCCCGCGGGCTTGCACTCAGGCCCGATTACGTACAGGCTGCGCCCGGACGGAAAGCAGTACTTGGTCGTGGCCCCGGGAGGGCACGTCGGTTTAGGTTCCAAGCTCGGCGACTACGTCATCGCGTACGCGCTTCCGTAGCGGCGCCCTGGGGGCCGACGTGTACTCGTGCAGGTCACGGAAATGAGGGGGAACTTCGGCCCATTGAAGCACTTCCTGCTAGGCCGTCTCTAGCCTTCTTGTCGATGTCGCCTTCCGTCTTCAAGCGAATCTCCGTTTCTGGCCAGTGCCAGCGAACCAGCGGCGAAGCGCGGGAGCGACATCTCATCCAACCTGCGACGGCCTCCAGAGAGAAGATGATCGAGAGCCTGAAAGCCTGACGAGACGGCAGACCCTAGGAAGGACCGTTGTTCGTGATGCCGAGGTCAGCGAGCTTCCGGCGGAGGCCTTCCGGCGTATTCGCGGTGTGGAGCCACGACCCGTCAGCCCTGGCATAGGAGATCAAGCCCCACTCTTCAAAGCGCGTCACGACGACTCGGTCTTGTGCTTTGGCGACCAGGTGCTCGGTGACGGCGCCGCGAGCATTCACCACCGAGGTAGGTCCCTGCGATCTGTCAACGCCGCGAAGCACATAGCGCCCCGGGCAGCGCGGGATCGGGCGACCATCGAACTTCTCCAAGACCTCGCTCAGTGTGTACATGCTCACAGGAAGCCTCGGCATGGGCACCTCCTCATGACCTGATTCAACGCACTTCACGATATGCTCTCACACGTGCTGCCAGCGCGGCTCCGAGCATGCGATCTACTCCGGGCGTGAAGATCGCCACCGAGGCCTGGGAGTTTGAGCAGATCCATCGGCTCAACTACCAGACCTTTGTCGAGGAGATCACCGAGCACCCACGTTCGGCGTCCGAGCGGCTGGTCGACCGCTTCGATCACGAAAACACCTATGTCGTCTGCGTCTACGACCGGCAGATCGCCGGAATGGTGGCTATCCGTGGCCGCCGTCCCTTTTCTTTGGATCAAAAGCTACGGGACCTCGACCAGTATCTGCCCGACGACCGACCAATCTGCGAGCTTCGGCTACTGGCCATCGATAGGCGCTTCCGAGGGCGGCTGCTCTTACCTGAGCTGTTGGCCGCGGCGTGGCAGAACATCCTCGAGCAAGGGTACGAGCTCGCCATCATCTCTGGAACCACTGGCCAGTTGAAGCTGTATGGGCATCTCGGCTTCGTCCCCTTCGGTCCTCTCGTCGGCAAGCCGGAGGCCCAGTTCCAACCGATGTTCCTGACGCGGCAGCGGTTCGCGGAGCGAGCCGACGCGCTGCTCGGTAGCCGCCGGTCTACCCCGACTTCACCCTCGGCCAACTTTCTTCCGGGACCAGTTTCAGTGACTGACCGAGTACAACAGGCCTTCGAGGGTCAGCCAGTCCCCCACCGGAGCGAGGAGTTCGTCGCCGAACTGGAAGCGACGCGTGGGCTCCTGCGTCAGCATGCGGGCACACGCCACGTCCAGATCCTGCTCGGCAGCGGGACCCTGGCCAACGATGCCGTCGCCGGACAACTGAAGGTGAACGGCGAACCGGGGCTGGTGCTGAGCAACGGGGAATTCGGTGAGCGGCTGGTCGACCATGCGCGCCGCGCCAACCTCGCGTACGACCTCCTGGCCGCGCCGTGGGGAGATCCACTCGAGGTCTCGGCGATCAACGCCGCGATTCGTAAGAACCCTGGTATCGGTTGGGTGTGGTTCGTCCACTGCGAGACATCGACCGGTGTGCTGAACGATCTGGAGTCGCTGAAACGCCTCTGCGGAGCCTGGGGTGTCCGTCTCTGCGTCGATGCCATCAGCTCCTTCGGCACCGTGCCCGTCGACCTGAATGCCGTCTACCTGGCTACCACCGTGAGTGGAAAGGCGCTTCGAGCATTTCCGGGACTGAGCATGGTGTTTCACAACCACCATATCGAGCCGGCTCCAAGTGCACTGCCCCGGTATCTCGATCTCGGCCTCTACGCCCGCCGCCCGGGGTCGCCCTTCACGCATTCCTCCAACCTCGTGCAGGCGCTTCGGGTCGCGGTCTCAGAGCTCGACCAGTCGACACGCTTTCAGGAGATCGCCGACCTGTCGGTCTGGCTGCGAGAGGAACTCGAGTGCCGGGGTTTCGATGTTGTCGGGCGGGCCGCACAGCCGGCGCCCGGAGTCGTCACGATTGCCCTCCCCCCCGGGATTGACGCGACGGCGGTTGACCGGGAGCTTCAGCTGGCGGGGTATCTCGTGAGTAGCCGCAGCGAGTATCTCGTCGCGCGGAACTGGATCCAGATCAGCCTCATGGGCAAAACGTCTCGGACGACACTCAACGAGCTATTGAGGGCGCTCGAACCGCTGTGTCCCCGTAGACCCGCTGCGGAATCGACGCACGTCCCGGATCGTTTGACCAAGTCACTCCCGTGACCATGCCAACCTCGACCCGTGCCCTCGCATCGACCGGGTCGGCGTTGGGGGGACGCTGGCAGCGCCTTCTCCACAGTCGGAGCGCCCCGCTGATTACTCACGGGAGCTTGGTGTTCCTGACGGCAGCGTTGTTCGCGTTGCTACTCGGCCTGCCGCTCTGGCTCGCGTGGGTGCCGTGCGCCTTGATTCACCACCGGATAGGGGTACTGCTCCACGAGTACATTCACGGTATCCCGTTTGCCCGCTATCGGCACAATCTCTGGGTGCTCAGCTTCTTCGACGGACTCATGCTGATGTTCGGGTTGATGGATCTTTTTCGCGGGACACATCTGGAACATCATCGGTGGCTCAACACCGACAAGGACCCGGCGTTCACCGCGAAGCAGCAGAAGTTAGTGGGGCATGGCCCGGGCCGCTGGCTCGGCGCGCTGGAAGGGACTCAGCACCTGGTCTACATGGTCGAGTCTTTCGGTGGCAAACATCCGTACGTCATTCGCTCACGCATCGTCGTGGGCGTCGTGCTGTCATTGACGTGGATCGGATTCTGGGTCTCCGTTGGACAGGCCGACGTCGTCTGGGCGCTCTTCTCGCTGACGGCGTTCAACACGCTCGGCCCTGTCTCGCTTCGTGGAGCGCTCGAACACCATAGCCGTCCGGACGATCCGTCCTTCGCCAACGAGTACCGTGTCATCATTCCGCTATTCAATCTGAACCGCCACATCCACCATCACGAGGACCCCCGATGTCCGTGGTACCTCTTGCAGTACCGGACGGAGAAGCCGCTCTGGACCCTTCACTACATCACGCACTGGGCTCGCGTCTATATCACGCGCGAGTACGTGCTCATGCAGCCGATGGCCAAGCGTGACTGACGCCCGCCAGGCCACGACAGGTCACGCGACTACCTAGCTACGGCGCGTGCTGACAACGTCGGGCGAGCCAGACGTGCCCGCTTCGCCCCGTCTGAACTCAGCCGCCTTGTACTCAAGGGACACCCCGCAGGCCAGACACATGACCGTCTGGTTCTGCCTCAAGATGCGGACCTTCGCTTGGGTCTCACTCCCGCAGTGGTCGCACAGAAGCGTGATCCGATCGTCGTCCAAGAAGTTCGCCACGAATCCTCCTCTCGGTGTGACGCGTGCCCCTCAGGCAGCGCCTAACAGGGGATATCGTGAACTGAGTTTGTGAGAGTTGGCAAGCTGCGATGTGCTTCGGTCGGCGTGTCAAGAGACTCGAGGGAACATGAACGAACAGAATTGCGGAAGAGCAGAGATTTGACGACGCCGATGGTTCAGGCGGAGACCAGTATAATCGGCGCTGGGCGATAGGTCGCGATTCGCTCCTCCCTAGTGCAGTGGTTCAGAAATACCTCGTGCACCGAGGGCGCCGAAGCACCCGTCTGGCCAGGCGCGACGAAGGAGCAAATCGGGAATCTGTGACTGAGGAGTGATCGCCCTGCTCGCTCTGTGCGGTCTGTCGTTGTGGCTTCGTTTCAGTCACATACAGGGGGCGTTGCCGTACCCAAATCACGTCGACGAGGCGGCCGTCATGGGACCGCATTTCCCGTTGCGCTCATCGCTCTCTTGGCCGCGCAGCGGGTGCACTTCCCGCGGAACGTTCTTGCGATTCATCCGCTGTACGCGGTGCTAGTCGGTCACGGGCTCATCGCGCTGTATCAGACGTGGGTCAGGGTTGCGGAACATCGGGGGTGGTCTCGTCGACACCGGCAGTACGCCACTGTCGCGCTCTCCTGTGCGCTGGCGGTCGCGACCTCACTCCCGTCGCGAATCCTCGCGCAGATACGTGTCCCTGCTGATTCGAGGAATCTTGCCCGCTCATGGGTGGCTGACCACGTACCCTCGGACTGGACCGTGATCGTCCCCGCCGCCCTCGGCTTCGACTATCGAGACCTCGAGGACCGGGGATTCAACGTCGTCGAGGTGGATGTCTCGTCTCCGCACCAACAACGAGCCATGGTCGGATCGCTCCGGGGGCAAGCCGTCGCGTTCGTGCCGACATGGGGCATCGATAGGCGCTTTGATTCCGAGACGAATCCCCAGGCGATGAATGCCGCGGTTCCGGCGATGCGTGTGTTGCGGGAGTTTGGTGACAACCCAGTGCTGCTCAACTCTCGAGCCACCGCCCCGGGAAATCCGAAGTTCCGGATCGTCAGCCGGTGACGCTGCCGTCACCGCCGGTTACCTGGGTTTCAAAGGTTTCAAGACCGACCATCTAGCGAGCTCCGGGTGCCGCGTCCGCCGCGGCCGCGAGCTCCTCGGCCCGGGCCCCTCCCAGGATGTTCCCCATAGCGTAGTTGCCCTCGTGGCAGGCGTACTCGTACAGAAGTGCCTCGCTCTTCTTCAACGGAAGTACGGCGGTCCAGGGCCGCGTCCACATGTCGGGGTCTTCGATGGTGTACTCGTACTCGATGAAATCAGGGCTAACCCGCGTGAAGCGCTCGACCAGCCGCTGGGGATTAGGGCTGGATCCGATAAGCATGAGCCGGCGGCCGAAGTTGGTCGTTTCGACGACCAGCGTGTCACCCTCCCAACGCCCCCGAGAATCCCCAAGCCCTTGTGGGAGCGTGCCGTGCGGTCGTCCATCCAACGGAATAAAGCGAACGGAGTTCATCCACTCGCTGAGCATCACCACGAGGTCGGGCGTTTGGAACAAGTGCACGTTGTTGTTGTAGGCGACCGGGTGGATCGGCAGTCCCGCGGTACCGATACACCGGTCGAATAGGCTCATGTCCTCCCAGGACGCAGGGCGGCGACGGGCCCCGCCGGAGCTCGCGGCACGCCTCGCCTGCACTTCGGCCGTCACCGCCGGCTTTCGCCCGGTCGGCGGGTCGATGATGAGTGAGGTCCGCCGATCGCCCACGACGGTCGTGCCGAAGTCCAGCCAGAACCGGTTGTACGCGCCGACGTTGCCACCAGCCTCGGTCCGCCGAGCCGGCGCTGTGTCTGCGGATCGGTCCCGCTCCACCGCCCCCCGCTCGAGGGACGCGGCTTCTTCCTCCGTGAGCACTTCCTGGTCGGCGCGTTCCTCAGGGCGCTCCAGCGGCGTGATGGTGCGGTAGTCCCAGATGCCGCCCAGGTCAGGGTGCCCCCATGCGGTCCGGGGAACGGTCTGGGCCGCGGCGGAAAAGGCTGATAGCTCCGGCCGCTGGTCCTTACGAACGATGTTGAAGAAGGCGAAGATCTTCCCCAGCGTCTCGGAGCTCGCGTTGATGAACCGCGAGTGGTCTCCGCCTTTGACTTCGACGTAGACATGCTCCATGCCGAGCGCTTTCATCTTGGCCACCCACTCGCGGGTCGTCGTCACCAACCGGTCCTGGTCGCCCTGCAAAACGATGATGGGAACATGTTTGAAGGCTTTGAGCTGATCTATCGACGCGGACGGGGCGGGTGCGGCGACACCAACCGCCGCCCAGAGGTCAGGATGCTTCGCGGCCAGATGGTAGGTGCCGGCTCCTCCCATTGAATGACCCCAGAGATACATCCGCTCCTCGTCGATAGAGAACTCTTGACGGACGATCTCGAACACGTTCATCACGTCGCGCTCGCTGAGCTCACCCAGGTTTTCAGGCAACGCCTCAGTATCGTTCTCTGCGCTCCTCATCTGCGGAATACCGGAACCGCGGCTGCCATACCAGGCCCGTGGGTGATAGCCGAGTGGCGAAACCATGATGTACCCGTCCCGCTCGGCGAGGTCGATGGCACCTTCGTAACCCATCATCCAATCGTACGGTCGTCCGAGACCATGCAGGGTCACGATCAGCGGCCACTCCTGCGCGGCGTCGTAGGCGGACGGTACGAACAGCGCGTAGGGGACCTCCTTGCCGGTCCCGGCGAATGTGTACGTTCGACCTTGTACGCGGGAGTCGCTGGCGACTACCGACCCCGGCTCTTGAGCCGCAGTGGGCACCGCACCCGCCACCACCAGAGACAACACCACCACCGCGGTTTGAAACAATCTGTTCCGCATGATCGATCTCCAGTCGTCAGAAGTTTGGTTGGGCAATAGGCTAGCAGGAGTATACGAGGGTTGGGCTTTGTCACATGGTCTGTCCAGGTGCGGGCCTAGAATCTGCCCGTGCACAGACTTCTGCGCCGACCGGAACATCACGTCTGACGCATCTCTTGTCGTTGCAAGCAGTTCAGCAGATCGGACATTCGTGGCACGGGTCGTGAACTACCAAGCGACAAGACGATGAAGAACAGGCTGCACAATTTGGCGAAAGACGAGCAGGGTAACCTCCATCTGTACTACGGGTTGGCGCTGCTCGCGGTCGCTATCGTCAGTCAACCGGCCGTGGCCCTGGGGATTCTCTACCAGCTTGAAACCCTGGCGCGCATGTTCGTCGGCCAACTTTTGTCGCTCAACTGATTCAATCCGGTCTCCCCCGACCGGATGCCGAACGGTGAGACCTCGATATACGAGGCTCGCCGCTCGGTTCCCGCTTGCTGTCAAGCTCCCGACTGGCCGGCCGATTAGGACAACAGGAGACACAGCAAGACAGTTTGGACTCGGTGGGACGCAATGTTGAACACGCTCTTCCTCGGCGCCGGCATGCTGCTGTTCCTGGTTGTCCTGCTGCGTAGGAAGGCGTCGAGCCACAGACCACCGGCAGCCGCACCGACACCGACTCATACGAGACGAGTCCCCTCGAAACCCAAGAACGTGAGTCTTCCCCGCTTCGCACGTTCGCCGGCGCTCTCGCGATCCAACACCGGCAACGCCGCTACGTTCGACCGTAGATAGACAGGCGCCAGGGCAACTCGCCAGCAACGGCGAGGTCCCGCTGAGACTGCAGTTCGAGCTCACCGACCACGACCTCGTGGTCGGTGGTCAGCAGACACAGCTTCGTGGAGTCGCCCCCGTTCTCTGAGATGAATCTCGCCAGCCGTCTCTCGTTCCCATCCGGATAATTGAGCACCAGGCCGGTGTCGCCAAAATCGAGACCACCAGCGGCGTAGGTAGCCGTATCGCAGTGGTCGCCCGCGAGGAAGTGGACGCGGCCGGCGTCGCTCACAGCCTTCGCGTCCAGATCAAGCGTCTCCACATTCGTCGAGGCCTGCGCGAACAGTACAGGGTCGAGTTCGACTCCGTACACGTGTAGCCGCGGGTCAAGTGACGCCAGCACACAGGGCACTCGACCATCACCCGACCCGGCGTCGATCGCAGGGCGGGGTACCGCCTCACGTCCCAGCAAACCAAGATCTTCGAAGGCGGCGAAGGCCGCCTCGATAACCTGAAGTGGCGTCGGGACCCAGACCCCGGTCGCCGTCTTGCGAATCGGAATCGTGTGCCCAAGCGCGACCTCGGAGCGTTCGAAGATCCTTTTCAGTCGTGACGAGATCCTGCTCACTCACTCTCCATCTTCGCGCTCGTCGGGTCAGGGTCAAGCTCCCCCATCGGGACCCGTCAGAGGTGACCAAAGATACCGTCCGGGTTGACTTTACATCTGTTTCCAAGACCCTGCGAGGCCCGCCTGAGCCCCGTTTCAAGGTCCTTTCCTCTCGGAAGGAATTGGAAGAGTGGCCAGGGTGCATTTCTTGCACAATCACCCGAAGAGACGACTGGATTCGACCGGCTGAGACCGGTCGGAACACCGAGAGGACGCAGCTTTGAGCGAACGCCACTTCGTCGACAACTACGAGATTCTGCAGGTCAGCCAGACCGCAGACACCGAAACGGTCGAGCGGGTCTATCGGCTCCTGGCCAAGCGCTATCACCCAGACAATGCCGATACGGGGAACGCGAGCAGGTTTACCCAGGTCCATACCGCCTACAAGATCTTGTCGAACCCTGAGCGGCGGGCAGAGTACGACGTTGCCTATGACCAGGACAGCACCACCCAGTGGAAAGTCTTTGACCAGAGCACGGCCGGCGACGACCGAGACCAGGACCAACGCCTGTTCCGGGGCATACTCTCTCTGCTCTACATCGCCCGTCGACGCGACCCGGAAAGTGGCGGTCTGGGAGAGTTGCGGCTCGAGCGGATGCTGGCCACGCCCCGTGAACACCTGGCGTTTCCACTGTGGTATCTGAGAAAGAGACAATGGATCGAGAAGCTCGACAACGGGGTGCTCGCCATCACCGTCGAAGGAGTAGACCAGGTCGGAAGCAAGGCGCTCAGTCTCCCCGAAGACCGCCTGCTCGCCGAGTCGTCTTTGTCGAACTCGGAGGACGGCGCGTCAGCCTCAACCCCCGGGCCCCGAAAGCTCGTCGACTTGACGCGACCCGAGGCTTGTTAGCCTTGTCCTCCGCGCGGTCCCGGTGGACGTGTGAGCCGCTCACCGCGCCGTAGCGTCTCCTCGCGACGCCTATGGGCATAGGCGCGAAGGTCGGTTATCTGGTCCGACTCATCGACAATCTCGCTCCCAATGAGCTCCTCGAGGACATCCTCGAGCGTCACAATCCCCGCAAATCCTCCGAACTCGTCAATCACGGCCACCAGATGTTGCCGGCGCTCAAGGAAGGTTCTGAGCAGCTGGTCTAGTGGCGTCGAGTCGACGGCGAAGTGGATGGGACGCATGATCTCCTCCACCCTGACGTCAAACCGATCTCGAGCCACCGCGGCGAGGATGTCCACGACGTGAACCACACCAACCAGATCCTCAGCATCGCCGTCGAAGACAGGAATACGACTGTGCTTTCCCAGGGTCTCCGCTTCCGCTGCCTGTCGAGTGGTGACCTGTGCTCCGAGAGTGAAGACGACCGGTCGGGGCGTCATGATCTCCCTGGCGGTCCGTGTCTCCATCGACAGCACATTCTCGATGACCCGTGCCTCGTGCGGCTTGAGCGTGCCCGACCGAAGCCCGAGCCCCACCAAGCTGAGCAGCTCCTCATCGGAGACTCGATGCTCCCGCTCGCCACTCCAGAACAGCTTGGTGACGACACGCGTCAGGGCTACCAGTGGACTGAAGATTACAACCAGTCCTCGGAGCGGCCGAGCGATGAGCGGCGCCAGCCTTCCGGCATGGACGACGCCGAGGGTCTTGGGCAGCACCTCCGACAAGAGCAGAATCGCGAGCGTGAAGGCAGCTGAAAAGTAGACGACGTTTCCTGCACCCAGGTAACTCGCAGCGAGCGCTCCAGCCAAAGCTCCACCGCCAGTGTTGGCGATGGTGTTGAGCGACAAGATAGCGGCGATTGGCTCGTCGATCCGTCGCCGCAACTCCCTGAGCACGCGTCCGGAGCTGCGACCGCTCTGTTCCAGCATTTCCACGCGACTGGCCGGAACAGAGTAGAGAACGGCCTCGAAGAGGGAGCACGTTGCCGAGGTCGCCAGAACCAGTCCAACGACGATATAGAGTTCAATCATTTGCCGTTATCGCCTCCGGTTGAAAGAATACGAGATAAAGACCCTCGTGCAACCAGCGCTCTCGCCCACCCATCCGTTTCGCGACTCAGCTCGACCCCAGCGCCTCGACCGACGACGCGGCGCTCATCTGTGCGTCCGTGACGGCACGCCAGGCGTCGCCTTCTCCGTGGCCGCCCCTCACGCCACCCATGTGGCGGTTGTCGGCGACTTCAACGCCTGGAACGGCGCGGTTGCTCCCATGCGACGAGGCGACGACGGAGTCTGGGAGTGTTTCGTGCCCGGTGTCGCTCCCGACGCGCTCTACAAGTTTCGCATTCGGGGCCGGGATGGCGCCGTCTCGGAGAAAAATGACCCGTTCGCGACCGCGCACGAACAACTCCCCGGCACGGCATCTCGCGTGTGGGACCTCACCCAATACCGATGGAGTGACGACAAGTGGCTGACCGAACGAGCGGACCGGCAGCGGCTCGGCGCGACGCTCGCCATCTATGAGCTCCATCTCGGGTCCTGGTGTCGAAGCGAGCACGGCAATACGCTGTCGTATCGCGAGCTCGCACCCCGTCTCGCCGACTATGTCACGAGCTGTGGCTTTTCCCACGTCGAGCTACTCCCCGTCGCCGAGCATCCTTTCGATGGTTCGTGGGGGTACCAGACGCTGGGGTTCTTCGCGCCCACCCGCCGTTTCGGAAGCCCCGACGACTTCCGTTATCTCGTCGACACCCTGCACCAAGCTGGTCTTGGGGTCATAGTCGACTGGGTGCCTGGCCACTTTCCCGATGACGTGCACGGTCTGGTCAGGTTCGACGGCACGACCCTTTATGAGCACGACGACCCGCGCCAGCGTCGCCATCCTGACTGGAACACGCTGGTGTTTGACTTTGGACAGCCTGAGGTCGTCGACTTCCTGATCGCCAGCGCGCTGTTTTGGATCGAGCACTATCATGTCGACGGATTTCGAGTCGACGCCGTTGCCTCCATGCTGTATTTGGACTACAGCCGCCTGGCCGGAGAATGGACGCCCAACGTCGATGGTGGAACCGAGAACTACGACGCCGTACGTTTTCTTCAGCAGCTCAACGACTGCGTACACGACGAGTTCCCAGACACCCTCATGATCGCCGAGGAATCGACAGCCTGGCCCCGCGTGACCGGTCCGACCGACTCGGGCGGGCTCGGGTTCGACTACAAGTGGAGCATGGGCTGGATGCACGACCTCCTGGACTTCATGCACCGTGCACCCGCAGACCGTCCCGGTAACCTCGACCGCCTGACGAAGAGTCTGGAATACGCCCACGCGGAGCGGTTCGTCCTCCCGCTCTCGCATGACGAGGTCGTCCATGGCAAAGGGTCGCTTCGGAGTCGAATGCCTGGTTGCGCATCCGAACAGTTCGCAAGTATCCGATTGCTTTACGGGTGGATGTTCGGGCATCCGGGTGCCAAATTGGTGTTCATGGGAAACGAGCTAGGGCAGCCATCCGAGTGGGACCATCAGGGGCAGCTCGACTGGCGACGGCTCGAATCGCCCCTGGTCCGAGGCCTCCGCCAGTGGGTCGCCGACTTGAATCAGCTCTACCGCCTGGACCCGGCGCTATCCGACGGGGCAGGCAACCAGTCCGACTTCGAGTGGATCGAGCGAGGGACTGCGGTGCCGGGCGTGGTCAGCTTTCTTCGCCGCGACCCGGGCGGAATGGGCATGCTGCTTTTCGTGTCCAACTTCACAGACCGCACGTGCGAGAGCTACGTCAACGACGTACCTGTCGGAGGATTCTGGGTCGAGCGACTCAACAGCGACGCCGAGGCCTACGGTGGAGAGAATCGAGGGAACCTGGGTGGACGGTCGACTGACCGCGATCGGTCTCGACCGGAGGCGGCACGACTGACACTTCGGGTGCCCGCCCTCACAACACTCGTGCTCGCTCCGACACATACTGCAAAGTCGGATGTCGACCTTGAGGTCTTTCCATGCGCGTGAGCGGGTCGGTCGTCATGAAGTTCGGCGGCACCTCGGTCTGCGATGCCGCAGCCATCGAACGCCTCTGTGACATCGTCCGTCGCGAGCCACGCAGCCCTCTCGTGGTGGTGTCGGCCTTGGCCGGGGTCACAGACCAACTGGTCACACTCGGAGAGATCGCGAGGCTGGGGGAAAGCCCGTCGCTCTCGCGCGTCGTCGGCGAGATCCGAACCCGGCACATGGACCTGGCGGCCGAACTGCTCTCGACCGCCGAGCTCGTCTCGGCCGCCGAGTTCGCCTCGGCCGCCGAGCGGCGCGACTCGCTCGTGCTCGCGCTCGACAGGACCTGCGAAGAGCTCCGCGCCCTGGTCAGCGCGGTGGCCGTCCTACGCGAGCTCTCGCCCCGGTCCGTTGACGCGATCGTCGCCTGCGGCGAGACCATGAGCAGCCGCCTCGTCGCCGCGGCCCTAGCCGCGGCCGGACTCGCGGCGCGCTGGGTCGATGCGGCAGGGGTGCTCGTCACCGACGACTCGCATGGGCGCGCGCAACCCGACACGGAGGCCACGGCCGCGCACGTCAAGGCTCAAGTCGCTCCTCACGTCGAGTCCGGCACCATCGTCGTGGTCGGCGGCTTCCTGGGAGCCACGCCCCAGGGCGTCATCACCACGTTGGGTCGCGGCGGGTCGGACTACTCCGCCGCAATCTTTGGAGCGGCCCTCGGCGTGGACGAGATTCAGATCTGGACAGACGTCGATGGCATGCTCACAGCCGACCCTGGCATCGTGTCAGATGCCCACCTGGTCCCTGCACTCACCTTCGCCGAGGCGTCGGAACTGGCCTACTTCGGCGCCAAGGTCTTGCACCCCGCGACAATCCAGCCGGCAATCGCCTGTGACATTCCGGTCCGGATCGTCAATTCGCGGCGTGCCGACGCTGCCGGTACGAGGATCACCGCCCATTCCACCCGAGAGAGCTCTCCGGTCGCGGCACTGGCCTCCAAACGCGGGCTGACCGTCATTGAGATCGCGTCGGCCCGGATGCTCATGGCTCACGGTTTTCTCAAGCGTCTCTTCGAGGTCTTCGACCGACTCGAGACGGCGGTCGATGTCGTGACGACGTCAGAAGTCAACGTCTCCGTCACGATCGATGATCCTGGACGTCTCGACCAGCTGGTCGCCGAGCTCTCACGATTTGCCGAGGTGTCGACCGAACCGGACATGGCGTTGCTGTGCGTCGTCGGTGAGCGGCTGCACGACGACCCTATGCTGTTTCCCCAGGTGGTGAGCGCGCTCGGCGGCATCGGCTGTAGGATGGTTTCCCAGTCGGCGTCTCGCCGCAACTTGACCTTCGTGATGCGCGAAACGGAGCTCCCCCTGGCCATGACTCGCCTGCACGACCACTTCTTCGCCCGACTCAATGCCTGACTCGGTTCCAGGAGACCTGCACATGTACGACACCACGTTCGGTCGGGAGGCAACTCCATGAACGGATGGCAAGACCGGGCGCTGCTCGAGGGGCCTCAGGCGCGACGACGGGACCTCAGCCTCGTGCTGAAGGCCATACGCGACTTCGTGCGTGGCTTTCGGGCGCTCTCGTTTGTCGGCCCGTGTGTCACCGTGTTCGGGTCGGCCCGATTTCCCGAGGGTCACCCGTACTACGACCTGGGGCGCGAGGTTGGTCGGTCGCTGAGTCATCTCGGGTTCACCGTGATGACCGGGGGTGGGCCAGGATTGATGGAGGCGGCCAACCGGGGTGCCAAGGAGGCCGGCGGTCGGTCGGTCTCGTGCAACATCACGCTGGGACCCGAGGAGGTGCCAAACGCATACCTCGACCACTCCGTCACCGTGCGCTACTTCTTCGTCCGCAAGGTGATGTTGTTCAAATACTCCTACGGCTTTGTGGCGCTACCCGGCGGGTTCGGAACCATGGACGAGCTCTTTGAAGCGCTCACCCTAGTCCAGACCGGGAAGATCAAGAGCTTTCCGATCGTGCTGATGGGAACCGACTACTGGAAGCGACTGTTCCACCTGGTGCAGAACATGGTCGACGAGGGGGCGATCGCACCGGGCGAGATTGACACCTGGCTGGCCACCGACGATGTCGATGAAGCGATGGCGCACATCCGGAAACATGCGATCGAGGGCTTCGGCCTCCGCCGACGCCGCTGGCCTCGCCCGTCCCGACTGCTGCGGGAGCCGCGGCTCCCTGGCGGTCGCGCGATACCCTAGCGAAAACTACTGGGGTGTCCGGAGGTCGAGACAGACGAGCGTGTCGTCGTTTCGAATGTAGAGCCGTCCGCCGGCCAGCGCGGGGTACGCACGCACCACCGCCGGAAGGACCTCGGCGCGAGCCAGTGGTCTCAGCGCGGCCGGAGTAGCCGACGCTATGAGCAACTCGCCACTCTCGCGCATCACCACCAGCCGATCTCCGGCGACTGTCACCGACCCGGCGCCGAAGGCGTCCACGCTCCAGTAGACCTCGCCGCTCAACAAGTCGACGGCCCGCAAGCTGGGGCCGTATTCCTGTCGCCCGTGAAACCCGTAGAGCACCCCATCGTGATGAACGCTCGTTGCGTAGTGACTCGAGAGGACGTCGTCGGACCGCCACACCTCCTCCAGCTGTCCGCCCGAGACCCGAAACACCCCGGCACCGGGCCCGTATTGTGCCGAGACGAACACCAGGTCATCGACCACCAAAGGGGATGCGGCATTGACCGACGCACGCATCCGCGCCCTCCACGGCTGTCTGAATCGCACTGCCCCGTCCACCGGGTTCAAGCCGAAGAGAAAGTTGCGGGTCAGAAAGAGGGCGTGTGGCTCTCCATCGAGTAGCGCCGACACGCCAGAGGAATAGCTCGCCTCATCCTCCGTCGACGTCCACAACACGTCACCACTGCGGGCATCGAAGGCGACCACGCCCGCGCCAGAGCCACCGATGTTGGCAATCACCCGCCCGTCCTGGACCAGGGGCGACCCGGCCGCTCCAAAGAACCCTTTGCGAAACCCGAATCGTGCCTGGGTATCCACCTTCCAGATCGGCTCGCCGCTGGCGAGGCTCACGACGTGAAGCTGTCCTTGCGCCCCGAACGTGACCACGCGACCGTCAGCTACGACCGGCGCCGACCGAGGTCCTTCGTCGAAACCGAAGTCATCTCGATAGGCCGTCGGATAGTCGTATCGCCACACGGTCTTGCCGGTCGCCGCATCGAGTGCTTCAAGCACTTCGCTGCCGGCAACGCGGTGAAACAAGAGGAGCCGATCGCCGACGACCACCGGTCCGGCGAAGCCAGCGCCAACCGGGCGACTCCAGAGCTCGGGTGGTCCGTCCGCGCCCCAGCTGACATCCACGGGGGGGCCGTGGTAGTGGCCATCCCGGTCTGGGCCGAGAAACTGCGGCCAGTCCTGGGCCCCGAGGGACACCACGGCCAGCAGCCACGTACACCAAGCGAGACGGAACGGTCGAGCCGTCAACTGGGGTCCTTTGCGATGACGCGATAGGTAGAGCAGTCCAGACTCACGCCGTGTGTCCTGGGGTGGCTGGCCTCGTCGCTGACGCGCTCGTCACCGACGAAGGTGCCCAATCCCTCGCGAGCATGGCGTACACAACGTGGTCAACGAAGTGATCGTAGAGCCATTCAGCGTCGCACAGAATCCCCTCCTCGCGAAACCCAAGCCGCCGGGGAACGGCCCGACTCCGCCGATTCCCCTCGGCGCACCGAATCTCCACGCGGTTCAAACGGGCATCGCGAAAGGCATGGGTCACGAGCGACCGGGTCACGGCCGTCACGAGGCCTCGGCCCTCAAAATCCTGACCGACCCAGTACCCCAGCGACGTCAAGCGGTTGCGCCAATCGATCTGGTGATGCCCGACGATTCCGGCGATGTGTCCATCTACGCGGATGGCGAGCTGCGCTCCATTGTTCTGCGAGGCCTGCGCCCGCGCCGCCCGAATGAACGCGCGCGTGTCCTCAACCCGTGTGATGTTGTCGAGCCAGGGCAGCCACCGGCGCAGGTGGGCGCGGTTGACGTCGGTCAGGGCGAACAACTCTTCAGCATCCTGCAGCTCGAGTGCCGTGAGCGAGCACTCGGGAGAGACGTCGATCGACTGCATGAACATATCGCTAGGCGGCACGGCGCGAAGGTGTCATGACGGTGCGAGCGATTATACCCGCCGACCTGAGGTGCATCATGACCTGGTGCCGATCCGATGCCGCCTCGATGGTGCATATTCTACCGGACGGCCAACGCCCCCCTCCGAACGACTCTGCTACCATTCGAGCGCTGCCTTTCCGGGGTGGTGACCGTGACCGACCTCTGTTTTCTCACTGCGCGCGAGCTCGTTCGCATGGTCCGCGAACGGCAGGTCAGCGCCGCCGAGATCATGGAGGCGCATTTGACCCGCATCGAGCAGGTCAATCCCAGGCTGAACGCCATCGTCACCCTGGTCGCCGCCGACGCACGTCGCGCCGCCGCCCAGGCAGATTCATTAGTGCGGTCTGGTGTGACACTTGGCCCCCTCCATGGCCTCCCGGTGGCGCACAAGGACCTCGTGCCGACCAAGGGTATCCGGACGACATTTGGGTCGCGGGTCTTCGCTGACCACGTCCCCAACGAGGACGCGCTGGTGGTGCAGCGACTCCAGGCCGCCGGGGCCATCACGGTGGGTAAGACCAACACCCCGGAGTTCGGGGCTGGGTCGCAGACGTTCAACGAGGTGTTCGGCGCGACCCTCAATCCCTATGACATCGGGATGACGTGTGGCGGCAGCAGCGGTGGCGCGGCCGTCGCTCTGTCGACCGGGATGGTCCCGTTGGCCGACGGCACCGATATGGGAGGCTCGCTGAGAAACCCGGCAAGCTTCTGCAACGTCGTGGGACTACGTCCATCGCCGGGCCGGGTCGCGGTTTGGCCACGTCTGTCCGGGTCATTCCCGAGTCCGTCGGTCAGCGGACCGATGGCGCGTACCGTTGCCGACGTCGGCCTGATGCTGAGCGTCCTGGCCGGACCGGACGACCGAGATCCGGGTTCTATCGATCAGAGTGGCGCATCATTCGCCCAGCCGCTCGGCCAAGAAGATGTCTCTGGCCGCCGAGTGGCGTGGTCACCCGACCTAGGTGGCCTCCCTATTGACCACCGGGTGTCGACCGTCATCGAGGACCAACGGCAGGTCTTCGAGTCACTGGGTTGTGTGGTCGAAGATGCGACACCGGACCTGAGAGATGCCGACGAGATTTTTCGAACCTGGCGTGCCTGGTACTACGAGCTGACCCTTGGGCTGCTCCTCGACCGGCATCGGGATCAGATCAAGGACACGGTGGTCTGGAATATCGAAGCGGGGCGTCAGCTGTCGGGCCCCGATCTCGGTCGCATCGCCCGGCAGATGGGGGCGCTCGAGGAGCGGGTCAGGGTGTTCATGGCGCACCACGACTATCTCGTACTTCCGGTCAGCCAAGTGCCCCCCTTCAGTGTCACCCAACCCTACGTGACCGAGATCAACGGCGAAGCACTCGACACCTATATCGACTGGATGCGCTCCTGCTACTACATCTCGGTGACCGGCCTCCCCGCCATCTCTGTGCCGTGCGGCTTCACACCAGACGGACTCCCGGTGGGCATCCAAATCGTCGGTCGCCATCGCGACGAACCGAACCTTCTAAAGATGGCGTATGCTTTCGAGCAAGCCACCAAGGTGGGGGACCGACATCCGCCCATCCCAGCGTGAGTTGACCACTCAAGAGGCGACCATGAAGGCACCGACCAGCATCCGGCATACCTCGACATTGACCATCGCCGCCATCGCGGCGTTCATTCTGGCTGGAGTCGCCACCTTCCCGACATCCGACGTGGTGTCGGCGCGACAATCTGTCTCGATCGACGCCGACGACATCGGCGGCGTCGTCACGGGCCCAAGCGGTCCCGAGGCTGGCGTCTGGGTGATCGCGGAATCAGACGACTTGGACACGCGGCTGCGCAAGATCGTGGTCACCGACGATGCAGGGCGATACGTCCTCCCCGACCTTCCTGATGCCGAGTACCGCGTCTGGGTACGCGGCTATGGCGTCGCTGATTCGAGTCCGCGCCGCTCGCGACCCGGCGAGTCGGTCGAGCTCACCGTTCAGGCGGCCAAGAACCCGCTCGAGGCCGCCCAGGTCTACCCCGCCAACTACTGGTATTCGCTGATCGAGGTCCCGTCCAAGGACGAGTTCCCTGGCACAGGCGGCAACGGCAACGGGATCTCCCCCGGCATGCGCACGCAGGCTCACTGGATCGACGGCATCAAACAGGGATGCCAACTCTGTCATCAGCTCGGCAATCAAATCACCCGAGAGATTCTCGACCCCACGGCCTTCGATTCCACAGCGGCGGCCTGGGCCCACCGCGTCACGACCGGCCAGCGCGGCTTGAGGATGGACAGCACCCTCAACCGCTTTGGTCGGGATCGAGCCGTCGGCATGTATGCCGACTGGACAGACCGGATCATGGCGGGCGCCGTACCCGAAGCCCCGCCCCGTCCCCAGGGCCTCGAGCGAAATGTCGTCCTCACGATGTGGGAGTGGGGGGGGCCCACCGCCTACATCCACGATGAGGTGGCGTCTGACAAGCGAGACCCGACCGTCAACGCGGGCGGGCCGGTCTACGGCGTCGAGTTTGCCAGCGACAAGCTGGTGTGGGTTGACCCGGTGAGCCACCTCAACCGCGAGGTAATCGTCCCCGTTCGAGATACCCCGGGCGAGGGTGACTTCAAGTCGTATATCGCGCAGGACATGCCTAACCCGTCGCTTCATTTCGGTGACGAGTTGATCTGGAACAACCCAGGGAACCCCCACAACCCGATGATGGACGAGCGCGGGCGAGTCTGGATGACGCACCAGATTCGAGGCCCAGGCAATCCGGATTGGTGTCGGAAAGGCTCGAGCAACCCGTTCGCCCAGCACTACCCACTCGACCGAGCCCCACGTCACGTGGCGTACTACGACCCGGACACCGAAGACGTCACGTTGATCGATACCTGCTTCAATACCCACCACCTGCAGTTCGGGTTCGACGACGACAATACGTTGTATCTGAGCTCCGTGGACGACGTGGTCGGATGGATCAACACGAAGGTCCTGGCGGAAACCGGCGATGAGCAGGCAGCGCAGGGTTGGTGCCCGATCGTCGTCGACACCAACGGCGATGGACGGGTCACCGAGTGGACCGGGTTGGGCCAGGAGTTCGACGAGACCAAGGACACGCAACTCGGGCGGGGTTGGTATGGCATCGTTCCTGACCCGACGACCGACAACGTCGTCTGGGCGGCAGCTGGGGGCGTGCCGGGTCAGATCGCCAGGCTCTCGTTGGGGTCGAGTCCGCCGGACACGTGCATGGCCGAGTACTATCAGCCGCCGTTCGAGAATCCAGACGCCCCGGTCGAGGGCTATTCGCCACGGGGCATCGATATCGACAGCAACGGGGTTGTCTGGACGGCGTTGTCCGGAAGCGGACACCTCGCGAAGTTCGACCGCCGGAAGTGCCAGGTGTTCAACGGTCCGACTGCCACCGGACAACATTGCCAAGAGGGCTGGACCCTCTATGCGACACCGGGACCAAAGCTCGCCGGCGTCGACGACCATGGGAGTGCCGACTTCCACTACTACAACTGGGTCGACCAGTTCGACACGCTCGGGCTTGGCACGAATGTTCCGATAGCGACCGGTTCGACATCTGACTCGTTGCTGGCTTTCTTGCCCGACGAGGAACAGTTTGTGATCATGCGCGTTCCCTACCCCTTGGGGTTCTACTCTCGCGGCATGGATGGGCGGATCGATGACCCCACGACCGGATGGAAAGGCCGCGGGGTGTGGGCGGACTACGGCACCAACGCCGTGTGGCACATCGAGGGCGGAAAGGGGTCGCAGAGCAACCTGGTCAAGTTCCAGATTCGGCCGGACCCGTTAGCGCATTAGTGTGGTGAGATCAGACTGGAGGAATATCGCCCCTCGGGTCGCCGGACCTCGGGGCGCTTCCCCCAGACCCCCTCGCTCGCTCACTCGCGTCACCATAGCCCCAACACCTTCCACCAGACGGTGCCAACCCCGAACCAGATCACGAGGTTCAGGACCGAAGCCGCGAATCCGGCTCGCCACCAGTCTCGCAGGCCGACGTACCCTTCGATGAAGATAATCGGCGACGTCGTCGTGCCGTAGTGGGTCAGCCCAGCCATCAGATTGTTGAGGAACAAGAGGCTGTAGACGGCAACGGCCGGCGGTGCTCCGACGCCGATCAGCAGCACCACAAACGGAGGGAACATGGCCAGACCGTGAGCCGTCCCGCTGGCAAAGAAGTAATGGGCGTAGAAGTAGATGACGAGCAGGGCGACGATGACGACCACCGAGGGCACGCCGACGAAAAAGCTGCCGACCCAGCCGGCGAACGCCGACATGACGCCGGTCTCGTTGAGTGCTCTCCCCATCATCAGGACCCCGCCGTACCACACGAAGATGTCCCAAGCCGACCGTTCGCTGAGCGCGCTCTCCCAGCTGAGCGCCTGAGTCAGGAACAGGACACAGACCCCCATCAGCCCGACGGTCGCCGGCGACAGCCACGGCACCCACGATGACGCGACCCACAGAGCCACGACCCCGACAAACACGCACAGCACCGTGACTTCCGTGCGTCGCATCGGGCCCAGCGTGCGGAGCTCCTGGTCGGCAAACCTCGGCGCCTCCGGGGTATTCGTCAGCTCGGGCGGTACCAAACGAAGGACGAGATTGGGCACGACCACACTCGAGACGATGCCTGGCGCCAGTGCCGCCACGAACCAGCTGGTCCAGGTGACCGTGACACCGGCGTACTCGGCCGCGAGATCGCCCAGCAACACGTTGGCCGCACTGCTGTAGAAGAACATGGCGGAGGCGACCACACTCGTCTGGTACATGCAGGTCATCAGGAACGTGCCCAGCCGGCTCGCTGTCGCTCCCGGCGCTGAGTCGTAGAGACCACTGATACTGCGGGCAATCGGAAACACGATGCTCGCCGAGCGAGCCGTGATCGACGGCATTCCGGTGGCCAGGGTCAGATCAGTCAGGTGCAACGCGTAACCCAACCCGAGGGCGGTGGTCCCGATCATTCGAACGAACAGCAGAGCAAGCCGTCGGGCGAGTCCTGAGTCCCGGAGCGCACGCGACATCAGCATCGCCGCGAGCACCATCCATACGGAGGGCGCGGAGTACCCGCTGAGGGCTTGTCCTATCGGAACGCCGGCCACGACCACCATCGCCGCAACGCCAATCAGCACGATCTGCGAACCGGGCATCGGCTGGAGCATCAGTCCACAGATCGTCGCGAAGAAGACGCCGGTGATCCGCAGCCCCTGGCCGTCCGTTCCGCCGGGCAGCGGCAGCACGTGAGCGATGAGCAGGTAGACAGCGACGAGAACGAGGAGACGCGCTGGCTTGAAGGGGGCGCCGCGAGGGCGACTCGGGGCCTGTTCTGGCAACGGCGGTCTCTAGTGTGGTGAGTTCAACAGATCTGTACACAGAGGCTGGCGATGCGCGCGGCAGGCAAGGCGCGAGAGCGAGCATATTGGGCATCTGTGAGTGGTGAGCAACGCCGCCAGCCGGGATGCAACGCCGGCCGAATGTATAGATCTGTTGAACTCACCACACTAGAGGCCCAGCAGGTTTCGTTGGATCTTCTCGAGCCCTTGCTCGGAGGCCCACAGGTCGAGCTCGACCGAGGCGATCTCGTCGACCACCGGCACCGCCAAGCCGTCACTCCGCATATCAACGGCTTTGAGGTACGAATGACAGCTCATGCACTCCTCGACCCGGACATGGGACCACGACTCAGATTGGTGATACGGAAGCAGGTTGGCATCCGCTTCTTCACAAACCGGGCACGTCGCGCGTGGAAACGTCCACTCGCCGCTGCACAGAGAGCACTCGAGTAGACGGCGGCCCCGCACCTCGGCCTCGTCAACCAACGACGCGAGCTGCGGGGGCCAGCCGCACCGCGGACAGGATGCCGGTGTCATGGGCGACACCCCCGGCGGCTGTTGGTCGGGTAGGCGCGCAAGCGCGGCTTCCGCGACCGGTTGGATGAACGCGCGTGGAAAGAAGGCCAACGCCACTGGATCGCACCCCATCGTTCCAGCCATTGCGTCGAGTGATGCGCCGTGTGCGAACCGCTCAAGAAGTTCGTCAGCAGACGTGGTCGACTCGAGCAGCCGCGCCGCGGTGACGGCCAGCAGTGGCGTGGCCATGTCGCCGGCGTCTCCGACGAACCGACGAAACGCCTTCTGCTGGGGCGTGCCGGCGAACCGACTGATGTCGATCGGGAGACCACCAGGGATGCCCGCCCCAGCGGAGGTCACCCATCGGTCGGCCGAGACAAAGATGGCCTCCTGGCAGTCGAGCAGGTTTGCGTAAAAGCCGAGGATGTCTGCCGCGGGTGCATGAGCGGCCCCGAGCTTCGCCGCACGTGCCCGGCGCCGTTTCCAGGTCTCGGTCACGGGGTGAGGCTAGCGTGAGTGATCCTGGTGCCACCGCGGATGATGCACGGCGGCCCAGCGGCGGGTCACCTTCCCGTCAATCATCCCGCGCGCCGTACCCGGGTAGGCGATCGTGCCGAGATAGACGTGGACGATCAAGAGGAGCCCGCCTCCCATCGTCGAGGCGAAGTGGAGGAGCCGAGCGACCGACAAGAGACCGGAACCAAACCGCTCCGGCATCCAGAGCACAAGACCGGTCGCCACGAACACGATCGCCAGCAATCCCTGCAGCCAGAAGAAGAGCTTCTGACCGGCGTTGTACTTGCCTGCCGGCGGCACCTTCTCGTGATTCTGTGTCGCATAGTCCTTCACGGCCCCGAGCCACCGCCAGTCATCACGGTCGAGAAACATGTCGCGGATCCAGAGGCTCAACATGAACACCATGGAGAGTCCGAACACGGCGCCGATCCAGGGATGCAAGACCCGCGCGGCCGGTCCGCCACCCACCAGCGACGTCAGCCAGAAGAGCGACGGATAGGAAAAAGCCAACCCCGTGAGCAACAGAGCCACAAATGAACCACCCACGACCCAGTGGACCACCCGCTCGAGATAGGTAAAACGGCTCAGGAGTGACTCGCTAGTCATGTTCATCGACGTGCGTCTGTCCGTAACGCAGAAAGTGGAGCGCCGTTCCGACAATGCTGAAGTTGAACAAGAACACCGCGGCACGCTTCAAGAAGCTCAGACCGGTCATCGGCGCCGGACTGGCCGTCGGATCGGACGGGAGGCTGTAGCCGTCGAGCCGGTCGCCATGCGGCACCACGTACATCATGTGGGTGCCGCCCACCCCCGCCGGGTTATAGACCGACGCGCTCGAATAGCCACGACGCCGGAGCGTCTCCACCTTCTGGTCGGCCAGGGCCAGCATGTCGTGCTTGGTACCCCACGAAATAGCATTGGTCGGACAGGTCTTGACGCAGGCTGGCTCGAGTCCCGCATCGACCCGATCGATGCACATGTTGCACTTGAAGACCTTCTTGGTCGATTTGTCAAAGCGCGGAATGTCAAAGGGACACCCGGTCACGCAATACTGACATCCGATGCAATTGTCCTGGTTGAAGTCGACGATCCCATTCGTGTATTGCACGATCGCCCCGGGTGCCGGACACGCGAACAAGCAGCCGGGATCTTCGCAGTGAAGACAGGCGTCCTTCTTGATCATCCACTGGAGGTCGCCGTTGACTTCGACCTCGTTGAACCGCATCAACAGCCAGGTGTTCGAGCTGAGATCTTTATGACTCTGAAAGCTGCCGAAGTTCTCGGTGGGCTCCACCTTGAGGTCGTTCCACTCCTTGCAGGCCACCTCGCAGCCCTTGCACCCGATGCACTTCGAGATGTCGACCAGCTTGGCGTACTCGGGTGCGTTCGACCGCAGCGAGTCCATCGGAATGAAGGCACTCGGACTGGCAGACATGCGGCGGATCGCCAGGGTGTCGCTCACGCTTGCTCCAGGTTGACCAGAAAACTCTTGAACTCCGGACACTTCGTATTCGCGTCACCGATAAACGGGGTGAGCTGGTTGGCCATCGACCCCTCGGTCAATCCCACAAAGCCCCAGTGAACGGGAATGCCGACCGTCCATACGACCCGACCATTGACTCGTAACGGCTTGATCCTCTTGGTGACGATCGCCGTGCCGGTCACCGACCCGCGCTTCGACCAGACCCTCACCCGGCTGGCGTTGGCGATCCCCTTCTCCTCGGCCAGTCCCTCGGGCACCTCGACGAAGAAGTCCGGCATCGCCTCGACGAGATACGGCACGTTGCTCGTCACGAAGTGCTCGCGCTCGACCACGCGATATACCGTGCACGCGTAGGGGAATTCGCGCCCACCAGACTCCGCCAGCGTTTCCCGCACGCCGTCGTACCACCGTATGACCGGATTGACCGGCACCTGCTCGTGCAACACGTTCGTGGTCGGGCTCTCGACTGGCTCGTAGTGCTCGGAGAAGGGACCGTCAGCCAGATGACTACTGAACAGACGAGCGACGCCTTCTTCGTTCATGATGAAGGCGCCGGCCGCATCTGGCGGAGTCGTGGGCCCGTAGTCGGGTACGTCGCCGATCCACTCGCGACCATTCCAGGCAATCCCCGCCCGCTGCTGGTCCCACGGCTTCCCGTCGGCGTCCGCCGAGGCGCGGTTGTACAGCACCCGCCGGTTGAGCGGCCAGCTGTAGGCCCAATCGTGGTGCATCCCCAGACCGGTCGGGTCGGCGGTCCCCCGCCGAGCCATCTGGTTGCCGGCCTCCGTGTAGCTGCCCGAGTAGAGCCAGTTGCCGGACGACGTCGTGCCGTCGTCCTTGAGCTGACCGAACGACGACAGCAGCTGACCGCTCGACCGGTCGTATCCGTTGATCTCCTTGGCCAACTCGACCAGCGTCGGCTCGCGGGGATTCAGGTAATCCCAGGTGAGGTGCTGGATGGGGTCGTTGTAGGCTCCGCCCTCCTCCTGATACAACTCTTTGACCCGCCAGAACAGCTCCGAGAGGATCCAGGTGTCGGAGCGAACGCCGATGGGCGGGTCGACCGCCTTTTCCTTCCACTGCGCCCACCGACCGCTGTTGGTAAAGGAGCCGTCTCGTTCGATCCAGTGACTGCTCGGGAGATACAAGACCTCGGTCTCTATCTCCGCCGGATTCTGGCCTGGCGCTTTCCAGAACTCTGCACTGTCGAGCATGAAGGGGTCGATCACCACCTTCCACTTGAGATTGGCCATCGCCTCGAACAACCGGGGAACATCAGGTCCGGCGAGCAGCGGGTTGAACCCCAGCGCCACAAAGCCCTCGAGACGCCCTTGATAGGCTTCGTCCCAGATCGTCAGCCAGGTCGCGTCACCACCCGGTTTGGCCAGATAGTCGTAGGCGAAGTCATTCTCCGGAGTGGCCTGATCGCCGAACCAGGCCTTCATCAGCGACACGTAGAACTTCGGGTAATTCCCCCAGTAGTTGACCGTGTCCGACACCAGCGGTCGCGGCGTGGAGTCGCTCAGATGGGCCTGTAAGGACTGTTGTCCAGGCGTGGGCACCTTGAGATAACCAGGCAGGATGCCGGCGACGATCGCATGGTCGGTCGCGCCCTGCACGTTGGCATGTCCACGCAACGCGTTGATTCCACCACCAGGCCGCCCGATATTGCCCAACAGCAGCTGCATGATCGCCGCGGTACGGATGATCTGGGTGCCGACAGTGTGCATCGTCCAGCCGACGGCGTACATGATCGTGCCGACCCGGTCCGCGCGACCGGTCGAACAGATGATGTCGGCCATCGCCAGAAAGCCCTCTTCGGAACAGCCGGAAATCTGCGCGACAACGGCTGGCGTGTAACGTGCGTAGTGGCGCTTGAGCAACTGAAAGACACAGCGCGGATGCTCCAGGGTCGGGTCGCGACGGACGAATCCGTCTGGCCCCCGCTCGTACTCCCAGGCGGTCTTGTCGTAGTTCTGGGCCGCCTCGTCGAAGCCGGCGAATAACCCGTCGGCGAACCCGAAGTCCTTGGTGACGATAAAGGAGGCGTTGGTGTGCGCGCGCACGTAGTCGTCGTGCTGGAGGTCGTTCTCGAGAATGTGCCGGATGAAACCGCCCAGCATGGCGATGTCGCTGCCGGGGCGGATTTGCAGATGCTTGTCGGCGACCGCCGACGTCCGGGTAAACCGGGGGTCGATCGTCACCAGCTTGGCGCCGCGATTATCCCTCGCCTCGAGCGCCCACTTGAAGCCGCACGGGTGGTTCTCCGCCGGGTTCGCGCCCATCACCAAGATCACATCGGCGTTCTTGATGTCTTTCCAATGGTTGGTCATCGCCCCGCGGCCGAACGTGGCGGCCAGACTGGCCACCGTGGGGCTGTGTCATATGCGGGCCTGGTGGTCGATATACCCGAGCCCCATGGCGCGCATCGTCTTCGTGATGAGGTAGGCGTCCTCGTTGGCCACGGTCGCGCTGCCCACCCACGCGATCCCGTCGCAACGGTTGACGACGCGCCCCTCGTCGTCACGTTGGGTGAACGTGGCGTCGCGGGTTTCCTTGAACTTGCGGGCAAACCAATCCATCGCAAAATCCCAGGTCACATCGCGCCACTCCGCGGAACGAGCGTCCCGGAACTTTGGCTGGTGCTGCAACCGCGGACTGATGGCCAGCTGCATCTGCGACGCACCCTTGGGACATAGCGTGCCGCCGTTGATCGGGTTGTCTGGGTCGCCCTCGACATGGATGACCGTATTGGTCGTGTTCAAGCCACCGCTGCCGTGGACATAGGCGATGGTGCCGCACCCGACCGCGCAATACGGACAGACCGTCCGGTACTCCTTGGCGTTGCGGATCTTGAGCTGCCGGACCGCGGCATAGGCGGGGGCGAGGTCGAAACCGAGAGCGCTCAGGCCGGCTCCGCCAGCAACGGAGGCCTTGATGAACGTGCGTCGAGAGATGTCCATCCGGATTCGCCAGAAGAATACATGAGACGCATCGCCGAGCCCAAGGGGGGTGACGATTTCGTGATCGGCTGCCAGTGCGGAGGGCAGAGAGTCCGTTCGAACCCGCCGAATGGGCCGCCACGACCTGACACAAGCTGACAAAACAAGACACAAACAGGCCTGGCATACACGTTGCGGTGACCCGTGCCGTGCTCCACGAGGTTGAGACCCCCGCGGACGAGCCCGGACGGGCCTCGTCGCTCCTGGCATCACTCCATGCGACATCCGACTGGGGCTGGCGCACGGCGGGCCTCTTCTTTGCGCTGCCAGGTGCGAGCGTCCTGGTCAAGCTCGATGTCCCGGTCATGAGCCGGGTCTTCGCCGGCGTCGTCTGCGCGGTTGGAATCGTTCTTGTCGCCTGGCCTCACTGGCCGATCGCGGTGCGGCGCTTCGGGCCGCTGATCCCTATCCTGGCGACGGCCAACTTGTGGTGGCTCAACGTCTCCAGTCACGGCGTGGCATTTCCGGATTGGGAGATCGTGCTGTGGTACGCCGCTGGCTTCGTCTGGATCGGCCTCACCCAAACGACTCGCGCGCTGTGGCTGTCACCGCTGTTCGTTGGCAGTTTCCTGTTGACATCGCCAGCCGTGTTCGACGCCGCCAGCGTATTCACGGCATGCCTTTCGGTCGGGGTCATGTCGGCCGTCGCACACACGGTGTCGTCTGAGCTCAGACGCGGGCGGGGTGCCTACGCCAAGATGCGCCAGGGGGTCCACCACATGACCGCGGTGGTCACCTCTGAAAAGGCCTGTCCGCGTAAGAGCCCGTCAGAGATCTACCGGGCCACCGGGGCAACGGCACTGGAGCTCGGCTTCTCCGGTGCCGGCATTGCACATGTCAACACGGCACAAAAACAGTGGGAGTGGCGCAGTTGGTCGGGCGAGGAGATACCCGAATCGTTCAGTCCCCAACTGCCCGAACTCATTCTCACCACCGCAGAGGACGAGGACCTGAGGCTCGTCGAGTATCACGGTCGCCAGGCGATTCTGGCGCCGTTACTGCGTGCCGAGGAGGTGGCCTACGTGCTCGTCGCCGACGCTCCGCATGAGGTCGAGCAGGAACAACTCAGCGCACTGGAGCTCCTGGCGGCCCAGACGGCACGCGGTCTCGAGATCCGCAGGATGGCGTTCTACGACACGCTCACGCAGTTGCCGAATCGGTCGCTCTTTCAGGATCGACTCGCCGAGAACGTCGGGCGCGCCGCGAGTGACGAGAACTACTCGTTCGCCCTGCTCTATCTGGACGTCGACCGTTTCAAGGCCATCAATGACCTCTACGGTCACAACGTCGGGGACGGGTTTCTCGTCGAGCTGGCTGCACGGCTCCGGAGCTGTCTCAGAAAAATCGACTACATCTCTCACAAGGGCGATGCCAGCTCGTCACGGCTGGGCGGGGACGAGTTCGCGGTCCTCCTGCCGGGGGTCGCCAATGCGGATGACGCGACCCGGGTTGCCGAACGTATCCATACGTTGCTGAGCCAACCGGTCGTCGTGGAAGACCGCAAGGTCAACACCTGTCCGAGCATCGGGGTTGTTCTTAGTAGCGCCCGGTACACCGAGCCGTCAGCCATGATGCGAGACGCCGACCGGGCCATGTATCACGCGAAGCGGGCGGGACACTTGCAGTGCGCCGTCTTCGATTCAGAGATGCGTGGCTCGGTGGACCGCGGCGTCGAGCTCGAGCGCAGTCTGGGGGGAGCGCTTAGACGGAACGAGCTGTCTCTTCGCTATCAGCCTATCTCCCTCAGCGACGATCAACGGCCAGTCGGACTCGAGGCGCTCATGCGGTGGCGTCACCCGACACTCGGAGACATTTCACCCTCGGAATTCATTCCGATCGCCGAGGACACCGGAAGCATCCGAGAACTTACACAGTTCGCGATCGAACAAGTCATCGAGCAGCTACCCCGGTGGAACGCGCTGTGGCGCCACGCCGAGCCGCTGTACGTGACAATCAACCTGTCGCGCAAGCAGGTTGGAGACCCGGGGCTGCTGGAACACACGCGAGCAACGCTCGCGGCAGGTCAGGTCGCACCGGAGCAACTGGTCTTCGAGATCACCGAGGGCATGGTGCGAGTCGACCCCGAACTGACGCGGACCTTTCTCGTAGAGCTACGGGCCATTGGCCTGAGACTGGCGCTCGACGACTTCGGGACCGGCTACTCGTCGCTCAGCTGCCTGCATGAGCTCCCGGTTGAGATGCTCAAGCTCGATCGGGACTTCGTCGTCGCGGCTCGGACGGACGAACGTGCGCTCGCCGCGGTTCGAGGTCTGGTTCAGATGGCTCAAATGATGGGGTTGCAGGTGGTGGCCGAGGGCGTCGAGAAGGCTGACCAGCTCGAGCTCGTCAGGCAAACCGGCTGCGACCTCGTACAGGGCGACCTCATCTCGCCTCCGCTCCAGGCCGAGGCGGCGACCACCTGGCTCGAAGGTCACGCGAATGTACGGCCCACCCTCGCTGATCCCTCTCCATCGACATCGAACGCTCTGCTGCGAACGCGCGAGGCCTGTTAGGATCGTGGCATGTCACCGGAGCAGGGGCTCGACCCAGGTCTTCGATCCGTGCCTGTGCGTCGGCGCGGAGAACGACTGGAGCAAGACCTCGTCGTCGTCGAAGAGCCGCTCGAGATTCGGGTCAATGGAAAACCTCTGGTCGTCACAATGCGAACACCTGGGCACGACGACGAGCTCGCCGCCGGTTTCCTGTGGGCCGAGGGCGTGGTAACGCGACCTGGCCAGATTCTCTCGATGAGTAGGAGCTCCGGCACCGGGGACTCGGGCACACAGATCCGGGTCACCAAATTTGCCGGCGACCGGATTGACGTCACGCTGGCCACGTCGGCGAATGAACCCGACGACGGCAGCGTCCGGGGTACGGGGCGGGAGTTTCGCGCGACGGCGGCGTGCGGCGTGTGCGGAAAGAGCGAGATCGACGACCTCCAGCAAGACCTGCCGACCATCGCGCCCGTCGACGCACAGACCGCACTGCTCGAACAGCTCCCGGACCGGCTCGGGCAGGCCCAACAGCTCTTCGACGCGACCGGCGGCATCCACGCCGCGGGCCTCTTCGACCTGGACGGGCAGCTGCTCTGCGCCCGCGAGGACATCGGGCGGCACAACGCGGTCGACAAAGTGATCGGACATTTCGTCCAACGCAATGCGGTCCCACTGACAGACCGCATCCTCGTGGTCAGCGGCCGCGCGGGGTTCGAATTGGTACAGAAGGCGCTGAAGGCGGCCGTTCCGGTGATGGTCTCCGTTGGTGCGGCTTCAAGCCTCGCCGTGTCGATGGCGACCGATGCCGGGATGGCGCTCTATTCGTTCGCCAGGCCCGGACGGGGCAACCTTCACGTCAAGGCCTGATCCAAGACGAGGTTGGCCCTCACCGGCGCGGAGGATGACCGCGGCGCGGATGGATGCAGTTCGGGCGCGATCTCTTCTGCGAGAGACTCGGCCAGCGCCCGCGAGCGCTCCGAGAATGCAGACTGGTGGGAGGAATAGATGGACACCACGCCCACCGACTGACCGACCCACTGTACTGGAACACTGACGCACGACCGGAACTCACGTGCTTGGTTAGCCAGGCCGTCAAAGTCCGGGAGGGGGTCGGCGTTGACCACGCGTCGGTCGTTCGCGGCAACCCAGCCCGCCACACCGTCGCCGATCTTGATTGACACCCGGCGAATCCACGAACGCGTGGCGTCCGAGACGCCGTAAGCCCGAAGCCTGTCGGTCGACGGGTCACGTCGATAGATGACCAGCAGTGCGTCTCCGGGCAACGCGGCCGACTGTCGGCGGAGCTCATCCGCGAAGCGAGCGAGCACTCTGGACCGCCGGTCCAGCTCGCAGTCCGAGACGTTCGACAGCTCAGGTGTCGGGTTCGGACCGGGCTCAGCGGCCGTGACTGAGGCCTGACCATTCATGAGCTTCCGAGAAACTGCCAGTTCAGAGTAGTGCTCGAGAAACGCGTCAACAACCTCCGGGTCGTACATGTTGCCACGCCTCGCGCGGATGATGTCGAGGGCCACGTCGCACGACAGCTCTCTTCGATAGGGACGGTCGGATGTCAACGCGTCGAAGCAATCCACGACCGACAGAATCCTCGCACCAAGAGGAATGTCTTCTCCGCGCAGACCGTCCGGGTACCCAGACCCGTCCCAGTTCTCGTGATGGTGACGCACGATCGGCTCTACGGGGTACGGAAAGCCAACTTTTGCCAGAATGTCGGCCCCGATACTCGCGTGACGCTTCATCTCGTCGAACTCGTTCCCACTCAGTGAACCAGGTTTGTTCAGAATATGCTCCGGAACCATGAGTTTTCCCAGGTCGTGCAGAAGCGACCCAGCCTCTATCGCTTTGATCTCGTCGGGGTCGTTGACCCCAAGTTTCAGAGCGAGTTCCAGGGCGCTCTGCTGCACCCGTCGTGTGTGGCCAGACGTCACCTGGTCCTTTGCATCGATCGCCGTGGCCAGCGTCTCGATCGTCGAGAAGTACAGCTCGTTCAATGCGGCGAGGTGCAGGTTCGTACTCTCGACGTGCGCGATATAGGTCTTCGAGAACGTGTGCGACAGCCCAATCAGGGCGAGCACGACGCCACTGGCGCAGATGGCGAAGGTCCAGAAGGTCGAGGCGCTTCTCAGCAGCACCGCAAGCACCACAACCGTGACACTGTAGTTCAAGAGCAGGTCGTAGCTGCGGTTCTTCAGGAACTCGATGCCCGACGCGCCCGACTCGACGCGGGTCCAGGCGGCGCTCAACAGGCTGCGCAGCGCGTAGTAGGTTGCCGCCAGGGCCAACATCGGAATGACCAGCGGGAAGAACGCCACGTCACCGCCGAAGAGCAGGGGCTCGACCCCGGAGAGGCGGTAGAACACAATCGCTCCGCACCAGACGCAGAGAGCAGGTGCTGCCACATCGAAAAGCGTTCGGTACACGCTCCAGCGCCTCACGCGGGCCGACGCAATCAGTCCGGCCACGGCAGCGGTCGCGATCGCAGGCGCCGGACCCAGGAGCGTGGCAAGGGCCAACGTCAGCGCCTCGGCCACAGACACCGTCGCATCGAGCGACGGAATCTTGGTCGCGAAGACCCCGCTGAAGAGCGCCAGTGCGGCCAGCAGTATCCACTGCGACGGTACGGACCCGACCGACAATTCCGTAAGCGAGGACGCGATCGCGACGGTGCCAGCACCCACGACGAGATAGGCGTAGGCCTTGGCCAGTCGCGATAGCGGGCTTCCCTCTGGGATCGTGTTCAGATGTGTGCGTGAGCGCATCGATGTCTGTCCGCCTGCCAGAGTCGCATGAGTCATGCCAGCGCGCCCTGACCGAGCACGCGCGCTAGCGCGACCGATCCGGGACCTCGGCAACGGTCGACGCCCGTGCAACCCTGAACCCAGCCCTACGGCTGTCTCGTCGGAACAAGACTTCTGAATAGACCGGACACACTTCGAGCCGTCACGCTTGCGTCTCTGACCTGGTATGTCCCTTGCGGTTCAAACGGTCGACGGATATCGGACATGATGATGAGAGAACTACTGAACAGGCTGGTAGGGGAAGACGATGGTCACAGCACCGCCATCTACGCGCTGTGGGTGGGTGCGGCTACGGCCATCGTCGAGCCGTATCTCGTACTCGGCGTGGCGTACCGGCTCGCCGACTTCTTTCTCTTGTTCGTGAACCAGCTACGCGCTCTGTCCTGGTAAGCCGAGCGTCACAGTCGCTAGTCGGGCGACGCACATACGAAGCTCGTCTCGATGCTCGTGTCGCCTTCCCCTCGATACTGCGACACCTGCGGATACGGGCACACAGGACGTGACAGAGTGACCTCGCCAGTATCGTCGAACTTCTCCGCCAGCAGGCGGTCCGGCGCCTCGTCCTCCTCGACCCAGGCCTGGAGGGCCCCGAGCCAGTCGACCTGGTCCGGACCAGGACCGCCACCACAGTGCAAGACACCCGGCAGCATGTAGAGGCGAGCATACTCTTCGGCCGCCGGGTCGGCTGACGTCAACTGCTCGTAGTAGTCGATCGTCCCAAGCGGGCTGAGCGCCAGGTCAGACCAGCCAGTCCAGAAGATGATCTTCCCACCGCCATCGCGAAAGGGTCCCAGGTCGGCGTCGGTCGCGTTGAGCATCTCGGCAGTAGCCGCGGTGTCCTCGCTCCAATTGGAAAAATCGTACGTCGTGTAGTCCCACTCCGGATCGCCAAAAACGAAGTACTTGTACAGCTCGGTGCCAAAGGCGTAGTGCAGGCTTGGGGCGCCACGTTCACGTACCTCGTCGGCGCCGACAACCCACGAATCCTACCCCCCGGGGTCGTTCTCGCCTCCGAAGGGAAACCCGAAGTAAAGGGGCTCGCCGTCTCGAGTCGGCCCGTCGTATACGCGCTGGATCGCCGCATGTTGGACGTCGGTGACGCACCCGGCGTGCGTCGTTGTATCACACCGCGGAAGGTCCTTCGGGTCGAACCCACAGAGGCGCGGGTCTGTGACTATGTCGTCGTCGACACCGTCGAGCGTGTCACACGCCACGTCGATCGAGTCGGCGAGGAGCGTCAAGTTGTCGGGCGTGATGACGGGAGCAGACAGAGCACCTGTCGGGTAGATCCCCTGCTGGGTGTGGATGAACTGCGCACCGATACCGGTCCAGTGATAGGCAGGCGCCGCGGCCACCAGACCATCGAAATCGTCCGGATAGCGCTGCGACTCCATCATCGCCTGACCGCCGCCCCTGGAGCAGCCGAGGAAATAGGCGTACTGCTCGGGCTCACCGTAGTAGTGCCTCAGGATCGACTTGGCCGTCTCGGCCGTCAGGTGTACGGCACGGTGACCGAAGTTCTCCTGACGCTCGGGATGGTCGAGTGCCCAGGCAGCCTCGATCCCTTCTCCGTCATGCCCGGTGTCGGTCCCCACCGTGGCAAAGCCCCGGCTCAGCGCGTCGCCTCCCACCGTCCGGAAAATGCCCAAGGCCTGATTCTGAACACTTCCGACGAACCCGCCGCCACCGCCCATGACGAACCGTCCATTCCACTCGTCCGGAAGCAGCAACTCGAAGTTGATCTCGGTTTCGATCACGCCCATTACCCGACAATGCATCGGCGTGTCGGCGCCGGCAGGCACGTGTTCTGATGCAGTGATACGAAGGTCGATCAGGTCAAGGCCTGACAGCGAAGCGCACGCATCTTCCCGCGTGATGTCGGAGTCGTTGGTTGTCTCTGTGGCCGGCCTCGAACTGTCGTGGTCAGCGCCCCCGGGTGACCAGCGACCATCGCAGGCGCTGAGAACGGACGCTATCGCCATGTACGCCAGAGCATCGTTGATAGATCGCATCGTCCCTCCAGGAACCACTCGGACCTGGCGCACGATACCGCGCGCCCGCGCCGCAGGCAACCGGGACATATAATCCCACCCACCATGTCTCCTCTCGACGGGATCCGCGTGCTCGACCTCACCCACGTGCTGGCTGGCCCCTTCTGCGCGATGCTGCTCGGCGACATGGGCGCCGACGTTCTCAAGATCGAGGAGCCGACCCGCGGCGACGACACCCGCGCGTGGGCACCGTTCCACAACGGCTGGAGCACGTATTTCCTGGGTCTCAACCGCAGCAAGAAGAGCGTGGCGTTGGACCTCAAGAACTCGGGAGGAGCAGCGGCGCTTAGATCCTTGATCGAGGAGTCGGATGTCCTCATCGAGAACCATCGCCCGGGGAGTCTCGCCCGGCTCGGCTTCGGCTACGAGGACGTAGCGGCGCTGAACCCGCGTCTGGTCTACTGCTCGGTCTCGGGATACGGCCAAACGGGGCCAAAAAAGGACCTCCCCGGGTATGACGCCGTCATCCAAGGCGAGTGCGGCCTGATGGACGTCACCGGATTCCCGGACGGTCCGCCGACGCGGGCAGGTGTCGCCATCACCGACTATCTTGCGGGCCTGTATGCCATGAGCGGGATCTTGCTGGCTCTCCGGCACCGTGACCGGACCGGTGAGGGACAACATGTCGATATCGCGTTGCTCGACGCGATGACCTCCGCCCTGACACTACCAGCGCTCGCGTATCTCAATGCCGGCGCGACCCTGACGCGCGAGGGAAACCGTCATCACACTTTGACGCCATACGAAACGCTCGAGTTGGCTGACGGTCTTGCAGTTGTGGCCGTCGGGAGCCCAGGGCTCTGGACGCGGTTCTGTGCGGCAATCGAGGCGGGCGAGTTGGAGCGCGACCCGAGGTTCGCGACGAATACCGAGCGGATGACTAACCGCGACGTGTTGCTTGAGGAGCTGAATCGTCGGGTCGGGTCATGGACCCGCGACACGTTGATCGACCGGCTGCGCGCTCACGGCGTCCCCTGCGGAGAGGTCAGCAGCATCGCCGAGGCACTGGCCGCTCCGCAGCTCGAAGCTCGTGACATGGTCCTCGACATCCCGCATGCCGAACTGGGTCGGATTCGGACCCTTGGCAATCCGATCAAGCTATCGAAGACGCCGGCGGTCACGGATGGTCCGCCGCCAGGCCTCGGCGAGCACACGGAACAGGTCCTCGGTGCCCTGCGACCCAAGCGCTGAGCGGCACTAGTGGAGTGTCCTCGTGATTCGTGAAGTGAGATTCGGACCGAGGCGCGCGGCTGGCAAAGCGAGACGAGCGAGCGAGGACACTCCGCTAGTTCCCTGACAGCAGTATGTCGAACTCCACCTGCACCAGCTCGCCAACGTTGAGGAGACCGCCCCACAACGACGGCGGCATCACGCCAAAGTCAGTCATGTTGATCTCCGTCGCGCCGACGCCACGATGCCCGTCGGCCGACTCCACCAGCTCGATCTCCAGCGCGATGGGCTTGGTCACGCCATGCACGCTGAGCGTACCAGAGGCCTGCGCGGTGTCTCCCGTCACTGAATACTGATCGAGCTCGTAGACGATCTCTGGGTGAGCCGGTGCCTCCATGGCTTCCTGGAGGTGCTCCTTCATACGCTCGTCGGGACACTCGATCTCGTTCACCCTGATCGTCAGCGTGAGTGACTGGACGCCGTCGGAGAATCCAGGAATCGCCGACCCGCCCCCCGGAGTCACGGATACGGCACCGTCGACAGGGCAGGTCCAGCCCCGTACGGTGGACGTCCCAGAGATCTCGAATCTGGGCACCGGGCTCTGCGCCCGCGCCGACGCCGAGGCCAGGACGACAGCGCCGACTGCGAGCACCAACGCGCTAGTGGTTCTCGTCATTTTGCTCTCACCTCGAGCCAGGCTTCCGACTTGGCTCTACAACCGCTCGCCAGTTCGACGGTCCATGATGTAGCGGTTCTGGCGTAGCTTCTGGATCGAGGTCGCCCCGGCCTGACGCATGACGAGCTGCAGCTCGCGCTGCAAGATGTCGACGACCTTCTCGACACCATCCTGCCCGTACGCCGCCAGCCCCCACACGTATGGACGCCCGACCGAGACCACATCCGCACCCAACGCTAGTGCTTTCAGGATGTCAGTGCCGCGCCGTACGCCGCTATCCAGCAAGACCGGGATCCGACCGGCGACGCCAGCCGCGACCTCCGGTAGGCACTCGATCGTCGACCGCAGGCTCTCCGCTGCGCGACCGCCGTGGTTCGACACCATGACGGCGTCCGCTCCGAACTCGACGGCCAGCTCTGCATCCTCCTGCGTGACGATGCCCTTGAGCACAAGCTTCATGCTCGTCGAGTCCTTGAGGCGTTTGACGTAGTCCCACGTGAAGTTGGTCACGCCTGGCACAGCGGTGAGCCCCTCGGCCATCACCTTGGTCAGTCCTTTGTGACAGTTCTGACAAAACTCGTTGTCATAGCCCTCGAGCCCCAGGCCCCGTGCATGGGTCACGGTATTCCGGCCCGCCAGCAGGTCGATCGTGAAAACAACTACGGGACAACCGGCCGCCTCGACGCGCTTGACGAGCTTGGACGTGTTCTCCCAGTCCGGCCGCGCGTAGAGCTGATACCAGATGGGCTCGCCGTACGCCTCATTGACCTCCTCGATTGGGGTCGACGTCGCCGTTGACAGCATCTGGAGGACACCCTTGGCCGAGGCTGCTCGAGCGGCACCCGGTTCACCCTGGGTGTGAAAGCCCTTCAGACTCGCCACCGGAGAAAATGCAAGCGGACTCGCCCATCGCTTCCCAAAGATCTCGGTCGACAGGTCGAGGGTGGTGAAGTCGACCAGCCGCCGCATCCGGATCTGGTAGTTCTTGAACCCTTCGACATTGGCGCGGAGCGTTGCGTCGTCGTCGACCCCGGTGGCCAGATAGGCCCAGTGTTCGGGCAACATCATCTTCCTGGCAACCGGCTCGAAGTCCATGATCTCGAGCGCCTCGTCGAGCGACCCGATGATCCCGTCGTCCTCCTGAGCACTCAGCGCCACTCCACCGAGGCGCCCGAGCAGACCGGCGTTCAGACCACCCATGGCCAGTAACGGACTTCCAGCCAGCATCTGCAAGAACCGCCGCCGCCCAGCCTGTCTCATTGAGGGGTTCATGGCTGTCGTCCTTTCTCCTGCGAGCGTCTCGAAGTCCTCGCGTCCCCGCCGTGCGGCCGGCGCCGCGGGGGCTGCCGCGTCCGCGGCCACAGGGTATCACGGGAAAGCTCGCATCCGCCGACGGCACACGCTACACTGCCTACCGTGACGCAACTCGGAGACTATCAAGTCAAAAACCCGTCACCTGCCACTGGCGGCGGCCAACCCACACAGCGGATGATCGCCATCTCGGTAGTCGTCCTCCTGGTGCTTGCACTCGGGGGGTACTGGTTCTTCGGCGGCGAAGACCCACCAGCCGAGACCGTAGTCGAAGCGCCCCCGCCGGCTCCTGCACCGACCCGGCCGCCGGCTGAACCGGACCCGGAGCCGGTGGAACTGCCTGGACTCGACGAGAGCGACGCGATCGTTCGCGAGCTTGTGGCGGCACTGTCGGCCCATCCGGACGTCGCGACGTGGCTGGTCAGCGACGGGATGATCCGGCGATTCGTCGTCGTTGTCGACAATATCGCCAATGGGGCCAACCCCTCGCAACACGTCCCCTTCATGCGCCCGACGACGAGATTCAGCACGACGGGCAGCCAGGAGAGACTGGCGATCGATCCTCGAAGCTTCCGTCGCTACAACGGCCACGCGGAGATCCTCGATTCACTGGACCGCCAGGGCACGGCTGACCTCTATCGGACCCTCGAGCCCCTGATGGACGAGGCCTACCGAGAGCTCGGCTATCCCGACCGCCGCTTCCGACAGAGCCTGGAACGCGCGGTCAGTCATCTGCTAGCCACCCCCATCATCGACCGGCCTCCGGAGGTCGTTGAATACGCGCCGTTCTATCGGTACCGGGACGGGGCGCTCGAGGAGCTCAGCGCCGTGCAGAAACAGTTTCTGGCGATGGGGCCCGACAATGTGGGTGTGATACAGCGCGTGGCCGGATCGATCGCACAGGCGATCGGGCTAGATGTTCCGTAGGTCCTCGGCTTGACCCACATCGTCGGGATAACCGGAGCGCTCGTTGTAAACATCCCGACCAAGAGTGCTCCCGCCCCGACTGAGGAATGCACTTCCGTGCACCCTTCAACGGTCCTACCGATGGCAGGTGATATCGTGTGATTGATGCTGCGGATCGCGTTGTGCCAGGCGAACCTGCCTGTCGGTGACATCGATGGCAATGTTGAGCGGATGCGAAGTCAGGTCACGGCCGCCAGCGCCGAAGGTGCAGATCTGATCGTCTTCCCCGAGCTGTCGATCACAGGCTACCCACCCGAAGACCTTCTCCTCAGACCAAGTTTCTCCGCGCGGGCAGAGGTTGCGCTGCACAAGCTGGCCCGAGACCTCGGCGACACCGTCGTGCTTGTGGGGTTTCCGCTTCTTGCCGGCGATCTCTATAATGCCGCCGCCGTTCTGGCCAACGGCCAGGTGCAGTCGGTCTACAGGAAGGCGTTCCTTCCGAACTACGGCGTGTTCGACGAACATCGCTACTTCGCCAACGGAGACCGGGCGCTTGTCCTCGACCTCGACGGCACCCGCGTCGGCGTCACCGTTTGTGAAGACATGTGGTATCCGGGCGGGCCGGCACAGTGGGCGGCCATCGACGGCGGTGCGGAGCTGATCGTCAACCTCTCGGCATCGCCCTATCACCGCGCGAAGGGCGCCGAGCGCGAGCGGATGTTCGAGACACGGTGCGTCGACTACAACTGCTTCCTCGCGTTCTGCAACGCCGTGGGTGGCCAGGACGAGCTCGTATTCGACGGCCATAGCCTGGTCATGGACCCCTCAGGAGCAGTCGTGGCCCGGGGTCAGCAGTTTCAGGAGGACGTGGTTGTCGCCGACATCGACGTTGCCGCAGCATCGCGCCGACGGTTGCACGACCCGCGCTGGCGGCAGCGTCTGCAGACCGCCAGTGACCATGTTGATCTCATCTCCCTCCCTCGTCCGGCCACGACCCTATCGAGCCGCAGACCAGAGCCGCCGGCTGCCCTCCTCGAGCCGGAAGCCGAGGTCTACCACGCGTTGGTGCTGGGAACCAGAGACTACTTTCGAAAGAACGGATTCTCAAAGGCGGTGCTTGGCCTTTCGGGTGGGATCGACTCGGCGCTCGCACTCGTCATCGCGGCCGATGCCGTGGGTCCCGACTCAGTCACTGCCGTATCCATGCCCTCACGGTTCACGGCGGAGATGAACAAAGAGGACGGAGCCGAGCTGGCGTCTCGCCTCGGCGTGACCCTGCTCGAGACGCCGATCCATGACCTGGTCGCCGGCTACGACGGCGCGTTGGCCCCGTGGTTCACCGACACGGAGCCAAACGTCGCTGAGGAGAACCTCCAGGCGCGCATCCGGGGCAACATCGTGATGGCGCTCTCGAACAAGTTCGGGTGGCTGGTGTTGACGACGGGCAACAAGAGCGAGATGAGCGTCGGGTACGCGACGCTCTATGGGGACATGGCCGGGGGGTTCTCGATCCTCAAGGACGTCCTCAAGACCTGGGTGTATCGCGTCTCGCGCTGGGTCAACCGCAACGGCGAGGTGATCCCACAACGCATCATCGACAAGCCACCGTCGGCAGAGCTGCGCGAAGATCAGCTCGACACCGACAGCCTGCCACCCTACGACGTGCTCGACGGCATCCTCGAAGCCTACGTGGAGCACGATCGGACGCCGAGTGAAATAGAGGCACTCGGCTTCGACGGTCCGCTCACCGCACGGGTGGTGGGTATGGTCGACCGCGCCGAGTACAAGCGCCGCCAGGCCCCGCCTGGCGTGCGTATCTCAACGAGGGCCTTCGGGAAAGACCGCCGGCTCCCAATCACGAATCACTATCGGCCGGAATAAGCTCCAATACCTTCGAACGCAGCATCTTGCGGACGAAGACGCCGAGGCGTTGCTCCGCCGGCTCGACCGCTGGGCCAAAGTGACCACGAAGACCCACGGCGATGGTCTCGAGCGACGTCTCACCGTCACAGGCCTTCCAGACGAACGTCCCGAGGTCATCGAGTCGAATCCGGTAGTGCGGGTCACCAACCTGGCTGGCCAGCCAGCGACCCACCGGGCCTCGCCCAAACTTCGGCCGGAGCAGCACGCACCGGCCATCGTCGGCCTCGCTCCACTCGAGCAGACGCCTCGGAACGGCGTCCCGGAATGCTGTGCGCGTCATGAGTGTGGTGTCAGTCCTAATCCATCTTCACGCCTGGCCCGCCGCTCAGCATCGCACCGAGCGGGACCTTGACCAGCATGTAGATCAACAACACGAAGATCAGCGAGCCAGCGAGAGCACTGTCCGCAATCTGGGGCAGCACCAGCCAGGGGATCACCTCGCTCGCAAGCACGACGAAGGCGAGCAACACCGCCAGGAGTGCCTCGCCGGCGATGAACCCCGACGACAACAAGACTCCGGCATTGACCGCGCGAGTGCGTTGGTCATCGCTGGCCTTTTGTCTGTCCAGCTGTCGGGTCAGCGCCCACGCGATCAAGCCACCAACGAAGATTGCGGACGTCGAGGGAAATGGTAGATACATCCCCACCGCGATCAACATCGGTGATGGCGCATTAATCAGAATCAGTCCCACTGCCAGAAACATCCCGGTGACAACCAGTGGCCAGGCCATCTGGCCGCCTACGATCCCTTGCGACATCAGGGCCATCAATCCGGCCTGCGGCGCCGGTAGCTCCGGGCTTCCAATCTCGTAGACCCGGTCCATGGCGATCATGGGGAAGATGAGGACGACGGCGGCAACCGTCACGCCGATCAGTTCAGCGACCTCCATCTTCCATGGGGTCCCCCCCAGAATGTGGCCCACCTTGAGATCCTGCAGCATGTCGCCGGCAATGCCGGCCGCGCAGCAGACCACGCCGGCTACACCCAGCACACCCAGGATGCCCGACTGTCCTGTCACACCGATGAACACCATCAGGACGGCGGCGATGAGCAGCGTGCTCAGCGTGAGACCGCTGATCGGATTGTTCGAGCTACCCAGCAGACCGACCAGATAGCCGGCCACAGCCGCGAACAGAAACCCGAGGACGATCATCACGATGGTGAGGAGAATCGCCCCGGGAAGACTGTTGCTAAAGAACCAGTAGAGCAGGAACACCGGGACCGCAAGGACGGCGATTGCCATGCCTGTCTTCCTGAAGTCGAGATCGACATCCAGCCTTTTTCGATCGGCCCCACCAGACCTGACCTCCTGCAAGTCGGTCACCGCCCGGCTGATACCTTGAAAGAGCGAGGTTCGAAGCTTGAACAGCGTGTAGAAGGCGGCGACGATCATCGTCCCCACCGCCAGGGGTCGAACCTGTCGCAACCACACCTCGGTGCTCAGGTCGACGAGTGTGCCCGCGTTGGTCGCCTGAGCAGCGAGGTCCGGATTGAGATAGAGACCAAGAGGGACCAGGAGTAGCCAGCCCATCACCGCCCCGGCAAAGAGGGTGGCCGAGATCTGCGGACCGACGATGAAGCCTACCCCGACCAGTGCCGGTGATGCCGCTGGGGACTGCAGGAGAAACCCTCCAACGTAGCTGACCTGTTGCCCCAGCATCTCGATAGTCGAGCGCCCGAACGACACGAAGGTGGTGGCCGAGTCTGCGACGAGCTTGACGCCGTTGGCATTCTTGAGCAGCTCCCACAACGCGGCGATCCCCATCGCCTGGAAAACGTACTTGGCCCCGGTCTGGTGCCCACCTTGGCCGGCCTTGACGAGCTCCGCGGCCGCGACACTCTCGGGAAACGGAAGCTCCGCCTCGACGACCAGCGTTCGACGGAGCACGATGATGAAGAGCACACCGAGCAAACCACCGGTGAGCATGATCGCCGTGCTCTCCCAGTAGTGCAGTTCGTCCCAGACCCCGCTGATGACAAAGGCCGGGATGGTAAAGATCGCCCCAGCCACCAGCGCCTCGCCGACCGACGCCGTCGTCCGCGCGATGTTCTCTTCAAGGACCGACCCGCCAAACAATCGAAGCGCCGCCATCGCGACCACTGCTGCCGGGAAGGTCGCCGCGACCGTGAGTCCCGCCTTCATGCCCAGATAGGCGTTGGCGGCCCCGAGAATAATGGCCATGACCGTGCCAAGCGCGACCGCCTTGAACGTCAGCTCGGGGAGATTGGTATCTTCGGGAACGAACGGATCGACTTCCATGCCGTGCACTTATACGCGGCCGAGCGCGACGGTGCAACTGCTGCCGCACCGACCGACCGAGAAAGGATGGTAAGGTCTGGCCGATGTCCGAGGAACCCGAAGCCCCGCATAACCCAGCGCCGATCAGGCCGATCGGCGAGATATACGCCGAGAACCGTGCGCTGGGCCGTCCGGTGATCTCGATCGAGCTGTTTCCGCCAAAGACGCCCCAGAGCCAGGAAAGCCTGTTCGAGCGCGCGTTACCCAGGCTGGCCACCGCGAGGCCCGACTTCTTTTCCGTCACCTACGGCGCCGGAGGCAGCACCCACGACAAAACCCTCGAGGTCGTCGACCACGTCCAGAGCGAGTACGGCATCACGGGGATGGCGCACCTGACGTGCATCAGCTCGACCCGAGCTCAGATCGAGCAGTATCTCGAGGATGCCAAGCGCCTTGGCATCCGCAATATCCTGGCGCTACGAGGGGATTTCCCGGTTGACGACCCCCATTTCGTCAAGCCCGACAACGGCTTCGACTACTCCTATCAGCTGGTGGACTTCATCAAGACCCAGGGTCGAGGGAGTTTCTCGATTGGCACGGCCGGTTTTCCGGAGAGCCACGCAGACTGCAACGGTGGCAAGCACGTCGACTGGCAGCGCCTGAAGAACAAGGTCGACCACGGCGCCGACTTCGTCCTGACGCAGCTCTTCTTCAACAACGCCGACTACTTCGAGCTACTGGAGTACATGACCGGCACCTTGGGTGTGACGGCGCCAATCACGCCAGGGATCCTACCGATCCTGAGCACCGATCAAGTGAAGCGCTTCACGGCCGTCTGCGGAGCGACGTTACCCGACCAGCTCCGGACCCAGCTAGAGGCCCTCGGAGACGATGCAGATGGAGTCCGGACCTTCGGCGTGGAGTTCGCGACACGGCAGTGCGAGGAACTGCTCGCCGGTGGCGCCCCGGGATTACACCTGTACTCGCTCAACCGCTCTCCGTCGTGCCTCGAGATCCTCGAGAACCTCTCGTTGGCATCACGGTAGCACGACGAATTCCTCGACCCGCAGCACGGCTTGGTCTCCGGTACGGAGCTCGACGCGCCACGCGCCGCTCATCGCAGGCGGGACGGCGATTGAGCTGTATGTCCGATATCCCAGCCCGTTGTTGACGGTGACGTCGAGATCGATCGTTTGCTCGACCACGCCGTCCCGAAGCCACCGATGCTCCACGGTCAAGCTGGTTGGCGACCGGATGCGAGTGTAGAAGTACAGCTGCCCTGGCTCGGCGGACTCGACAACCTCGTCACATCGCCAGTCCCGCAGTGGTGCTCCATCGTTGTCGCGGGTGACGAGCGAACTGCAGACCTGCGCCTCTCGACCACGACCGGCGACGCCACGTCCGTCTCGTCCGCCAGTGCCGGGGGAGGTGGGTCAGGCTGTGACTCCGACGCAACCCGGGAGGCGTTGTCCTCAGGCGTCGACTCGAGCGTCAATTCAGGCGTCGACGCTGGCGCCGACTCAGGTGCCGACTCAGGTTCCGCCGCTGGCGCCGACTCGGGTGCCAACGCCAGTTCCGCGGCCGGGTCCGCCGCCCGATCACGCCGGACCGACACCGGGGGCGGAGCCGCGGGCGTCACCAGAGCGTCTCGGTCCAGGCCAGTCACCTCTTGCTCGCCGTTTCCGCCAAAGAGCCACCATCCGACGAGCAGCAATATCGACGCGGTCGCGAGCATCTGCACAACGGGCAACCCTCGCTGGTTGTCGATCGTGTCGGGAGTTGTCTGCGGAGGGCTGGGTGCACGCGAACCCGCCGGCGAAGCGGACGCCGGTGTCTGAGCACGGGCCTCGCCTTCGGAGACCTCGGCTTCGGGGACCTCGGCTTCGGAGACCTCCGCTTCGGAGGCCTCGGCTTCAGAGACCTCCGCTTCGGAGGCCTCGGCTTCGACACCCGCATCGTCTGCCGACTCGCGTATCGGTAGGCCGGACCGCGAAACCTCGCTATCGGCCACCAGGGCCAGCTTCTCCGGCCGGCCTTGGGTCTTGTAGAGAGCGGACAGATTCTCGAGGCTGGTCGCGATGTAGGGATGCTCGGCCGGGAGGGTCGTCCTCGCGAGGCCTAGCGCACGACGATAGAGAAACTCGGCCTCGTCGGGTCGGCCGAGGATGTCGCACACGACGCCAAGGTTGTTGAGCGTGTTGGCAACCTCGGGGTGCACGACTCCGAAGCGGGCCTCCTGCATCCACAGGGCCCGGCGCAAGGCCTGCTCCGCCTTCGCGTGGTCACCTTCGGATGAGGCTCGCTCCGCCTCGCTGACGGCTTGGGCGATCTCATCAGGCTCATCCATATCGACGTCTTGTGAGAGTGTCTCCGAATTGCGTTGGAGTGGCCAGTGGAGTGTCCTCGTGGCACTCCACTAGTCCACCCCAGGTGAGGAGACGTCACCAAGCGTACCGAATGCCGAAAGGCGGTGGAAATCTGGTCGCTGCCCGCCCGTGGGCTTCCAGGCGAGGTGGCGCCTCCTCTGCCCTGTTCCATGAATCGCGAATGCGTTGAGCCGGTCCACGCCAATCGGGACCCACCCGATCGGGATGAAAGCCACCGCCCGCCAGCGGCCGCCCTCGACTGCTGCTCGACAGAGCATCCGGACACCACGGTGCACGACCGTCCGCTCCTCCTTCAGAAACAGTACTAGGTACCGACCATGCGGCGAGAGCTCCACCTCGAGATAGGTGTCGTCCGCGCCCACCAACATCACCTCCGCGACCTCGTAATTCCAGAGGTCGTCGGAGGCGGGGAGCGGGTCCTCATGAAACGGCGCGTCGATCCGCAGCGTGAGCTCGGTCTCGGCTCGCTCAATCAATACTGCCACCGCTTCGTCCTGCCCCACGAGCTCCCCGTCCCACGTGTGTTCGATCTTCAGCTCCCAGCGAGCCTCAGAGTCCGCGGGCAGCCGAACCGGCGCCGTCGTGTCAAATCGCTCGAACAGCAGAGTCTCCCCCACCGCACCCGGCACGCGACCGCAGGCGACGAAACCGCACTTCTCGAGGACCCGGATCGACGCGGTGTTGGGACCATCCACCGCGGCGCCCACACGGGACCATCCGAGACGGCGAGTCTCGGCCAGCATGACACCAGCCGCCTCGGTTGCGAAGCCCACCCCGCGGGACTCGCCCGCAAAGGCGTACAGCAACTGGGGCCACGGACCGAGCTCGGCGAACACGCGGAAGCCACAGAACCCGATAGCATCACCGTTTCGCTGGACCAGCCATAGTCCTGCGCCGCACGCGCCGAACAGCTGCTCGCTCAGATCGATCGCCGCCGCCGCCCATGAGCGAGGCATGTCTTCGCCGTCCAGCAGGTAGCGCTTGATGTGCTCGTCGAGACACAACGCGTGAAACACATCGACGTCTCGCTCAGTGAGACGACGGTAGCTCAGACGCTGCGAGGTCAGCACGCGCGGTTACATCCGGAAGAGGCGATTGAACTTGATCACGAAGCCGCGATTCTGGAGCTCGGAATAGCGGTCGGGCATGAGCGTCTCGGTGTTGCGCTCCTCGGTGTAGACGACGAAGAGCTCGCTTCCGGGACTGTACTCCCACCGCAGACGGAGGTTGGCACTCACCACCTCGCTGCTGGGGTTGTATTGCAGCAGACCCCCAAAGAACATCCGCGGGGTGAACGCGTAGTTGAAGCGGCTGCTGACCAACGTCGTGTTGAACGAGCCCTCGGGAAGATCGACCCAGTTGATAGAGACGCTCGGTTCAATCGAGAACTGTTCGAGGACGTTGACTCGTCCACGGTTGAACGCCAGGGTCTGGATGTCGCCACTCCAGAACGCGCCGGTCGTATAGGCCACGCTCCCGCTGGTTAGCCGCTGGCCACCGAGCGTATATCCGATAGTCGTGTTGGTGAACGAGTACTCCCCTACCGGAAGCGTCAGACCGGGAACGATCTCGAACGGATCATCCAGACGTTCGAAGTTGTTGGCCACGCTCACATCGAAGCTGTCGCTGTTCTCGAACTCGGTGCGGAAATCAAAGCTTCGGGTGCGGGTTTCCAGGTAGCCGCGGTCGGCCGTGGTGAAGTAATCCACGTCACCGAGGAACGTGAACTGGCGCACCAGGCTGAGCGACTGGGGTCGCGGACTGAATCGGGCGTTCACATTGGTTCGTTTGAAATTGTCCCTCTGGAGGAAGCCGACCTCGGGAATGAAGTTGTCCTCGACGACGAGATAGTCGGTCGTGAGGCCATACCGGTCTCCCCCGTATTCGAACTTCCCTCGATAGCTGTTGTCCCCAGCCGTGTGCCCCGGGGTCTGGGTCTTGGCGTAATACGCCAGAACGCTCACGTTGTCGTAAAAGGCGAACGTCCCATCGAGGCCGTACGCCTGGCTGCCGCCAGGCCCCTCGAGGGACACTGATCGGTTGGTAAAGATGCCGCCAACGCTGCTCCGGCGAAGGATGTCGCGCTTGACACGCAGGACGGTGAAGTTGGTCGAGTCAGTGCCTGCCTTGAGCGAATCTTCCGTCTGAATACTCAATGCCCCCACGTCGAACGCCCCGATCTTCCCTGTCACTCGTCCACCACCGTAGATCGGAACGATGGTGCTGCCTTCGAGACCAATCCGCCGACTGTAAAAGATCTGCGGCTCGACCCCACCGCCAAAGCGGCTGCTGCGACCACCAGAGAGACCGGCGCTGCGGCGGAACGAACCCCCGACGCCACCACGGGCAAAGCCGAAGATCCCACTTCCTTCGAGGAAGAACTCTCGTTTCTCCGGGAAAAAGAGGTTGAAACGCGTCAGGTTGACCTGCTGTTCGTCGACCTCCACCTGTGCGAAGTCGGGGTTGTAGGTCAGGTCGGCCGTGAGGTTTCGACTGATGCCATACTTCGCGTCGACGCCAAAGTCTCCATCGAGCTTGTTCTCGGTTCCGGCGTTGATGTCGGTCGTCACCCCGCCGATGCCATAGGGCTTGATCTCGAAGGTGCGGGTACTGGGGGGCGGCTCGATCCCGGTCAGCGTGGCCGCGGCCGAGATCCGGAAGATGCCTGCCGCGCCACTGCCGCCTCCAGCCGAGATCGGGATCCGTGTGAGGTACACCCACTCGTTCTTGCGTCGAATCGCACGTCGCAGCTGAACGCCCCAAATCTGTGGCGAACCTGACCGATAGCGCAGCGTCTTGAAGGGGATCTCCATCTCGACCGTCCAGCCGCCATCGAAGCGACCGGTGCGCACGTCCCAGACCGGGTTCCAGTCGTTATTGGGGTTGCCCTCGTTGGTGAACTGAGAGTCCGAGCGGGCTCCGAGCGGGTTCGTGTAGAAATTGAACCCATTCCGGCGGTCATAGAAGGTGTCGAAGAAGGCCGTGAACGTGTCGTTCTGCCTCAGCTGGTCGGTGTCGCGGCGCATCTCATTGGCGATCCACTCGCTCTCAGGCGCCGAATCGTGGACGCGCGCTCCGACGTAGACGTTCGTCTCGTCGAACATGATCCAGGCCTCGGTCTGCTCGGTGGCGGGAGCCCCCTCGATCGGAACCTGCTGGATGAAGCCGGTGATCGGAGCGACCGTGGCGTAGACATCCTCATCGAGCTGTCCATCGAGACGGATCCCCTCGGTCAGCTTGACGGCACGAACGGTCGTTCGCCCCTGCTCATCGCGATTCATCACCTCCGGCGCGACCGGCGGCGGTGGGCCGTCAATCTGTGACAGCAACTGGTCGCCGGTCACGGCAAACGCTGCGACATCAGCCGGCACCTCGGGGCGGCTGACATCGGGATCACGAGGTCGTGGGGGATCCGGCAAAGGCAGCGGCGGCGGTGCCGACCTCGGAGGCGGTTCCGGTTCTGGCGATGGCGGCGGTGGGGGCATGGCCATCAGCTGACGCGCCACCTGGTCCTGCAGGTCGAAGAGATCAGTGAGATCTCCGTCGACCTTGGCCGACCGAACCACCGTCCCGGTGGCGACCTCGACCAGATGGGTGGTCACGCGGAGCCGGTCTCCAACGCGCTGGTAGGCGCCGCTGACGACCCACCGAACCCCGAGTAGACGCCCGAGCTCCAAAGGCCCCGGACCATCGTTCGAGCCCTGGCCGGTATCGGGCGTGGCCATCCGGGATAGCTCGGCCAGAGCCTGCTCAACCGACTCTCGACCAATGACCGTAAAGGGTGGCTCGGACTGAAGGTCGGCCGACAACGTTTCGGCGATACCCGACCCGATCCATGCGTCGTCCGGTCGACCGGTAAGGTTGGTCAGCGGTACGATCGCAACGCCGTTGCCGTTCTCAAGGCCCGCGGCTGGAATCGGGGATGTCCGTTGCGCCGTGGTCGGGGCGCCCAGCACGATGAGGAGACACGCGATCGCTCCCAGCGAACCGCGGGAAGCTGACACCCTAGTGCAGTGGTTCAGAAATACCTCGTGCACCGAGGGCGCCCGAAGCACCCGTCTGGCCAGGCGCGACGAAGGAGCAAATCGGGAATCTGTGACTGAGGAGCAACGCAGGCAGAAGGGATGCATCGGTGGCCGAATGCCGAGGTATTTCTGAACCACTGCACTAGCTACGGTCCATCCACTCAACAAAACGGGAGTCTGGCGCCTCGACGATCATCACGCGAACGACCCGCTGATGATCGCGCATGAGCTGCTTAGCAGCCTCTCTGGCGACATCGACTGATTCGTAGTTGACGGCAATCGCCGCAGAGTTGACGGCGCCGCCTCTGACGGTACTGACCAGCTTGAACATAGGAGTCTCGACCTCAGGGAGGGATGATCATATCACCGGGTCACTGGTGTGGTCGTTTACCACACTACGGCGAAAGGCTCGCGGCCTGTCCCAGACGGGTGCCGAGTACGAGATCGACCACCAGCCCGTAACTGGCGACGCCGGCCTCGACCCGATTCGCTTTGAGAAAGCGATCGTAGACCCGGTCCGCGTTCTGTTGGACGATCGGTACGACGGCCGAAACCCGCTCGGACACGGCTGTCATGTCCGCGAGCGGTCCTTCGTCCATGAGTGCCCAGATCGCCGGGCGGGAGTCGCTATCGATATGCACCACCACGTGCGGTATCAGGAACAACCAGCCGCTGTATCGCGAGGCGGCATCTCCCCGGAGGCAGGTGAGCCACCCAACAAAGCTCGCCTCGGACTCGTCGGCGTAACCCGCCAGATGCGCCCACTCGTGGGCCACCACGAACGGGCGTTCGAACTCCAACAGGGACCCGTTGATGAGTACCTCGAGCGAGAACGGGTTGATCATCCCGTCAATTCCCGCCCGACGAAAATACGGCGTGAGCAACGTCGCCTTCGGACTACCGGGGACAGCCGTGCGGTGAGCGCCGAGCTCCGCCTGGGCTGCTATGAAAGCCGAACCCATCCGGTCGGGCAGACCGTCGAGACCCGACCACGGCTCCCGATGAGCGTTCGCGTGCAATCCGTTGAGGCGGTCGACGGCCGTGGCCGCCAACTCAGTGAGAGCTTGCGGCGTCACGCGGCGTTGGTCGAGATCGAGCTTGGCGGCCAGAGGCTCGCGCCGATAGTTGAATCCCCAGACGACGAGGAATACGAGATATGCGGCGGCGAGGGCCGTCGCGGTATCGAGCGCCATCTGGCCAGCGGCACGCGAGCGTCGCCCAGGACCGAATCGTCGCCAGGTCAGTACCCACCAGCTGGGAAACCCGACAAGGACCATCAGCAGAAACAGATCGAACCACGCGACGCCCGTCAAGCTCGAGAGTGGCGTCAACAGGTTCTGCGTGAGGAGATAGGCCTGGCGCGAGTACAGCGACTCGACCCAGGCCGCCGGTGTCGGAACAACGGCGAGGCCGAGGGCCAGGAGGATCACGAAGAGGCGCATCACACGATATCGAGCCGCACACCTCGATCGTCGAAGAGGTGTAGGTGCTTGCGCGGCAAAGTGAGGAATACCGTGTCGCCGACCTTGTGCGCAACCTTGCCCTCCTCTCGTGCCACGAATGCACCCATGTCCACGGTGACCTCGATCGCGGTACCGTTCTCAATCGGCGTCACCGATGACACCGTGGCCTTCCATCCGTGCGTGGAGCCGGCCTTCAACTTCACGTGCTCTGGACGGATGCCCAAGAACACGTCCCGAGCGTAGGTCTGTTCGACGACTCCGGGCAACTGGACGAGCCGGGGCCCGATCTCGACGGCCACGCTGTCTTTCTCAAGGATGCCCGCGACGACGTTCATCGGCGGCGAACCGAAAAATGAGGCAACCGCGGTTGTCCGCGGCTCATCAAAGACCGCGCTCGGGGTGCCGACTTGGTGTAGCCGGCCTTCGTGCAGGACGGCGATCCGGTCCGACAAGGCTAGCGCCTCTTCCTGATTGTCGGTGGCATACACGAAGGTCGTGCCGAGCTGCCCGTGAAGGCCCTTGAGCTTCTCCCGACTCTCCACGCGTTCGGTGCCCTCGAGTCCGGCCAGCGGGTCGTCGAACAGGGAGAACGGCTGCTCACCCGGCCGCAGAATGGCATCAGTCGGAACGATGCGAACGTCTGCGCTCACGCCGTCGGCGCTGTCCAGCACGCGGTCGCCGAGCGCCAGCGTTCCTGCTGTTGGTGCTTCCACACCAGCGATGAGCCTGAGCGCGGTCGATTTGCCGGCGCCGGCCCGACCCACGAAGGAAAAGAACTCACCGGGCTGAATGGTGAGCGACGGGATGTCGAGCGCCGTCGCATCGCCGAACTGCTTGGTGACGTGGTCGAAGCGGAACTGCATAGTGAAGGATAGTGCGAATGATAGACTCGTTTCATGGCGGAACGTGACGGCGAGAGTTGGGGACGGTCGACCGTCGACACCGCCTGTCCCCTCGACTGTCCGGACACGTGTAGCCTGTCGGTCTCCGTCGAACGCGGGAGGGTGGTGTCGATCGATGGGTCGACTCGCGAACCGGTTACAGACGGTTTCATCTGCGGGAAGGTCAGAGGCTTCGCCGACCGCGTGTATGCCGCGGACCGGTTGCATCACGCCGGGGTGCGAGAAGGGGACAAGGGTCGGGGCCGGTTCAAGAAGGTCAGTTTTGACCAGGCGCTGGACACCATCGCCGCTCGCATGGGGCAGATCAAAGAGGAGCACGGAGCCGAGGCCATCCTCCCGTTCTCGTATGGAGGCTCCAACGGACTCGTGTCGCAAGACACCACCGACGCCCTGCTCTTCAGGCAGTTCGGCACCTCGCGGCTGGCCCGCACGGTGTGCGCCGCTCCGACCACCAGCGTCAGTCAGGCGCTCTACGGTCGGATGCCTGGTGTGTCGTACGCCGACTATCGCGATGCCAGGCTCATCGTGATCTGGGGGGCCAACCCATCTGGGTCGGCGATCCATCTCGTCCCCCACATCAAAGCGGCCCAAGCAGCAGGCGCCGCTCTGGTCGTGGTCGACCCACGGCGAACCGGCCTGGCCAAGCAGGCCGACATCCATCTCCAGGTCCGACCGGGGACCGACGTGGTCGTGGCTCTCGCCATGCATCGGTTCCTCTTCGAGAATGGCTTCGAGGACGACGCGTTCTTGGCGGAGCACACTCGGGGATTCGACCAGCTCCGCGAACGGGCGTCGGAGTGGCCGCTGGACCGAGCCGCGACCGTCGCGCATGTCGACCGAGACGAACTCGAAGAGGTCGCGGAGCTGTATGCCGAGCGATCGCCCGCGCTCATCCGATGCGGCTGGGGGCTCGAGCGGAATCGAAACGGTGGGAACGCCGCGATGGCGGTGCTGGCGTTGCCAGCCGTAGCCGGCAAGTTTGGCGTCCGCGGGGGTGGGTTCTCGATGAGCAACTCGGATGCCTGGACGGTCGATTCGGCCGCCCTCGCCGGAGCGACCGAGCCGGAGACCCGGGTGGTCAACATGAACCAGCTGGGCCGCGCGCTCACCGAGCTCAGGAACCCACCGGTCCAGATGCTCTTCGTCTACAATTGCAATCCGGCCGTCACCATGCCGGACCAGAACCGCGTCCTCGAGGGTCTCAAGCGCAACGACCTGTTCACCGTCGTCTTTGACCAGGTCTTGACCGACACGGCTCGGTGGGCCGACATCGTGCTTCCGGCGACGACCTTCCTGGAACACTACGACATCGCGAGGGGATACGGCCTCGTCAGCCTCCAGCTGATACAGCCTGCCATCGAGCGGGTCGGCGATTCTCGTCCCAACGTCGAGGTGTTCGGTGACCTCGCACGGCGGCTTGGCCTCGAGGTCAGTTCGTCCATGGACACCGACCCCGAGGCGATGCTGCACTTCGCGACGGCACTGAAAGACGACGTGCGCGACAGTCTCCTCGCCAACGGCATCGCCACACCCGAGTGCTCGGCACGACCGATCCAGTTCGTCGACGTTTTTCCGCGGACTCCAGACGGAAAGATCGATCTCTTCCCAGCCGATCTCGAACGCGAGGCGCCGTCCGGCATCTACACGTTTCAGGGAGAGACGGCCGCAGAGACCCACCCCCTCGTGCTCATCTCTCCCGCCAGCGAAAAAACGATCACCTCGACACTTGGAGAGCTGAGCGACCAGCTCGCCCGAGTCCAGATGCATCCGCAAGACGCCACCATCCGCGACCTCGGCGACGGCGATACCATCCGGGTCTTCAACGACTTGGGAGAAGTCCTGTGCCCCGTGCAACTCAACCCAGACCTGAAGCCCGGAACCCTCTCACTCCCCAAGGGACTGTGGCAAAAACACACGATGAACGGATCGACCGTCAACGCCCTTGTCGCCGACGCCTCCACCGACATAGGCGGGGGCGCCTGCTTCAACGACGTCCACGTCGAGGTCACCCGGGTGGTGACGGCCGACTTCGAGAAACGAGAGCATCGCCCTATGGGCCCCGGTGGGAGGATCCGACAAAGTACACTATGAGGTGTTATGAGCGCATGCGACGACGGACCTGGCGACACACCGAAGACCAGCGGCGCACACACGGTCACGTGCGTGAAGTTCCAGAAAGAGATGCCGGGGCTGGATTCCCCACCCTGGCCCGGCGAGCTGGGCAAGCGGATTTACGAAAACGTTTCGGCCGAAGCCTGGAAACTCTGGGAAGAGCGCATGAAGATGATCCTCAACGAGTATCGGCTGATGCCATGGCAAAAGGAGGCTCAGCAGACCGTCGCGAAGTTCATGGAGGACTTCTTCTTCGGTGAGGGCTCGGCCTTGCCACCGGACTTCGTACCTCCCCAAGAGAAGGCCTAGTGTGGCGAGTCACGGCGACCGGGACACATCCCGTAGCGGAATGGCCGGCTCGATGTCGACTGTCAACCGGTCCAGCGCGTCGCGCAGGGCGCCGATCACCTGGTCCGACCTCGGCGCCCGCGCAAAAATGAATCCGAGGTAGCTCGCCCCTTCCGGCAACGGTCGGATCCGCTGGTCGAGCTTCGCCGTTATCGTGATCTCTTCGACATGGGCAACCGCGCGCGCCTCGTCCAGCCCCTCAACCTGTTTGAACACCCCGTCCCGGGGTATCGGGATCATCATGACGCCCGCCGCCGACTCTTCGCGTTGGTAGCCCGCAACCGACTCTCGGGTGGCGTGACGGAGCAGCACCTCTTCCAGTGACGCAGTTGCGCCTTCTGGACTCCGACATCGCAAGGCCTTCGAACACAGCCCGCCGATTGGCCGGGCGGCCACTTCGAGGACGAAAACCCCCGCGTCGTTGATACGGCACTCTGCGTGGACGGGCCCAACGGTCAACCCCAGCGCAGCGGCCGCCCGGGCGACCGACTGTTCCACCTCCACCTGCCTTGCCGCCGAAAGCGTTGAAGGCGTCACGTAGATCGTCTCCTCGAAGAACGGTCCCTCGAGCGGATCTGGCTTGTCGAATATCGCGAGTATCAGCAGTCGCCCGTCGGTGAGGACACCCTCGACCGCCACCTCTCGGCCCGGAAGGTACTCCTCTGCGAGCATCTCCACGTGGGCGGGGTCCCCAAGCGCGGGGAGTTCGGAGGCTTCGAGGACGCGGCGAACTCTGGCCACGGCCGTGTCAAACTGCTCGGGTGTATCGGCTCGCATCACGCCCTGGCTCGCGGCCAGCGCCAGCGGCTTGACGACACAGGGAAAGGTCACGCGCGGGAGCAGGCTCGGCGTCGCTTCGTCGCGCCCGAAAGGCGTAAACCAGGGGCTGGGTAGTCCGGCGTCGCGGAGCCGCGTCCGAGTCGACAACTTGTTTCCAGCCGCTCGAACAGCCTGCGACGGGCTCGAGGGAAGAGAGAGCGCCTCGGCAACCAAGGCCGCGATGACCGCCGGGCGGTCACCAACACCCAGAACGCCGTCGAGGGGTCGCTCCGCGACCGCATCGACGACCGAGTCGACCGACTCCGTTTCCGCATTGACCTGGAACCGCACGGGAATCGCTCGGTCACGCCACGGGTCGTCGAGCACATGACATCGGTCGGTTCCAAGTACCAGCTCCACGCCCAGGCGCTTCGCGGCCTCGTCGAACGAACGGACCTGGTAGCCGGTCGTAGCGGCCACAAGAAGGACACGAGGCATTACACCAGAGCCACCTGCTCGGTTGTCGGCTCCGCTCAGCAGTACCAGGGCTCGTTGAGATAGGGGATATCGGTGCGGGACGGTAGTGCGGCCAATAAGGGTGCCGGGCTGGACAGCTTCTCGTGGGCCAGCTCCCAGATCCTGCTGAACAGTGCCCGACGCGGCGCGCCCAGTCCTCGCCCCACCACCGACCCGACGGCGTCCGACAGCGCGTCGACGTGTGGGTCCGGGTGGCGCCACGGATACACGAGCTTCACGGGGTCGAACGGCTCGAGACAGGCCGAGAAATCGCCGAGCTCCAGCAACTTTGAGCCGTGGGGCACCAGGAGTCGTATGGCAAGCTGGATCGGCGCGACATGGTCGACCAGGCCCAGCCGTGAAATCGAAAGCAGAAAGTCGCGATAGCTCTCCAGGGTCGTCCAGGGCGTGAAGGCAACGAACGTCGGCACGATCGTCAGCCCGGCCTCGAAGCAGGCATCCACCGCACGCGTCACATCATCGGCCGTGTGCCCCTTCTGCAGTCGCGCAAGCACGGAGTCGTCGAACGACTCGACGGCGCTCGTTATGAACAGACACCCCGTCTCGCGCAGCAGCTCCAGTCTCTCTCGATGCACGAGGAGGTGCTCGACCTTGATGGTCACGTCGTAGGTCAAACCCGGAAAGCTCTGGGCCAGGGCCTTCATCACGGCGGTCGCATGACCCACGCCGTTGAAGAAGTCAGGGTCACCGAAGGTGATATGCTGCGCTCCGCCGTCGACCTGACGACGAATGTCCTCCAGCACGACATCACGAGGAATCACCCGGAACTGCCCGTTGTACACCGGCACGACCGGACAATGCCGGCACAGATGCTTGCACCCCCGGCTCGCCTCGGTATACCCGACGATTCGGCGAGCGGTGCCCTCCTGGAGGGTGGCATAGCGAGACGCCGGCAGCAGGCCGTCCCGATCGGGAACGAGGAAACGCAGCCGAGGAAGCTGGCCAACCCGGCCACCATCCCCATGTCCGGTCTGAGGCCGACCGAGGGCAACGTCTACCAGGTCGGCCTCATACTCCCCGCCGAGGATGTCGCGAACCCCGAGCCTGCGCAGCAGCTCTCCGTTCAGCGGCGCATACAACCCGTAACAACAGAGCCTGGCGCCAGGGTTGAGGGTCGCTACCCGCTTGATGACCGGTACGGCCAGCCGCGTGGCGGTGTGCATCGGCAGGTGGAAGCCGATGAAATCGACTGACACCAGCTCCTCGCGGAAGCTCTGACGCGACAGATCGAGACACTCGACTTCGACGCCGGCGTCCCGCAGCCATGCCGCCGGAGAAGCCAAGCCGAACGGCTGGCGACCCATCTCATAGGTCGAAACAAGCAGAGCGCGCACGGGATTACCTCACGTCCCCCGTCAACCGCCGCACCGGTCCGCTCACGATGAGCACGAGGATGCCGGTGCCGACCACGATCGACCCGACGGTGCCGAACAGCTGGGGCAGCGGGAGGCTCTCGATCATGCCCGCCACGAGCCCGGCGATGAGGTTGCCGAGCGCCGCCGCCATGAACCAGATCCCCATCATTTGACCGACAAACCGCTTGGGCGACAGCTTGGTGATGCTGCTGAGTCCGACGGGGCTGAGGCACAGCTCCCCCGTCGTGTGAAAGAAGTAGGTCACAACGAGCCACATCGGGCTGACCAGGTCGCCGTCGGCCGTGAACGTCGCCCCCCAGGCCAGCACGAAGAACCCGACCCCGAGCTGAACCAGCCCCAGGGCGAACTTCACGGGAATCGAGGGGTTGCGTGAGGCCAGGGCGATCCACAGCGAGCCAAAGAGCGGCGCGAAGACGACGATGAACAGCGGATTGACCGACTGCAGCCACGAGGCCGGAGCCTCCCACCCCCACACCACGCGGTTGGTCAGCCGCTCCCCGAACAAGTTCATCGACGACCCGGCCTGCTCGAAGCCAGACCAGAAGACCGCCGCCGCCACGAACAGCAGTGGAATGACGGCCACTCGCTTGGCTTCCTCCCGGGTGAGCCCGCCGAGCGTGAACAGATAGGCGAAGTAGAGCACGACCACCAGCATGATGATGAGTCCAGTGCCGCGCGCGACCGTCAGAAACGAAAGGGCGACGACGCCGCCCGCTTGCAGCGCGACCAGCGCGATCAGGATACCGACCGTCACGGCCATCCCGGACCACAAGGTTCGTACCGCCTGGCCCCGTTGTTCCGGCTCCGAACGCAGGCTCCCGGCGTCGCCAAGATGACGCCAACCCCACACGTACTGCGCAACCCCGAGCGCCATGCCGATGCCGGCGACGCTGAAACCCAGGTGCCAGTTGATGGTCTCCCCCAGGAAACCACAGACGATCGGGCCTGCAAGCGCGCCAACGTTGATGCCCATGTAGAAAACCGAGAACCCGGCATCGCGGCGGGCGCCGCCCTCGGGATACAGATCGGCCACGATCGCACTGACGTTGGGCTTGAGGAGACCCGTACCAAGCACGATCAACACGAGCCCTAGATAAAAGGCTGTCGCCGACGGGATGGCCAGGGTGAAGTGACTGGCCGCGATGACGATGCCGCCCCACAACACGGCCCGACGTTGTCCCATCAGCCTGTCGGCGATCCAGCCGCCCGGCAAGGCCACGGCGTAGACACCAAAGGTGTACAAACCGTAGATGGCCGTCGCGGTGACGGTCGTCAGTCCGAGTCCACCGTTGGCCACCAGGTCGGTCATGAACAGGACGAGGAGCGCGCGCATTCCGTAGTAACTGAAGCGCTCCCACATCTCTGTAAAGAACAGCGTCGACAGACCGCGCGGGTGTCCAAACCACTCCGTCTCTGACGTAGGCGACATCCGACCAATCATACGAGGAAAGGCCCAGTACATAATGAGCAGCGAATGCCTCTCGACGAGTACCACCGCAAGCGCAATTTCTCAAAGACGCCCGAGCCGGCCGGCGGAGACGCAACACGCGCCTCGCGAGCAAAGAAGACGAAGAAGCACACCGACCGCTACTTCTGCGTCCAGAAGCACCTCGCGAGCCATCTTCACTATGACCTCCGGCTGGAACACAACGGGGTTCTGCTGTCGTGGGCGGTGCCGAAGGGCCCCTCGCTCGAGCCGGCCGACAAGCGGATGGCCATGCGAACCGAGGACCACCCATATGACTACGGGAGCTTCGAGGGCGTCATCCCAGAGGGCTACGGGGCAGGGATCGTGATGCTCTGGGACCATGGAACGTGGACACCCGAGGTTGACGACATCGATGCCGCTCTCGAGAAGGGGGACCTGAAGTTCTCGCTTGACGGCTACAAAATGAAAGGGTCGTGGGTGCTCGTACGGACCCGCGACCGGGAAAAGGTGTCGGCGAGCCAACGCGGACGAAGCTGGCTTTTGATCAAGCATCGGGACTTTTGGTCGGGAGCGGTCGACATTACCGAGTTCGCGCCGTTGAGCGTCAAGAGCGAGGGTAACTTCGACGATATCCTGGCCGCGGATATGCCACGCGTGTGGATCACGGGCCGGCCGGCGACGGCGACGGGCGGATCGGCAAAACAGCTGATGGCGGAGACGATCGAGAGCGCAGCTCGAAAGATCCTGGCTCGGCAGAAGCGTCGCTAGATACTGCGTGCGGGTTCGGGGCGCAGCCCCGTCCAAGCCAGGCCGCGCACGGCGCGGCCCCGCCGGAACGGAGCAGGGCGGTGGGCCCCTGCGAGTGAAGGCGAGGGCTCGGGGCGCAGCCCCGTCTAAACTTGGTTCAGCCGGTCGACGAGCACACTCCAGACGGCGTAGGAGAGTCGGCGTCGCGCGTGGCGTGCGATCGGCCCTTGCCAGAACTGCCCAGCGATCACCTCGCATCCATCCGGCACCTCGCCCACCGCCAGGAGTTCCTTGTTTTCGGACGCGTACTGGTCGAGGGCTTCATCTGACGGGTGGCCGCTGTTGACCAGCACGACGTCGACCGGACGCCCGACCGCGTCACCCACCCGCCTGACCGCGTCAGCCGCCGTAAAGCCGCGCATACCTCTTGGGTTCAAGGTGTCGTCGCAACACCGCGTTGTGTGATTGAGCATAGGTGATCGCCAAGTGCCTCCGCGGGTGTCTTCCAGCCGAGGGTCTTGCGGGGGCGACTGTTGAGAGCAGCAGCAACGGCGTCAAGATCATCACGAGAGTGTCTGGACAGGTCGGTGCCTTTGGGAAAGTACTGCCGCAGCAGGCCGTTGGTGTTCTCGTTCGTGCCGCGTTGCCAGGGGCTGTGTGGGTCGCAGAAGTAGATTGGCAGACCGGTGTCGATTCGGAGTTGAACGTGTTGAGCCATCTCGGCGCCTTGGTCCCATGTCAGTGAACGGCGAAGCTGCGTGGGCAGCGTGATGATCGACGACGCGATGGCGTCTCGGACGGCCTCGGCACCATGCCCCGCCAGGGCGGGACCGTTCTTGATCCGAGGCTGCCCATAGTCATCCATGCGAGGCAGATGCAGCAGCATCGTGAATCGGCTGGTGCGTTCCACGAGGGTCCCAATCGCAGAGCTCCCCAGTCCGACAATCAGGTCACCTTCCCAGTGTCCTGGGACCGCCCGATCGTCTGCTTCGGCGGGGCGCTTGCTGATCATGAGTTCGGAAGTGACGAACGCCTTGCCGCGTCCTCGTGTCCGTGCTCTTGGCACGCGCAGCGCCCGGCCGGTCCGCAAGCACGCCACCAGGTCGCGTCGCAGTGCCCCTCGTCCCTGCACGTAGAGCGCCTGGTAGATGGCCTCGTGGGAGATCCGCATCGACTCCTCATCGGGGAAGTCGACCTTGAGTCTGTTGGCAATTTGCTCAGGACTCCATGACGCCGCCCAGCGTCGGTCTTGACGGCGCCCGTGGCGGCGACCGTTCCAGTGCACATGGGGACCAGGCACCCTCGTCCCGTCGGCGGCCGTAATCCTGCCGGCGAGTCGGTCTTGCACGTACCGGCGCAGTTCGTCGTGTGCAGCGAGCTTCGCCACCTGCGGTCTTTTCGCCTTCAGGTCGGCGTGCCACTGCGCGGTCGTCGCGCGATACTCGAGTCCGCCACTGCGGGTTGCCGCATTGCGACGGAGCTCCCGAGAGATGGTCGACGGGGACCGGCTGATTCGCCGAGCGATATCACGAACCCCGCAGTGCTGGGCGTGCAAGATGGCGATCTCGTCTCGTTCGGCAAACGACAGGTAGCGCCCCGACAGAGGGGCCAGGCTGATCGGCGGCATGCCTCCACTTTCGCGGAACCATCTCGTTCCGACCGGCTGGGACACGCCGGCCCCCAGCGCCGCCTCGTCGCTGGACAACCCGCAGGCGATCGCCTCCCAGAACCGACGCCGATGCTCACGGCGTCCCGCCGTGGGACGACCCGGCGACCGCATCGGAAGACGTCCCGCACGGGGTGACCGACGACGTTTCGGTGTTCCCATCGCAACTCCTCACCGTTGAGGTGTTGCGACGACCGTTTGAATCTACCCCTCGTCCCTCGGTCAGAATGTTGGTCACGAGGACGATCGGCCCCTCGACGGCGCGAAGTGCCTCGGCGACGCCTTCTACGAGCAGGATCGGCATCAGGCTCGTGTAGAAGCTTCCCGGCCCGATGATGACGGCGTCGAAGCCGCGGATTGCTTCTGCCACCGGTGGGTGAAGCCCCACCGCGGGCTCCAACCAGACCCGCCTGATCCGCCTGCCCTGGCTCTGTTCTTCATCGACGGCCACTTCACCACTGGCGGTCGAGTCGTCCTCGTACTCCGCGCACACGGTCGCGTGCTCGATACTGACCGGCCACACTCGACCGTGGCAGTCGAGCAGTGCACGCAACGAGTCCACCGCCGCCAGAAAGTCTCCGCCATATTGCGCCATCATCGACAGCAGCAGATTGCCGCTGGTGTGTCCGCTCAGGGGGCCGTTCTCGAGACCAGGGAGGCGAGAAAGGAGTATGCGACGCGCCTCGGCTTCGTTCTGCGCCAGCGCCAGAACACATTTCAGGACATCGCCGGGTGGCAGCACCCCGAGCTGGTCCCGCAACTGTCCCGAGCTGCCGCCGCTATCGAACATCGTGACGACGGCGTGCACATGAACCCACGGGTTGTGCTTCAGACCACCAATCAGACTGGGAAGACCGGTTCCGCCTCCAAAACACCCGACGTTGAGCTCGCGAAGGCGCACGATTCGCATTGTACAATGCGGGATCGAGGATGCTGCTCATCGACGTGCTGCTTCCCGAATACGACCGCGAGACCGGCGTCACACGGTGTCTGCTCGAGCGTATTCCGGACTCGCGGCTTGACTGGCATCCGCACGACGGGTGCATGCCCCTCGGGCGTCTCGCTGCCCATCTCGCCGACCTGCCCCGCTGGGTCGACATCATCATGACCTGCGACGAGTACGACCTGGACACCCAGGCCCACGAGGCGCCCCCCATGACGTCAACCGGCGACCTGGTTGCGCGCTTCGACCGTGCCGTGTCGTCGGCGCGAGGGTCTCTGAGCCAGGCCCTCGACGACAGCCTGTCGTCTCCCTTGGCGTTGCGGCAGGGAACGCATGAGCTGCTCACGCTGCCGCGGTTCGGCATGCTGCGGTATCTGGTTCTGAATCACCTCGTGCACCATCGCGGCCAGCTGAGCATCTACCTGAGACTGCTGGGAGTCCCCGTCCCCTCCATCTACGGGAACTCCGGAGATGTGGGAGTTCCGTGAGACCTACCCCGCCGAGGGGGATCCCCCAACCAGGACTCGACAGCTTCGTGCCGGCCCGCAACCTTGAAGGCGGCCACCGAATGACGCTGTACACCTGGGGCCGTCCCAGGTCATTTCCAGAGCTCCCGGCGCCCCAGCCTCGATACTTCGACGTGGCCTCCGATGCGCGCGTGCTGGCGCACTGTCACTGGCAGAGGAAGCCGTGGGAACGGCCAACCCTGATGGCCCTGCACGGACTCGAGGGATCAACCGAGGCGCACTACATGCGTGGGCTGGCCGACAAGGCGTTCCGAGCGGGTTTCAACGTCGTTCTGCTCAACCAGCGAAACTGTGGCGGCACCGAGCACCTGTCAGATGGGCTATATCACTCGGGCCTGTCGGCCGACCCCGCAGCGGTGATCAAGGAACTGACAGAACTCGACGGTCTGACTTCGATCGCGGTGGTGGGATACTCGCTGGGAGGAAATGTGGCACTACGGTTGGCCGGCGACCATGGTCCCAAGGGTCCGGCCGAGGCGCTCACCGCCGTGTGCGCGATATCGCCGACCATGGACCTCGGGCGTTGCGTCGAGGCCCTCGAACGCTCGAGCAACGTGCTGTACGAGCTGAACTTCGTCCGCAATCTGAAGCGCCGGATGCGTCGCAAGGCCCGCGTGCGTCCCGGCCGGTTCGACCTCCGGCCCCTGGCGGGCGTACGAACGGTACGCGGATTCGATGAGGCGTTCACGGCACCCCATCACGGATTCCAGGACGCCGACGACTACTACTACCGCGCCAGCAGTCTCCGGGTTGTCGAACAGATCCAGGTGCCGACCCTGATACTCAGCGCCTCGGACGACCCGTTCGTCCCGCCCGAACAATTTGCCGACCCCACCCTCGCCAATAACCCGGCCATCACGGTGGTGGTGACCAAGCACGGGGGGCACTGTGGGTTCATGACCGAGTCGAGACCGGGATTCGACGGGTACTGGGCTGAACAGGCTGCGCTCGAGTTCGTGAAGCGCAGCGTGGCGCTGCCAGTGAACTCGAGCAGCGCGGCGCCCTTTAGGTCTACTCCGCTTGCATGCCCACCAACGGAGGCATCGGACAGCTCAACGACGACGCGAATGCTCGGAGCAACTCGGCCTCGTGCACCGTGACGGTGAGGTCGGAGCCGATGCACGCGGCCGCGGCGTCTAACACCTTTCGCTTGGCCGCCGGACGGGCGTGGTCGAGGTCTGCCAGCGCAGCGTCGAGCTGCGCGAAACCGACCCTGTCGATCGACAGCAAGCGCTGCTGAGGTAGACCGAGGACACCCCAGCCTAGGTCGAACGCGTGCTGTGCCGTGCTCTCGCCAGGATGACCGACCCACGCCAGCATCGAGAGCGCCGTGACGCACTGAGGTGCCAGGGAAGAAAGCGTCCGCTGTTTACCTCCACCGCGGCGCACTCCGGCGTGTCGAGCGTCCAGATGCCGGACCAGAATCCGCTGCAGCGCCCACTCGAACAGTTGGATCTGGTCGTCGGCCTCGATGAGTACCTGGACGTTGGCCGTGAACGACGCGGACTGCTGTGGCGTCAGGAGATCGAGAGCGGGCATTGACATCTCCACCAGCGGTAGCCGCGCCCGCGGGTCGAGCCGTGCCGTTGGCAAGATCATCCGCTTGGTTTCCTCGAATACGCCACTATCCGCGCGCTCCGCGAGATGGGCAAGCTGGCGCTCCCTGGGTTCAGGCTGTCGGTCAATCAACAGCGCATAGATGAGGGCCCGAGCCCCATACGGCTCGTGGGCGGCGCTGACGAGTAACTCCGGCATGTGCTCGACGAGTTGGGAGGCGTACGCCAGATGAACGTCACTGGGCTGACCGACATCAGCCACCGCCTGGCCCAGGTCAGATTGACCGGCAAAGCCCGAGACCACCCCCGACTGCGAGGTTCGCGCCGAGGGGGGCGGGGCCGTCGACGCCAAGAACTTGCCGTCCCACCCGGGATCAAGTCGGCTGATTCTGTCGGGCAGTGGCGGATGGGTGGCGAAGACCGACGAGAGACCTGACACCCCCTGGCCGAAGAGCATGTGGCTGGCCTCGGGCGCGTTTGGAGAGTCCAGAGCTGCACCAGTCGAGAAGCCGCCAATCTTCTTGAGGGCGTCGGCGATCCCGCCAGGGTTGCGGGTGAACTGCACCGCCGACGCGTCGGCCAGAAATTCGCGCTGACGACTGACTGCCGCCTTGATCATGCTGCCAAAGAACGACCCAGCGAACCCGATCACCATCAAGCCGACCCCGAGGCCAATCAACGGGATCGGGCTGCTGTCCTTGCTCCGTCGTCGGCCCATACCAGAGTACGCCGCCACTCGAAACACGAAGTGGCCGATGAGTCCAATGATCAGAATGCCGTGCAGGAGTCCGATCAGTCGAATGTTGAGCCGCATGTCGCCATTGAGGATGTGACTGAACTCATGCGCGATGACCCCTTGCAATTCGTCACGCGACAACCGCTCGGCGGTGCCGCGGGTGACCCCGATAACGGCATCGTCGGGCGTAAAACCGGCGGCGAAGGCGTTGATCCCGTTCTCCTGCTCGAGTAGGTAGACGGGAGGCGTCGACATCCCCGACGCAATGGCCATTTCCTCGACAACATTGAGCAACTGCCTCTCGGATGCCGTCGTCGTGTTGGCATTGAGACGGCGGCCGCCGAGCTCCTCCGCAACCACGCGGCCACCACCCCGAAGGCCGAACAGCTTGTACGTCGTCCCGCCGACGACGACCAGCAGCGTGCCGCCGACGGCGATCAGGACGACTCTGGGGTCGAGGACGAGAGGCGCGGCCACCTCCAGCACACCAGTCCGGGTGTCGGGACTGAAATAGCCGAGGAGGAGGGCGGCCAAGAGGTCGACCGACACGATGATCGCCAGTACGGCGGCGCCAAAGAGAAACACCAACAACGTGGTGTTCCGCCTCGCGACATCCTGACGTTGGAAGAAATCAGTCGCCATCGCGAGCTACGAACCCGGCGGGAGAATCAGAAGGCGACCTTGGGCGCATCCTGCATCTGCTCTCGGTCCTCGTATTCCAGCAAGGCTGCGTCCTCGCCGTGCCCGAACATCGAGGCGAACAGAACGGTTGGAAAGGTCTGGCGGTACGTGTTGTAGACCGTCACACTGTCGTTGAAGGCCTGCCGGGCGAACGCCACCTTGTTCTCCGTGGACGTCAGCTCTTCGGTCAGCTGCATCATGTTCTGGTTGGCTTTGAGGTCGGGATACTGCTCCGCCACCGCGAACAAACGGCCCATGGCCCCAGTCAGCAGTCCCTCGGCCCCGGCCAGCCCTTGGATGGCTGCTGCGTTCCCCGGGTCAGCGGCGGCCGCCTGCAACCCAGCCGACGCCTGGTTCCGAGCGGTGATTACGGCTTCAAGGGTCTCGCGCTCGTGTGACATGTACCCTTTGGCGGTCTCGACCAGATTCGGAATCAGGTCATACCGCCGCTTCAGCTGGACCTCGATCTGGGCGAAGGCGTTCTTGTAGCGGTTGCGGAAGGTGACCAGCTTGTTGAAGAGACCCACGAGCAGGGCGCCCAGGAGAAGGGCGCCGAGAATCAAGACGGTCAAGAAGACGATTCCGAGTGACATCAGTACCTCCGTTCAGGCCTCGAGCCTGTCGATGAGCTGTCGGGCAAGCGCGGGACCCTTCCCCTTGTCCTCGTGCTTGAAGTAGATGAACACCTCTTCGCAGGCGCTCGTGGTGGTCTTGATGGTATCGGCCCAGCGGGCGATGTCGGCGTCGCCGTATCCCTCATCACGCAACCGAAAATAGGCGTGCGACGCGGTCACCTCCACCGGGGTCGTCAGGCGCTGGCTGTCGGCCACACACAGAGCCTGTCCACGGCCTCGAAGGCAGTCGAAGACCTCTGAGTCATGCCACGACGCGTGGCGAAACTCGAAGGCAGCCCGCGCGCCGGGCCGAAGACTCGTGAGGAATCGGTCCAGGACTCCCAAGTCTTTCTTGAATGAGGGTGGGAGCTGAAACAGCAGCGTGGCCAGCTTGGACCCGAGCGCACCAGCCGTGTCGCAAAACGAACCGGTCATGTCTGCGCAGTCGGTAAGCCGAGCATCGTGGGTGATTCGGCGAGGCGCTTTGAGGGTAAACCGAAAGCTGTCTGGCGTCACCGCCGACCAGCCCTCGAGCAGCTTCTCGGTCGGCATCCGATAGAAGGTGTAGTTGATCTCAACGGTCGGAAGCCGATCGGCATAGTAGGGGAGCATCTTCTTCGACGAGAACTTTTCCGGATAGAAGGTGCCCTTCCACTCTGCATAGTTGTAGCCAGAGGTCCCCACCCAGAACCGTGGTGCGCTCCGCTGAGCCATACTTGGGGAGTGTATCAGGGCCGTCGGCGATGAAAGGCGGTTGCTCCCCACCCACGCTCGACCTGAACGGGCGAGAGGGTCTACTCATCCACCGCCTCGGAACTCCTGCGCAGGTTCAGCACTTCCTCAATGAACTGCCCTACAACCAGGAGCCCCGGCCTCACCGGCCCACCTTGCGCAGTTTTCGTGGCGTCGTGCAGCACCAGACGGCCCATTGCATGGAGGCCGCGCTCACCGCAGCCGTCATCCTCGAGCAGCATCGCTACCCGCCGCTCCTCCTCAGCTTCGAATCGCAGGACCTTCTCGACCATGTGATGTTCGTCTATCGCCGAAACGGTCGGTGGGGCTCAGTTGCTCGCTCACGTGACCCTGGCCTCCACGGCCGCAAACCGGTCTTTCGAACCGCTCGGGACCTGGCGTTGAGCTACGTCGAGCCATACGTCGATTTCACAGGTCGCATCACCGGGTTTGCCGTCGTCGACCTCCGTGCGCTCGGGTCCTATGACTGGCGGCTCTCTCGCCGACATGTGTGGAAGGTAGAGCGTTTCCTCCAGGACTACCCCCACCGTCCGATCAGGTCGTCAGACCGACGGATCAAGCGGTTGCGGCGACGGTTTACGGCCTTCAAGGAGACGTATCCGCACCTCCGGCCACTCTACTTCACAGGCCAGGAGCGCTGGACCGAGATTCCAGGGGCACTGAGGAGACAGGACACCGGAGACTTCCTTCCAGCCCGTCAGTCCTAGTCCTAATCCAGGTCGAATTCTCGAGTCGGACGCTCGATCGGCTCTTTGTTCGCCTGTTCGAGCGCGTCTTCGAACCGCTTTGCGAGCGCGCTGCTCCGACCCTTCTCGGCGCTGACCGACTGCTCGAACAACGCCTCGCGCCGGGCCTTCTCCTCGGACAGGATACGATGCGCGTCGTCCAGCTCCGGTTTGTCCTCTCGCTCGGGCTCCTGGAATGACACCACGCGCCCAAGGGTCGCATCAACGACCAAGGTGGAATGGCAACAGGGGCAGGCGACCTCGACCTCAGATGCAAGCTTGGTCATATCCCGGTGAGTCCTCGACCGGTGGGTCGCGGAGAAAGGGTGCTACCCTTCCTCTTCGTACTCTCCTTCGGCCGGTAGGCTCAAACGAGTCGAGGCCCTGAGCGCTTCGCGGAAGTCATACACCGCCATGCCCTGCACGTGCAGAGACAGTGGGCAGCCGGGTCCCTTCTTGTCGACCACGACGGTCACGGGACTACCTTCCACGCCTTCCTGAAACCGAAGGCAACACCCGCACGCCAAGCGCGCCTGCTCAAAACCCTTCAACATGCGCGGATCATACTACAGCCCGGCAGAGGTTTCGCGGGTGTTTTCAACCGAAGGATGGAAACGGCGGGAAGGAATGCGCCGACCGATAGGCTACAACAACGACTTGAGGTCAGACTCGAAGTCGTCCTTCGTCCCGATCCCCATGTGGGTCTTGCACCAGGTGCCATCTCTGTCGACCCAGAAGCTCGTCGGAAGACCCCACACAGGCCCCCACGCTTCCTGGAACTCATCCTCACCGAGTCCCAGGAGCATCGGGTAGTTGACCTCGACGTCGAGCTTCTGTGCGAACTCCTGGATCTTGGCGGAGGTATCGTCGACAGATAGTCCAAGGACGACGAAACCGTCGCTCCGATACTGATCCTGCAGCTCGACGAACCAAGGGATCTCGATCTTGCAGGGTCCGCACCACGTCGCCCAGAAATTGAGAAGGACGATGTTGCCTCGGAACTGTCTCAAGTCCACGTCGTTACCGTCCATGTCCTTGAGCGTGAAGTCCAGAGGCGCGGGTTTCGCGTCCGCCTCGCACTGTTCGGCCGCCAAGGCCTCGCCGTGAAAGAGCGAGGACAGGTGCGTTGGCACACCTGGAGTCTCAGGTAGGGTGAGAAGCGCCAAGGCGAGCGCCGCTCCCACGGCCACGGTCCATCGTTTCCTCACGTCCATATGCTCTCCGCGAACCTTAGTCCGTATACCGACGCACGTAGTCGATAAGGGGCTCGAGGTCGTCAGGCCCCGTCTCGGTCACCAGGACGTACGTGTTCTGGTCCCGAGACCAGATTACCGCGTCACGGTCCACGATCTCAAGCTTCCGCTCTCGGTCGGACCGGTCCGGGACAACGAACAGTGAAACCGGTTGTCCGCGCCACGAACAGAGAAGATGCGCCATGTGTCCTTCGTCATACAGGCACTCCCTCACGTCAACGACGTCGAAATCGTCGGATTCGGCGGGTACCGTGACATCGAGCCCGAAATCTCGCGCGAGAACGCTCTCGGCACGCTGCGTGTCGAAGTCTGCCGCCGCGGGGTCGACTGCCGTGAAGCACCGGTCATGGTCGATGGCCAACTGTGCCGCAAACGCCGCTTCGAGTTGCTGGGTCTGGCCGAGAAAGAACACCGCGCCGATGGCGAGCAGCACCGAGGCTGCCATCGAGAGTGGCACCCACCCGGTCGCTCTTCGATACCACCCCGGGTTGGACTCGACCTCTCTGCCTGGAGACGTCGCCACACACCGGGCTTTCAGAGACGCCGGGGCTCGCTCGCCAAGTCTCGAGGCCTTGGCCTGCACGAGCTCGCGGACCGCGTGCTCCTCCATGGCACGATCACGGCAGGGCGGACACACCGCAAGGTGCGCGTCGACCGCCGCCGTCTCCCGGGAGTCAGACTCCCCGTCAACATACGCAGTCATGATGGCATCGACATCCTGACAACTCTTCATGTCTTCATGGGTCCTTCCCCGTCCCTAACCTTTGACGACGCGAAGACCGTGGGCGTCCCGCTTCTCGTCAATCAATCGGTCATACAGCATCCGTCGCCCCCGTGAAATCCGGGACATGACGGTACCCTTCGCAATCCGTAGCATCTCCGCAATCTCGGCGTAGGAGAACTCCTCGACGTCGCGCAGCCACACTGCCTGTCGAAACTTCTCTGGCATCGAGTCGATCGCGGCCTGCAGATCAGAATCGAGCGTGTCGCGTAGCAGGATCTGCTCGGGCGTGCGCACCCGCTCCGACCCACCTGAGGACCGCTCCACGATCTCACTGTCCACCGCGACTGGGTCTCGACCGGCGTGACGTCTCATATTCAAGAAGGTGTTGTGCAAGATGGTGTGCAGCCAGGCCTTGATGTTCGTCCCATGCTCGAATTGATCTGAGAACCGGAACGCCTTGAGATAGGTCTCCTGAACAAGGTCCTCCGCATCGGACGGGTTCCGGGTCAGCCGCATGGCAGCCCCGTAGAGGCTGTCAACGTGCTGCATGGCGTCGTCACGCACCGGTCTAAGTTGTGCCCCTTGTTGGCCTAACACCCGAGCGGGGGCAGATATTCCGGACCCATGATATACAGGCTGTGAGATAGCACACACCTTCGCGCGCTCCGGCTGTCCACTCGGGGTAGCGCCCTGGCTCCGGGAAGGACACCACCACCGGGCACAGCGACCGCAACCCACGTAATCACAGGCGTCGTCGACTGCCGCCCTGTGGTACAAACCTTGCTCTGGCTGGATCCGATCGTCGGCGACAGTCGTCCTATCTTGCGGAACGGGTGGTGGAAGTGTTCGGCGCGCCTGGAGGTCCCAGGCGGCCGCGCTACGGTAAGATAATCGCAGTCCAGGCCTGCGAGTGGCCGCTGGCCATCACGAGGTGTCTTCGTGCTTCCTTTGCAAATGACGCGCAGTCCCCGCCGAATCGGAACGATGGGCCTGCGGCCCCTGTTCCTCGCGCTCTTGATGGTTCCGTTTGTCGTCTCGAGCTTGGGTGCCCAGACCGCGGACCAGTTCAACCCTTTTTATGGGAAGAATCGGGTCAAGTACGACAAGTTCGACTGGCACATCTACGAGACAGACCACTTCGAGATCTACTACTACCCCGAGCTGGAGCAGCACCTCGAGCGCATCGCGAGTTACGCCGAGAGCGCCTACCAACAGATCAGCGCCAACCTCAGACACGAACTGGCGTTTGTCGTCCCCCTCGTGGTCTTCAAGACCCACAGCGAGTTTGAGCAGCAAAACATCTTTCCGGGCATGATCTCGGAGGGCGTCGGGGCGTTCGCCGAGCCCCAGCGGGACCGTATCGTTCTGCCGATCGATGAGCCCCCCGACGGCCTGTATCGGCTCATTACCCATGAGCTGACCCACATCTTCATGTACGACGTCGTGCCCCGTTCGCTCGTTCGGGCACAGATACCGCTGTGGGTTGACGAGGGTATCGCCGACTACATGGCGGACGTGTGGAGACCGCTCGACATGATGACGGTGCGTGACGTCTCGGTCTCGGACAACGTGCCGTCCATGACCAATTTCGACGGATACGGTGGCTTCGCCAACGCCAGGGTCGTCTACAACCTGGGTCACGCGGTGTTTGAGTTCATAGAGGACCGGTGGGGTCAGGAGGGCATCCGGCAGTTTCTCCTCGGGCTGCGACGGGCCTCTATCGGGGGGGGCGGCGACGTCTACGAGGAGACCCTCGACCTGACCGCCGAGGAATTCGACGATGAGTTCAGACGCTATCTGGACGACCGGTTCGAGTCATTCCGCGACAAGGAACGACCGGTCGACTACGGTCGAAATCTGGCTCCCGACCCTCGCAGATCCAAGTATCCCATCGTCTACTCGATCGAAGGGTCACCCACGGGCGAGCTGATCGCGGCCGTCGCCTACAACCGGAAGGACAGCGAGTTCGACATCGTGCTGCTGTCCTCGGCGACCGGCGACGTGGTCGACAGCGTCACGGAGGGCTTCGACCAGTCTATGGGGTTCGAATACATCCCGCTTCCCGGACAGCGGGGCAATACCGTGTCGTGGATCTCCTGGGAACCGCTGGGCGACCGGATCGCGTACTTCGTCCGGAAGGGCAAGTACAAATCGCTCATCGTTCAGAATATCGTCACCAAGCGAATCGAGCGTCGGATCGAGCTCAACATGGTGGATGCACCGGAGTCTCCTGACTTTGCTCCGGACGGGAAAAGCGTGATCTTCTCCGCGCTGACCGATGCAGTCGGGGACATCTATCGGCTCGACCTCGAGAGCGAGGAGGTCACCAACCTGACCCAGGACAACCTCGCCGCCTACGCGCCACTGTATGCGCCCGACGGACGCTCAATCCTCTATTTGGCTCGGGTCTCGGGCAACAACAAGTACTTTAGGCTGGACCTGGAGAGCGGCGAGCGGACGCAGCTCACGTTCGGGACCCATGACGATGCCGGTGGGCAGTTCATGGACGACCGGACGTTGGTATTCTCCTCCACCGCGATCGATCCGGCTCTGCCGATCGACCCCGACGTCGCCCGAGACGGCGAGATCTTCAACATCTGGACGCTCGACCTGGAAAACGGCGAGCTGCGACAGTTGACCGACGCGGCCACCGGCAACGTGAACCCCATCGTGATCCGCCCTACCGACGACGACGGGCCCACGGAACAGGTCGCGTTCATCACGTATTACGAGACCGAGTACGGCCTCTACTCCTTGCCGGCTGACGAGCCGCTTTACACCGCTCTCGCCCAAGACTTCGGTGGTCCAAGTCTCGGGTCGGTCATAGACTTCCAGGCTCCGCTCACCCACACCCTGATTCGTGACAACGCCAGACAAAAAGGGGCCTTCGAGAAGATGTTCATGTCGGGGCGTCCCCCCATCAATCTCGGGGTGACCAGCAGCGGCCAGTTCGTCGGAGGCACCGGGGTGACGTTCACCGACGTTCTCGGAGATCAGCAGTTCTCCGCCTTCATCTACTCAGTGTCCCAGTATCGAACGCTTGGCGCCTCCTATCAGAACCTCTCCGGCCGACTGCAATACGCCTTGCAGGGATTCTCGTCGGAGCAGTTCTTTTTCAACTATGCCCCCGGCTTCGCTTTTGACCAGGGCCTGGGATTCTTGGATCGTGATCAGGCGGTCGCCACGCGCAGGACGCAAGGGGGCAGCTTCATGTCGATCTTCCCTCTCGACCGGTTCCGGCGGCTGGAGCTGTCAGCCGGCCTCTTCAACTTTCAAGAGACCTACAACAACGACCTCCTTCAGCAGCAAGCTGATGATTTTCAGTTGGCTCAGTTTGGCGACCTCCTCTTCAGGAACGGTAACTTCTTACCGCTTGGCATTGCCTACGTGCAGGAGACGACGGTCTTCCGGCAATACGGCCCGCTTTCCGGAAACACGCTTCGCGCGGGCTACACCTTCGCGCCACCTGCGGGTAGCTTCCTGCTCTCACGCCAAACAGTCGAGGTTGACGGCCGAACCTACCTCAGGCTCGGCGAGAACGGCGTTCTCGCCTTCCGGGCGCAAGGGTTCAAGAGCTGGGGAGACTTTCCGGACTTCAAGTTCTTCGGTGGGAACAACGAGCTTCGGGGATACGACTATTATCAATTCATCGGACACAACGTGCTCATCGCGAACCTCGAGTTGCGGTTCCCGCTGATCGAAGCGATGGCCACGCCTCTTGGGGTCCTCGGTGGTGTTCGGGGCACCTTCTTCTTGAACTTCGGGACGGCATCCTTCAACAGTACCGGATACGACGCATTTTCGACCAAGGACACCGTGGCTCGAGGCGTCGACTCGTTTGTGTTCAACCAAGACCTCCAGGAGACCCAGCCGTCCTTCGGACCCCCAGTTGCCGTGTCCGGCCTGCGGCTGATCAACGGACGCGCGTCATACGGCTTTGGCCTGACGACATACGCCATCGGCTTCCCGATCCACATCGATTGGGCCTGGCGGACGATGTTCAACCGGACCTGGGAGGACCTCGTGTTCGCCCTGGAGGGTGGCAGCGACGAGTTCCGACGGGTTCGAGTCTCTCTCTGGATCGGGCACGACTTCTAACTCGCGACCGGATCGGGCACGACTTCTAACTCGCAGCCGGACGACTGCTCACGAGTGGTCGATCTGCTAGCCGACTACCTCCCGGCTGAGCTGAGGACGACGGCGGAAGCATTTCTGGAAGGCCAGATTTCTCACTGATCGGCGCCTGTCGGGCCAGGTCCTACTGATCAGCGCCAGGCGGGCCAGGCCTTACTGATCCGCACCTGGCAGGGCCTGAACCACGCGCAGCCCCAACATCGACCGCTCCAGGTCCATCGAGACCACATAGTTGCTCAGGAACGCATGGCCAATGATGCCCCCGAGCCGAAAACCGAGGAGCGCGCTGGGTCGGTGCAGGTTGAGCACCACGGCCGAGAAATTTTCGTATTTGATCTGGTCGTGGAAAGAAAGATTGATCCCCGGCAGCACATGCGCGTCGGTGTCCCATCCGGATGTCCCGTACACCCTCAGTGGTATGTGGCGGGGTGCCTTGGTCTCGAGCCCGCGGGCCGTGGCGAGGCTGATCGAGATAACCTCACCGCCGGTGTCGACCACGAAGCTCTTTGGGTGCACACCGTTGATCACGCCACGGACGACGGCCAGCCGGTTGACGCGCATTGGCAGCTCGATGTCGACCGGTTCGGCCGGGAGCGACTTCGCGAGAGTCAGATAGCTGCTTCGATAGTCAATCCTGATGGAGAGCCCGAGGGCGATCGGAGAAATGCTGTTCCGCACCCGTCTGTCCGGCAGCCCGGTCAAGGGCGGGTTCTTGATGATCACGGGCAGGTTACGCACCTCGAAGTCACCGATACGGAGTGAATCTGCCCGGCCGAGTTCCAAGTCCCGGAACCCGACGTCACCCACACCGGCGCTGATCATGGTACCGATCGACTCGATCCCGAAGCCCAACGCCGTGGGCGGCGTCAACACCATTTGCTCGGCGCCAGAGTCGATGACCATGTCGATGGGGTCGCGCCCGTTGACGCTCGCCCGCACGATCAGCTTGTCGTTGATCAGCCGATACGGCAGGGTGTAGACTCGATCGTCGCCGCCGGGAATCTCAAAGGGCACTCGGTCCCCAAAGGAGCGGAGAAATATCGCCTGAGACCGAGCCAAATCGCTATTCTTGACCAACCGGCCGCCGAGCCCGGCGACGAATCGATCCAACGCTTCCGCAGCCTCGTCGTATCGCTTGAGGTTTCGATAAATCGAGGCAAGGGTAAACTGGTACTCAGGCGGTCCGGGGCCCTCGGCGAGGGCTGCCTGCACCTCACGCAGGGCTGCCTCGTATTGACTTCGAGACGCGAGGCTCTTCGCCATGCCGTGACGTGCACCGGGGCTCGACGGAAACGCGGCAAGCACCTCCCGATAGATCCCCTCGGCCTCGTCAAACAGACCGGAGGCCCAGATACCCTCCGCATAGAGCACCCGGCGTTCGGGATCCTGCGGGTTCAATCCTTCCAGAAACCGGGCTTCCCCATATGCCGCGTCGAATTCGGCGACGAAAAGCAGGGAGCGGAGCATGCCAACCGAAGCGCGCTCGATCTGTTCGGGCGTCCCACCCACCTTGGCACGGGAGTACGCGGGGATCGACTCCCAGTAGCGGTTATCCTGGACCAGCAGGTCAGCGAGCTCGAGCTGAAGCTCACTCCGAGCAGATGTAGGTGCTTGGGCGGCATCGACGATAACGGACAACGCTGCGAGGAGCGCGAGCGCAGGAAAGAGGCCACGAACAACAACGGACATGAATCCTCCGTGGATCTGGACGGTGACTGAAACTATGCCCCATCCCCGGTCCGACAAGCAAGAACCGGAGGGAAAGAGGCCCTGGCAGGTGTGAGGTAGATCGCGGAATGGTACGACTCGAGGGCGATTCGTGCCGGCCGGAGGTGGATTCGTCGCTCAGCTGGTGTAGCGCTCGATCGGCACACCGTCGTACATCTCATCGACCCGCAGGATTTGGGCGCTCCGGCTATACGAGCCAAGCTCGTAGTCCTCGCTATGGACGAGCGCCTTAATCGGCTTGGTTGGGCACACTTCGGAGCACAGACCGCAGAAGCTGCAGCGTGACAGGTTGAAGTCGAAGTAATCGAGTACCTTGATCTTGTGACCCGGCTCTCGGTGCCCGCCAAGGTCGATCAGCTCGTCGGGACAGACCTTTGCGCACTGGTCACACACGATGCAGGTCTGCGCACCGGTTTCTGGCTCCACCTGCAGACGCAGGACGCCTCGAAATCGAGGGGCCACCGGGCGACGCTCTTGCGGATATTGAAAAGTGAACGCAGGCTGCGGAGTGTTTTTGAGGGTGACCCAGAGCCCCTTCAGAAGGTCCACCAGAAAGACCGTTCGGAAGACCTTACCTAGAAAAAGCACCGACGCTACCCTCTCTCCTCGACGGGGACGGGCTCCGATTCGCCAACCATGATCACCTGCTGGGGACGCAGCACTGTGCTCTCCTTCTTGATCTTGTCCTGCAGCCGCATCAACCCGTACAGCAGTGCTTCAGGTCTGGGTGGACACCCGGACACGTAGACATCGACAGGAACGATCTTGTCCACTCCCTGAAGCACACTGTAGGTCGGAAACGGTCCCCCAGCGTTCGAGCAGCTGCCCATCGAAATGACCCACTTGGGCTCAGGCATCTGGTCGTAGAGGCGGCGGAGCACCGGCGCCATCTTCTTGGTCACCGTCCCAGCCACGATCATCAGGTCAGATTGCCGGGGAGAAGCGCGAAAGACCTCGGCACCGAAGCGGGCGATGTCGTACCGCGACGTTGACGTGGCGATCATCTCGATGGCACAACATGCCAACCCGAAGCCCATCGGCCACAGCGACGACCGCCGTGCCCAGTTGAGCACCTCGTCGAGCTTGGTGGTAATGAAGCTCTCGGAGAACTGATGATCGATCAGACCCATCGATTGAGCCTCGTCTGTCCCCGCGCTACTTGCCTTCGAACCACTGCGCGTCGATTTCGATGAAGTTCTGCCATTGCTCGGGCACTTCGTCCAGCACGAAGATAGCCTCCACGGGGCATGCCGGCACACAGGCTCCGCAGTCTATGCATTCGTCGGGATGGATATAGAGCTTCGTTTCAGCCTCGAACTCCTCCTCGTCTTTCCGGGGATGAATGCAGTCAACGGGGCACACGTCTACACACGCGGTGTCCTTGGTTCCGATGCAGGGCTCACAGATGATGTACGCCATTCTTCTCCTCCGATTACGTTCCTATGCTGCGAGCGCCTGGCTAACCGAGGTGAAACGTTCAGTGCGTTCCGGCGTGTGACTCGCTACACACATGCCCAATTCCGTGTAGTGAAATTGGGCTCTTGGCAACGAACACTAAGGATACACCTACCGGTTTTGGACGCGCAAGGCAGCGCGGTGAGGTAACATCGGTTCCCGCGCTCGATGACTGTCCCAACCCCCGTTGCGCTCATCCGTGGACGACGTCCGAGAGCGGTGGCTCTACCGCGCGATCGGAAGCCCGAATGGCTCAAGGTCCGCGCGCCGGGAAGCCCACGCTATCTCCACGTTCAGCGGCTCATGCGCGACCTCGACCTCCACACGGTGTGCGAGGAAGCGTCCTGTCCGAACATCGGTGAATGCTGGACTCATGGCACGGCGACTTTCATGATCCTGGGTGACACGTGCACGAGGTCGTGCGGCTACTGCAATGTCATGCATGGCCAGCCAGGTCCGGTCGACGAAGGGGAACCTGAGCGGCTAGCGAAAGCCGTCTCCCGTCTGCAACTTGACCACGTGGTCGTGACCTCCGTTGACCGTGATGACCTGCCAGATGGAGGGGCGAGCGTGTTTGCCGCCACGATCCGCGCAATACGTTCGCAGGTCCCATCCTGCGGGGTCGAGGTGCTCATTCCAGACTTCAGTGGTCGCCGCGCTGACCTGGACACCGTTCTCGCGGCCCAACCACACGTCCTCAATCACAACATCGAAACGGTGAAGCGGCTGTATCGGGTGGCGCGACCCGGCGGACGGTATGACCGGGCCTTGGAGCTGTTGGCACGGGCCGACCAGAAGTCGCCCCGCGTGCCGACGAAGTCCGGCCTCATGGTGGGTCTGGGTGAGGAGCCGGCGGAGATCGAGACGACGCTACAAGATCTACGGTCTGTCGGCTGCGACATCGTGACCATTGGCCAGTATCTGCGCCCCTCGGTCGCGCATCTTCCGGTCGCCCGTTACTACACACCGGACGAGTTCTCGGCCCTCGGCCAGACCGCCCGCGCCCTCGGATTCGGTCACGTCGAAGCCGGACCCCTGGTGCGCAGCTCGTATCACGCGCACGAGCAGACCCAGTCGCTCAATCACTCGGTGTAGACTCTGGCGCGGTCCTGACCGCCACGCAATGTCGCTCTCCTCGATTCGACGCCAGGTCGTCTCCTGCCAACGGTGCGCCAGGCTCCGCGCCTACTGCGCGAGAGTGGCCCTAGAGAAGCGTGCGGCGTACCGTGATGAGGAGTACTGGGGGCGACCACTCCCCGGATTTGGTGACCGCCGGGCTCGTCTCTTGATCGTCGGACTGGCGCCGGCGGCTCACGGTGCCAACCGAACGGGCCGGATGTTCACGGGCGACCGGTCAGGGGACTTCTTGCTGCACGCGATGCACGAGGCCGGGTTCGCCAACCTCCCGACGTCACAACGGGCCAAGGACGGCCTAAAGCTCACCGCCGCCTACATCACAGCTGTCGTGAGGTGTGCCCCACCTGAAAACAAGCCGACGCCCAAGGAGATCAGGGACTGCCAGCCCTTTCTCGAGGCGGAGCTCGAGGCCCTCCCGCAGATCAGGGTCATCGTGGCCTTGGGAAAGATCGCCTACGACGCGTACTGGCGCCTGGCTGCCGGGCGGGGCGTGACCCCACGACCGCGCCCACGGTTCGCCCATGGTTTGGTCTTCCAGTCGGAGGGGGTCCCGTCGCTGGTTGCGTCGTATCACCCCAGCCAGCAAAACACGAACACAGGCACGCTCACGACCTCGATGCTTGCCGACGTATTCGCCAAGGCCAGAGGACTCGCAGGACTCAAGCCATAGCCGTCGGCCCTTAGCCGACGGCCATAGTCGTCGGCCCTCAGCCGACGGCCATAGTCGGGGGACGCCCCCGGATCTTTACCGACGTCTCGGCTTGTACACGTGCGTGCTGAGACCGAGAACCGACTCGGCCGCCTCGAGCGCAGTCTCCGACAGGGTCGGATGCGGGTGGATGGACTGAGCAAGGTCCGAGACGGTGGCTCCCATTTCGATGGCAACGACCCCCTCGGCAATCAACTCGCCTGCTCCGGCGCCGACGATCCCCATCCCGAGGATGCTCTGCGAGTTTGGGTCGACGACGATCTTGGTCACACCATCAGACCGGTCAAGTGTGATCGCGCGCCCCGACGCGCCCCACGGGAAGCGCCCCACCGACACCTCGCGGCCCTCGGTCTTCGCCTCGGCCTCGGTGAGGCCGCACCACGCGATCTCCGGGTCGGTAAAGACGACGGCTGGCACGACCAGGGGCTCGAAGGCAACGTTCTTTCCCGCGATGGTCTCGACGGCCACCCGCGCCTCGTGAAACGCCTTGTGCGCCAACATCGGCTCCCCGGCGACATCTCCGATAGCAAACAAGGAGGGCTCCGCGGTGCGTCGCTGGGCATCGACCCCGATGAAACCGCGCGCATCCACCGCCACGGCCGTCTGGTCGAGCCCGTCGATCTCAGAGTTGGGGACCCGACCCACCGCCACGAGCACCTCGTCGAATCGCTGGAGCTCGGATTCGAGCTTCGGACCCGTGAGGTGCACGTCCACTCCACCATCATCAGCCACCAGTTGCGTCACTGTCGTCTCGAGGTGCACGGCCTTGGCCACCGTGCCGAAACGTCGGGCCAACACCCGGACAAGATCGGCGTCGACGCCAGGCAGCAGCGCCGAGGTCATCTCGACGACCGTCACCTCGGTCCCGAGGGCGGCGTAGACGGTTCCCAATTCGAGACCGATATACCCGCCCCCCACCACGAGCAGGCTGCTCGGCACACGATGCACGTCAAGCGCTTGAGTCGAATCGAGAATGCGCTCGTGCTCGACGGCGAGCGCCGCAGGCCGGGCCGGACGCGAACCGGTCGCGAGAATGCCGTGGTCGAACCGGACGTCCTGACGGGTACCGTCAACGCGCGCGACACTGACCGTTCGCGGGTCCACGAGAGTGGCACGGCCTTGCAGGTATTCGATCTTTCGCTGTCGTGTCAGCTGTCCCAGCCCACCGGTGAGCTTTCCGACAACCTCTTCCTTCCAGGCACGAAGCCGTTCGATATCGACGCGAGGCTCTTCGAACGACACACCCCAGTTGCGGGCGCCACGTGCCTCGCCCAGCACCTTGGCCACGTGAAGAAGTGCCTTCGACGGCATGCATCCTCGATAGAGACACACCCCACCGGGGTCGGGAGCATCATCGATCAGGGTGACAGTCATGCCGAGGTCCGCCGCCAGAAAGGCAGCTGTGTAGCCCCCCGGACCGGCTCCAACCACCGCGACGTGTACAGGTTGTGTCATCGATACCTCGTTGAATACGCTACAACTGAAACGGGCCTGCCGGCCGGCCGGCCGGCCGGCCAATTAAACACCATGCCGAAGAAACCCTCGCTCGTACCGGTGGCAATCGGGGGTCTCGTGTTCGCCACGACCGCCGGCCTCGCAGGTCTCGGGCAACCATCGAGAACCGCCATGTCTTCCCTCTTTGCTCCCGTAGAAATCGGCGCGTCCCTGTCGGACCTGCCCAACAACGAACGCCAGGCGTTGGCTGAGATCGTGGCGGCCGCTAGGGTCATGGATGGCATCTTTCTGGAGCAGGTCTGGGCCGGGAACCCCGCGCTGCTCCTTCAACTGGCCGGCGACCCGTCTCCGCAGGCACGCGATCAGCTCGATTCCTTTCTGACCAATAAGGGACCGTGGTCACGCATCGAAGACAACCGCCCTTTCGTCGCCGGTGTCCCGGAGAAGCCCGCTGGCGCGAACTATTATCCCAGCGACGCGTCGCGTGACGAGGTCGAGGCGTGGATCAACACGCTGGCCGACGCCCAGCGTGCCGCCGCAACTGGTTTCTTCACGACGATTCGCCGAGGCCCCGACCGTCAACTGATGGCCGTGCCCTATAGCCTCGAGTATCAGAAACCGTTGGACATCGCCGCGGGCCATCTTCGCGAGGCCGCGCGGCTTACGCGTCAGCCGACGCTGAAGCGGTACCTCTCAGCCCGAGCCGACTCGTTCGGCTCGAACGACTACTACGACAGCGATGTGGCGTGGATGAATCTCGACGCCTCGATCGAGCCGACGATCGGCCCCTACGAGGTCTACGAGGACGAGTGGTTCAACTACAAGGCGGCTTTCGAGGCATTCGTGACGATCCGCGACGACGCCGAAACCGCTCAGCTCGAGCGGTTTGGCGGGGACCTCCAGGAACTGGAGGACAATCTCCCAATCGACCCGGAGTTCCGCGATCCCGAGCTGGGTGCCCTCGCGCCGATCAGGGTCGTCAACGTCGTCTTCACTGCCGGTGACGCCAACAGCGGGGTCCAGACGGCAGCGTTCAACCTGCCCAACGACGAGCGGGTGACCCGCGAGTATGGCTCAAAGCGGGTGATGCTCAAGAACGTCCAGGAAGCCAAATTCGGCATGGTGCTCACCCCCATCGCCGAGATCGCACTGCCCGCCGGGGAGCGGACTGACGTATCGTTCGAGGCCTTCTTTACCCACATCTTGATGCATGAACTCATGCACGGCCTCGGTCCTCACACGATCACGGTGGAAGGCTCGGAGACCACGGTCCGGCAAGAGCTTCGCGAGACCTATAGCACCATCGAGGAAGCCAAGGCTGACATCTCCGGTCTCTGGGCGCTGCGGCATCTCATTGACAAGGGGGTCGTGGACGACTCGATGGTCCGCCAGATCTACACGACGTTCCTCGCGTCGACCTTCCGATCGATCCGATTCGGTATCAACGAGGCACATGGACGCGGCGTCGCGATCCAGCTCAACACGTTTCTGGACGCCGGCGCCGTGACGGTCGCACCGAGCGGAGCGTTCTCGGTCAACCACGACCTCATCGCCGAGGCAGTCGAAGGACTGACGCGGCGACTGATGATGATCCAGGCGCGAGGGGACTACGTGGCGGCGCAGGAAGTGCTCGAGACGCTTGGGGTCATCCGACCCGAGGTACAGCGTGCGCTCGACCGCCTGGAGGGCATCCCGACCGACATTCGACCACTCTATGTCACAGCCGCGGAGCTCTCGGTGGGGTAGCGGTGTCCAAATGGCTGGGTGCCGTTCATGTAAGATCGGACCCTATGCCACAGCCCACGGTTTTGGGCGACCTCCGACGGGCGGTGGCCGCCGGTGACATCCCGCACCGAAGCGTCAAGCTCGAGCTCCGTGACAATCTGATCGCCAAACTCCGCTCGGGAGAACCGCTGTTTCCCGGCATCGTGGGGTATGACGATTCGGTGATCCCCCAGATTGTCAACGCGGTCCTCTCTCAGCACAACTTCATCATTCTGGGTCTGCGCGGTCAGGCCAAGACCCGTCTCTTGCGATCCCTGGTCGACCTGCTTGACGACGAGGTGCCGGTCGTCCCGGGCTGTGAGATCAACGACGACCCCCTTGACCCGTTGTGCGCGAGTTGCCGGGGACGCCTCCGTGAGGCAGGTGAGGACCTGCCCGTCGCCTGGTTGCCGCGGACCCATCGGTTCGTGGAGAAGCTGGCTACTCCTGACGTCACGATCGCCGACATGCTGGGTGACATCGACCCGATCAAGGCCGCTCGGGCTGGACTCCAGCTGTCTGATGATTTGACCGTTCACTACGGGCTTCTCCCCCGGGCAAACCGCGGCATCTTCGCCCTCAACGAACTGCCCGACCTGGCCGGCAAAATACAAGTGGGGCTGTTCAACATCCTCCAAGAGGGCGACGTCCAGATCAAGGGATACCCGGTCCGCCTCAAGCTCGACCTCATGCTCGCGTTTACGGCCAACCCGGAGGACTACACCGCACGTGGGAAGATCGTGACACCCCTCAAGGACCGGATCGGGTCTGAGATCCGCACCCACTATCCGAACACGCGTCAGGAGGCGATGGCGATCACCGAACAGGAAGCGTGGGTCGAGCGGACTCCCGTGAACACGAACGCCGAGTCGATCGTGATCCCGACCTACGTACGCGAACTCGTCGAGGAAGTGGTCTTTCAGGCGCGGTCAGACCAGAAGATCGACCGCCGGTCAGGAGTCAGCCAGCGGCTCTCCATCAGCTGTCTCGAGAACGTCGCCTCGAACGCCGAACGTCGCGCCGTGGCCGCCGGGGAAACACAGGTGGTCGCTCGGGTCACCGACGTCTATGCGGCGCTTCCTTCGATCACCGGGAAGTTCGAGCTGGAGTACGAAGGTGAGCTTCGAGGGGCCGACAGCGTGGCCCGCGATCTGATCCGGTCCGCGGTCAGAAACGTCTTCACGGGCTGGTTCCACGGAGTCGAAACCGACGCCGTCGTCGAATGGTTCGAAATGGGCGGCGCGCTGCAGCTCACCGATACCACACCGGCCGCCGAGCTGCTCGACCAGGTAAGTCAGATACAGGGTCTCGCCGAGTTGGCGACCCATGCAGGTGCCGAGGACGGGGACCCGGCACCAGTGACCGCGGCCGCCATGGACTTCGTTCTCGAGGGACTCTACGCGGAAAAGAAGATCAGCCGAACGGACGAGTGGCAGTATCGCGCCGCCGAAGGATCGAGTCACCCGCCTCGGACGGCCGAGCAGTTCTTCGAGGCGGGGATGCCGGTGCCGGCCCCCGGAAAGAAGAAGAACTACTACAACTGATCACGAAGGAGTCAGAAGGCAGACTCCTATTGACCACCACCACCAATGAAGTTCCGCTATACCCGCTATACGGGCGAGGACCTCGAGGGGGTTGATGTCGAGGAACTCGTCTCCAAACTCTCCCGGCTGCTGCTGTCGAGCGGGTTCGACAACCCCCACGGCGACCCGTTCGAGGACGACGAAGGTCATTCCGTCCAGGATCTCCACGACGCCATCCTCGAGGCGCTGCTGAGCGGCGGGCTCTTGTCGGAAGACACGGTGTCGCGCCTACTAGGTGACCCCGCAGATGCCGACCAGGAAGCCCGCCGCTCCAAGCTCGAGGATCTCATCAATCAGATCATCGAGCAGATGGCGCAACAGGGCTACATCTCGACGCGCCCCGAGTCCGGCGCGCCCCCGGAACCTGGTGCCGGTCTCGGGGCCGATACCCCACCGACCCGCTTCGAAGTCACCGACAAGGGACTCGACTTTCTTGGATACCGCGCGTTGCGCGACCTCCTTGGCTCGGTCGGCAAGAGCAGCATCGGGCGGCACGATACCCGTGACCTCTCGACCGGAGTCGAGGCCAGCGGCACCTCGAAGCCCTACGAGTTCGGAGACACGCTCAACCTCGACGCCAGCGGCACGATCCTCAACGCGGTCCGGCGGACACGCGCGACCGGTTCAGGGTCTGGCATCGACGTGCAGTACGACGACCTGATGGTGGCTCAGGGCGAGTACCAAAGCTCGTGCGCCACCGTCCTGATGCTCGATTGCAGTCACAGCATGATCCTGTATGGCGAGGACCGATTCACGCCGGCCAAGCAAGTTGCGCTCGCCCTCACCAATCTCATTCGTCATCAGTATCCCGGTGACGCGCTCAACGTCGTGCTCTTCCACGATTCCGCCGAAGAGATCCCGGTGAAGCAGCTGGCGCGCGTTCGGGTCGGGCCCTACTACACCAATACCAGAGAGGGGTTACGACTGGCTCGACGCATCCTGGAGCGGCAGCGAAAGGACATGCGGCAAATCATCATGATTACCGACGGCAAGCCTTCCGCGCTGACGCAGCCGGACGGCCAGATCTATCGGAATGCCTTTGGTCTTGACCCGCACATCATCGCCGAGACGTTTGCCGAGGTGGCGAACTGCCGCAAGGCCGGCATCATGATCAATACCTTCATGCTGGCTCGCGACTACGACCTGGTGAGCTTCGTGCGCCGGGTCGCCACGATATGCCGGGGGAAGGCGTACTTCACGACGCCGTACACGCTCGGTGAATACGTGCTCATGGACTACATGGACAACAAGACGAGGACGGTCCACTGATCCCACTCTTCCCACTTCCGAACGTCGTGTTGTTTCCCAACGTCTTTCTCCCACTGCATATTTTCGAGGACCGCTACCGCGAGATGGTTCGTGACGCACTGTCGGGGGATCGGATCATCGGAATGGTCCTGCTCAGAGATGAGGCCGATCCAGTCAGCGGCGATGTGCCGGCCGTGTATCCGATCGGCTGCGCAGGTCTCATCACGCATGCCGAGCCACTGGACGACGGCCGTTTCAACATCGTCCTTCGTGGTCTCGAAAAATTCAGAATCCAACAGGAAGACCACACGAAGGCCTACCGACAGGCCACGACCGAGACCATCGCCGACGCCGAGGGTCCGGTCGACCAACTGAACGCCGACCGGCAGCGTCTCGAGCGGGTCCTCGACCATCGCCTCAATGCCGCGGGGTCTGAGTCTCGGGTCCCGCCTGACATGGCCAACCTGGATCTGGTCAACGCGCTCTCGCAGTATCTGGACCTTGACCCAATCGAGAAGCAGGCGCTCCTTGAGCGACACAGCGTGTCCGAACGCTGCCGGTCGCTGATAGAGGTGTTAGAGATGAGAACCCTGCTGGGGGATCAGGGCTTTCCGCAGACGATCGTTCAGTAGTTGGTCGCGGCGAGACGCTTCGCGATTTCCTGCACCACCACCTGCCCGTGGAACCGCCCGTTCTCGATGAAGATCTCACCTCGGTTGGCGCCAGCGACGACGGCACCAGCCAAGAACAGGCCCGGGACATTGGTTTCGAAGGTGTTGGGGTCGTGGGTGGGGATATTGGTCGACGCATCGACGTCGATCTCACACTGTCGGAGAAAATCCAGGTCGGCCAGATAGCCGGTGAGCAGAAAGACGCCGTCGGCTGGAATAACCTCCTGAACCCCGCGACGCTCCACGACAACCTCCGTCGAGCGTATCTCGATGACGTGGGTCTCGAACCGAGCGGCGATCGAGCCTTCCTTGATCCGGTTATCGATGTCCGGTCGTACCCAGTATTTGATGCTGGCGCCAAGCTCGGCCTGGCGGTGAACTAGCGTCACCTGGGCGCCGGTCCGATAGAGGTCGAGGGCAGCTTCCGCTGCCGAGTTCTTCCCACCGACGACCACGACATGCTTGCGATAGAACTCGTGTGACTCGGTGTAGTAGTGAGAGACGTGAGGCAGGTCCTCGCCGGGAATCCCCAGCATGTTCGGGCGGTCGTAGCACCCGTTGGCGATGACGACCATCCGAGACCGCCAGCGCTGCTCGTGACCCTGACCATCTCGCGTATCGATCGTGAAACCGTCTTCGCCTCCATCCGTGTCCTGACTGATGGAGGTGACGGTCTGCCCCATGTCGATCTCGAGCTCGTAGGTGTCGACCACCTTCCGGTAATACCGGAGCGTCTCGTCGCGCGACGGCTTGTCCCGCGCAGTCGGGAACGGCAGTCCCCCGATCTCGAGCAGCTCGGGTGTCGTGAAAAACACCATCTGGCTCGGGAAATGAAAGAGCGAGTTGACCAGGACGCCTTTCTCGAAGACACGACAATCGAGGCCGAGCTTCTTGGCGGCGATCGCCGCGGCCAATCCGGCCGGACCGGCCCCGACGATGACGAAATCATGAAGATGCATACAGGCGGTAATTCTTAGCGGGGACGATAATCGAGAGTGGCATCGCTCAGAACGGCAATCGGGCGACCGACCGCCGTGAACATGTCGCGGCCGTCTTGTCGCACGATCCGGACACTCTCGCCGACGATCGCAAGCTGGTCCAGGTCTGCGGGAACCATGATCGAAACCCGCTCTACACCAGTGGGGGCGACAGCCTTGAGACCGCTCGCGCCCGCGCCACCGGTGACGCGGTCAACCAAATCGGCGGCCGTTCGAAACTCGCTGAACACGACGCCTTCGCCGATCACTTCGCCGTCCATCGTGGCCACCGCGATCGACGCCATGTATTGCCGATAGCCACGCCCTGTCTGCTCCTCCTGCTGGGAGTAGGTGTGGCGGTTGTGGAGGTCGAACGAGAGGGTGGCCTCTCCACGACGCGGTGGCAACACGACCTGAATGCCCAGGACCGGATCGGTCTGTATCAGGATGTCGCAGAACGGCGTCTGGCTGGTTGCCCCGATACCAAGCACCGAAGGACACAGGACTTCAGCCGGCTCATCACGCCGATCCTGCGCGGAAACCGAAACGCTGACCAGGAGGCTCAGGGCCAGCCCGGTACACGTCCAGCTGGTCGACCCCAGGATGGTCATCCTGAGGTCGGTTCCTTATCCATCCGCGCGATCGCCGGGTCGAGTATGGCGCGCATCCCGCCCCGCCGCTGGAGCAGCTCGAGGAACTCCATCCTGGTGCGAACGTCTGTTCTGAACCCACCCAGCATGGCACTCGTCACGGCAAACGAGTTCTGCTTTTCTACGCCCCGCATCAACATGCACAGGTGAGTCCCCTCCATGACGACGCCAACGCCCAGCGGGTCCAGCACCTCCGACAACGTCTCGGCGATTTGATTGGTCAGACGCTCCTGCACCTGAAGCCGACGGCTGAACATCTCGACCAACCGCGGAATCTTACTCAGCCCGATCACCTTGTCTCGCGGCAGATAGGCCACGTGACACTTCCCGAAGAACGGAAGCAGGTGGTGCTCGCACAGGCTGTAGAAATCGATGTCCTGGACGATCACCATCTCGTTGTAGTCGACGGTGAAGAGCGCATCGTTGATCACCGTCGACAGATCGGTCTCGTACCCGCTCGTCAAGAACTTGTACGCCCTGGCTACCCGGTCCGGGGTCAGGGCCAGTCCCTCCCGACTCGGATCCTCCCCGATCTCGGACAGCAGCACCTCGATCGAGTCTTGCACACGCTCTTCGTTCATGAGTACTCGTAGAACCCCCGACCGCTCTTCCGCCCCAGACGGCCGGCCAGCACCATCCGCTTCAAAAGCGGTGGGGCCGCATAGGCCGGGTTCCGGAATTCATCCCACATGATGTTGGCGATGTAGTAGGTGGTGTCCAAGCCGACGAAGTCGAGCAACGTAAACGGCCCCATCGGGTGCCCGCACCCGAGCATCATGCTCTTGTCGATGTCCTCGATCGTCCCGAGCCCAGACTCGTAGGCCCGAACGGCATCGAGCAGGTAGGGGATCAAGAGACGATTGACGATAAAACCGGGCCGGTCGGGCGCGGTGACCGGGTCCTTGCCCAGCGTCTTGACGAAGGCATATCCACGCTCGTACGTCTCATCCGTCGTGACGAGCCCGCGAATGACCTCCACCATCTTCATGATGGGAACCGGGCTGAAGAAGTGCAGTCCGACAAACTGCTCGGGACGGGTAGTAGCGGACGCCATCTCGGTGATACACAAGGACGACGTATTCGACGCAAAGAGCGCGTCGCCTCCGACAATGCCGTCAAGCGCGGCGAGCAGCTCTCGCTTCGCATCCATGTTCTCGACGATGGCTTCGATGACGAGATCACACGCCGCGAGGTCCTCGAGATCGGTGGTCCCCGATAGATTCGCCAGCGCGCGAGCCTTCTCTTCTTCGCTCTGCTTGCCGCGCGCCACACCCCGACTGAGAAACGACTCGATCCGCCCCAAGCCTGCGTTGACGGTCGCGTCGTCTACCTCGCGCACGATGGTGGGATAGCCTGAATGCGCGCAGACTTGGGCGATACCCGAGCCCATCAGCCCACACCCGACCACCCCGACCGCTCGAATCTCCGGCATCGAATCTTCGTCCTCCGTCGTCTGTGTCATCTTCGCAACCGGCAGATCATAGCTGAAACATGGGTCAGGCCAGACGGCCCGGCGGGAATGCTGATTGAGAGAATGCTCGCGTCCCGTTAGCGCGAGTCGTCGCCGAGGGGGTCAGACTCAGAAAACGCGCGATCGAGAATCTCGGCCGGCAGATCGAACGACAGGGATACCGCTGTGTCACTGCTGCTCAGCTGGACGGAATCCAGGAGCGCGCGAAGGTCTGGCTGCGTATCAGTCTGCATGCGCGCCAACGCCAGGAACCCTTGAAGCACGTCGCGCAGGTCCTGCGATGACTGTTCGTCTCGGGTCTCGGCCGTAAGCATCGCGCTCACCCCACCGTTGACGCGTCCGCCGACGGCCATCGCCGTGAGGGGCGGCATCTGGGTCGCGATCTCGCCCGGGAGAAACTGGAGCGCGTCGTTGTCCTCGAACTGGGCGACTGCCCAGGCATTGTCCGTCCGGCGCACGTGGGTCATGAGCCCCATCAGCCCGTCCTCGCTGGTGACATCGAGCTCCCCATGCCCGGATGACACGTCGATGGCACGCCTGACCAGTCCATCCGACCCAAACGCCAGCACACCGCTCTCGACAAACGACATCGCCAACTCGGTCCCATCGTCACCCATGGCCCGACTCACGACGGTATGCCCCTCGTATTCCTCGAAGGCGCCGCCCTGCTCGCGGGCCAGTGCCTCGAGACGCGAGCGGTCGAAACGGCCGGTCAGCAGTACCAAGCCGTCGGGACGCTCCTCTCCGGTCGGCACCATGGTCGCCACGATGTAGTCGATGTCATTCTCGAGATCGACGCCGGTCTGGTCGCGGAACCACTGCTGTCCATCGAGGTCGGGCCGCGCGGCACGGAGGCGCGCTCCAAGGTTCGACTGCATCACGTCACGCACGTTGGCGTAGGCGATGAGGCTCGCCTCGGCAGGCACATACTTGAGTTCGTCCGGGCCAGACTGGACCCCAGCGAGCCCTGGAATACTGCCTTGCAGGTAGGCCACGCCACCGGCCAGCAGTCCTACCACCAGGACTCCTCCGCCGCCGAACAGGGCGTAACGCGTATTGGCTCTCATCGACCGGGTAGTCCGTCTACCGAAGTATACCGACCGCCCCCAAAAAATGTCCCTGGGTGAATACGGCCCGAAGGTCGTGATGCCCGCCGAACAGAATCCTGTGCCCGGATTCACTGGTCCAGGAGATACTCCCGGTTCGAGACCGCCCAGACTGCACCCCCCAACGCGGCGACCCCGATCACCGCCAGCGAGGCCAAATTGACCCAGGCGGCCGTGTCGCCACCAATCGCTTGAAAGAGGCCCTGCAGGGCATTCAGTGCCCCCTGCGGCACAGCGTGAGGCACCAGACCATGCAGGTAGTAGGCGACCGTTGCGTTCTTCACATAGCCGGGGAGGATCAGCGCCACCGGCTCCCAGCCAAACGCGAAGACAAGGCCGGTCAGCAGGGGGTGCTTGAACCATGCGCCGACCAGAGCGAACAGCGCCCCATACACCGCGAGCCCTATGAGGAGTAAACCGACGTCCATCAGCAGCGCCGGAAAGTTCGCACCGATGCTCCCCCCGCGCAACGGCGTGACCAGAAAGTACAGGACGACGAGGGACGGCAGTACGACCACGCTCGTGCAGATCAGATACCCAAGGTACTTGCCGAACAGTACGGCGCCGCGTGACACCGGACGCGTGAACAGGTAGGTGATCGTCTTGTCCTCGACCTCGTCCGCGATCAGCGACGTGCCGTAGAACACCCCGAGAATCGGGACGATGAGCCCCAGGTAGAAGACCCACACCATCAACCCGAAGACCGTCGGACCCGACAGAGAATCCCGGTCCAGATCAAGAAAGACGATGACGCGGAGAAGGACGGCGATGGCGACCGGTCCACCCACGATCAACGCCATAAACACCGTTCGCCTCGACCACAGCATTTCGCCGAGCGTGAAGTCAAGGACTCGGAGCGCCGAGCGCATGAAGCCGACTGTGCTTCCGCCCGCTACTCTCTGACGGCTGACCTCTTCCGTGCTCAACTCTTCACCAGGTATTCGAAGACTGCCTGCAGGTTGTCGTCCGGAGACGTGACCTCGTCGATGGAGCCCACGTCCCCGCTGGCCGCCAACGCCGTCAAGTCGGTGTAGAACAGGTCGGGCTTATCGGTCTCGACCACGACCGCCCCATCCTCCAGATTGAGACTGATCACGTGCGGGAACTCGAGAAACGCCCGGGCCAGACGCCGCGGCTGCGACGCCTTGATGTGCACCTGGTGGGGATGCTCGTCGATGAGGTCGCGGATCTGATGCACGTTGCCTTCGGCCAGGATCCGCCCGTTGTTGATGAGCAGGATGTTCGAGGTCATCAACTCGACCTCGTGCAGGATGTGACTCGACACCATGACCGTCTTGCCGGCGCGGGCCCACTCCCGAATCAGCTTGATTGTCCGTCTTCGGCTGATCGGGTCCATCCCGGCGAGCGGCTCGTCGAGCAGGATGAGGCTCGGGTCGTGCGCGAGCGCCTGAGCGAGCTTGATACGCTGCCGCATCCCCTTGCTGTAGGCCCCGATCTTCTTGGCACCCACATCCGCGAGCGCGACCGTCTCCAGTGCCGCGGCGGCCGCCCGCTCAGCCTCGCGGTCGTCAAGGCCGGTCAGTCGCGTGAGAGCCGTCACCCACTCCAAGCCGGTCATCCGTTCATAGAAGGCATCCTGGTCCGGGCAGTAGCCGATGTCGCGATAGGCGCTGGGATTCCCCCAGATAGGCCGACCACGCACTTCAACCGAGCCTTGGCTGGGCTTGAGCTGACCCGTCACCAGCTTCATGAACGTCGACTTGCCCGCACCGTTCGGACCCAGGAGGCCGACGATGCCCGTCGGAACGTCGACCGTCACGTCGTTCAGACCGATCACCTGGCCATACCACTTCGAAAGGGACCTCGCTGACACCACCGGCCCACTCACGTCACCACCTCAACACCCCGGACGCGCCGCTCCAGCACGAGGGCGGACACGACGATCACGCCGAGGATCACGGCGAGGGAAAGGCCCCACGAGCTGTCGTATCGCGGGGGCATCCGGAAGATCACATCGCCCAGCTGAGCCAGGTTCGCTCTGAAGGACAGCCAGGACAAAGCCGTTCCGCCGGTGACCCGGTTCATCACGGTCGCGAAGGCACCGGTGAACAGCAGCACCCCGACATACAGCACCCCCACGAACCGCGCACTCGTAGAGAGAGAGGACAGCGCGAGCATGGCGAAAGACACAACCAGGGCATACAGGAATCCGAAGACGGTGATCGCTGGAATCAGGAACAGGTTCTCGCGAAGAAACTCGAAGTCTCCGGCGAACATGACCTGCACGAGCAGCAGCAACATCGCCGGAACCCAGGTCACCAGCAGCAACAGCGTGACCAGGATAGCCAGCTTCCCCGCGATGTACTCCACACGGGTCAGGGGCTTGGAGAGGTAGATCTGGAGGGCGTGGACGCGACGGTCGGTTGCGATCAGGCCGGCCCCCACATACACGGCGACGAACAGCACGAAGACGCCTTGTTGCTCGAAGAAGCTCCTGAAGGTCTCGGATGATGGAGCGATGGCCTCCAGCTGCGGGAAGTTGGCGGCCAGGTAGATCATGACCGCCCGCACGAGAAACTGCAGCCACGAGAAGAACATGACGGCCACGAAGAACTTCTTTCGTGCCAGCGACCGAAGCCCCGTGACGGCGATCACGGCCCAGGCAGAACCGGGCTTCTCGCGGGGCCCGGCGTATCGTCGATACGACTGGTCGTGAATAGGCATGACGCGATGTGGCCTAGTGGACTGTAACAACCATTCGTTTAGTGAGGTTCGGCCGCGACGCCCGCGTGGCGAGGCGCGACGAGGGAGCAAATCGGGCATTCGTGACCGAGGAGCAACGCCGCCAGGCGGAGCGTCCCGGTCGGAGATCGCTAGACGAATGGTTGTTACAGTCCACTAGTCCTCCCCGATCGCCTGCGCAAACACGTCTTCGAGAGTCGACACGAACGGGCGGAGATGGCGGACCTGCACGTCGTGGGCCACCGCAAGCGCGAACAGATCCCTCGCGCCTCGGTCGTCAGAGATCCGCACGCGCATGACGTCGTCCCGGGTCTCGTCGCACTCGACGCCCGCCCGCGCCAGTCCGTCCCGGAACCGCTCGAGGTCACCCTTGACCCTGATCTCGAACGCCCGTCGCGTCGGGCCCTTGAGCGTCTGGATCGGCCCTTCTGCGACGATGGCACCCTTGTTCAGCACGATCACTCGTTCGCACGTCGCCTCGACATCCGAAAGCAGATGAGACGACAGAATCAAGTTGATGCCCTTGTTCTGCGTGATGTCGCGCAAGAGCTCGAGCATCTCGTCGCGCCCCTTTGGATCCATCCCGTTCGTCGGCTCGTCGAGGAACAGCAGGTCGGGGTCGTGGACGAGGGCTTGCGCCAGCTTGATCCGCTGTCGCATCCCGGTCGAATAGGTGCCGACGTCGCGATATCGCGCCTCCCCGAGCCCCACGTAGTAGAGCACCTCGTGCGCCCGTTGAATCGCGTCGGTGGCGGGCAACCCAGCCAGCCGTGCACAGTAGGTTACAAAGGTGACGGCGTTCATCCCAGGAATGTGCGCGTCAGTTTCTGGCATGTAGCCCAGACGAGCGCGGATCTCGAGAGGTTTGGTGGCGACGTCGAGACCCAGGACGTGCATCGAGCCAGCGGTGGGACGCACGAAGCCCAGCAGCGACTTGAGGAGCGTGCTCTTGCCGGCGCCATTGGGCCCGAGCAGACCGGCGGCGCCACCGGCGAATCCTCCCGTGACACCGCGAAGCGCCGGCTGGCCGCCATAGGCCACGGTCACCTGGTCGAACATGACGACCGGCGGTGGCGGGGTCTCAGGCATCCAGAACGGTAATACGAGAGGCGCGGGACCGTGGTTCAGCGCTCACACCTGTTCTCTGGTCGGCGTCATCACGTCGCGGGGCTCACACCCGGCGGCGGCGTTCCCCCTGGCAAGTCAGCCCCCGCGACGTGGTTCATCGGCGTCGGAAAGAGCTGATTCTCGCTGGCCGCCACGACCGACGCCACCGTCACATCGCCGGTGACGTTGGCTGCCGTGCGACACATATCGATGATGCGATCCACTCCGAGGATGAGGGCGATCCCTTCGATCGGCACCCCTATCGCCTCGAGGATGATGACAAGCATGACCACGCCAGCGCTCGGGACCGCGGCCGTACCGATCGAGGCCAGCATGGCCATGAGCACGATCGTCGCCTGCGCTCCAAGGTCGAGTGGGATCCCGAGGGCCTGCGCAATGAACACGGCCGCGACGGCCTGATACAACGCCGTGCCGTCCATGTTGATCGTCGCTCCGAGTGGCAAGACGAACGAGGCAATTTCCTCTGACACGCCGAGGTTGCGCTGAGCGGTCTTCATCGTGACCGGCAGGGTCGCCGCACTGGACGACGTCGAGAAGGCCACCAACTGAGCGGGCACCACGCCCGGAAAGAAGTGCTTGACCTTGAGAGGCGTAAACAGGATGAGCAGGATCGGGTAGGTGACCAAGGTGTGAATCGCCATCCCCGAAATGGCGGTGAAGGTGTACAGCCCGAGCGCCGCGAGCAACTGTCCGACCTCGGACGGGTCGTCTCCCGACACACTCGTGACGGTGTCCGCGATGAGCGCAAACACGCCCAGCGGCGCGACGACGATGACCATCTCGACGATCTTGATGATGACGGCATCCAGACTCTCGAACAGCGCCAGCAGCGGCGCCGCCTTCTCCTTGGGAATCAGCATCAGGGCGACACCGACCAGGAAGGCGACGAACACCATGTTCAGCATGTTCCGGTTGCTGGTGGCGGCGCCAAAGAAGTTCTCGGGCACCATGTCGACGATCGGCGCGAGCGGACCGCGCGCTCGGGCAGCGGCGGCACCTTGGTCGTGGACGACGACATCGGCCTGATAGGTCTGGGCGAGGCGCTCGCGGAGACTGTCGGGGACGGTCTCACCCGGACTCAACAGGTTGACCATGGCGAGACCGATCACCAGCGCCACCAGGGTTGTACCGAGATAGATCGCGATCGTTTTGCCCCCGATCCTCGAGAGCTTGTTGAGGTCGGACAGCGACGCAATGCCGGTGATCAGCGACGCCAGCACCAGAGGAACGGCGATCAACAACAGCAGTCGAAGAAAGATCGTACCGAACGGTGCGATCCAATCGGAGGTGAACCCACCCCAGCCTAGCAGCGCGGCCACCACCCCGTAAACGAGCCCGAGCCCGAGCGCAATAAGGATCCGCCAGTGACTCTGCATCGTGTGGAGGAAGTATAGTCTTCGGCCCTCGGGCTCCAACCCACCCCGACCGACTGCGACCCTAGAGGTCCAAGGCGGCCTTGGCGTCCAGATCGAACGCAGCGGTCACTCCGGCTCGCAGGTTTCGCAGACCCGCGGCCGCGATCATCGCCGCATTGTCCGTCGCGAGTGCCATGCTCGGGAGAAAGACCGGGAGTCCCGCGCGAGCGCTTCTCGTCGCGGCCTCCGTTCTCAACCGACTGTTCGCCGACACTCCGCCGGCAATCCCGACCGACTGCGCGCCAAACCATCGCGCGGCGTCGAAGGTGCGGTCGAGCAACGTCTCGACCACCACGCGCTGAAAGCTGGCACTCATGTCCCGAATGTCCTCGACCGGGAGCCGGTCAGTACCGAGCTCGCGACGACGTGCGATCACGATCCTCTTCATGGCGGTCTTCAGACCACTGAAACTGAACTCGGTACGACCACCCATCTTTCCGGCGAAGCCAGGCGGTGCCTCCATTGGCGGTCCCTGATTCCGGTCGGCATGGGTCATCCGGGGCACCGGCAACGGTATCGCCTGGTCGTTCCCCTCACGGGCCAACCGGTCGATGACCGGTCCCCCGGGGTACTCGAGACCCATGAGCGTGGCGACCTTGTCAAAGGCCTCCCCCGCCGCGTCATCCCGTGTGCGCCCGATCAGGTGATAGGTTCCCTCCTGCGGCACGTAATACAAGCTCGTATGACCACCGGAGACGACCAGCACGACTGCCGGGAGCGGCAACACACCGTTCTCGACCACAAGCGATTCGATGTGTCCACCGAGATGGTGTACAGGCACGAGGGGTACGTCGAGGGTGGCGGCCATCGCCTTGCCGAACGCCACCCCGATCAACAACGAACCGACCAGCCCGGGCCCCTGGGTCACGGCGACCGCGTCGCACTGGGCCGGCGTGGTACCGGCATCGGCCAGCGCCCGTTCGACAACCCCGCAGATGTCGCGGATGTGCTGCCGCGAAGCCAGCTCGGGGACGACGCCTCCCCATTCACGATGGATCTCCACTTGCGACGCCACGATGTTGGACTCGACACGCCACGGTCGAGCCGGCTCTCCGGTCTCCGACACGACCGCCGCGGCCGTCTCGTCGCACGACGTCTCAATGCCAAGAATATTCATGTTCGCTGAGGCTGCGAACCGCGCTCACAGGCGGCACGTAGACTCTCGGTGTAGGGCGGGCGACAGATCCCCTGGTCAGTGATGATGCCGGCGATCAGCCCGTAGGGCGTGACATCGAACGCTGGATTCCAGATGCCAGCTCCGGCCGGCGCTATACGGGTCGACCCGACGTGCGTCACCTCGCGTTCGTCGCGTTCCTCGATTGGAATGTCTGTCCCGTCAGCGGTCGCCAGATCGACCGTCGACACCGGCGCCGCTACGTAGAAGGGCACGCCGTGCGTCTTGGCCAGCACGGCCACGGTATAGGTCCCGATCTTGTTGGCCACGTCGCCGTTGGCCGCGATCCGATCGGCGCCCACGACCACGACATCTACTTTGCCCTCTCGCATGAGGGGGCCGGCCATACTGTCGGTGATGACCGTCGTCTCGATCCCGTCGCGGCACAGCTCCCATGCCGTCAACCGTGCCCCCTGGAGGAATGGTCGGGTCTCGTCGGCAAACACCCCGACGCGCTTCCCGTGGGCGACCGCCGCGCGTATGACACCCAACGCCGTGCCATAGCCACCCGTCGCCAGAGCGCCAGCATTGCAATGGGTGAGCACGTGCCCCCCGTCGGGGACCACCTCGGAACCGTAGCTCCCGAGTGTGCGGCAACTCTCGACGTCCTCGCTCTCCACCTGCCTGGCCTCGGCCAGCATGAGAGCCTTGAGCTCCTCCGGAGCGGATCCGGCGCGCGCCGCCTCGGAGAAGACACCCTTCATCCGGTCAATCGCCCAGAACAGATTCACCGCGGTCGGTCGGGTCTCGGCCAGGAGGTCGCACACCTTGTAGAACTCGGCCGCGAGCTCCTGGGTGCCAGTCGCCTTGCTCCGGTGGACGCCGAGCGCCAGACCCATCGCGGCAGCGACGCCGATGGCAGGAGCACCTCGGATGACCATGGTCTTTATGGCCTTGGCGACTTGCCGGGGTGTCTTGCAGTGGACGTAGACCTCCTTGGCCGGCAGCTTGCGTTGGTCGATCATCACGACCGTCCCGTCGTTCCATTCGATACTTGGAAGCATGTCGCGTGATCATACTGGTGACCACCGCCCTCAACGCCGAAAAAGTCTGGTACGGGGCGGAACGATATACTTGCGAGCACGACTCTGATGCGCGGCCGACATCTACGACACTGGATCGGGCTGGCCGCCATGGCTGTGGGTCTCGCGCTCCCGATTGCCGCGCAGGAGCCCCAGTCCCTCCCCTCGCCAGAAGATTTTTTCGGCTTCCCTATGGGAGCCGACCGGCAGCTGGCCCACTGGGACTCGATGGTGGAGTACTACGAGCTCCTGGCGGACCGGTCGGACCGCGTGGTCGTCGAAGAGCTTGGCAAGACGACGCTGGGACATCCCTATCTGCTCGTCACCGTATCGTCGCCTGACACGATCCGCGATCTGCCCCGGTTCAAGGCGATGCAAAAGCGGCTGGCGGACCCCCGTTCCACCACCCAGGCTGAAGCTGAGGAGATCGCCCGCGACGGAAAGGCGGTCGTCCTGATCGGCGCCAACGTTCACGCGACAGAGATCGGTACCAGTCAAGCGATGAACGACATCATCTACCGACTGGCGACCGAGGATTCTCCGTGGGTCCAACGCGTCCTCAGCAATACGGTCGTCCTGCTCATCCCGTCGGAAAACCCAGACGGCCAGCGCATGGTCGTCGATTGGTATCGACAGAACGTTGGCACGCCCTACGAGGGCTCTCCACTTCCTGAGCTCTACCACAAGTACGCCGGCCACGATAACAACCGGGATAGCTACATGCTGACCCAGGTCGAGACCCAACACCTCAACCGCGTCCTCTATCAGGACTGGCTGCCCGAGGTGTACCTGGACACGCACCAGATGGGCAACAACTCCGCACGGATCTTTGTGCCCCCGTTCGAGAATCCACCGAACCCCAACGTGGACCCGCTGGTGTGGAGTGAGGTCAATCTGTTCGGTCAGGCGATGGCGGCCAAGCTCCACGAGTCAGGCCGGCCCGGGGTCATCTGGGGCGAGCTCTATAGTGGCTACTGGCAGGGCGCAAACAACACCAACCCGTGGTGGCACAACATGGTAGGGCTGCTGACAGAGGTCGCCAGCGCCAACCTCGCCAGCCCCGTTCGTCAGGAGCACGCGGCTCGAGGGTTGGTCCGTGCCTCGGCGTCGACAGGGCCCGCACCCCAGTCCGGGAGCCGGACGGCAGTGGCGGCACCAAATGACACGCAGGCTCGGATGAACTACCCCGACCCCTGGCTGGGGGGCGCCTGGTCGTTCTCGGACGTCGTTGACTACAGCCAACTGGCCACGCAAGGCCTCCTCGAAAGCGTCGCCAATCACCGCGCGAGCGTGAAGCGCAACTTCTTCCTCATGAACCGCCGAGCGATCGAGCGGTTCGAAGCGGGCGGACCATACGCGTTCGTGCTTCCCGCCAACCAGCACGACCCCGCGGCCCTGGTCAGGCTGATCCAATTATTGCAGGCCCAAGCCGCCGAAGTACACGTCGCCGACGCGCCGTTCGTGGCCGGGGCGGAGACATTCGAAGCCGGCACGTTCGTCGTGCGGCTTGACCAGCCGTTCGGTCGGTGGGTCAAGGACATCCTCGAGCCGCAGCGTCACCCTGATATTCAGCAGCCGCGCACCGGCACCCCATTCGACGTGCCATACGACATCACCGCCTGGTCGCTGGGCATGCTGATGGGCGTCGAGACGATCCAGATCGAGCAACCCTTCGACGCATCGCTTACGCCCCTGGCGCCCGACGCCGTCGGTGACACGGTCTCGACCGGAGTCGTCGTCCCGCAGCCGAACACGCCGGCAAGCGGCGACGACGCATCGGTCTATCTGCTCGGCCACCAATCGAACGACAGCTTTGCGGCACTCAATCGGTTACTGGCGGCCGGTGCCGAGGTCCTGTGGGCCCGCTATCCCTTCGACTCAGCCGGCCGGGAGTTTCCCCCCGGCACGATGGTCGTCCGTGGGGCGACCCGGGCACATGTTGAACGAGTCGCCGCCGATCTTCGGCTCGAGTTCACAGAGGTGCAATCGATCGACAACCTCTCGGCGCTAACGATCACCCTACCGCGGCTGGCGGTCTACGAGCCATGGGGCGGCAACATGGACGCCGGATGGACACGGTGGGTCCTCGAGCAGCACGACTTCGCGTATACGCAGATCCGAAACGCCGATGTCCAGGCGCCCGGACTCATCGATCGATTCGATGTCATCGTTCTGCCGGAGATGGGAACGGCCCACCTGCTACGCGGTCTGCAGGCTCCCAACGTCCGACCGGAGTATCGCGGGGGCATCGGGGTCGAGGGGATCATGAACCTCCGCCAGTTCGTCACCCGCGGCGGCACGGTCATCACGTTGGGCAACAGTGCGGCCTTTGCCGTGGAGCATTTGTCCGCACCGGTCACGAACGTGGTGGGCGACGAGAAACGTGACACGTTCTACGCCCCGGGCACGATTCTGCGGGCGAGTGTCGATACGACGCATCCGATCGGCTACGGCATGCCCAGCGAGATCGATACGATGTTCGTCAACAACGGCGCTTTCCAACCCAGTCGGCGCCGGGGTTCGACGACCAGCGACACCGTCGTGCGGTACTCGGACGGGCCGTTGTTGAGGAGCGGATGGATCATCGGCGAGGACAAACTCCGCGGGATGGGAGCGGTGATCGAAGCGCCGATCGGGAACGGGCGAGTCATTATGCACACGTTCCGGGTGCAGCACCGCGGACAAACGTGGGGCACCTTCAAGCTGCTGTTCAACTCGATCTTCTACGGTCCGGCCGCGCGCGGCGGCCCGGCGACTCAGACCACCCAGCCGTGACCGAGGCCTTCCTCGCCACACTCGTCGCGTCGGCCGGTCTGGGCCTCGCGCTGGGATGGCTCGCGTGGCGCGTTTCGCGTCTGGACGTACGAGCACCTGATAGACTCGTACTCGAGCTCAGGCTGGCTCAGTTCTCTGCGCTGCTTTTGGTTCTGGCCGCCGGCATCTACATGGGACTGGCACTCGGACACGAAGATGTGTCGGGCACCGGACTTGACGTCGCCATCGCCATGGGCTTTTTTGTCGCGGCTGCGGTCGTCACGACCTGGGAGCCCACCCAGGCGCTGACGGCGCTCGCACTGGCCTGGGGTGCCCACGCACTCGTTGACCTGGCACATGTCGTCGATCTCCTGCCCTCTGCTATCGTGCCTGAGTGGTACGCGACCGGGTGCGCGGTGTATGACGTCGTCGTGGCCGCGATATGCTATCTGCCAGTGCTCAGACGCTGACGTGTGAGCCACGGCAACCCAACGGAACTCTGAGAGCCATGGAGCGATGACGCACACACCGGCCGGCACCTTCCTGTATATCGCCAGGTCCCGGATCGTGGTGCATCTGACCGAACAGGTGCGTCTGTGTCTCGCGGCGCTCGACGACCACCAGATCTGGTGGCGGGCCAACGAACGTTCCAACGCCATCGGCAACCTCGTGCTGCACTGCGCTGGCTCGACTCGCTACTACATAGGTCACGTCGTGGGTGGCAGCGATTTCGTCAGGGACCGCGACGGCGAGTTCAGCGAGCGGCGCGAGATTCCGAAGGCCGAGCTGCTCTCGACCCTGGATGTGGCGGTAGCGGAGGCCGACACCGTGCTGAGTACCTTCGACCCGGAGAAGCTGCTCGAGCAGACCGCCCGCACGCCAAAGCCAACGACGTTCATGCAGGTCATCGCTCTGCAGCTCGTGCACTACGCCGACCACGCCGGCCAGATCGCCTTCGCGACCAAGATGCTCAAGGCCGACGCAATCGACGATATTTGGCGGAACACTCCTTCCCACTGAATGTCTGATTTTACCAGGCGGGTCCTGTCGGTCGTTCGTCAGATTCCGGCCGGACGGGTGGCCACGTACGGGGATGTTGCGACGCTCGCTCAGAAACCACAGGCGTGGCGAGCCGTCGGCACGATCATGCGAAACTGTCGGGCACCTGGGGTTCCGTGCCATCGCGTCGTCGCATCCGGAGGCCGACTCGGCGGCTACAGCGACCCCTTCGTCAAGCGAGGCCTCCTCCAAACGGAGGGGGTTCGCGTGGTCGGTGACCATCTGCGTCACTTCGAGGATGTGCGCTGGCGTGGTCGTGAGTGACGCGCTATGATAAGTTTGGTTGTGCCATGGTCGGGCGCACGAGGCGGAGGATTTCGATGAGACAGCTGGTCACAGTGGGAGCCATGGTTACACTGTTCGTCGCGTCTGGCATTGCGGTACCACAGGTAAGCTCTGTCGCGGGCCAGCAGCTCTCGGACAGCGTCGATGTGCCCTCGGGATCCGAGGCACTGGGCACGGTGAGCCTTCCCCGTCGAGTCATGGCCAATGGTGAGGCGCTGTCAGCCGGCGACTATGAAATCCAGCTGACCGCCGAGGCCGCGAATCCGGCTACCGTCGGTGCGCTCACCGTGCTGGAGCGATGGGTCGAATTCCGTCAGGGAGACGACGTCAAAGGCCGCGAGGTCGTGACGATCGTCCCGAACAACGAGATCGGCGACGTGGCCAAGAGCGCCGCCCCCGGCTCGGGAGCCTCACGGGTCGAGATGCTGCGCGAGAACGAGTATATGCGCGTCTGGATCAACCAGAGTGGCACGCACTACCTGATCCATCTAATGGTGGGATAGAGTCTCCTGCCCAGAGCTCCACTCACAGCGCCATCACATCGAACTGTTCGTGGTGGAGTTGCACGTCCGGCTTGATGGTCATCTGCCGGCCCAGCACCTCCTTCAGCTCTTTGAGCACACCCCGCTCTTCCTCCTGCAACGCTCGCGCGATATCGGGGTTGACCCTGAGCAGTATCGGCTGACCGTTGAGCACGTCCCCGATCTTTCGGATCTCGGACAGGATGTCGAAGCAGATCGTTGATGTCGACTTGACGACCGCGCTCCCTGAACAATACGGACACGGGTCGGTCAACTGCCGTTCGAGGCTCTGCTTGACACGTTTCCGCGTGACCACGATCAGACCGAACTCAGGCACCTGAACGGCCTTCGAGGGCGACCGGTCGCGCCTGAGCTCCTGGTCCATCGCCTGAGCCACCTTCTGACGGTTCTTGCGCTCCTCCATGTCGATGAAGTCGAGCACGATAATGCCGCCGAGGTCACGAAGCCTGATCTGTCTGACGATCTCCTTGACCGCCTCGAGGTTTGTCTTGACGATGGTGTCTTCCAGCCGCCCGGTCCTCTTCCCCACGTAGCGACCGGTATTGACGTCGATCGCCACCAACGCTTCGGTATGGTTGACGACGATATAGCCCCCGGACTTGAGCCAGACCTTGCTCCGGAGCGCCTTGTCGATCTCTGCCTGGACGCCGTATTCCTCAAAGATCGGAAAGTCCTTGGCGTAGTGACGCACCCGGTCCACGAGGTCGGGCATGATCCGCTGGACCAGCATCAGCGTCCGCTGGTACTCCTTGTGGCTGTCGATACGGATCGTCGAAAAGTCGGTGGTCAGGAAATCTCGGAGCAGCTTCGCGACCAGGCTCTCCTCACGATGCACCACCGCCGGGGCGCGGCGCTTGTCCATCTTCTCCCGGGCATCGGTCCAGATCTGATGGAAATAGTCCAGGTCGCTGACGATATCTTCCTCGGGTCGGCCGGCCGCCGCCGTCCTGAGGATCACGCCACCGGTGAACCCGCGATCTTCTCGGAACTGCTTCACGATGCCGCGGAGTCGTCCACGCTCATTCCGCGTGTCGATCTTCCGGGAGACGCCGATATGGTCCACCGTTGGCATGAAGACGAGGAATCGCCCGGGAATCGTGGCGTGTGAGGTGATGCGAGCGCCCTTGGTGCCAAGCGGCTCCTTGACGACTTGGACGAGGATCTCCTGACCGGCGGTCAGGAGCTCTTCGATCTTGCCGTCAGGGCGACCGTTGGACCTCCGGTCGGACCGACCGTGTGATTTCCTCTCCGCGGGCTCGCCGTCTTCGGAGGCCTCCGCGACCTCGCCAGCATCGGCATCATCGGCCTCCTCAAGCTCCTCGAGGTTGTCGATCACGTCTCCCACGTAGAGAAACGCATCCCGCTCGAGGCCGATATCGACAAAGGCGCACTGCATCCCGGGGAGCACTTTTGACACGCGTCCCTTGTATAGATTGCCGACGACGCCGCGGTGCCGCTCGCGCTCGATAAAGATCTCCGACACCTGGTCGTCTTCGAGAATGGCCGCCATCGTCTCGTGGCGGTTCGAAGACACGATCAACTCCTTGTTCATACGTCTGAATCTCCATACGACTCACGGCTGGCAAGACGGACCGCTCCCACCACGCCACGACGAGCGCACGATGAAGCGCGCGGTCGTAGCCCTGCGTGGCGGTGCGATGACTGATGATGATCACGTCGCCCATCCAGCCTTATCCCACCGGCCTCTCCGAGCGACTCGCAGACCGCGAGCACCCGAAACGCCGAGGTCAGTCGTTAATTCGTGAAACGGCGCATCCTGACGTTCAGGATGAGCCCAAACCCCATCAGTGTCGCGATGATCGAGGAACCGCCATAACTCATCAACGGTAACGTCAACCCCTTGACCGGGGCGAGCCCGGCCGACATCGTGACGTTGTAAATCACCTGAAACGTGAAGCCGGCTGTGATTCCCACCACGAGAAACATGCCGGTCCTATCCTTCGCCAGGCGCGCCGCCTCAAGCGAGCGTGCGATGACGAACAAATACAAGCCCAGAGCGAACAGGACGCCCAGGAATCCCTGCTCCTCGGCCAATACCGAGAAGATGAAGTCATTATGGGCCACCGGAAGGAAGTTGTACTGGCTCTGCGTGCCTTGCAGGAATCCTTTGCCGGTCAACCCACCCGAGCCCACGGTGATACGGGCCTGAATCTGTTGATACCCCGCTCCTTGCGGATCTTGCTCCGGATCGAGAAAGCTCGCGATCCGAGTTCGCTGATAGTCCTCCAACGCGTAGGTCCACGCCACCGGCGTGAACAGGATGCCAACCACCGCAAGCGCGGCGAGAAATTTGAGTCTGAGCCCAGCAAACACCATCACGACGAGGGCCACCGGGAGCAACGTGGCGGCCGTCCCCAGGTCGGGCTCGCGGGCGATCAGCATGAACGGTATGCCAACCGCGACGGCCCCAATCACCCAGTAGCTCACGCGACGGGCACCGCGCCGTGACTCTGCGTAGAGCACGGCGAGCGTCAGCGCAATGACCATCCGACCAAACTCCGACGGCTGCCAGTTCATCGGTCCGATGTCGATCCACCGCTGGGACCCGCCCATCTCGACCCCGAAGAACAAGGTGTAGAGGAGCGCTGAACAGAGACCACCGTAGATCAACATGGTGTGGTCTGCCACAACACGGTAGTCGACCGCCATGCACACGACCAACGCGACCAGGCCGATCGCGAGGGCTAAGAGTTGACGTGAGAGCTGCGGGCCGACCTGCTCCGTCGTTGGGTCGTACGTGGCGGAGTAGATCATCACCAGGCCCACGACCGCCAGCACGAGGATAGCCGCGATGAGGGCCCAGTCGATGTGTGGAAACAATCGGCGGTCGAGCATGGGGGCGGTCTCTACTATTGTCCCTCTGCCTGGGCCGCCAACGCCGGTGTCGCGACCGGTGCCGGTGTCGGGAGCGGAGCTAGCCCGGGGAGCGGTTCCCCGTCCTGCTTCGCGAAGAACGTCTCGATGATGTGCTTGGCGATCGGCGCGGCCAGGTAGCCGTGGTCCGAGTGTTCCGCAAACACCGCGCCAGCGATCTGGGGGTTGTCACGCGGAGCGGCGAAGACGAACCAGCCATGGTCACGAAAATCCACATCTGCCCCGTCCGCCGCTGCTCGACCGGCTAAGGAGACGACCTGGGCAGTGCCCGACTTGCCGATGACGTCGCGTCCCTCGATTCGCGCGCGTCCGCCCGTACCCTGGCGGTTGACGACCAACCACAGACCCCGACGGAGCGTCTCGACGGTATCGGGCGACAGCACGTTGACCGAGGTGGGCGCCGGAGCATCGACCTCTCGCCAACCCTCCTGGTCCCGAACGGCCTTGAGCAGGCGCGGCACGACGCGAGTGCCTCCGTTGGAGGCCGTGGCCATCATCACCGCCAGCGACAACGGGGTCACTGACACGGCTCCCTGACCGATCGCGACGGAAATGGTCTCGCCCGGGTACCACGGCTCTCCGAATCGCTCACGCTTCCACGCCCGTGACGGGACGAGTCCTCGCGCTTCGTGAGGAAGGTCGATCCCGCTCAGCACGCCAAGACCGAAGGCGTGGGCCCACTTGTTGATCACGTCGACATCGAGCATGTTCCCGATCGTGTAGAAGAAGGTGTTGCACGACTTCTCGAGCGCCACGTCCATCGTGACAGTCCCGTGCGTGTGGTGACACCGATAGAAACGCCCAAAGAACGTGCCGCCCCCGCGACAGGTCACCGTAAAGTCCGGACCGATCACGCCTTCCTCCAGCGCGGCTGCCGCCATGACGATCTTGAAGGTCGAGCCCGGCGGATATCGCCCCTGCAGCGCCCGATTCTGCAGGGGCCGAAGGGTGTCGCTGTTGAGCGACGACCACGTCTCCTCGTCTATCCCCACGGCGAACTCGTTTGGGTCGTAGGCGGGGAGACTCACCAAGGCGAGAACGTCACCGGTGTTGGGGTCGAGAGCGATGGCGGCCCCCGCGAAGCCCTCGCGCTGGAACGCGGCTTCGCCAGCCCGCTGCAGGTCGTAGTCGAGGGTGAGCTGCAGCTGCCGTCCCGCGTCCGGCGGCACCTCGGAGATCATCTCCACCTCGCGACCAACGCTGTTCACGGCGACGTGTCGCGCTCCGTCCTGCCCCATCAACAGCTCGTTGTACTCCTGCTCGAGTCCTGACCGTCCGACGATCGACCCACTCCGCAGTCGGTCGTCGGCGGTGACCTGCAGTTGGTCGTCGGAGATTTCACCGACATGCCCAAAGGAATGAGAGGCCAGGGCTGCGGAGGGATAGTATCGAGTCGGCACCTCCTCGACGACCACACCTGGAAGTTCCAGTCGGTGCGCCGCCGCTGCCGCGACCTGCCCCATCGACGCGTCGCGGATGATGACGACCGGGAGGTACTCGGCCGTCGCGGCACTCCGCTCGACGACGTCGTGGACGGTCTGCAGGTCGACGTCCGTCACCGTCGCCAGGAGGGCCAAAGCCTGGTCAAGGTCGGCGACGCGCTCGCGGACGAGCGAGATGTTGAGCGAATACCGATTCTCGACCAGGACCCGACCGTCACGATCGAACACGACCCCTCTCGGGGCCCGCAACGCCAGGGTCCGCTGGTGATTGACCTCCGCCAGCTCGGAGAACCGCGCATGCTGCCCCACCTGAAAGTTCCAGAAGGTAACGCCCAACGCGAGAAAGACGAGTGCCACGCCGACCTGAAAGGCCATGAGCAAGCGCGGCGTGTTGTCTCTGTCGGTTGGCACGAACCCGTCGTACATCTGTGTGTCCTCGTGTCAGCTCATCTTCCAGCGCCGCCGACCGAACGAGCGCCGACCCTGACGAATCCACTCGAGCGAGCCCGGGGCCGCTCGCACACCAGCCTCCGCCAGCACCCCGGCGAGCGCGTTCGCGAGCGCCTGCACCCCGACCATACCAAGCGTGGCGACCGGATCGCCCGGCGAGATCAGCGCGTAGATCCCGATGTAGCAGAACGCGTGGACAACCGACGCCGTCAGGAGAATCACAAGTCGATGCCAGATCGTCCCGACGATGAACTGCGAACCCGCGACTCCCACCAAAACACCAACGACTGTCTTCGTGAGACCACTCACGCCGATGATCCCGCCCGAGAGCGCGTCCTGAAGTAACCCGGCGAGAGTCCCGGTCCAAAGCCCCACGACAGGACCCCGTGACAGGGCCGTGAATACCACCACGACGAACACCAGGTCGACTGGGGCACCGGCACCGGCCAGCACCGACACGATCGTCGTTTGTGCGAGTAAAGCCACCACGACTGCGATACAGATATGGGTGGTCTTCATTCGCCAGCCGTGTCAGCGAGCGTCGCAACCGGGTCAACGACCACGAGCACGTCCTCAATTCGAGAGAACTCGACGATCGGGTCGACATGGATGACCAGATACAGTCCCACTCCCTGCTGCACCGTGGTCACGACGCCGATGAGGAAGCCACCTGGATAGATACGGTCGACACCAGAGGTCACGATTCGGTCTCCGACACGCACGTCCTCCAGGTTGGAGACGTAGTCCATCCGCAAGACGCCGTCGGTGTCGGTCCCCACCACGACACCAGATGCACGCGTCCGCTCGATCAAGGCACCGGCGGCTGCATTTCGGTCGACCAGCAGCTGCACCTGTGCGGCGCGACTGGCCGGCACCGCGACAACCCGCCCGACCACGCCCTCGGGCGCGATCACAGCCAGGTCAGGTCGTAGACCGTCATCGCTGCCCCGGTCGATCGTCAATGTCCGAAAGTAAGGCGTTGAGTCGGTGCCGATGACCCGCGCACTGAGCGTCGGCAAGGCCACGGTCTCTCGTAGACGCAGCAAGCGCTCCAAACTTCCGACTTGTTGGGCGAGAGCGCGCTGCACTTGAAGCTCGAGCTCCAGCTCGTCCACGATGTCGGTGAGCGCGAGGTTTTGCCGCCGCAGGCCACGGAGTCCCACATAGCCGGTCCACACGTCCCCAACGCTGCCAATCCCCGCCGTCACCCAGCGTTGCATCTGGGTAAACACACCCACCGTGACCGTCTCCAGAACGGTGGCGCCGGGCTGGGCGTTGATCTGCGCAGAAATCAAGATCACGTGGCTCAGTACGACAACCAGGATGAGGTAGCCGATGTGTTTCCGACGTTCCATTTTGTTGTCCGGCCCGAGCTACAACGGCGGGAGGAGGGCTGACCTAGTCCTTCGAGATCTTCCGCAAGAGCCCGAAGTCTGAGAGCATCTTGCCGGCACCCAGAACGACGCAGGACAGCGGGTCTTCCGCCATCGCCAGCGGTAAGCCGGTTTCCTCGCGCAGTCGCTTGTCCAGATTCTTCAGCATGGCACCGCCACCCGTCATCACGATGCCCCGGTCGACGATGTCGGCCGACAGTTCCGGCGGCGTCCGCTCCAGCGCCACGCGCACCGCGTCGACGATTACATTGACGGTCTCGGCGAGCGCCTCGCGAATCTCCTCGTCGCTAACCGTGATTGTCTTGGGGATACCCTCAATCAGGTGGCGACCCTTGATCTCCATGGTTTCCGGCTCGTCCAGCATGTACGCCGATCCAATCTGGATCTTGATCTGCTCGGCCGTCCGCTCCCCAATGAGTAGATTGTACGTCTTTCTGATGTACTGAATAATCGCCTCGTCCATCTCGTTGCCCGCCACACGGACAGCCTTGCTATAGACGATGCCGGCCAGGGAAATCACCGCGATATCGGTGGTTCCCCCTCCAATGTCGACGATCATGTTCCCGGCTGGCTCCGTAATCGGCATACCCGCCCCAATGGCGGCCGCCATCGCCTCCTCGACGAGATGGACCTCGCTGGCCTTGGCCCGATACGCGCTGTCCTTGACCGCGCGCTTCTCGACCTGCGTGATCTCCGACGGGACGCCGATCACGATTCGAGGTCGCACCCACACAGTCCGGCTGTGGGCCCGCTTGATGAAGTAGGTCAGCATCTTCTCCGTGACCTCGAAGTCGGCGATGACCCCGTCCTTCATCGGCTTGATCGCAATGATGTCGCCGGGGGTGCGGCCCAGCATGTCCTTCGCTTCGCTACCCACCGCTTCGACCTGACCACTCACCTTGTTGATGGCCACGATCGACGGCTCGTTGAGGACGATGCCCTTGCCCCGCGCATACACGCAGGTATTGGCCGTCCCAAGGTCGATCGCCAGGTCACTCGAAAACAGGGAAAACACCGAACGAAAATTCACGCGGATATACCCTCTCTGGACACGGCGTCGGCGAGCCGTATCCCATCTTTTCCGTTGGCCTTGACCTGATACATCGCATCATCCGAAGCCTGGATGAGCTCTTCAACGGTCGCGGCCGTATCGGGTAGCGTCGCCACCCCGGTTGACGCCGTCAACCGATAGTTGATTCCCGCGGCCTCCAGAAACACGTGGGCTCGAATGCGTTCGCACACTCGGCGGGCCACGGCCATCGCTCCATCGACGCCGGTGTCCGGCAGCACGATGGCAAACTCGTCGCCGCCGTAGCGCGCCACGATGTCAGTCTCACGCGAACACTCTTGGAGGATCCGAGCGACCTCGACCAGTGCGCGGCTCCCATACAGATGGCCGTTCAGGTCGTTCACGCTCTTGAATCCGTCCAGGTCGACGAACAGGAGCGACAGCGGTTGGTGACTCCGGACCTGCCGCTTGGCTTCCCGTCGGAGCGCCTGGGTGAGATAGCGTGAGTTGTAGAGCTGGGTCAGGTCATCGGTCACCGACAGCTCCTCGGCACGTTGCACGCGACAGGCGTTGTCGAGAGCAATCGCTGCCGGCTCGAGCATGTCCTCGATGGCGCCCCGGGTCGTCCCTGACACCCGGGGAACGGTCGGAGATGCGGTTCGGTCGACGCCCACCAGCGCGCCCACGGTACGTCCACGACAGGTGAGGGGCCAGCCGATCGCGGCAACGTCCGGCGCATCCTTGGTCATGTGCTCATCCTGAAGGCTCGCCGTGCCGTGCTCTCTGGCATGAGCCATGACCCACCCACCCAGCTGACAGGCGGCGACTTGAGCGGCCGGGGCGAGCCCACGCTCCCCAACCACAACCGGTTCACCCGACAGCCCGCGCGTCACAACCGCCCAGCTGGGGGCTGGCAGCCAGGCCGCTGCTCGTGCCGCCAACGCGTCGGCGACGTCGAATGGGTCGAGCGATGCGTGGACCGACCGCTGTAGTTCGCGAATCACGTCGATGCGTCGAAGGTAGCGTCGCAGCGTCGTCTGTGACGTGCGGAGACGCGTGGCCAGGTCGGCCGGAGACCCGACCATGATGTGGTGCCCCAATTCGACGCCGTCCAGCGGTGCGGTCAGGTGAGCGCCGAAGCCCAGCTCGACTGACCGGGACACCACCTCGTCGTTCGAGTCGGCCGAATAGGACAAGACGGGCACCCCACGCGCTAGCGCGTTCAAGCGGCGCCAGTTGGGCCGGCGGCCCGGTGACAGCTGCCACAGGACGGCGTCCACACCTGTAGCGGGTCGTCGTATCGGGACAGTGCCCTGCGGATAGCAGGTGACCCTGAAACGTTGGTTTCGAGTAATGGGCGCGACATGGGCCTTGACGCCTGGCCCGGCATGAAAGACGAGAACCCGAAAACTGGCTCTGGAGGCAACCCCGCGGCGGCGCCCCGACGGGCTGATCGTGCGTACCGCCATCGGTCACCGAACCTCTGTTGAATACCCTAAGTCCTTCAGTTGCTGCAAATATACCATACGGGCCGCTCTCGCTCTCTCTGGTCCCCTCCATACTTATCGGCGGATCACGGGAGGTTCTTTCCCCTCTAGATGGGCGTTTTCGCCCAATTTGGAGTCATCAACTACAATCATCAGCATGACGATGCTTGACGGAATGCGCCGGCACAAGGGCTGGCTCAAGTGGAGCCTGGCCCTGGTCTGCCTGGCCTTTGTGTTCTTGTATGTGCCGGGATTCGTCGACCAAGGCCCCATGCAGGGGCTCCCAGACACTGTCCTCGCTCGGGTCGGCGAGCACGAAATCAGCGTGATGGAGTTCCGGCAGGCGTATCTCCAGCAGTTGCAGGCGTATCGGCTGCAAGCGGGAGAGGAGATCTCCGAGGACCTGCTCCGACAGCTTGGAATCGACCGCCAGATCCTGCAGCAGCTCGTCAACGAATACCTCCAGCTGACCGAGGCCGAGCGTGCAGGACTCCAAGTCACCGATGCCGAAGTCCGACAGTGGATCGTGACGCTCCCCGGGTTCCAGGAAGACGGTCAGTTCATTGGAGAGCAGCGGTATATGGAACTGCTCCAGCGCCAGAGACCACCCGTCTCGCCTGCCCAATTCGAAGAAGATGTCCGGCGACAACTACTCGTCGAGCGACTGCAGGCAACCGTCACCCAGTGGGTCACCGTGTCGGATGAAGAAGTGGAAGTGGAGCATCGGCGTCGAAACGAGAAGGTCAAGATCGACGTCGTGGCGTTTCGGGGCGACGACTTCAGGGATGACGTCGAGGCGACCGACGAGGACATCGAACTCCTCTTCCAGGAAGAGTCGCTGGTCTACCAGGTGCCCGAAAAGCGGAAGCTCCGGTTCCTACTCCTGGACGAGGGAGCGTTTGCCGACGGCATTACGCCCAGCGACGTCGAGGTTCAGGACTACTACGATTCCAACCTGTCGCAATATTCCACACCCGGGCAAGTGAGAGCGAGTCACATCCTCCTCAGAACGGAAGACCAGGAGGAGAGCGCGGTCGAGGCCCGTGCCGCCGAGCTGGCGACTGCCGCGCGCGGCGGGGCGGACTTCGCTGAACTCGCTCGCGAGCACTCTGACGACGAGGGTACAGCCGAGATGGGCGGAGACCTCGGCCTCTTCGGACGCGGTCGGATGGTGCCTGAGTTCGAAGGTGTCGCGTTCGCCATGGATGTCGACGCCATCTCCGACCCGGTCAAGAGTCCGTTCGGCTATCACGTCATCAAGGTCACCGAAAAACAGGTGGAGACCGTCCAGCTGCTCGCGGAGGTGAGGTACTCGATCGTCACCACGCTCAAACGCGAGCAGGCATCGGCGCGCACGTCGGTTCTATCGCGGGCGATCGCCGCCGAGGTCTCCACCCCGGCCGACCTTGACACCGCCGCCGCCGCACGTGGTCTGGAGGTCCAGGTATCGGGCTTTGCGGCTCCGGGCGAACCTATTCTCGGTCTGGGTCTCGCCCGAGAAGTCTCGGCACGGGCATTTCAGATCGAAGAGGGAGAGGTCGATGGACCGATTTCGACACCGTTGGGACCGGCCTTTGTGGCCGTCATCGATCGCGAGGATCCGTATGTCCCGCCGCTCGACGACGTTCGAGCCCAGGTCCGCGAAGACGTCATCCGGCGCAAGGCGCTGACCCTGGCGCGAGAGCGGGCGGCCGAAGTCGCCGCACAGCTGCAGGAGGCAGAGGACTTTGCGGCGGCCGCGCAGGCGGCCGAGCTGACGGTCGGGTCAAGCGAGCTGATGTCACGGGGCGGAGCCTTTCCCGAGGTGGGCGTGAGTGACGCCGTCGAGGCGATCGCGTTCGCTCTCCCGGTCGGCGGGGTCAGCGACGTCGTCGAGGCGGGGAGCACCGCGGCGATCGTGCACGTGGTCGAGCGGCAGGACGTCACCGCGGCCGAACTCGAATCCGCTCGCGATGAGTTGCGGACGGAGCTCCTGCGGCAGAAGCAGGATCAGTTCTTCCGGTCGTATATGGACTCCGCCCAGGAGACCATCGACTTCAGCATCGACCCGCTCGCCCTGGAGGAGGCGCTGGGAACGGCATAGAGCTTCCTTCCGCGAACACGATCACCAGGACGCTCCACTCGGGAGCAACGACGAGGGCAGGAGGGTCAGCGGCTCTCCAGGCCTGAACAACCGCATCGGCAGTGTGGCCGCTGCCCGCAGCCGGTCCGACGGACTCGCCAACCAGGTTGACAGCATCGATCTCACCGAGAACTCGCTGTTCAGCACCTCGAAGAACGAACGGGGTCTGGGATACGGAACAAGCGTGACCTCCTGGTCCGGGTCGATACCTGCCCGGTCCTTCGCGACGGCCAGAGCCTCCCTCATGCCACCCAGTTCGTCCACGAGACCAAGTGCCTTGGCCTGGCGTCCGGTCCACACGCGACCCTGCGCCAACGCATGCACCTCATCAATCTGCATACCGCGTCCAACGGCCACCCGGCTCAGAAAGGTGTCGTACACCGCATCGATCTGTTCCTGCACTCGGGCGCGAGTCTCGTCTGAGTACGGGGCAAACGGCGAGTTCATTCCGGCCATCTCGCCGTCGGTGACAATTCCTACCCCTACGCCCAGCTTGTCGAGGGTGCCGCCGTAGGTAAGCTTGCCGGCCACGACGCCAATCGACCCGGTGATCGTCCCGGGCTGTGCCACCACCGCGTCGGCCGGTGCCGCGATGTAGTACCCCCCGGAAGCCGCTACATCGGACATCGACGCGATCACAGGCTTCTCTTGGCGGGCCAAATCGATCTCTCGCCAGATGATGTCCGACGCGATCGCCGCCCCGCCGGGGCTGTCTATACGTAGCACGATCGCTCGGATCGAAGCATCGTCTCTAGCCGCGCGGACCGCCTGCACCAAAGCCTCCGACCCTACGACTTCACTCCCGGCGACGTCGATGCCGCTTCCTCCGAAGTTAATGGTTCCAACGGCGTAGATGACGGCGATCTCTGGTCCGCGGTCGAGCCCCAGCGACGTCGCGTCAAGCTGCTGATAGTCGGCATAGGTCAGCAGATTCGGTGCCCCGTCGGACGACGGCAGTCGTTCGCTCAGTTGGTCCTCGTAGAGCAAGCCGTCAATGAACCCATTGCTGACGGCCTCCTTGGGAAGGAAGGGGCCCTGGTCGATGGTCTGCCTGACCTCCGCCTCACTCAGCGACCGTCCGGATGCGATCCCGCTCACCAGCTGGTCGTAGAGATCCCGATTCAACGACTCCGACATCTCGCGGTGCTCAGGCGTGTAAGTCGATTCGGTGTAGAGATTCGACGCCGTCTTGAAATCGCCGGCGTGGAGCATGTCCGGGTGGATGCCGGCCTTGTCGAGGGCACCTCTCAGGAACAGGTCGAAGCTTGCGACGCCAACCACGTCGAGTGGGCTCGTCGGCGACATGAAGATTTCGTCCGCCGCAGTCGCTAGGTAGTACTGCTGTCCAGAGCCGTACTCGAGATAGGCCACGACCGGTTTGCCCGACTCTTTGAAGTCGAGTACGGCGTTGCGAATCTCCTGTACCTTGCCCCACTGGCCCGCCTGCAGGGGCGGTATCAACACGACGGCCTCGACACGCTCGTCGACCTTGGCCTTGCGCAGCGAGTCGACCACCGAGCCCACCGTGTCACGCCGGCCGAACATCAGTTGTCCAACGAGGTCGTCACGCACGTTCTCGGCGAGGTTGGGCGGCACTCGGAGCCACAACACCGACCCCGACCGCACGTCCGGTCCCTGCCCCGCCAGGAAGTACATCGTGAGGACGCCACCGATCGAGACGGTAACGGCCAGCAGCATGAAGGTGAGAATGAAGCGCGCGCCACGCGAAAGTGCCACGTCGAAACCTCCTGTATGGACGAAGAAGCCGCCTCTTCGAGTATAGGAGAAGCGGTGCGTCCAGGTGCTGTCGGGGTTATCGGCTCAACGGGCTCATCGGTCTAATGACTGGGCTCTATCAGTTCGTGAATGAGGCGTCGAGGCACAACCGGCTGGTATACTCGTTGGTCGTTCTCTCGCCCAAATTGCGGAAGTGGCGGAACTGGCAGACGCGCAAGCCTCAGGAGCTTGTGCCTCACAAGGGCGTGGGGGTTCGAATCCCCCCTTCCGCACCATTGATCAAGCCCGTAACGACGGGCATCAACTGACATTTCACCGGCGCTTCGCTACCTCCGTTAGAGGAGGAGGAAGGGAGGAAGTGTGCGATGAATGTGCGATGGCTTCCACCGCGCCGCGACAGGTCCTATCGGTTGAGAAACTCGAAGCTCAGGGCGGTCAGCAGCGCACAGGGCGCTCCCTGTAAGGCTATGCCGCGTTCTCGTCGCTTTCGGTCGCAGATGACGGACCGGTGGGGTCCGGTTTAGCCTCGCCGTCCTCTCTGGGCGGGAAGGACGAGGCCAGTGCCTCAAAGGCTTCGACCACGGTGCGACGTGCATGTTGCAGTTCGTCTGCATGCCTGCGCTCGAGTTCGTTACGCACGCGGGCCAATTCCACGGCGCCCGACTCTGCAGCCTCGTCTTGGCGCGTTGGACGGCCACCGTGAACCGCCGTTCGGCCTTCCGTTGAGCCTCGTTGACCGCAGTGTGAAATGCCTCCCACTCGTCCTCTCGTTCAGAGCGAAAGAAATCGGCGGGCGAGGCAACTGGGACCCCGATCACCTCGGTCAGCTGAGACTCCTGACCTGACTGCTCACTTCGCGAAGCTACGACAGCCGCCACCGATGCGGTGGTGAGTATCAGCAGGACGAGCCACCATAGGCTTGCGACACCTCCAAGCATCCCGGGGACGGGCTCGGTCAGTCCGCCGACGAGACAGCCGAGCACAAAGATGCCTACGACGCTCAAGACTTCGAACGTCTTGACCGTGTGGTGGTACCAGAGCTGCCCGTGTTCGGGCCTTGGGTCTGACACGAGACGGTACCCGAGGAGATTGAAGTCGAGCGCCGACCAGGCTGTCAAAGCGATCTTGCTCGGTTCTGCGCACCATGGCTAACACTTTTGTGAGGGCCCAAAAGCCCAATGATTTGACCAGGGGGATCTCAGCGGGGCTGGCGGATCGGGAGAAGGTCAGACGCGCCATCCTGACAGTGTCCGGGGCGAGACGATCAATCACGTCCGGTGAGGACTTGGGGCTCTCGTGAGAGCTGATGTGTGCCCAAGCCGGATGACCGTGCGTTCACTGCAGCGCGCAGATGGTGCGAATCATCCGACCGCGCTGGCGTGAAATAAAGGTTCATCCATCCGCCCGCAGGTACTTCCCGAGCAGAACATAGTTGTGCCAGGCGAAGTAGTCCAGAACCGCCTGTCGGGTAGGAAGGTGTGCTTCGATGCAAACAAGCGTCGGTCGAAAACGGTCGATGCTGAACCCGGCGAGGGCCGAGGGTTCAGCCAGTTCGATATCCATGGACAGGAAATCGAACTCGCGAATCCCGAGTCTGTCCAGCAGATCGTCCAGACGAATCGTAGTCGAGAAAACGAATTAGCACAACGAGATAGAGTGGGTCGGCCGACCAAGAGGCGACGGGCTACTCCAAGAGATTGCCGATGCCACCACGTCGAAACTCTGCAGGGGTCGGCCGGGTGGTCAGCGGTACCGCTCCCAGTGGAGTCTCGCCCCCACGCGGCCGTCGTTGCGGACTTCGAGTACCAACGTGTTGCCAGCGTCCTCGAAACGGAAGTGCCGAACCGCAGTTCGGTTGCCCGCCCCGATTCCAGTGGACCCTTCGATCAAGTGCCGCACCACGCCTTCGGCAGGGTCGACCTCGTAGCCACCAAAATACGCTATGTAACCGCCGTCTTCACGACCGGTACGCCTGGGATCCAGGAGGTGGACGCCCATTCGCCCTGACGCGTCGTACATGATCACACCCTCGGTATACGGACTCGGCGTGGGATTCAGGCCATCGTCGTAGGTAACGAACGACGCCAGCCGGAAGGCGCCAACGAATCGCTCCACCGTCGCGGTCGAATCCGACTGCCCCGTGATGGACACCGCCATCAACAGCATCCAGGCTGCCGTAGACAGGCGAAAGCGACAGCGGGCCAGAGCCATGGGTTATCAGGCTGAGATCGAGGGCGATCTATCGTCAGTCTACACTTGTTGGTAGGAGCCTAAACGCCCTGATATGCCTACTCGGTTCCCCAGGGGTGCGGCCTGCTGGGCCAATCTGTCACCGCTGGCCAGAAGTCCCAAGAAGACACCGTTGTGCGTGTTGCTCATGCTCCTGTTTCTGCCAGGGGTCCCGCTGGGTCAGGAGGGCACGGCAACGCTCTCGGGCCGTGTGCTTGACCGCACGGACGGTTCACCGATCGGCTTCGCGTCGGTGATCGTCGAGAACGCGCGTTCCGGAGAAGAGCTAACGGGGGTGTTGACGGGTGAGGATGGTCGCTTTCTCGTACGGGGTCTGGCACCGGCCGAGTACAGAATCTGGACCTCTTTCCCCGGTTTCCATTCGGTAGCGAACGACCTGGTTGTTGGCGAGCTCAACCTGTCCTACGACCTCGGCGACATCCAACTTGATCGCCTTGAGGGTTTCCAGGAAGAGATCACCGTTACGACAGAGGCAACGCGAGCGGCCGCCGTCGGCAGTCGGCTGTTCCGACTCGACGACGGACCCACCCAGTCGACCGGATCACTGCTCGATGCGATGAAAAACCTTCCGGGAGTGACGGTCGATCAAGATGGCAGGGTTTCGCTCCGCGGGAGTGACCGGGTTGCCATTCTCATCGATGGAGGGCAGTCGAGTCTGACTGGGTTCGGGAGTCAGCGCGGGCTCGATAGTGTATCCGCCGCCAACATCGAGGCGATCGAGATCATCCACAACCCCTCGGCACGTTTCGACGCCGCCGGGATGGCTGGCATCATCAACATCATTTACAAGAAGCAGCGACAGCTCGGCCTCTCGGGAGACGTCAGCCTCGCCGTTGGGAGCGGTCGATTCTACAAACAGCGCGCCGATCTACCGACCGAGCTCGGCAGCTTCTCCAGCAACCCGAAGATCATCCCCAGCGTGAACCTCAACTACAACACCGAGAGGATACGCAGCTTCGTACAGGGAGAAATCCTTTTTCAGGACGATCTTCCGAACAACGAGTTCACGACTCGTTTCTACGAGGACGGTCGCGTCATCGAGTCGCAGGTTCCGGAGAACCGCGATCAGGTCCACTACATCACTCGACTTGGCTCCGACTGGAACCTCGACGACGCCAACATTGTGTCGCTCTCGGGGGTCTACGACTTTGAAACCCATACTGATCGTGCGGAGGTTCCCTTCATCCTTGCGGCAACCGGCGAACGCGAGCGTTTCTGGTTCTGGAAAGAAGACGAGGATACTGGCTTCGCCAACATCAGCTTCGATCTGACGCATCAATTCAGCACGCCGGGACACGAACTCGGGGTGAACCTCGAGTACACCCGTGGCTGGGAAGACGAATCCTATTTTCTCAACGAAGTCTCGAGGGTCCGCGAAGGCACCGACATGACCCGCCTCGAGGCTGAGGAAAACACGTTGCCGCTGAGCATCGACTACATACGTCCGCTGCGCACGGGTCGGCTGGAGCTCGGCACCAGGATTCAGCGGCGCTGGTTGCCGATCACCTACACCGTGAATCGCGGCACGCAAAGTGTGATCTACGAAGGTCTTGGCGATTTCTCCGAGTGGGACGAGAACATTTATGCCCTGTACGCCAACCTCGTCCGTGAGACGGGTGACTACTCACTCGAGGGTGGGGTGCGTGTCGAGCAGACCGATGTCTCCTACACGATTCCGGACGAGAACATCTACTACGACGGCAGCGACTCGTACGACTACTTCGAGGTTTTTCCCAATGTCAAGCTTACCTACCGGCTGAACGACGCCAACAGTGTGATCGCCGCTTACAACCGGCGGATCGACCGACCGGGGGAACCCGAGCTTCGTATCTTTCCCAAGTACGACGACCCGGAGTTGTTAAAGGTGGGCAACCCGTATCTCAGGCCGCAGTTCACCAATGCCTTCGAGCTCGGCTTCGCTCGTGCCTGGGATAACGGATCGGTCAGTACGGCTCTGTACCACCGGGACATTAGAGATTCGTTCTTCCGTGTTCTTGCCGTCGACGACTCGAACCCGAGCTACGACATCGTCAATAGGATCTTCGAAAATGCCGGCAACTCTGCCCAGACCGGTGTGGAGGTCCTTCTTGAACAACAAATCGTCGAGCCATGGCGCCTGTCCGGCGGCGTCAATTGGTACACCAACGACATCGATGCCTTCGAGACCATCCTGCTCTTCCCGACGCCGCGACCGTTCGCCTTGGACGGCTCGACCGACAATACGTGGGACTTGACACTCAACAACCGGATTCAACTGCCCGGTGCGATTGAGCTTCAGCTGAGCTACGTTTACTACGCCGACCGGAACATTCCCCAAGGTCGAGAGCGAGCTCGCTCTTCACTCGACCTCGCGGCCACACACCAAATCATGAACGGACGCGCTGAGCTCCTCTTCACGTTCACCGACATGTTCAACGACTTCGCTATTGAGCGTGAGATCGACGGTCAAGGGTTCCAGGCTCTCTACCAGAACTTTCTGGAAACGCAGGTCGCCACCCTGGGCCTGAGATGGCGGTTCTGAAGACCGATGCACAGCGTGACTTGACCCCGTTTCAGAAACGTCGCACTTTCACCCTGCAGGTTCCGTTCCCCAGCGGGACTTGCGACCCGCGTCCGGGACTAGCCAAGGCGCCCCCCTGGTCGCCCAATGAATACAGGGAGTCAGCAATCTATGTGAGGCCGTTTGGGGAGAGGGGTGGCGGAACCCGAGTCGGCAGCGGTGAAGGCCCGACGTGGTCGTTCACGGGCGATGTGCTGTTCTACCGAGATGGCCGGTGGGAACAGGAACCACAGGTCAGGGTCGAGTGGCCACGTCGATGGCGGCGGCCAAACGCTCACCGTCGCCAGGTGCGAACACGAACTCCAGACCGACGCCAGCTGGCCCCAGCTGTTGGTCTCGTACCACCGCACTGCACACGATAGTGGTCTCGCTTCCCGGCACCGTAAAGCGAAGGCCCAGCGTGGTGCCGACATCGACCGCCGTGTCGGTTTCCATCAGGCCCCCCGTGGCCCCCAACACGGTGAAGATGCCGAGCCAGCGGCTCCCGCCCTGCCAGACTTCAGCGGTAACTCGCGTGCCGAGTCGAGGCGAACGGCGAACCGCCTTCTCAGTCGTCATCTCATCCTCCTGATGACTCCGTGGCCATCGCCCCCTACCTTTCCCCTCCTCGGCTGTCAGTCGCGAATCGCTCGGGTGACCCCAGCAACCCAAGCGCAGCAAGCGGCGTGCCGTTGTGTAAGGGTTGAGTTTGCGGGACAGTCTTCCGGGGGAGGTCCGCGGCTAGCCTCGAATCTGTGAACCTGTGCGACGAATGTGGGTCGATGTAAACAGTGTCCGCGACTATGCCCGCCGGCCCCCCAATGACCGAGGATCTTCGCGTTCGTGATTGCGGGGACCGCGGCGACGGCCTCCAATCCAATGCCGTCGAGCGGTTCATCATCGGGCGTCGTGATCCGTTACTTGAGCCGCGTTACCGACCATGTCAACCTTCCCGGGTCGGCCGGCCTGCGGCGCCCGCGAGTCGTCGTCGCTCCGGACGTCAACCGCTCAACGATGGAAACGCCCGCTGTTGCTGAAACTTCTGGCTGCGTACGGGGTTCTTGTTGATGATGGCCTCGGACAGGCCGAATCAAGGCATGACCGACGCCAGCGCCTTTGAGGCGTTCGTGCGACGGTACCAAGACATGGTGTTCGGAGTCGCCGTCCGGCTGCTAGGTGATCCGACCGAGGCAGAAGATGTGTCGCAGACGGTGTTCTTGCGCGCGTTCGAGCGATTCGACGCGCTGGCTGATAGCCCAACCGCCGGGGGCTGGCTGAAGACCGTTGCCACGAACGCGTGCCTGAATCATCTTTCACGGTTTCGAGCCCGGTGGTTGCTGTTTAGTCAGGCCGGAGGCACTCACGGAGATGACCACCCCTATGGCAATCTGCTGGCATCGTCAGCGTCGCCCGTTGCGGATCTGGACCGGGCTGAGAAGCACGCGAGGCTGGAACAAGCCATCCGTCGGCTACCGCCGCATCAACGGGTCCCCCTCATGCTATTCCACTTCCAGGACCAGATCTATCGGAACATTGCCGCGCGGCTCGGAGTTTCGCTGGGCAAGGTGAAGACGGACATCCGCCGGGGCCGCCAGGCACTCAGACAGTTGATGGTGACGAACGATGCGTCCCGATGATCTAGGCGAGCTTGTCCATCGAGAGCTCGCGCAGCTCCCGGCGCCCCGAGCCCCTCGCACGCTTCTGCCGCGGGTGCTTGCGGCCATTCAAAAGGAGCCGTCGCTACCGTGGTACGGCCTTCCTTGGGTCCGCTGGCCCGGCGTGTGGCAGGGGCTCTCAGTCGCGGCGCTCGTTGGCCTTGTCCTCGGATTCTCGCTCGCGAGCCCGGGCGTTGCCCCAGATGTCATCGGAGAGGTAACGCTCCGGACGAACCCATTGGCCGGTGATGCGCTCGAGCACGTGCGCGCGGCGCGGGTGCTGTGGCGGGTGTTGCTCGAGCCGTACGTGGTGCCTCTGCTTGCGCTGGTCGCGTTGATGAGTGCGGCGAGTGCGGTGTTTGGCGGAGCGCTGACGAACGTGCTCCGGGAAGGGAGTGTAGGACCATGAGGACGCGTTGGAATTGGTCGTGGGTGTGGGTCATCGCGCTCCTGCTGGTGGCGGCCAGCGCCGATCCGGAGCTCATTCAGGAAACGGAGCAACCCACTCCCGAAGCTTCTCAACCGACTCCGGAAGTGGGTCAGCCCACCCTGGAGGGCCGCGCAGCCGATCCGGAACCAGGAGAACCGACTCCGGAAGCCGAGGCACCTCCAGCGGCGCAGGCCGAAGGGGAAGAGGAACCACCTGACTCGACTCGGCCGGTTCCCGGGGAGCGACGCCGCGGGATGGGCCCCGTTGTTCGGGTAGGGGATAGTTACACCCTCCGTGCCGGCGACCGGGTGCGCGAGGTCGTGGTGATCGCGGGTTCCGCCACAATCGAAGGTGAAGTGGCCGGGGACGTGGTTGTTGTCGTTGGAACGGCGAGACTCGCGGGCACGTCCGTCGTCGGAGGCGACTTCGTGGTGGTTGGGGGATCCGCCACAATTGAGTCGGGGGCCGTGGTTGACCGCGACCTCGTGGTCGTTGGCGGCGGGCTCGATGTGCCACCGGAATTCTCCCCCGGGGGCGAACAAATCGCCATTGGGGCCCTGGGATCAGCAGTGCCCTTTGACGCAATGGTGCCCTGGTTCAGTCAGGGACTACTGTGGGGTCGACCTCTCGTGCCGAGCTTGCCGTGGATGTGGGCCTTTGTCGGGGTCATCTTCCTGATGTACCTGATCATCAACATCGTCTTCGAACGACCTGTACGGGCCTGTAGCGATGTTTTGGCTGACAAGCCACTGACAACGGGGATCGCGGGGTTCCTGGTCCTGCTGCTGATCGGACCGGTGTCGCTCATCTTGATGATCTCGGTGGTTGGCATCGTCGTTCTGCCGTTCCTCATGCTCGCCCTCTTCATCGGCGGCGTCTTCGGGCGGGTCGGTGTAGTGCGATGGATGGGGAGTCGCGTCGTGGCCGAGCACGAATCCGGCGGGTGGGGGCAGGCAACGCGATCGCTGACCATTGGCTTCGCGGTTGTCAGCCTCGCCTACGTGATGCCGGTGATTGGGCTGGTGACGTGGGCGATGCTCGGCGTCTTTGGGCTTGGTGCCGCGACGATCACCGTTGTGGGGGCCCTACGCCGAGAACTGCCCCAAGCGTCCCAGCCGCCGCCACTAGTGGTTCCCTCGACCCCGCCGGCGGCTACCCCCCCAGATGCGACGGTTGAGCACGCGGCTGAGACTGGTGCCGCTGACGTGACGATCCCGTCAGGCACGGCCGGCGTGGACACCGACGCCGCGCTGTTACCCCGCGCGACGTTCCCGAGTCGGGTTGGGTCCGTTGTCCTGGATCTCCTGCTCGTGGCGATCACGATGGCGCTCCTCCCGCTGGAGGGTGCGAGTGTGTTCTTCTTCCTCGTCCTCGCTTATCACGTGGTGTTCTGGGGATGGAAGGGGACGACCATCGGGGGCGTGATTTGTCGGCTCCGTGTCGTGCGCACGGACGGTACACCGATTCGATTCACGGAGGCGGTCATTCGGGGGCTGTCGGGCATTTTCTCGGTGGCCGCCCTTGGCATCGGGTGGTTCTGGGCCATTGGGGATGCCGAGCGGCAGGCGTGGCACGACAAGGTCGCGGGCACCTATGTGGTGAGCGTCCCGCCCCACTGGCCGCTTCCGTAGACCGGTCTATCGATCGAGGGGAGGTCGGCGGTGCAGACTCAGAAGAGAACACTCGAAGAGGTCGTCGTGCTCAGCTTGAGGGGTGGGCTCACGACGGGCCGCTCCGTGCCGGAGTTGCGACAGGAGATTGACGGGGTCATTCGTCAGGGGTGCCGGGACGTCGTGCTCGACCTCGCCGAGCTGGAGGACCTCGATGCTGGGGGGCTGGGTGCCTTGATGGCTAGTCACACGGCACTCGTTCGTCAGGGGGGGCGGTTGACGCTGACCAGGGTGCCGGAGCGAATCCGACGCCTCTTGCGCATCTCCAAACTATCGCCCATCCTAGCGAGAGAATCACTATTCCTAGAAGCGTCGGCATAGCGGCAAGCAGTGCCTCACCATCGGAACCTCTCTTCATTAGCTAACGAGCACTAGGAGCTCACCCCTGGCTTTCTGGTCTTTCGGGCCAGGGATGGGGAATGGGCATTGACCTGCCTTGTAACAGATGATACAACCGCCCAAGACCGTTGACCGCGACGTCGAACACTGGGAGTGTGGCCATGGCAACCTCTACCGTTCGTCCGCTGTTCGTCATCCTGATCTCATTCGTCGCAGCTAGTGGTCCCAGCCGTACCGCACTTGCTCAAGAGTCGACGTCCGCCCCGCTGGCCGAGGAGCTGGTTAACCTGATGGAGGAGCTCCAGATCGAGGCCGTGGCCGGAAGAGATCCCGCCGAGGACGACCGTTTCCTGGCAGCGATGTTAACGTCCGACCGGCTGCTGGTCGTCTCGGCGCGATATTCGTCGCCGGGGACCGCCCAGGTGAAGATCACGAATCGCGAGTTCCAGGAGGTCTATACGGACCTCGATACGACACCGGTCGCCGGGACGAAGACGCTCATCAACGACGCAGGGGCCAACGGGCTGCGGGCGACCCCGCCGAGGAGAATATCGATCGCCGAAGGCGATCTGAACGACGCGGTCGATCGCGGCGATCACATCCTGCGCCTCGATGACGACCCGAGCGGACAAGACCTATCAGGCGACGAGTATCGCAGTGCGTTCGTCGAAGCCGACGAGCAGTACGCCCGGATACTCGAGCTCCTTATCGCGAGCGCACGAGCGGATAGCGGGGATGCCCCGCGGGCGGAGGAGGCTGGATCCGCGCCGCTGGCCGCCGAGCTGTCCCGGATTATGACGGAACAGCAGCTCGGTGCGGCAGCCAACAAGGACACGGTCGATGACGATCGCTTCGTGGCGGTGCTGGCGTTTCCTGGACAACTCCTGGTCGTCTCTGCGCGGTATTCGGCGCCGGTACTCATCGAAACGAAGCTCGCCGAGGGCCAGTTCCGGGAGGTCTACATCGACCTCAATCAGGCGGCGATCGCCGGCACGAAGACCCAGATCACCGATGGAGGAGCCAACGGCCTACGGGCGGCGGACGAGACGATCGACGTCATCGACCAAGGGACGGGCATTCTGCGTCTCGACGGAAACCCCGCCGGACAAGACCTATCGCGCGACGAGTATCAGGACGCCGTGGCCGAGGCCGACGTCCACTACACCCGGATGCTCAGGGCATTGCTCGACAGCGTCCGCTGATCCGCGCAGTGCTGCCAGAGGCCCTTGGGTGTCATGGGCAGTTAGTCGTGGTCGGCGTGGACGCAAGTCTTAAGGCCTAGGATCCTGGCAGCTACGGCGTGTACCAGATCGGCGATGACCACGCGCGCTCCTGAATCGTGGCCGGGAAGTCGAGGCGCGGAGCGACCCCGGCCCGCACCGCATCCCACGTCGACCACCGGCACGTCGGGTTCTCCAGCACACGCACGTAGTAGAACGCCGGTTCGCCGGGGTCGAACTTCGGGTCGGTCCAGATGGTCTTGAGCTCGGCCGCGCCGACGTCGGCGGTGATATCGCACGTCTCCAGATCAACCTGAGCGCCGTTGTCAGGACAGCGATGGGTCTCGGGATCGACCGCGAGATCGTCAGAACACGCGACGTCGTACACTCGCTCGCGGGTTGCGCCGTCCTCCATCCAGCCTTTGACCACCTGCGCGCGCTGTAGAGGTGCCCTCATCGGATCCCGCACCACCCACACCAGAAATGCCGGAGCGGCATCGGTGGTCGCGCCGCGCAGGTCTCCGCCCATGGGCACGCCCTGCTCGTAGGCCGCGCTGACGAGTGTCGAGGCGCTCATATCGAGCGCGTGGATTCCCGAGCCGCCGAAGAATCGCACGCGGATTCGGGGACCCGACGTGCCGAACGTCTCCTTCCGGCGCATCGCATCGAAGAGACTCGCGCGCGTATTCTCCTCGGCCCACACGCCAGCCAGCCCCGATGCGCCGTACCTCATCCCCGGCCCGGGGGCATAAGCGCGCCCACTGCCGTCGTCGACCGTCTCGGCGTCGGCGGGCACCGAGCCGCGTTGCGTGGCCTCAGCTGACAGCATGGCGGACCACGCCAGCTGGTCTTCCTCTCTGAACCCGCCGGCAGCCACGTGAGTGTCGCTCGAGCCGATGAAGCCGAGCTTGTACGGATTGCCCACGCCACCGGCTTCTATCGTTAGGCCCCTCCGCAGCGCGTCGCGCACGTAGCTGCCCTCGGGCTTGCTCGGCACGTTCCAGGGCGCAACCTTGAACGCCATGATCTCGAAGTCGGCCCACTCATCGTTCGGCGACAACGCAGGGTGCGTCTCCGACGTGCCTTTGATCTGGGTGATCTCGGCAATCGGCTCGTTGAGGGTGCGTTGCTGCACATAGGCTTCGTCGATGGCACCGCCTTCGAAATTCTCGTACTCGAACATCCGGCCGTCGGAGCCGTTCATGTTGTGCGGAATGGCGAGCACCTCCAGACCGGCGGCACGCCACGTGTCCATCGTCGACCAGAGATCCTCCGGATTGATCGAGTCCAGGCGTGAAAACAGCGCCTCAGGCCCGCGGTCGCCTCGAAACAGCACGTTGCGGTGCAGGTTTTCGCCGCCCCCGCCCCCTGACGTGTATTCGTATCCGATGAACGCCGTGAACGACCCCGGATCATTGTGACGGTTGGCGGAGGCCACGATCTCACTCCACGCAGAGCGCACGAGGTCGGGATCAAGCTCCGGCCTGTCCGACCAGGAACTAGCCGAGTGGCCGAGATACTCAGCGTGGTCGGTGACTGCGAGAAAATCCAGCGGGCGATCGAGCTGCATGTCGAATCCCTCTGGATGGGTGATCGCGTTCCCCTTCGCGAACTCGTGCGCCGCATCGGGGTCCACGCGCGTGCCGAAGGCGTATGCGTCTAGGGAGTAGCGCGTGTGGACGTGCAGGTCGCCGAAATAGGCGTTACGATCGGAGGACGGCGCGTCGCGTTGCTCTGATGCCAAAGGCGTCGGGCCAGTCGACCCGGCTGTCCGCCCGCGCTCCGCCTCCTCCTCCGAAACGGGCGCAGCGCACGACGCACAGAGACACCCGCCCACGACGAACCTGGCCAGTGAGCGACACATGTCGCTCAGCCTACTTGAGGGCCGAGTAGTCGGATGCGCTCATCATGTAGACCTCGATGTCGAGCGGGACTGGGTACTTCGCGAGAAGCGCGACCCACTCCGGGTCTGCGCCGAAGTCGGCGAAAACCTGGTCGCGGTGAGCGCGGTCGCGATACGCCAACATCCACACGAGCGTGTTCGGATTATCAAGCCTCTGCCAGGCCGCGACGACCTCGGCCCCGTGCTTTTCAAAGAGCGCGACCTCTTTCTCACGGAAGCGCTGGTGCAGGTTGTCGATGCCACCTTTGCCGTCGACCGCCGGTTCAGCCGTGTACATGCGCAGCTCGAAGCACCGCGAATCGGCGGCGACGTTGCCAGAGAGCTCGGACGGAAGGTCTCCGGCTGCGCCGCAAGGCGGTGGGGCATCCTGTGCATTCGCGACGCTACTGAAACCAAGGCCGATGATGATGGTGAGGGCAACAACGATTATTCTCATGTCTATCTCCTGTTCGATTGGGTTGCAGCCCGAACTATATGGCAATCTGCGGGCTTGGTGTCCATCGTCCCGCTTCTTTCATAGAATAGGTCGGCGCTCGGCTGCCGCTTCCCGGCAAAGAGACGCACCTCTGGAGGTGATGAATGAAGATGCTCATGCACGTTCGATTTCCGCTGGAGCCTTTCAACGCGGCGGTGCGCGATGGCAGCGCCGGCCAGAAGCTCCAGAAGATCCTCGAGGCGATCAAACCAGATGCAACCTATTTCACCGCCGGTAACGGACAGAGAGGTGGGACGTTCGTCGTCAACGTGGACGATCCCTCCGACATCCCCGCACTGGCCGAGCCCTTCTTCCTGACCTTTGACGCCAAGGTGGAGTTGGTGCCGTTCATGACCCCGGAGGACTTGGGACGCGCCGGACTCGACTCACTCGGCAAGGAGTGGGAATAGTGAAGAGATCTCTCCTGGCGGTTGTAAGCGCGGCCCTCACGATGATGCTTGCGTCGGCGTGCGGGTCATCTGAGGATACGGAACCAGCGGCGGGGGATCAAGGCCCGCCCGTCGAGGCATCCTCAGCTCCAACCGCAGACTCTCTCGGAGAGGTCACGATGGACCAGGTGACCGTCGGCAATTTTACCTTCGATATGCGTACGGCCGGTCCCGAAGACGGAGAGGTCGTCATCCTCCTCCACGGTTTCCCGCAAACGTCCCACGAATGGCGGCACCAGCTGCGTGCACTGGGCGAGGCCGGGTTTCGTGCGATCGCCCCCGATCAGCGGGGCTATTCACCAGGTGCGCGACCGCCCGCTATCGAGGACTACACGGTGCCGCTGCTGGTGCAAGACGTCATTGGGATCGCCGACGCGGTCGGGGCGGACCGCTTCCATATCGTCGGTCACGATTGGGGCGCCGCGATCGCGTGGGGGCTGGCGATCGGGGCAGCGGACCGCGTGATCACAGCCAACCCGGTCTCGGTGCCTCACCCTGATGCGTTCGCGCGGGTCTTGGGAGACCCGAACTCGTGCCAGGTCGCGGCGTCGTCATATTTCGCCCTGTTCGTTCAGCCAAACTCGGAGGACGGCTTTCTGGCCAACGACAGTGCTCAACTTCGCGCCATATTCGCCGGCATCGACAGCGACAGTATCGACGAATATGTGCGGGTGCTGGGCTCCAAGCCGGCGCTCGGGTCGGCGCTGAACTGGTATCGTGCGAACATCGCTGACGGCGCTCTCCCGGGCTCCGGGGCCGGCAGCGTGACGGTGCCGACGATGTTTACCTGGAGCGACGGGGACACGGCGCTCTGCATCGACGGGGCCCTGCTCACCGAGGAGTATGTCGATGCGCCATATCGCTTCGAGGTCCTGGAAGGGGTCAGTCACTGGATCCCTGATCTGGCCCCCGAACGGATGACGGCGTTGCTGCTCGAACACATCACCGAATACTCCGAACAGTGACGAGGAGGTCGTCTCTCACGGTGCCTCGCCCGGTCAGCGAACAAGAGCCGCCGCCTACAGCGACTTCCTCGTTTTGTCTGCCTGAGCTCTACACGGACTTTCCGCGGACTGCTCCCGATCGCAGGGCGCCGTTTTTGCAACTCGCCGCGCTGTGACCGTTCTACTGCCCGAGTTGACCGCCCGTGGCCTGGTCCTGTGGCGTCTCCGACGATCGTCTGATCAGCAGCTCTGGTGTTCTGTCCGTGACCGCGGTGGCGAATTGGGTTTGACCGTCCACGAGCCCTCGGCCGACAGAACGCTCGTGTCAGAGCTTCACCCACACATCGCGCCCCTCGTGACGCGAGCCGAGAGGTTGCGAGAGCAGCTGGTCGGCGCTGGGTGGCAGGTGGTCGACGTGGACCTCGACGAACCAGACTGAATCAATCAAGACGCGACAGCGGCGGCCGACGTCACCCCGAATCGCCGTGGTAATAGTGCCGAGTCGGCGTGAGCTCCCGGTCGAACTCGTAGACCTTCGGCCGACCCGTCGGAATATTGACGGTAGGGATGTCGTCGTCGCTGACATGCTCCAGGTGCTTGAGCAGGGCCCGCAGAGAGTTTCCGTGAGCGACGATCAGCACGTTGCTGCCTTCTCGTAGCCTCGGTGCGATCTCCGATTCCCAGTACGGCAGCACCCTCCCCGACGTGTCCTCCAGGCTCTCGCCTCGCGGCAGCTCGGTCGGGTCGATGTCGACGGTAAGATACCGGGCGTTGGCAGCGGGGTTGGCCTCGTCGGCGGGGTCCAGAAGAGGCGGCCGCACGGTAAAACTGCGGCGCCATACGTGGACTTGCTCGTCGCTATACTCGCGTGCCGTCTCCGCCTTGTTCTTCCCTTGCAGGCCCCCATAGTGTCGCTCGTTGAGACGCCACGACTTCATCACCGGCACCCACACCAGATCGGCTTCCTCCAACATCACCCACAGCGTTCGAATGGCGCGCTTGAGGAGCGATGTGAAGGCGACGTCAGGAACGAAGCCCATCGCCTTGAGGCTTTCGCCGGCCCGTTTGGCCTCCTCGACGCCTTGCTCTGACAGGTCGACGTCGACCCATCCCGTAAAGATGTTCTGCTGGTTCCAGACACTCTGACCGTGTCTCACGATGACGAGTGTGGCCCAGGGTTTCTCGAAACTCATGTCGCTCAATCTCTGAACGGCCTACTCGCCGCCCGTCAACCAGGCCAGACGCGCACGGGCGCGAGGCGCCACCCATGGCCCATCGTTGTGACCCAAGCGAGCGCCAGCATCCTCGGCAGCGCGCGCGAAACCCTGTTGCGCTTGAGTTCGAAACTCAGGCCCCGCCATCGTGAACGCAGTCCCCAGCCAATAATCGAATGTGCCGCGTCCAACTCCCAAACTATCCGGTGCGAATCGCTGGGTGCGCCGCAAGATCTCCAGCGCGCCTTCGAGGTCACCTCCGTGCAGTCGGGTAGCAGCGTCATTGAGCTCCCAGACCCAGTCTGGCTGCTCCGACGACTGTCGCATCCTGGCCGCCGCCAAGCCAGCCGCCGCGGCAGCATACGCGATATCTCCGCCTCCCCGAAGCTCGACCAGCGGGCTGTCACCCGCTGCCAGTTCGATCTCGAGGGCCACGCCATCGCGCGCTATCTGAAGAGTCAGGACCCCACCGGCCGAGTCGGCGAGGGCACGGTATACCGACGCCGCGCCCGCGGGAGCCAGGCCATTGACAGCAACGATCACGTCTCCTGGCTCGAGACCGGCCTGCTTTGCGGGACTCGCATCCGTCACGTCCACCACAAAGGGCCCAGGCTCCGAATCGACGTCAATCAGTAGCGCACCCACCCACAGACGTCCCAGTTGGATATCGGAGAACGCACGCCGGATCGCCGACGCGGCCGCCTGCCCGTCGCCGGCACTCAGGGGGACCCGCACCCGAGAAGCCAGTGCGGAATCTGGAGCGGAACGCCACATCCAGAGGTCGGCGTAGGTGGCTGATAGATCGTTGTCGAGCACGGCGGTCAGATACACCGAGCTCCGGCCCTCACGGGCAGACGAGTCTTGCACTGCCTCCCAATCGATGGGGTCGTCCTGGATGACCCGTGGGTTCAGCCGTCGACGGAGCCGCTCCGATGTCAGGCCTGCGTCCTCGAGGATGGACGCACCCGCCTCGGTCCGGTCTTGCAGTGTCCACTCCTCCACCCCGCCGAGGGCATCACCCAGCGCCCGGATGAGGGTCTCCCTCGCCACCGGGTCGTCGCCCAGGATCCCAAGCACCGTCAGCGACGGGCGGAGCCGCACCGGCACCAGATACTCTCGACGGTCGATGACGGTCGCCGTGTTCTGGTAGAAGCCGGCGTCGGGATGGGCAACGGCCAGGTCATACACGCCGATCGGCAGCGTGAGTCGACCGGCGTCCAATGTCACCACCCTCATCTCCTCACCCTGCCGGCCAATCTCGACGGTGGACCCACCGGGTAACCCGTCGAACATGACGGTGCCCTCAGCACGCTCCAGCACGAAGTGCGTCGGGTAGTCGGCTGGTTCGGCAAGGTTGAGGTCACGCCTGGCCGTACGAAAGCCATCGAGCGTGACGACCACCGAGACGGCGCCCGGACGGATACCAGGCACCGTGAGCTCGTCAGAGAACTCCCCGACGGGGTGTCCCTCGATCTGGCGGGGACGCGACGGGCCAGGTCGGGCCTCACCTTGCGTCGGACCATACCGGACGGTGTTCACATGCACCGTGGCCCCCGCCGGCCGCGTCAGGATCCGGAGCACGGCACTCACACGTGTGAGCACGACTTCGTGAAGGGTCGGCATCTCCCCAGGCTCGACATCAATCGACACTCGCTCGCCGGCGTATCCGGGACGGTTGACGGTGACGAGGTGCGGCCCAGCCATGATGTCGATTGGTCCAGCCTCGGCGGCCATAGGACGACCGTCGAGCTGGATCTCCGCGTCCGATGGACTCACGAGCAATTCGAGGCGCCCCACGAGCTCTGAGCGCAGACTCGTGCATGCCTCGATCAGTCCGGGCGAAATCAATCGCGGGGCACAGTCGAACCCCGGCTCCAGCCGAATGGCCGCCTCGAGGTCACGATCGACGATATCGCTTTGCCCGACGTTGAACCCCGCGCGAGCGCGATAGGACAGACTCCGAAGCAACATATCCCGCTCGGCCTCAGACAGGGTGCCTGCCCGCGCAGTCGGCATGAGCGAATCGACCACCTGAGTAAACAGCTCGAGAGCCTGTGACTGCTGGAGGTTCTCGAACAGCGCTTCCGCCTCGTCAAACGCCCGTTGAATCGGCCGGGCCACGGCGGCCGACGGCTGGGCCATGGCGGGCTCGCACCCGACCAACAGAGCCACGACAACGGAGACGACCAAGGACCCACCGAATAGTTTGAACATGCTGTTACTCGAGGATGAATACCGCGTCCAGGTCTCGGTCCACAAGGTAGAGCCGACCCGCATCGTCGACGGCCAGGTCGCGGGGTCCGCTGAGCTCCGTCCCATCGGGCAACAGGGGTCCGTACGTCAACAGCAGCGTGCCGTCCGGGTCAAAGACGTCGATCGTCTTCTCGTCACGGTCGAGCACGTAAAGATTGCCCACACCGTCGACCGTCAGCGCTTCCGGGCGGCGCCATTCGCGTGACGCGACGGTGCCTTCGGCCGCGCCGTCAAGCGCAAAACGAATCACACGGTTCTGCTTGCCGTCGAGGGCGTAGAGTCGGCCCCGGCGGTCGAGCGCGAGGTCGACGATCTCAGAACCGCGATCCCGTTCCACCAGCGTAGAGGAGTATTGGCGCTGCCGGTCGAACCGCACGACTCGACGTCGCCCCGTGTCGAGAATGAACCACTCATCGAGCACACCTCGTGCGCCGGCACGAAGGTTCTCCAGGTTACGGAGTCGGCCGCCATCGGGCACGGCGAACGTGACGGGCGGGGTTTGCCCGAGCGGTCGTTGAATCACGCGGCGGTCGAGCACGTAGAGCTCTCCCGCTGGCCCCGTCCACGGGAAGCCCCCACGGTCGACGACAGTCGTTGCCACGAGAACGCCATCGGGGCCGAATGTCAGCGCCAGATCCGCCCCATCGTCGGTGACCACCACTCGCCCGTCTGGTGCGACGGCGAGCCCCACCGGGTTGCTCAGGCCGCGGCCCGGTACTTCCAGACGACGCATCGCCGTCCATGGCGACCGGCGGAGCTTGGGTCTGAACACCGTTCGATGGAGCAAACTCAGGCGGCGGCGCGCCAGTATGTCTGGAGCGGTCGCGGACTCGTCGAAATCATCGGCCGGCCCGCGTTCAACCACCCGTTGAAGGATTTCGGCGGCGGCACTCCACTCTCTGCCGTAGGTCAACACCTCCGCCAGCGCGATCTGCGCCTCCGCCGTGCCCGGGCCCACCGGCTCGTCCTCGACCACGGCCAGAAACTCCGCCGCCGCCAAGTCGAGGTCACCCAGGAGGAGGCTCAGTTGGCCACGGGCGGCGCCAGCTCGCCGACGCCAGATCGGGTCCGGATACTCGAGGCGACCGAACAGCGCCGACACGCGACCGAGGGTCGTGTGCGCCGTCCGGAGGTCGTCGACCGACGACGCGTTCTGCCACTGGATCTCGCCCTCGAGTACCCACGCGCCGGCCGCACTCGGAGCCCGACCATACCGTTCCCGCAGTTGCTCGATCGCGGCAGAGGCTCCCTCCGGGTCACCGGCGGCCCAGCGGCCTTCGGCCAGACGCAAGAGGGCGACCGGCGCGCGTTCGTCCCCCGGAAACCGCGAGACAACGTCTTGGTACGTCTGAAGGGTGCCGGCGACATCGCCGCGGCGACTGAGCTGGTCAGCCTGGTCAAGCAAGCGTGCCGCAACCGGGTCCTGGGCATACGACACGCCCTCGGTCGCGACGAAGGAGGCGCACACGACGACACCAACGACAACGGCGGTCAGGCATCGGCGGCGCGTGGCTGGCTGGTGCACCAAGGTCTCCGTCATCGACACCTGCATCCCGAGTGCCATCCTACGGGTGACGGGCCGACACTTCCTGCCCGTCGTGGTCGATTTCAATATCCTGCGCAACCTGCTGGCCCGTTGGCCATTCGAAGACGAAGCGGTGCGCCCCTATAGCCACGATCCGTGGGCCACCGGACGGGAACGGGGCGAAGTCGTCGATCCGAACGGTCGCATCGCCGGGAACGTCGAAGACCAACACCTTGACGGCCGAGGGAATGTTAGGAAGCACGACATCCTCCCCCTCCGAAACGGTGATCGTGGTTTCGCCAGCAAAGAAGACCTCAGGGGCCGCAACAGAGACCGAGTAGCTGCCTGGCGGCAACTCGAGACTGGGGCTTCGCCCGACGGCGTGACGATCGGCGGCACCATCCGACCTGGCCACCACTCTGACGGGAAACGTAGCCTCGACCAGTAAGCGACCGGGTCTCACGATACGCGTGAGGGCGAAGTCGAGGGCGACCACGTCACCGCCAAGCTCGGCGGGGTCGACCGAACGACGCCCGGGTTCATACCCCTCCAACTCGACCACGATGTCGTACGACTGGCCAGGAAACAGATCGATGTCGACCGGGGTCGGTCGGGCGATGTCTTGCCCATCCAGACGAACGAGCGCGCCTGTGGGAGTACTCCTCACCTCGTATCGAACAGGTCTGAGCGGAACCTCGACCTCCGGAATCCACTCGGGAGCCATTTCACCATCCAGCATCACGCTCGTCGAGGCGACGATCTCGTCGTCGCGAACCAGATCGAGACGAACGCTCTGCCCTTCCTCTCCCTCGAGCAGAAGATCAGCGGGCGTGGTCAGGCCAGCGGGTACGTCATCGAGCCAGATGGCCAGAGATTGGTCGGGTGGACGTGAATCGATCGCCACCGTCGTCACAATCCTGGCGGGCCCGAGCAGATCCAATCTCCACACCAACCACGCAGCCCCGACAACGAGAACGGCTCCGATCACGAACGCGGGGAAACGCGACCGACGACGCGGCGGTGGTCGGTTGGCGTATCCCGTCCCCGGACCCACCGGTGACTCGTCAGCATCTAGGACGGTCTCGTCCCATGTCGGGCCCGCGTCCTGTGCGACATCCGCTGCCGGAGGCGGAGGGGGAGGGGAAGGCCGGCGAACTGCAGGCGCACCCAGCGAATTCAACAACGCGTCCGCGAATGCCCGACAGTCGGAATACCGCTCGTTGGGCTCCTTCGAGAGCGCGGTCATGACGGCGTGGCTCAGCACCGCCGACAACCGAGGATTCACCGCTGAAGGGCTTGGCGGTTCGATCTCCGCGACCTGAAGCGTCACGGCTTTCGGAGTCTCACCATCGAATGGCCTCCTGCCCGTGAGCAACCGGTAGACCACGACCGCGAGAGAGAACTGATCGGTGGACGGGGTGACCGGGAGGCCACGCACCTGCTCGGGTGAGCGATAGTACGGCCGTGGCTGCCCACCGTGTTCATCCGGAGGGAGAAACGAAGCGATATCGTCGATTCGGAAATCGGTCAGCTTGTAGCGTCCGTCATCGGCCACCAAGATGTTGGCGGGGCTGACATCTTGGTGAATGACGCCCTGACCGTGGGCGTAGTCCAGGGCCTCGGCAACCTGGCTGACAATGTCCGCTACCTGGTCGGGAGAAAACTCGACCCCGCTCTCGATTCGCTCCTCGAGACTACCACCCGAGGCGAACTCCATGGCGACGAAGGAATAGCGGCCCGCCTCGCCGACGTCGTAGACCGAGATGATTCCCGGATGAGACAACCGGGGCGCGGCCTTGAGCTGGTGCTCGACCCGGGCTCTAATCACCCTGACCGCGACTTGACGCGCTTCTATCGGGTCGTGGCCGTGATAGACACGCCCGAGGGCGCCCCGGCCGAGAATCCTCGTAACCGCATACCGACCGAACTGCACTGGCTCGGGGGCACTCATCGACGTACCAGAATCCTATCGCAGCGAAAGCGTCTGGGTGAAGGTGCGGTCTACGAGTCCGCGCGAGCGTCGACGGACACGGCGAGGGCGGCGTCCACAGTGACAATCAGCGTCATCGGCTGGCAGCAGACCTGGCAGTCCTCTATGTATTCCTGCTTCTTAACCGAAAGATCGATGGCGATCTCTATCGCCTCACCGCAGTACGGACACTGGATGACCTCTGTTTCCATACGGGCCGAGCCGGACCCTTCGGCGTGTCAACCTCAAGGCTGGTGCGACGAAAAGCGACTAAAGGACCCGTCCTCGTCGAAAGCGACGACATCGAAGGGTTGGGGATTAGGTCCTTCCATCCCCGGCGACCCAACCGGCATTCCGGGGACGGATATGCCCGCGACCTCCGGCCGTTCCGCGAGCAAACGCTTGAGATCGTCCGCTGGCACATGCCCCTCGACGACATACCCGTCCACGAGTGCCGTGTGGCACGACGACAGGACAGCCGGAACCCCGGCTCGCTCCTTGACGGCGTTAATGTCCGGCACATCAGTGGTCTCGACCGTGAAACCGTTCGCTTCCAGGTGTGCGACCCACACCCCACAACAGCCTCAGGTAGGTGACTTGAACACCTCGACGACTGGCTCCTGCGCACCCAGCCCGACGATGACGAAACTGGACACGGCCAAACAGAGCGACGCCGCGACACATCCTAGACGCATAACGATTCTCCCTCGGTTGCCCTAACGGTCCCCGCGCTTCGTGACGGAGAACTGCCGGTGTGCGGCCTGCGGATTCGCCCGGTTGGCGGACCCAGTACCGGTTCTCACATCCGAACGGGCCACATCGTCGAAGATCTCCACTTCATCCGCTTCGACGCTCTTCTTGATCGACTCCCGTTCGGCGTCCTGAGTGGAGATCTGCCCTTCCTTCGCCGGCCCCAGTCGAAGTACCCGCCCCTGCGAGAGCTTGATCTTGAGGGGGCGGCGTGTCTTGTTGACGATCCTCTTCATAGATTCATCGGGCTCAGTCTCGATAATTGATGAACTGCAGCGGGAGCTCGACGTCGGAGTCCTTCAGCAGCGCAATGGTCTCCTGCAAATCGTCTCGCTTCTTGCCACTCACGCGCAGCTGGTCACCCTGAATCGCGACCTGTACCTTCTTCTTGGTCTCCTTGACCATCTTAACCAGCTTCCGCGCCAACTCGCTCTCGATACCCTGCCGCACCCGGACGATCTGCCACGCATCGCCGACGTTCTTGTGCACCGAGTCTCGCTGCAGACAGCGGGTGTTCACCTTCCGACTGGCAAGCTTGCTGGTCAGGATGTCGTACATCTGGTTCAGCTGAAACTCGTCAGGAGCACGCATCGTGATCTCGTCGTCGCCCCACTCGAACTTGGCGTTCGTGCCCTTGAAGTCGAAACGTGTGTCAACCTCACGCGTCGCCTGGTTGATTCCGTTGGACACCTCGTCCAGATTGACCTGTGACACCACATCGAAAGATGGCATAGCTTCGTGCAAAAAAATGGGCGGTCCGAACAACAGTCCAGACCGCCCCTGATTGACTCACGGCTGCGATCTAGCCGTCGAGCTTGACCACGTTCTCCGCCGCCGGGCCCTTCTGGCCCTGGACCACGTCGAACTCGACGCGCTGGCCTTCGGACAGGGTCTTGAAGCCCTCTCCTTGGATCGCGGAATGATGGACGAACACATCCTTCTCGCCGTCATCTCGCGTCAAGAAACCGAATCCTTTGCTGTCGTTGAACCACTTCACTGTACCGGCTGTGGGCATTTCCTCACTCCACTGGGTTAATCGTCGGAGTTCGGACCTACCCGTACTGCCGACTACTTGACTCTGTGCAGACTACCTGCACCAGGTGCCACCGCGCAAGCGGCGCGCGTCTACTTTACTTCGATCACCCTACGATTTGTCACTGGGCACGTGATCAGTCGGGCGGGTTCGTTTCCAGGTAGTCCTCCACGAACACGTCGACGATCTGCATCACGATGCTTTCGACCCCAGGAAGATTGGCCTCGCCAACTGTACCTAAGCTGGCCAGCTGCCAGACGTCGGCGAGCGTCCGGAGCTGGTTGCCCTCGATCGTCACCAATTGCTGAAGCGACACCTCCACACAGTAGGCATAGAGGCCGGTCGAGCCACGGAACGTATCGATATTCACATACAGGTCACCGGCGCTTCGAGAATTGCCGAGCGGCACGCCTCGCTCCTGGAGGTGCCCCTCAATCGCCCTCTCGATCGAGCGGCGGTCCAACCCGGCTGACTCCGCATCGGCCGCGAGATCCTCGACCACAACATTGACTTCTCGCAGGTCGGTCAGATTCTCTCGCTCCATGTCATCTTGGGCGAACGCGGGCACCACGCACACAACGACCAGAAGAAGGACGGTCGCGTCGATTACTTTCATGGGCTTTAATACCAGGGACTAGTCACGAACTCGCCGTACACCGCACGAGCACGGTGCGCGACCTCCTTCACGACCTCTTCACCAACATCATCTCGCTGTGCGACGGTCACAACCTCAGAGCCGTCGGCATGCACGACTTCGAGCCTTGCAAACGCTTCAGGGAACTCTTGGCCGAGCACTCTCACCAGCATGCTGACGAGCTGCTCGGGTCGCTTGGACGGGCTGTTGGGGTCGACGGCAAACTCCGCGATCGGGGGTTTCGGTGGAGGCTCGGTCATGGATGGAGGTCTCCTGACTATATCAACGTACGGCAGGAGTCTAAAGTCATCCCCGCAGAGGACTTAGGTCGTCGTTGCGAATGCTCCCTGCTCACGCGGTTGAAGCCTTCAACCAAACATACGGGAAGTTGGGGCGTTACGGCCGGGTACGACTCTTGAAGAATGGATCGACGTCAATGAAGAGGCAGATTACGGAATTCCTCGGGGAACTGGCTGAGGAACTGGGCTGGGAGCCTGAACTCGAAGACCAACGAGTCAGGCTGGAGCCAGAAACGACCACGCCAGTTGGGATTCTCAAGATCAGGTCAGAGCCGGAACCGCCGGCCCGGACGCGTGTAGCCAGCTCGCCACCTGATCTGAACACTGAGGTGAGGCATCTGCGCTCGAGCCTCAACCACTTGAGCTCGGAAGTGACGCACCTTCGGGCAGAAATGGCGCGCCTCAAGAAGCTGCCCGCTCCACCCGACTCGGAGCGCGACGCATCGACCGCGGCGGAATCGAAGTGGAAACCGAAGGTGGCGGAATCCAAGCGGGTCACACCGACCGCAGCGGGAATGGGTGACGTCCGACCGTGGCCCGCACACCTCGTCCCTCAACCGGCCCCCGAGCCCGCGTCGCCCGCCAGAGAAGCTGCGGTCGAGAAACCGGTGCAGCACGACCCGGTACCGGTTGAGGCCTTACCAGACCCGGTCCCGGTTGAGCCTTTGCGGGACCCAGTCTCGGCGGAACCTCTGCGGGACCCGGTTCCGGTTGAGCCGCCGCAGGACCCCCTCTCGGTTGAGCCACTGCGAGAGCCAGAATCAGCCACACCGGTCCCCACCGAGATCGACGCCGATTCGCCCCTGGAGCTCTTTCCCTCCGAACCGAGATCTGCCAAAGACCCTACGGTGAGTGCATCGTAGCCGGCAAAGTCGATCCCCGTCAGACCGGCCATCTCCTGTTTCGCCAGCATGTAGTAAGGTACCGCCTGCCGTCGGTGGCAGTCGTCCGCCTAGTGCGGTGGACGTTCGGCCAAAAGGGGCACCAGTCAGAAGCCAGGAGGCGTACAACAATGACACGCACCAGAACTCAATTATTCTGTCTCGCCGTCGCTCTCGCGGTGGCAGCCGCGTTCCCTGTCCTGACTCAGGACAACGAGATGAGCTTCTTCATCACGAGCGCCGGCAGCGGCAATGGCGCCAACCTGGGCGGACTCGATGGAGCCGACGCGCACTGCTCGATGCTGGCCAGCGCGGCGGGCTCAACTGGCAAGATGTGGCGGGCGTATCTCAGTACCCAGGGAGCAGACGGCGTCAACGCACGTGACCGGATCGGGTCTGGCCCGTGGTTCAACGCCAAGGGTGTGCAGATCGCCGGCAGCGTAGACGAGCTCCACTATTCGAATGCCGCCCTGATCAAGGAAACGCAGCTCGACGAGAATGGGAATATTAACGCCGGGCGAACCGACGACGTCAACCGCCACGATATCCTCACGGGCTCCCAGCTGGACGGCTCCCGGTTCACGGACGGCGAGGACCACTCGTGCAGCAACTGGACCGGCACGGGTGAGGGGAGTGCTCAGGTCGGTCATCACGACCGGACCGGTGGTGGGGCAGTCCCGTCGTCATGGAACTCGGCGCACGGAAGTCGAGGCTGCACGCAGGCCAACCTCGAGGCAACTGGTGGCGGCGGAAAGTTCTACTGCTTCGCGACCAACTAGTGGGGTATGCGGGAGCCGGTCCCGGTTGAGCCTCTTCGGGACCCGGTCCCGGTTGAGCCCCTTCGGGACCCCGTTAGCGTTCCTCGCGAACGCCCGCCGTCCGGGGCGAGGCGTCGCGGACGAGCGCACGGGCCCGCGTCGCAATGAGCCGAGCGCCCACGCTCGCTGACTCCGCCTCGGGGTTCCGCCCGCCGGCAGCGGTGTCGTTGAGCGCGGCCACGACACCCAACCGGACGGCTGTCGCCAGCAGCTCGTGCGCCAATTGCAGCGACACGGGTGGTGTCGCGGCCTCGACCTCAGCCCGGATTGCCTCCCAGGCCTCAGCCTCAGAGTCGCCGGTCTCGGCGTTTGATAGAAGACGGTCGACCTGGCCGGCAGAACGCTCGAACCACTTCGCGTACTCGTTATATTCAGACATCTTCCCGGTCGTGTCGAGCGACTCAGGTGACTCAGACGACTCAGGGGTCCCGATGATGATTCGCAACGCGTGACTCTCTGGATCTTTTTCGAGTCGATAGGCAGACCGGCGACTCAGGTCGAGCACGACCCGCGTAACCGGGGGTGACGATTGATTGAGCCCGACCCACACACGGTCGACGCCACCCTTGTGGACCGGAGTCGCCGACGCGACGCCAGGGATCACGTTGGAAAGGTCGATAAACAGCCGGAACGGTGGCGTCACGATCTCTTCGAGCGTGCCAGGGAGCGCCCTGCCACCGTCACCGTCACTTTCAATGCCGAGGGTCACGACGGCGTGCGTGTCAGAGCCCTCCACCGATATCTGTCGCAGTGTTGAGGGATTGGTAGTCCGGGCCAACGCTTCGTTGGCCTGGGCCGACGCTTCGGGGGCCTGGGCCAACGCCAGAAGGCATGGGACCAAACAGGCCGAAAGATGGTGGCTTGGCGTCTTCACGCGGCTCTCCTGACTCGATGTATCGGTCGAGAGCCGTTCCGACGACAGTCGGCTACTTCCTGGTCAGCCCCACGGTCGGTGGCCCGGACGCCCCACCCTGAGATATCGCGGCCGGACCGGTGGTCCGGACAAAGGAGGTGATCTCGACACCACTCCCGGCTCCGCCGCCATCACCATCTCCGACAAAGGTGCCAGAGAACACCTCGCGGCTGCCCCCGTTGTTGACCACCACCGTGTAGTCAGTCGACGCGACGCCGCAGCTGCTCCAGTAGTCAACCAGAACGGTGTACTTCCCTTGTGGCGCCTGTCCTTCTGGCCACGTGATGTTCTCGTTTCTCACGCCGTCGATGACACAGCCTGCATTCGAGTCGAGGTCGAGCTCCCCGCCGCTCGGGACCATCGTGTTGGCCCAATAGACTTCCTCTCCGTTCGGGTCAATCACGTGCAGGTCGACGTCGCTGTCCGCATCCCAGGCCAGCGTCACCTGCACATCGCCGGTACCGACCTGGAGCACATCGAACGAGAGGCGTGCGAACGGACCAACGTTGCCCGTCTCGTCGGCGCCGGCAAAGAACACGTCGAACTCGTCGATCGGCAGACTCTGCGGGAACGTCAGCAACAGGTCGGCGCTCGTCGCCGGCCCCCCGAGCTCGATCTCGTAGTAGTTGCCTATTCCGGAAGAGGAACTGGCCGAGAGCCCGAGACTCTCGCCGGCCAAGGTTACGAAAAGCCGCGTGAACGGCGCTCCGGCGACAACGTCGAGCTCCGTGGAGCCTCCGTTGACGACGATTTGGTTCCCGGACACGGAGATCGCTGGTCCACCGTTCGAGGTCGGGGCGAGACCATTTCTGACCTGACCCTGGCTCCCGCCGACGGACGTGGAGGCTATAAAGTCTTCGAGGCGGAGCGACCCGCCGGGTGTCGGGGCGAACGGCGAGTCGCCGTTGCTGCTACATGCGCTGACGATCAGGGTCGGCGCCAACGCCAGCGCCACGATCGAGATCCGCGCGGCACCAGCGAGCATGTGTCGGGTGGCCTCCAAGGTTCCGGTTGAACTCGTCATGGGCAAGTCTCTCGAAGGGGCGTCGAATGTTGGACACAGAACGGAAGTGGACACGCCCCACTCCTCACTCGATCGTATCGGCCGCGGCGGGGACGAGCTTGAACGGGGGTGGTCGCGCTAGGCGTCCAGATGCAGCCGGAATTCGTTGGCGTATCTCGGAGGAAGCCGAAGAGCTGACCTGTGAGGAACCTGAATCGGCGGCGGGTTCACACTTGACTCGTCGAGCAGGAGACGAAGGTCAGGGACGGACGGGATGGGCTCAGCCAACCGACCGGTCTCCCAGCCGGGGGAGCGGATCCCTACAGTGATCGCATTCGAGAAACACCCGACCAGACGCACTGCGGAGCCGGTAGTCGTGACGACGCCGGAGCAAACAGCCCAGCCTGGCAAGCATTCGATGAAGGCGCGTGAAGGAGCGAACACCATTCTATCGGTCGCACCGAAAGGAGCGCAACCTCGAGAAGTAAGTATCCCCCGGCAAAGCCGGGGGCCTTAGTTTGTGAGCCGCTCAAAGCGGCATGACGTGCCCGCTATGCGGTCACTTGAGCCACCTCACGGTGGCCACTCTACTCCAACGGCAACTGATCCGACCGCCGGTCCTCGCGTTCCTGCTGCTGGATGTACTCCCGAATGACCCGCTCATCGCGACCCACCGTGGACACGAAGTAGCCCCGGGCCCAGAAGTGCTGCCCCACGAAGTTCCGCGAACGTCCCGCGAACTCCCGAGCGATGTGGATGGCACTCTTCCCCTTGAGATATCCGATGACCTGGGCGACAGAGTACTTCGGCGGAATCGACATCATCATATGCACATGGTCCGGCAACAGATGCCCCTCCTCCACCTCGCTCTCGCGATGCAGCGCCAGACGGCGGAACACCTCGCCCAAATCCCGCCGCAATCCCCCGTACATCGCCTTTCTTCGATACTTCGGGATGAACACAACGTGATACTGACAGTGCCATTTCGTATGATTGAGACTTCGGTAGGTCGGCATGAGGTCTCCTTCTCGTGATGCTTGAGCGGCTCACGGGAAGGAGTTCCTCACGTGACTCCCCGAAACGTCAAACGGGGCTGGCCGCCCCGGCAAAGCCGGGGGGTCTCCCACGGCAACTAGTGCAGTGATCGTAAAACGTCTTGTACTTCCAGTTGGGGTTTGGTACCGTGTGCCACATGAACCGAACCCCCGCTTTGCCGATGACGCCGGAACAACGCGCGACGCTGCACGGCTGGATTCGAGCGGGCACGACAGCGCAGCGCGTGGTGTTGCGGAGCCGGATCGTGGTGCTCGCGGCTGACGGTCTGCCGAGCAAGCACATCGCTCACCAGCTCGCCACGAGCCAGAATACGGTGCGGTTGTGGCGCCGCCGGTTTGCGGTTGGGGGGCCCGGCGCCCTGACCCGCGATGCCCCGGGCCGCGGGCGCAAGCGCCAAGTCACCGCGGCCCGCGAGCAGCAGGTCGTGGAAGCGACGCTGCACACCGCGCCGCCGCGGGCGACCCACTGGAGTCTGCGTACCATGGCCGCTGCGCAAGGGTTGAGTCCGGCGTCGATTCATCGGATTTGGCAGGCGCACGGGCTGCAGCCGCACCGCGTCCGTACCTTCAAGCTGTCGACGGACCCGCGGTTTCTCGAGAAGCTCACCGACGTCGTCGGGCTCTACGTGGATCCGCCCGAACAGGCCCTGGTCTTCTGTGTCGACGAAAAGAGCCAAATCCAAGCGTTGCAGCGATCGCAGCCCGGCCTGCCGATGAAACCCGGCCGAGCCGGCACCATGACCCACGACTACAAGCGGCACGGGACGACGACGTTGTTTGCCGCGTTGAATGTCCTCGAGGGCACCGTCATCGGCTCGTGTCTGGCGCGCCATCGGCATCAGGAATTTCGCAAGTTCTTGAACCTGCTCGACGCACAAACGCCGCCGGACGTGGCTATCCACGCCATCCTCGACAACTACGCGACGCACAAACATCCGGCGATTCAACGGTGGCTCCGCCGGCATCCTCGGTTCCATCTGCACTTTGTGCCCACGAGCGCCTCCTGGCTGAACCTCGTCGAGGTCTGGTTTTCGCGGCTGACCGCGGACCAGCTGCGACGCGGCGACTTTCTGAGCGTCCGCGACCTCATCGACGCGATCTCCGCGTATATTCACAACCACAATCACGACGCCGTGCCGTTCATCTGGACCGCTCCGGCCGAACGCATCCTGGAGAAAGTCATGAAGTGCCGAGCTATTTCGGAATCACTGCACTAGTGGGTCATCGCATGAAGGAGCACATTGATCCCGAGACCGTAGCCATCGGGCGAGAACTGGGAAAAGAACCGGGGGTCGTCGGCCTCACGTTCCCAGGCGTCGGCGACGTCGGTGTTGAAGGTCATCACGACCAGAAACCGCCCATGCTCGTCGGCGATCGCTCGAAAGTGCGCCTCTTCACTGTCGTAGCCGCGCTCGGACGTGGTTCGACCACCCACGCGCCGCCAGAATTGGATAGACGTGATCTGGGGAACGGCACTGACGTGTGTCAGCGTCCGGAAAATGGGATGGTCCATCGGCACGTCTATGACGGGGTACCTCGACGGGGGAAGAACCTTGCCGATCTCGCTGGTCCAGTGGGCCCAGGCGCGGCTACCCCAGAAGTCGTCGACCCACAGAAACCCGCCCTTGAGCAAATAGGCCCTGAGTTGGACGGCCTCCGCCTGGCTGAGTCCGATGGTCCCCACGTCGGCCGCCATGGTGAACGGGCAATTGAAGAGTCCCGGGTCGGTGAGCCGTACGACCCAATGATTCGGCTCGCCTCTCTGGTCCCAGCTCACCCGAGCTGTCGTCAGGTCGGAGAAACGATGCATCAGGTTGATGCCGGCATACGGGTAGTCGGTGGACCACCCCATACCGAGCTCCTCGTAACGGACCTGCTCGTACATGAGCTTGCAGAACGCGAAATCGCGGTCGGGAAGCGTGGGGGGCGGAAACCGTGGAGGAAGATTCCCCTCTCCGACACCACCCCACCTTCCCCACTGTGCGTGCGCGACCGAGAACAGGCCGCTGACGACCGTCACGAGAAGGAGCGAAACCAGGGGACGCCGCATGGAATGCCACCCACTTATACACGGAGGGGAGACGAGTGCCAAGCCGCAGGCGTAGAGCGGGCTGTTGTGGCTGGTCGACAGACGAAAACTAGGCTAGCACCCGAACGACGACGCGGCGATTCTCTGCGCGACCCTCGCGGGTATCGTTCGGGGCGACTGGCTTCTCTTCACCGTAGCTAATGGTGTTCATCCGGTGAAGCGGAATCTGGTGGCTCTCGTGGAGGTAACGCTTGACCGCCTCCGCGCGCTCCAATCCGAGTCGTTCGTTGACCGCAGGCTCACCGGTTGCATCAGTGTGGCCTTCGATCTCGATGTAGACGTTCTTCGGAGCATCAGACTTGAGTTGTCCAGCCAGGCGATCGATCTCCTCCATCGCGCCCTCGGGTAAATCCGCATCGCCGAACCCGAAGTTTCCTTGGTCCTGGCTGAGCACGACCTCGTAGAGTAGCCGCATCAGGCGCTCGGTCTCTCGTCCGACTTCGTCGGCTCGCGCCCCTGCGGCACTGGCAGACCGTCCAGCCTCGTCGGCCGAACGACCGGCAGCGGCCGCCGAGTCCCCAGCTGCCGCCGCCTCGCGACGGGCGGTGGTCACACCCTGAGCGTTCTCACGTGTCGCCTCTTGTGTCTCTTCGAGCGAGTCAGAAAGCGTTTCAACCTTCTGGTTGACCTCGGCAAGGCCTTCGTTCACATACCCCTTGGTGGCACAGGCCGACATTGCGGCAATGACGACGACCAGCCCAAGAACCTGTAGAAGTGACTTGTTCATGATCCAGCTCCCTCCCTCGCGAAAATCTTTCACGAAAATTCTTCGCACACAGTGTACAAGTTACCTGCTGCCCAAATCTACATATGAGTGCATGTCACTGCCTATGGTGTCGCTTGATAGGCGCTTCTCGTCTGAACGCGCCTGTCCTTGACCCGCACCTCTATAAGGCGCCACCCGGACTGGGGCGATGCCTCGAACGCCAGCACATACTGATGACGGAGCTCACTCAAGAGATCCTGCATCGCTCGACTGCCCTCTCCTGGGGAGGAAGCAAAATGCACGCCGCCACCGGTCCAGCGGGCCAAGTCCCTCAGCCGGCCGGCAGCCTCAAACGCGGCACTCGTAGCGGTCGGGGCATCGGGAAGGTCTAGCGGCGACACCACGGCGACGAGATACACCGGCACATCGATCGAGGTGGCAATAGCCGATACCTCCGGTCCAGTCAGACGACTGCGGGTGTCGATGCCATCGGACAGCACCACCACCGCCCGATGCGTGGTTGGACGGTCTGCGACTCGGCGCGCCGTCTCCGCGATGGCGTCATACAAGGAGGTGGCGCCATACGGGTGCAGGTCGCCCCGCGTGTCCTTCAAGTAGCTGCGGTTGCGTGAGAACGGCTCCAGGGTCCGAAGCTGGGTGTCAAAGGCGAAGACCCCTGACTCGTCCTCGCCTTCCCGTAGTCTCTCGAGCAAGTGGTTGGCCGTGGCTCGAGCGTCCTGCATTTTCGACCCGATGCCCATGCTGCCGCTCACGTCGAGGAGGATACCGACGCTGACCGCCGCCGCGTCGTTCGACCAAAAGTCGATGATGGGGCGGGCCTCACCGCCGTCGAGCACGCTGAAGTCCTCCCGCGTGAGCTCCGGCACGAGACGCCCGCGCCCGTCCCGCACCACCGCAGAGACGGAGACCAGCTCGACACCGGAGCGAAACGCTGGAGTGGACGCTTCCTGGGCCCCCGCCTGAATGCCCAGAGCCAGGACAAGGAATGCCTTCGGGACGAACACCGTGGAGACTCTCATCAGCGAGCCAGGCCCAGCCCACGAAGTGCCTTGGCCGCGTTTATCAGCCCCGCGCCGTACTCGTCGTCGCGTCCTGGCTCACCCAGGTCCGTCGCGGTGACCTTGATCGCAGCTTCGATGACGCGTGGGTCTGTGATACCCCGCGACTTGAGCAAGGCCGCCAAGCCGGCAACGTGAGGGGTCGCCGAGGACGTGCCCGAAAAGAACACATACGCCATCACATCGAAGCGCGGGGGACCGAACTGGGATGGCGGCAGGAAGAAGGTCCACGCGAACTCGGGGTGGACTGTCTGCTGCACGACGCCGTCGAAGCCGTCGGTTCGTTGGTCACCCCCAGGTGCGGCGATTTCGATAAACGACCCGGTGCTGGAGTAGTACGCCCGCTGCGAATGCCGGTCGACCGCGGCCACTGAGACGGCCCCGTCGATCTCCTCGGCCGCAGCCGCAGGCCAGATGGTCGGGTTGTCGTCCTCGAACGAATTGCCCCCGGCAATCGCCACGAAGACATCGAGACCGACCGCGAAGCGGATAGCATCGTCGATGGCCGGTGACGGATCCGGACCACCCAGGCTCATATTGATGACATCGGCCCCACGCTCTGCGGCATATCGAATCGCCGCCGCAACGGCGGAGTCGGCGGAGCCGCAGCACATCGGGGAGGCCCCGAAGATGAAATCCCATTCACCGACCAGCACCTTGAGCGGCATGAGCCGAACGTTGAACGCCACCCCCGCAACGCCTTCACCGTTGTTGGTCAGCTGTCCAAGCGTGCCGGCAACGTGAGTTCCGTGGCCGTCCAGGTCGACCGGGTGGTCGTCCATCCACACAAAGTCGAACGGTTGGGTAATCCGATTGGGACTCACCAAATCAAAAGCTGCCGAAAACGGAGCGGTGACCGTCCCGAGCGCCGGGTAGTCGCGGCCATCCAAACTGAACGCCCCGGCCTGGAACTCGATGACTACGTCCTCGAATGCGAGACCGCTGTCAATGACCGCGACCGTGACCGCATCAGTGCCTCCCATGTTGCCATCCCAGGCACGTTCCATGCCGACCTGCATCAGGTTCCACTGGAGATTGAAGAACGGGTCGTTGGGAACGAACTGGGGCTGACGCACATAGTCGGGCTGCGCGTACTCGACGTCTGGACGCGCGTTCAGTATGTCGCTCACCGCTATCGGGTCGGTGCCGGCCGGCAAGGAGAGCACGACAAAGTCGCCGAAATCAGGATAGTCGACATCGACGGCACCTACCGCCAAGGCCACTTGTGCCTGCAACGCCAACCCCTGGGTGGCACGCGTGAACTTGACGATGACCTGGTCGGGGACGAACCGCGGATGCGTGTTGTACTGCCCACCTGCGGAGGACGTCGCCGCGAGCCGCTGAACATTCGCCCCGGGGCGCAGACCAGCGTCTACCGCAGGCACCGATGACGGGGTGATCACCCTAGAGGCCCTAGGTTCTGGCTGCTGGCCACGACCGTGGCTCGTAGAGATCACCACCAACGCGGTCACGACCGCGCCGGTCATCAACGTACGGAGAGGCGTGCGCCGGGGTCTCATGGCCTTTAGAGCAACCGACCTAGAGACCGACGGTCAACTTGAACCGCAGCGTGAAGCCTCCGAGGTCATCCTCATTGAATGCCGCCGAGACACCGTCGTTGCCGAGGATGTCGGGTACGTAGGCCCACTGCCCTTCCCCACCGACCCAGAGCCACCGGGTCAACGGATACTCCATCCCGCCCAGAACGTGATAGCCGATCTTGCTCTCATCAAAGTTCTCCGCCGGGTCGGAGAATGCAGCCACTTCCTCGAGGAGGTGCCAGCCAATACCCCCACCGATGTAACCGACGATTCGATACGTGCTCGGCTGGCGATAACCCACCGTCACCTGAATGGGTGTCACCGTCACCTCGTTCTCGATGCCCAGGTCGAAGATCTCGTCCTCGAAGACGAAGACTCGCTGTCCCGTCGACTGATAGCGCTCGTAGCTCCCTTGGAAGAAGAGCCCGTTGCTGAACGCCATCTGGGCGCCACCGCCCCACATGAGACCCCACGAGCTTCCTGTCACGGCGTTGAAGCTATCAGAGGCGGTGAAGCGGATCGCGCCAAATTGACCGAATCCCCGGAGAGCCGTGTTCAGCGTCGGCGCTTCCAGACTATCGGGGCTCTGTTCCGGTGCCGTCAGGACTCGGATATAGCGTTGATGAAGCCAGCCACGACGCCACCCCTCGGCGCCCTGAGGGGCTCTCACGAGATACCAGGGCTCCTTGAAATCGATGACCTCGAGGACCGTACCGGGCTCGACGGTGTCGAGCACGACACTGTCGCCCCGAGCCGTCTCCATCACCACACCAACGTTGGTGACCGATATCGTGCCGCCCTCCTGGCCCATCGCCGGCGCCGCGAGCACACCGAGTGAGAAGATCACGACGGCCGTCGTCGTGATCTTTTGTGCAAATCTAGGTCCTGTCATGGTTTCGTCCATCGACGCCAGAGCTGCGCTCGCTGGGCGCGCTCCAGCCGTTCAAGCCCACCGGGCGGGCGGTTGGTCCAGTCGCTGTCACGCCGCCCACCACGCCAGGAACTCCGACGTTCCGGGTGCGTGCGTCGTTCAAATAGCACGACCGGGGGCGTCTCGAACTCCGTATCGCACACGTCGACTCTGCTCTTCATGCCAGGGTTATCGGCCGCAACGAGAACTCGCCCCAGTCGGCGGGACACTCTCCCTTGTCGGCCAGTTCACCAGACGCCGCCCCATCCGACCTTTCTGGCGGCGCGATAGGCCTCACGATGGCTGCGCGTAACCATCTCGTCGCGAAGTCCCTCGACGCCGCACAGCTTCAGGGCCACGCGCCGGTCCATCATCACCGGACGACGGAGAACCCGGGCTTCGGCCGGCGCTCCAGCGCCGCGAGTGGCCACGACATACGAGAACTTCTCGTCTTCGTAGGGGAGCGTGCCCCCTTTGAGTCTGCGGTGGAGACTGGAACGGCTGAGGCGCACGCCGAAGTGGCACCAGTCGTCGTCGGGCAGCGGACAGGCGTCCGCGTGCGGGCACGGCGCGATGATCGTCGCACCGAGCTCGAGCAACTGTCGTCGCACATCAAGCAGGACCTGAAAGCCCACGACCGAGCCCGGGAGGATGACGACCACCGCATGACGACATGCCCGCCAGGCGTTTTCGACGACGAGGACCCGCTGCGAGGTGTCGAGCTCCGTCAACACATATCCGGAGATCACCAGGTCGTGAGAACCGTTCGCTGAGTCGAGTTCCGACCCAGCCCGCCAGGTCGTGTCGACGCGCGCGAGTACCGACGTCCCGGCCAGGAGCTGTCGAGCGAGAGTCGTCATCTCTCGATTCGGTTCGACGAGCGTGGCGCCCGTCAGCTCAGGCAGCTCGCAGGCCGCAGCCCACAGGGTGGTTGCGGGGCCGGCGCCGAGGTCGAGCAATGTCTTGAACGGCACGTCTTCGGACCGAGCACGAAGCTCGCGCAACACCGATCGCGCCGAAGCCAGGGTGGCGGGCATACGGGTGACGGCATACGCGAGCGCGCCCAGCTGGGTGGACGCGCCTTCGACTGTTGCGCTGCGGCGCCCCGCTCGATACACCTCGGACAAATGGAGGGCGGCGTGCCGCAGCTCTCGAAACGCCACGCCTTCGACAGCGGCGTCGAGTGCCTGCCGTAGCTCGCGAGCACACGGGTCGGGGGGATCCACGAGGTCTGAGGTCCGAGGGTACACTACTGATACATGGTCACGGAACCGCCAAGTGAGCCGACACCGGCTCCGACGAACGGTGACCTGGCGCTCGTCCTCACCGGCGGTGGTGCTCGCGCCGCCTACCAGGTCGGGTATCTGCGGTGGATCGCCCGCAACGTGCCTGAGGCAAACTTCCCGATCCTGACCGGCGTCTCGGCCGGCGCCATCAACGCCACGTTCCTCGCCTCTTACCGCGGCACCCAGGCCGATGCGGTCGAACGACTCACCGAGATCTGGAAGAGCCTGACAATCGACCAGGTGTTTCGCGTGGACACGGCGTCTCTCGTGGGCCAAGTTGCGGGGTGGGGGGCGCGGCTCGTGTCAGGGGGATGGGCGATCGCTCCGAGCATACGAGGTCTCGTCGACACGGCACCGCTGCGCCACACGCTCAAAACGGTATTCGATCTCCCCAGTGGCGGGATCGCCGATCGCGTCGGCGCACAGCTCGAAGCGCGGCGGCTCTGGGCGCTCGCAGTGGTCACCAGCAATTACACGACAGGGCAGTCGGTGATCTGGATTCAGGGACGCGATTTGAAAGGGTGGGAACGCCCGATGCGCCGCAGTCGCGCCACGCGCATCACCGTCGACCATGTCATGGCGTCGGCCGCCCTCCCATTGTTCTTCCCCGCCGTCAAGCTCGATGGAGGGTGGTACGGGGACGGCGGCATCCGGCTGACCGCACCGTGCTCTCCGGCCATCCATCTTGGCGCAACGCGCATTCTCGCGCTGTCGACCCGCTACTTGGCGACACGCGAAGAGGCTGACGAACCGATGGTCTCCGGCTACCCGCCTCCGCTGCAGATCTCGGGGCAACTCCTCAACGCGATCTTTCTCGACGACCTCAGTCGAGATACAAACGAGCTGGAACGGATCAATATGTTGTTGCGCGAAACGCCCAAGGAAAAGCGCCGCGGTCTGCGGCCCATCAGGCTTCTGGTGGCGCGGCCATCTCGCGACCTCGGTAGGCTCGTGGTCGAGTTCGAGTCACAGCTCCCGCGTCTCTTCCGGCATCTGATCCGGAGTCTGGGCTCGCGCGAAACATCGAGCCCCGACGTGCTCAGCCTGATGGCGTTCGACCCGGAGTACATCGCGGCCCTTATCGAAGTCGGCGAGCATGACGCGGCCGTACAGGCCGACGAGATTCGAGCCCTGCTGTCCCCGCCCGCGCCAGTCGCGCAAACACGGAGCGATTAGGCGGAGCCCAGGCTGAACGCCACGAACCTCGCCGGTCCATCGTCGGTGCCGCCGATGGCCACCACGACGAACTGCTGCCCTTGATACATGTAGGTCATCGGCGCCCCTGACGTCCCCGCCGGAAGCTCGACCTCCCACACGACCTCTCCCGTGACCTTGTCGTAGGCCCTGAAGAACGGGTCGCCAAAGTTGGTCACGGTCTCCGCAGGCATACCGTCCGGCACCCGAGGGCCGCGCCCACGTCCGATACCCTCGCCGATGAAGAGGAGCGACGCCGTCGCCAGCGGATAGGGGCGACCGGGGTGTCCCAGCGGTCCCAGGTTGAGATGGCGAATCGCTGGATGGTCGCGCGGGCCGTCGCCGTTCGGCACCTGCCAGACGATTTCGCCGCGGTTCATGTCGATCGCTGTGATCCGCCCGTAGGGCGGTTTGAACAGCGGCAGGCCACGGGGTCCCGCAACCCACATCCGGGTGCCCTTGACGTATCCAAGGTTCGTGCGGTCGGGGTTGCCCTCGAGTATGTCCGCCACGAAGGGCGAGGTGATCGACGGAATGTAGAGATAGTTGGTCTCGGGGTCGAATGCCGCACCCTGCGCATCGGCACCGCCTTGCGAACCTGGCAGCTGAATCGTCCCGAGGTTGCCCGCTGGACCATCCACCCGTATCGACGGTGGCGTGAATAGCGGACCGAGGGTGTATCGCTTCGTGATCTCGAGCGCCTCGGCCCTCAACTCAGGCGTGAAATCGATCAGGTTGTCCTCGGTGGCACCCTGTCGGTCGAACGCCGGTGGTTTTGTCGGAAAGGGCTGAGTCGGGGAGGTCACTTCCCCTGGGGTAGTCGATCGGGGCACTGGACGCTCCTCGATCGGCCAGACCGGCTCGCCCGTCACCCGGTCGAAGACGTAGGTGAAGGCCTGCTTCGTGATCTGCGCAACCGCCTTGATGTCCCGCCCGTCCACGGTGAGATCCATCAGAATCGGAGCGGCGGGTGGGTCGTAGTCCCACAGGCCGTGGTGCACGACCTGGAAGTGCCACACTCGCTCGCCCGTTTCTGCGTCGACGCACACGAGGCTCTGGCTGAACAGGTTGTCCCCGACCCGGTGGCCACCATACATGTCGTTGGTCGATGACGACACAGGCATGTAGAGGTAGCCCAGCTCCTCGTCGGCAGCCATCAACGCCCACACCGGCGCGTGACCGCTGTACTCCCAGGACTCGTCGCCCCAGGAATCAGTCCCGAACTCCCCGGCCCGAGGGACGGTGTGAAAGACCCAGCGCAGGTCCCCGGTCCGAACATCGAACGCGCGAACGTCGCCGCGGGCACCCTCCTTGGTCACGAACGTGTCGGTCATCGACTGTCCCACCACCACCACGTCTCGCACTACGAGGGGGACGCCACGCCAGCGATACCGTGCGTCCTTACCCAGACCGGTCGTGAGATCGACCCGTCCGCCGTCGCCGAAATCGGGATATGGCCGACCCGTCTGGGCATTCAGCGCAACAAGCCACTGGCCTCGTTGCACGATGAGTCGGCGGTCGTTTCCGTCGGTCCAGTACGCGACGCCACGGGTCACGACGCCACGATAGGCGGCTGGCCCCTCGTCCATCGGCTCCTGTACCCACGCCGTTTCACCGGTGCCCGGGTTGAACGCTTCGATTAATCCCACGCCGTTCGGCGCGTAGAGAAGACCGTCGACCATCAACGGGGTGGCGAAAAAACCGAAGGAGCCGTCGCTTATGTCTGGCGCCTGGTCCAGGATGGACTGGTCAACGGCCGGACGCTCCCACGCAATCTGCAGGTCGTTCACGTTGTCGCTGGTGATCTGGTCGAGTGACGAGTACTTGGTCGCCCCGTTGTCTCCGCCGTAGACGGTCCACTGTCCATCCGTCGCGCCCTCCTGGGCCCACGTGGTGGGGGTGACGACCCCGAGGAACAGTCCGAGGGCGAGGGTACCGAGGACCGGGGCACGCACGTGGGTCGCCCCTGAAGAAGACGCGGCGATCATGGAGACTCCCTGGTTATCTGCTTGACCCCCGACGTGCGTCCACCAGGTATCCGCTTGACGACCCCACTGAAGGTGAGGAGAACTCGGTCCCCGACGAACAGGGTGCCCCGAACAAAAGTCAGCGACCGTGTCCGCCTGACGACCTCGCAGACAGACTCGACGATGTCACCCTCACGACCGGCTGCGGCGAAGTCGCAGTTGAGGGAGACGGTGACGCATCGCTCCCCCGGCTGGTCCCACACGGCGGTCAGGCAGAGGGCGAAATCGGCAAAGGTCATGAGCATCCCGCCGTGCACCGAGTCGCCGGTATTCCGATGTTGGGCCCCGGCGCGAAAGGCAAAGGAAATGGTGTCACCTTCGACTTTGTATCCCAGCGGCCCGACAAGCTCCTCGAAGGCGTCGTTGTACAAGTATTTGGAGTAACCGGCGGGCAATGACATCAGGTCATCCTCGGCTAGCGATCTTCAGCCAGGCGCCGTCGGTCGTCGCCCGAGACGCTCCAGGTCACGCGGGTGCTCGAGCCAAAAATCTGGCCGCTGCTCGGCAAGACTCGGTCGCTCAAAGGGACCCCAGAGAGCGGCAGCCGTGTGGACGCCGGCGGCGTGACCAGCCGCGATATCGTGAGGTGAGTCGCCGACGAATACGGCGTCCGATGCATCGGCCGACAAGCGGTCCAGAGCTTCGACGACGGGAGCCGGGTCGGGCTTGTAACGGTCAACGTCGTCGGTCGTCACACAGACATCAAAGAACTCGACGAGGTCACAGACTCGAAGGCCACGGTCCATAGCCCGTCGATTCTTGCTCGTGACGACCGCGAACTTCCGGCCGGGCGCCCGTAGCGCCGTCAACATCTCGTGAACCCCGGAATACGGCTCCACCATGCGGTCATGATGCGTGTCGTTGTGTGCTCGGTAGGTCGACGCCATGGCTGCGACCTCATCCTGGTCCCGGGCAAACCTGGCCAACTGCGTCCGCAGCGGCGTGCCAAAACCTGAACGCCAATCACCGTCGTGCGGCACCTCACCCAGGTGGGTCCGCATCGTGTGTCGGAAAGACAACATAATCAACTCGACCGAATCGATCAAGGTGCCATCGAGATCAAACAGATAGGTCGAGAACGGGGGGCGGGCGGACAATATGGTCAATTATAGTCCAGCCCCCGAGCGCGCCCGGGACACTAGTTTGGTGAGTTCATCACGCTAGAAACTCAGGGCGGCGGCCAGATGAACCCGGACGCCATCGACCAGATTGTGCGCCACATCGAGCCGCAACTGAACCAACGGGACGTACAGAAAGAGACCGGCGCCAACTCCGTGCTTGAATTGTGACTCGCCCAGCGCCTCCCCCACGTCGTACACCGTTCCCGTGTCAAAAAAGATCGCTCCGCCCATCCGCCCAACCGACAGCGGAGAGTTGAGAGGAAACCGCAGCTCGGCGGAGCCGCTCACCCGGCGGTCACCAATGAACTCTCCCACTTGCCACCCACGAAGTGTCGATCCACCACCCAGCATCGGCTGCTCGTAGGGAGGCAGCGGGGCGTCAGCCCCTTGAAAGTCGACGCGGAGCATCAGCACCGACTGGCCGATCAGCCCTGCATAGGCCTCTGCCTGATAGCTGGGTCGTCCAATGAGGTGGTCTGCATCCCTCGACTCCAGCCACTCGTAGCTGGCGGCAAGCAGGACTGCGTCCCGGGGAAAAGTCGGGTCCGACCTGGTATCGAAGTCGGCGGCCACCCGGAAGTTTGTCAGCGTGTCGTCCAGCCCGCCAAACTCCACGTTCTGCCATCCGCCCTCCGCTGCCAACCGAAGGTGGAACGGGAGTCGCCGGTCGACTCGCGCCCAGAGGCCAGTGCGACTGTCGTCGATCTCGAAGTGTGGGTTCTCCCGTCGAGACATGAACACGCGGCCCTGCAGGCGATGAACCACGCCGGTCTCGAACACCGTGTCCGTCTCGAGCGTGACCTGTTTGGTCCCACCCCAGGTCGCCGGAACGGACATACGAGTGCCAGACCCGAGTACGTCCACGAAGCTGGTCCGAATTCCGTAGGTGACGCCATACCCTTCGTTGTATTCCAGGACCGGCAGAAACATCGCACGCCGGCCGAACTCGCCAAGAGCGCGTGCGACCGGGTTGCTCCCGAATGGCGCGGCGTGCTCCTTCACCACGACGATCAGGGTGACCAGGTCGGTAGCGGAGAGCGACCGATAGCGCTTGCGCACCTCGACGCGCTCGAAGCGGCCGGAGTCCAAGAGTCGCTGCTCAACCAACTGAATCGTCTCGGGGCCAACGACATCGCCCAGCGCGACCCCGGCCAGGGCGAACACGTCGGCATCGGCGAGACGCTGGTTGCCGTGAACACGGAGCTCCGCCACCGTCTCCGTCGGCTGCGAGGCGATCATCGCCGTCGCTGCCTCTGCCGGGGAGACCGCGAGCAAGACGGCCATGGAGGTAATGGAGGTAACGACGGAAATGAACACGCCGACCGCGACAGGCGGGTGGTGCAGTGAGGGGCCGGGACACTCTGGGGTCAACCTGTGTCCCGACACCTTAGCGAGGGGGCGACGTCTCGCCCGTCAGCACACGACTGTCTGACGTGGCTTCCCGATAATTCGTGAACGTCCGGGTGTACCGCGCGAGGTAGGTCCCCGTCGCCAACGTAACCCGGCCCTCGAACTCAATCGCTGCAGGAAGCCAGATGCCGTCGAAGAACTGTCCCATCACCATGGAGGCGGTCAGGTCGTCGAGACGCATGAGCCATCGCATCGGGAGGAAGTCGAACCCAACGTTGTCGAAAGCAAACTTGACGATCTGATGTTCCACCGGGTCGATCCATAGGGTCACCAGACTCGTCTTGTCGAAACCTGCTTCGATTTGAGCTTCCCGGTCCGCCGACTCGGTCTGCCCCGTCCCCTCGAACATCTCCTTGGGGTAGTACTCGATCTTGACGACTTCCTTGCCCTCCACCTCATCACGTCCGGCAAAGTAGTAGTTGCCCGGCTCGAAAGGCGCATCGAGAAAGAAGGCCTCCGACAGAAACCTCGGTTGGAGGCCGCTCGGTGCCAGCCCCACGGCATTCTCCGCGGACGTCGCCCAGTCAGCACTACCCTCCCTCGCCGGGAGGCGGCGGGCGCGGTCCAGTCGCCGGGCGACATCGTGACCGGTCAGGTCTCGAGCCGCAACCACACGCTCCGCGTCGGAGATCGCCGACTCGAGTCGCTCCATGTCGAGACCGAACCGTGCCGCGAGCTCTACCAACTCGACAAAGGCGTCTAGCTGTTCCGGGGACGCGGTCTCGAGGCTCGCCGGCAACCGGTCGAGCAGTGGCACGAGCATCTCGGTGACCTCTTCACCATCGAGCCGGCGGTGCTCGAGCAGGACGAAGCCATCGCGGGTGCGAGCCAACACCATGTCGAGGCCTACGGCGTCTACACCTCCAAGGTCGGTGACGATGTCGTCGGTTGCGACCGCCATGGCCGCAAAGCCATCACCGCGCAGACGCGCGTCGGCCGTCACCGCCCTCCCCAGCTGTCGACTGACCCGTTTCCCCCACTCGCGCTCGATCGAGAGCATGACGTGGTCATATGCGGAGCGCCGACTCCGTAGCTGTTCCCTCTCCTCGGGCGGGAGCGCGGCCCGACGGCGCTCCTGACCGAGCCAATCCGCTTCGTATTCACGGCGCTCCGGGTCACCGATGGTCACGCCGTCAAACCGGACGGGGCTGCGAATCAAGAACCCCTCCTGCTCGTACCACACGTACTCGCGGTCGAAGCCCTGCAGTCGGACCCCGAGCGGCCCGAGCACCTCAGCCGTTTCACGCTCGTCGAGAATGTACTGCTGCAGCGTGATCCAGTTCTCGTCACGCCGCTCAAGGACCCGCTCCATGAAGGTGTCGAGTTCGTTCTGGGCAAACACCGACACGGGACCGGACCCGCCAAACAGGGCGTACCCAGTCACGACGACTGTCGCTGTCACCAGCGATACAGGCAGCTTCGTAGGATGATGCACGAACACCTCTGGCGCTTGAGACGTAAACCGGCGCGGCCAAGTTCGGCCGTCACGCTCGCGGTTCTCAGATTCCGACGAGGAGAACGGCTGCTCCACTGGCCGCGACCACCAAACCGGCACCCAGGTCGGCGAAGCGCGTCAGTCGGTGCGCCGCGACCATCCGCAAACCGTAGTGCCCGAACGCCACCGTGGCGGCCATGGTGGCGACGGTCAGGGTGCCAAAGATCGCGACGACTGCGCCCAGAGCGATCCAGGACTGGTCCATGGCGGGTATCACCATCAGCGGTATCAGCGGCTCGCACGGCCCCAAAAGAAAGATCACGAAGAGTGCCCAGGGGGTCACACCCTGCCCGCCATCGGGATGGGGGTGAAGATGCTCACCACGATGATCGTGCGGATGGTCGTGCACCGTGCCGTCGGCGTGCGCGTGCAGGTGTGAGTGGGTGACACCGCGCCGGAGACGCCAGAACGACCACGTCGCGTACGACAGCCCGAATCCGACGAGCAGGGCGGCGGCAAGCTCACCCCGGGCCGCTTCGAAGGCCTCGAGCGGCGCGAGCGTCGAGCCCACGAGCGCTCCTACCCCACCAATCGCCACCGACGACGCGACGTGGCCCACGCCACAGCCGACCGTCACTGCCATGGTGCGTCCCAGTGACCACTGGCGAGCTCGTCCCAGTACGATGAACGGTAACGAGTGGTCGACCCCGAGAAGCGTATGAGCCACCGCGACGGTGGCGGTGGTCCAAAGCAGAACGGCCAGAGTGGGGTCTGAGAGCTCGAGCATGTGACCTGGTGGCGTATCGAGACGTTCACCACGGGCGGCAAGGGTTGACGGTCACCCGGCCCTGTGCTGAAGTACTGCTGTTCATTATGTCTGGTTTGACGACGGGTGTGGAAGACAAAGTCAGCGGTCTCCGCGCCCTCCTGCGCGAGCTCGGCGACGCCGTCGTCTGTTTTTCGGGGGGTGTTGACTCGAGCTACCTCCTCGCCGAAACCGTCACGGCGCTCGGTTCGCGGGCCGTCGCGCTGACCGCCGTCTCACCGAGTCTCGCGCCTGAAGAGGGCGTCGCCGCCCAGAAGCTAGCGGCGCAACTGGGCGCCCGGCATGTCCTGGTCGAGACCTACGAGTTGGATGACCCTCGATATGCCGCCAACCCCGTCAACCGCTGCTACTTCTGCAAGTCAGAGGTCTACGGCAAGGCCGTTAGCGAAGCAGCTCGCTTGGGGATGTCGCAAGTACTCGACGGGTTCAACAAGGACGATCGGAGTGACTATCGCCCGGGACGGCAGGCCGCCCGCGAAAACGGGGTGCGCTCACCACTCGACGAGGTCGGGTTCACCAAAGCCGAAATCCGGGAGGCCGCGCGGGACATCGCGCTTCCTGTGTGGGACAAGCCCGCGCTTGCCTGTCTATCCAGCCGGTTCCCGTACGGCACGGTCGTTACACCTGACCGACTGAGCCAAGTGGCCACCTGCGAGCGCGTGCTGCGAGACCTCGGTTTTCGGGTCTGCCGCGTTCGCTACTTCGAGGCAACCGCACGCATCGAGGTCGACGTCGCAGAGGTCCCGCGCCTCCGGAGTCCGGAGATCCACTCGATCGTCCGCGAACGATTTCGGGAGGCCGGATTCGAGGAGATCGAGGTCGACCCGCTGGGGTATCGAGCCGGGGCGTTAAACATCAAGGAGACAGAAGACAGAAGACTACTGACTCCTGACTCCTGACTCCCGACCAGTCCTACACCCCGAAACATCTCCTCGACCGGAACCACCCGAATCCTCTCCGGGTTGATCGCCAGCTCGTACCCGACGATCGCATTGTCCTCGGCCAGGATCTCGTCTGAGACAGTCGCGTTGTATGTCGGCGGCGACGGCTGATTCGACAGCAACCGGTCGCGGAAGCCCTCGGCGTCGGTGGTCACGACCGCAACCGCCAGATTCGCGTGCTGCAGATGCCGTTGGACCGCGGCGTTGACATCGTCGACCGTCAGGGCCGCGAGCCGCCGCTGGATCTCGTCGACGTAGAACCCGGTACCGTAGAACCGCGAGTCCATCTCGTAGCCCAACCGCCGGCTGGCCGTCTGCACATAGAGCTTCGAGTAGTTGAGCAAGAACTCGCGGGTTGCCTCGAAGTCCTCAGGGGTCAATCCGCTGGTGACGAGGTTCTCAAGCTCCACCAGAGCCTGACGGAGTGCGAAGTGCGCGTTGTGGTGTGGCACCGGTCGGATCCAGATACTGAAGAACTGCTGGCGGCGCGGAATGTTCGGGAGAGGCAATCGCGACCCGCCGTCCTGGATGAAGCTCTCGATGTAAGCGTAGTCACCGTAGTTGAGCCCGCGGTCACCCCGCATCTTGTTCATGAGAAGACCGTTGAAGGTCCGATGCTCACCAAAGTAGGACTGTGCGACCAGCAGAGGATAAAAGTCATCGTCGGCGCGGGTGACGTTGATCGGAAACCCAATAGATATGGCAGTGGCGATGGCCTGCTTCTGGACGATCAGGACTTCGACGCCCTCGAGTGGCCGCGGCGCCGGCAACGCGACCGGTTCCCGACTGCCTGGCTCCAGTCCCTCGACGAGGTCCTGCTCAACCTGTGCAGGAAAGCCGCTCGGGAAGCCGCCCGCGACGCCAACCAGGAAGTTGTCTCGGGTGTAGTGCCGGCGGTGAAACTCGCGGACATCGTCAAGGGCGATCGTGTCGATGCCGAGCTCAGTTCCCGTCGCCGGCGCCGCATACGGATGTCCCTCGTACATCAACACGTTCAACGCCTGTTTGCCGAGCTCCTCGTCGTCGTTCCCGCGCAGCGTCGACACGACGGCATTGGTCAGATACTCCCGGTTTCGCTCGAAGTCGGATGGGTCGAAACGAGGCGACGTGATGAGGTCGCGAAGGATGTCGTAGAACGGCTCGAGGTGATCTCGGTGCACCTGGCCGATGACGGTCGTGACTTCCTTGTCAGACTGGGTGACGATCGATGCTGACCACGGATATAGCGCCGTGGTCAGCTCCTCGTAGGACATCGCCTGGGTGCCCCCTCGGCCCACCATGCGTGCGGTCAGCGCGTTGAGTCCGTTCTTACCGTCGGGATCGTCAACGGACCCCGTCCGAAACGCGACTCGGATCGTCACGATGGGCGATCCGGGGTACGACAGCCCGAGCCGGGTATCGGTATTGGGCTCGGCTGGCCCGTCGCCAAAGCAGCCGACCGCCAGCGCGCATACCATCGCCAGCGCCACGGCCACGCCGCGGTGACGCCCGACCATCACTCCGCCTCCTGGGTCAGGGTGACCACGGTACGCTTTGTGTCAGGGAAATACACCGTCGCTGCGCGCATGATGTCCTCCGCGGTCACCGCATCGTAGAGTCGATACACGCGGTTAACTGTCGCGGGATCCTCCGTGAGCTGCAGGTAGTGGCTCAGCGTTCGGGCGATGCCCCCCGGGTTGTCAAGATCCATCGCGAACCGATACCGCATGTGAGACTTGGTCGCCGCGAGAATCGCGTCGTCAACCGGTTCCGCCTTCATCCGATCAATCTCGTCGACGATGGCCTGGCGCACGTACTCGATTCGCGCCGGGTCGGTAACCCTCGCGATGATGGTAAAGAGCGGAGCGTCCCTGGAATCGACGGCGCCGCCATTGAGCAGATCGACGACCTGCTCCTCGAGATACAGCTTCCGGAACAACGGCGACGTCTCCGAAAACAACAGCTGCGAGAAGACGTCCAGCGCCGGCATCTCGATCGACTGGTCGGAGAATGCCGGCACGCGGTAGCCGAACATCACGAAGGGCAGGGTGGGATTGGGCCACGTCACCTCGTCGGTACGGAGCCGTGTCTGTGGCGGCTCTACCGGAATCGTCGGTTCGAAATCACCCTCCTCCCATTCGGCATAGTACTGACGGACTAGCCGCTCGAGTTCAGCCTGGTCGACGTCGCCGACAACCACGATGAAAGAATTGTTCGGCCGGTAGTAGCGGTCATAGAACTCGCGGCTGTAGTCGTAGTGATTGGGCATGTCTTGGATGTCCGCGAGGAGCCCGAGCGTGGTGTGCTTGTAGGGATGGAACAAATACGCGCGGTCGTGCAGACGCTCCTGTAAGAGCGCCACCGGATTCGAGAAGTTGAGGTTGTACTCCCCGAGAATGGCGCCGGCCTCTGTGCGAAAACCGTCCTCGGAGTACTCGAGGTTCTGAAATCGGTCTGACTCGATGTCGATGATCGTTTCCAGCGAGTCAGAGCTCGCCACGATGTGATAGGCCGTCCAATCATCTGTCGTGAACGCGTTGGCGTCGGCCCCCATCTGCTTGATCACCGCCTGGTAGGCGTCGGTGGAGTACTTCTCAGTGCCCCGGAACATCATGTGCTCGAAGAAGTGCGCGTACCCGGAGAACCCTTCCTCGACTTCGTTTCTCGAGCCCGTGCGGACCACCGTGTAGTACGCCACGATGCCCGGGCTGTCGAGAGCCACGCTGACTACCTTGAGACCATTCTCGAGCTCGAACACGGAAACCGGGAACGGAAAGACGTCGTCTGGTTCCTGGACGCACGCCGCGCCGGTCACGGCCGCCATCACGATGATTGCCAGCGCACAGCGGCCGGCCTGGGTCATTGTTCGCCTCCCCGGTGTTCGACGACGAGATGGGCCAGACGGGCGCCATCGCCACCATGACGCGCCCTCCAGCACACGATACCCGATCGTCCCGAAGACAACTCTCACGCCGTGTCCTCGAAGGACCCCATCGGGCGACACCAAATCGGGACACCATCAGTCTTCCTAAGAGATGCCTTTTCAACGAATTGCGCGGTTTCACGAGTGGCATGCCGCGTGCTACTATTTGTCTGTGCCGGCCCGTCTGGGAAAAGTGAGCAGTTGTCATGTCTCGACATTTTCTTCTCACCGTCTTCATTTCGTCCGCGCTGCTAGTGGCATCGCCACTGTCCACCGCAGGAGAGGAGCAACGCGCTCGGTCTCGCGGTGGTAGCAGCTCAGGTCGTGTGAGCTCGGGGCCATCGAAGTCGGGCCCCAGCCAGGCGCGGTCGAGGTCCGGCTCGGGCCGGTCGAGGGTGGGCCGGGGCCTGAGTGCGCCGAAGGCGGGCCCCAGCAAGGCCGCTCGTCGGAGAGCTCCGGGACCAAGTGGCGGCGCCATCGCCCCTGGCAGTTCGAAGCGCAGAGGAGCAAATGGCGGCGCCATCGCCCCTGGCGGTTCGAAGCGCCGAGGAGCCGGTGGGCCCTCCGCCGAACCCTCTCGGCGTGTCCGTGGAGGGTCGTCGCCGGTGTCGGGGGCGAACGTATCGGCGCCACCGAGTCGGGTCCGCTCAAGGCGCGCACCGGGTGTTGGCCGCACGACGTCCACGAGCAACCGCATTACCCGACGCGCTCCAGGTCAGACACCCCAGGCCCCGCGCGTTGGAGGCACGAGCTCGGTCCGCCGCCCGAGTGACCGACAGCCGAATGGCCGACAGCCGGGTGCCCGCAAGCCCGGTGATAGTCGGATCGTCGAGGTTCAGGGGACATCAGGGTCAGGGAGCCCCGCCACCAACTCGGGGGCAATCCGCGTCGGCTCGAGTGCGCGGAGGGCCACGGCCCGGTCAAACGCGCGGGTACAGACGCCGTCCAATAGTCGCAACCGACCAGGTCCGGGTCGGGACACGATCACCACGGCGCAACCCAATCGCCGACCGGGCGGCACCGTCAACGTCACCGGCAAGGCGGTTCCACGTCCTCCTATCGCAACGTCGCCAGGATATGGCGGACGCGGCGGCAAAGGCGCGGGGTATCGCACAACCTCCTCATACCGCTATGGCTATCCCTATAGCGGCGGGCGAGCCCGGTTTGGTCGACACTACAGCCACGGGTACTATCCACACCACTACTATCCGCAGCGTCACTACCGGTACCCGGGGTACGGCAGACCGGCAGCCTATGGGTCCTTCTACTACTTCCCGGGCTACGGATTCAACGTCGGGGTCGGCTTCGGGTATCCAGGTGCCTTCGGACACTACGGCTACTCTGGCTACGCGTACTACCCGTACTTCGGGGTGGGATACAACTCATACCCCAACTACTCGGACCCTTATACCGGATTCCTCCGTCTGAAGGTCAAACCACGGGACGCACAGGTCTTCGTGGACGGGTACTACGTCGGTCTCGTGGACCACTTCGACGGCTTCGCCCAGCGTCTCCGGCTGGAGGCGGGCACGCATCGCGTCGAGATCGTCCACCCGCAGTATGTGCCGATCGAGTTCGACGTGCTGATCGTCACGGGGGAGAAGGTGACGTTCGAGGAACACCTGGTGCCACTCTAGGGTGGTGAGTTCAACCGGGTCCATTGGAGGGGCAGACTTTCCTTAGGTCCGACATCTGAGTAGCGGTAGGATCAGGGAGTCGCCCCCCAGACCATGGCCGCGCCCAGACGCACCCGCAAGTTCTTCGACCTCTACACCCGAGACTTCTCGTCGTCGGACTTCCAACGGCTTTTTACGCACGATACGCGGGACGCCTACAGGTTCTTCTCACGAAACATCGACGAAGAGACGTTTCGAGAACTTCCGACACTCAAGCGCTGGGCCGCTCGCACGCGGCTTTTCTTTCTCGCCTTCACCCTAAAGCTGTCACCCGCCCGCCGGGTGCTGTTCGGTATCGCGCTGGTGATGGCGCTCATAGGTCTGCTCGAGCTGTTCAACGGCTTCGGACTCGTACGAGTCTTCATCTTGCCGTTCATCCCGATCCGCATCCCGGGCCCCGTGTGGGCTGATGGCACGTTGTGGCTGCTGAGCGGCTTTGTGCTCGTCAACCTCCTGGTCCTCCTCGAGGTGGCCGACAGGCTCTCGCTCAAGAACGACCTGGAGGTGGCGCGAGATATTCAGCTCGCGATGCTGCCCCAGGTGACATATCGGGCCGCCGGCGTCGAGGCGGCGGGCAAGACGCGGCCAGCCAATACCGTCGGGGGTGACCTGTACGACATTCTCCCGCTCACCAACGGGCAGCTCCTCGTCGTACTGGGTGATGTCGCCGGAAAAGGGAGCCCCGCCGCTCTCCTCATGGCGCTCCTCCTCGCGATGCTCAGGACCCTCGCGTCCGAAAACCTCCCTCCCGCCGTCCTTGTCGAGAAGCTGAACCGGCTGGTCCAGCGGCAAACACCCGGATCCCGGTTCATCACGATGTTCCTCGCTGTCCTCGACCCCAACTCGGGTGAGCTGGCGTATGTGAACGCGGGACAGACCCCCCCGTTCCTCATCAGCGGAGGGGAGGCAACCCTGCTGCGAACTGGCGGAATGGCGTTGGGAATGTTCGAGGGCGCGACCTACGCGGTTGGGACATGTACGCTGGCCAAGGACGACTTGCTGCTGCTCTACAGTGACGGGATGACCGAGGCCGAGGACCCAAAGGGTCGCCCCTTTGACGAGGACGGCCTCCGGAAGCAGGTCCTCAGCAACGTCACCGCACCGATCGACGATATCGGACCCAACCTCATACGAGCCGTGGGGCGGTACGCCCAGAGCTCAAAGTTCGCCGACGACCTCACTGTGCTCGCCGTAAGACGTATATGACGGACATCCTCGAAGCCCGGGTGCGCACCCGCCTCGCCGACCTTGGGTCGCAGGGATTGCTGCGCCGTCCCCAGCCTCCATCCGGAATCGACCTCTGTTCGAATGACTACCTTGGCCTGGCCACACATCCGTCTCTCGTGCAGCGTCTGGGCGACGCCGTCGCACGCGACGGCTGCGGAAGCACAGGCTCGCGTCTCCTCCGGGGTCACCGAGAGAGCTTCTCCGGCATCGAGCAGCGGTTTGCGACGTTGAAGGGGACCGAGCGGAGTCTGTATTTTTCCAGCGGCTATCTCGCCAACTTGGCCGTTCTCTCGACGCTGCCGGAAGCGAACGACGTCGTCTTCTCCGACGCGCGCAACCACGCGAGCCTGATCGACGGGCTCCGGCTCTCACGCGCCCAGCGCGTGGTCTTTCCCCACAACAACCTCAACGCGCTATCGAGGCTTCTGACTGAGGACATTGGTGCGGGCCAGCGTTTCGTCGTCATCGAGTCGCTCTTCAGCATGGATGGCGACTTCGCCCCGTTGGCGGAGTACGCGTCGGCCTGCCGACGGGCCGGCGCGCTACTCGTCGTAGACGAGGCGCATGCCGTCGGTGTGTATGGCGACGACGGCAGCGGTCTCATTCGCGCCACCGGTATCGCGGACGACGTGCTGGTGTCGGTGAACACGGCGGGCAAGGCCCTTGGGGTGGCCGGAGCATTCGTGGCCGGACCAGCGTGGGTCATCGACTATCTGGAGCAGCGCGCACGACCATTCGTGTTCTCGACCGCCGCACCTCCAGCCCTGGCCGCCGCCCTCGATGCCGCGCTCGATGCCGTAGCAGACGAACCGGAGCGTCGTCAGCGACTGCATGCCCGAGTCGGGTTTCTCCGCGCGCGACTGGCCGAGATGGGCATCCCCATCTCTCCGGACGCGTCGCAGATCATTCCGGTTGTCGTCGGCCAGAACGAAGAGGCTATGCGACTGGCCGCTGCGCTCCAGCGCCGGGGATTCGACGTGCGGGCAATCCGTCCACCCTCGGTACCGGAAGGGACGGCTCGCCTGCGAATCTCGGTGAATGCCGGGCTCTCCGAGGACGACCTCGAGCGGTTCGGGCGCGCGCTCCAGCAATGCCTCGAGGAGGTCGAGCGTTGCTCCGCGGTCTCTTCGTGACCGGTACCGACACCGGTGTGGGAAAAACCGTCGTCTCGGCTGCGCTCCTCCACCGCTACGGAGCACGGGTGCCACTCCGGTACTGGAAGCCGATCCAGACGGGGACCGAGCGGGACGACGACACGGCCGACATCCGCAAGTTGACGAGCTCGGCGGGAGTCGAGATCTTGGACGACGGTGTCCGTCTCCCGAGCCCGGTGTCACCGCACCTCGCCGCCTCTCTGGCCGGCCAGACGATCGACCTGCCGACGCTGACGCAAGCGGTCGAACACTATCCGCGGACAGACCGATGGATTGTCGAGGGAGCCGGTGGCGTGCTGGTGCCCATAAACCGATCAGAGCTGATGGCCGATCTGATCACACGACTGGAGCTTGCCGTCGTCGTCGTTTCGCGCAGCTCGCTGGGCACCATCAACCACACCCTGCTGACCCTCGAGGGGCTCCGCTCCCGCTCTGTCGCCGTGGCGGGTGTCGTCATGGTCGGTGACCTGAACCCGAGCAATCGGGCCGCCGTCGAGAGCTACGGACAGATCTCGGTGGTGGCCGACATGCCGCGCTTTGACCACCTCTCAGACGCCGTCTTGGCTGAATGGGCACAGACCGAGCTGGACCCGCGCGACCAACTGTGGGACTGGCTGCAATGACCGACGAGAATCTCGCCCAGCGAGATCAGGCGTGCCTGTGGCATCCGTACACGCAGATGCTGAACCAGCCGCCACCGATGGCGATCGTCAAGGCCGAGGGGGTCTACCTCTACACCGACGACGGCCGAAAAATCCTCGACGGGATCTCCTCCTGGTGGGTCAATATTCATGGGCATGCCCATCCGAAGCTCAACGCCGCCCTGGCCAAGCAGGCGGATGAGCTCGAGCATGTGATCTTTGCCGGCTGTACGCACCGGCCGGCGGTCGAGCTGGCTGAACGTCTGGTCGAGCTCCTACCCGACGGTCTCAGCCGGGTCTTCTATTCGGACAACGGGTCGACGGCCGTCGAGGTCGCGCTCAAGCTGACCGTCCAGTACTGGCACAACCAGGGGAACGAGGCTCGGCGAACCTTCATCTCCCTCGACCATGCCTACCATGGGGACACGGTCGGCGCGATGTCAGTGAGTGAGGCGTCAAGTTTCACCTTGCCCTTTTCATCGATGCTGTTCACCGTCATCCGAGCCCACGACCCGTACTGCTATCACTGTCCGGTCGGTCTCGATCGAGCACACTGCCAGATCGACTGCCTGGGAAGCCTCGAGACCCAGCTGAAGAATCATCGCGACACCGTTGCAGGGGTCATCGTCGAACCGATGCTTCAAGGCGCGGGCGGAATGGTCACCTGGCCGTCGGAATTCCTCAGCGGTGTCCGCTCGCTCTGCGATCGTTACGGCACGCTGATGATTGCCGACGAGGTGTTGACGGGATTCGGGCGGACAGGACGGATGTTCGCCTGTGAGCACGCCTCCATCACACCCGACATCATCTGCCTCTCGAAGGGTTTGACCGCCGGCTATCTCCCGATGGGAGTCACGGCAACGACCGAATCAATCTACGACGGCTTTCTCAGTGAAGACCGCCAGAAAGCCTTCCTCCACGGTCACTCGTATACGGCCAACCCGCTCGCCTGCGCCGTGAGTATCGCAAGCCTCGATATCTTTCGAGACGAGAATGTCCTGCAGCGGATCGCCAGGCTCGAAGCGCAGCTTCGAGACGGCTTCGAGTCTTTCCGCGCGCTGCCGCGCGTGGGCGACGTGAGGGTCATCGGAGGCGTGGGTGTGGTCGAGCTCACGTCGACACTCGCCAACTATCAGGGGGGTGGATACTTCGATCAGGTGGGTCCCAGGTTGGCCCGCGCCTTCCTCGAGCGCGACATCCTGCTCAGACCCCTCGGCAACGTGGTCTACTTCATGCCGCCCTACGTGATCTCGGAACAGGAAACCGCGCAGGCGCTGGACACCATCGGGACCGTCCTGCAGGATGTGGCGGTCGCGTAGGCGACTAATCCCGGTCGGTCACCTCAATCAACAACTCCGCTCCGAAGAGCATCGTGCGGTCCTGATCGATCGCGGCCCACCGCAGCATCGTGTCGAGGTCTGGCGTCGCGATGGCATCGCGCGACACCTCGCCGTTGGTCACCACCCGGATCGGCTTCCCGAAGTCGAACTGATCGGGAGATAGCAGGAGCGTGTATCGACGGACGCCTTTGGTCGTCACGGTCACCGTGTTTCCAACTCGCGTCAGATCCAGCCGCCCCGAAGATCGGACGTGCTGGAACGCCGGACGGCCCCGGACTGTCGACTCGAACTCACCTTCTCCCTTGACCGAGCCAAGCTCCTCGATCACGAGCCAGTGGGCGCGATGGGACGTTTCGACGTCCTCCGTCTGCCACGTCAAACGGTCGGGGAGCGGCTCTCGACGAGTCTGGAGCAAGAACCTATCGACGCTCGACGACAACTCCGGCCACCACCGCAGATCGTGCCCAGACTTCGGCTGGGGTCGGAAGTCCAGCTTTACCCCAGCACCTTCAAACAGGTCGATGAACGGCTGGACCGACGACACGGGGTACAAACGGTCGACACCGCCGTTGACGATAAAGAACGGCTTGTTGGTGAGGTTCGTCACGTGCATTTCGCCATCGACCCCAGACGCGGGATTGGCCAGAACGCCCGGGTGCCCTATAAACGTCAGAAACCCCGCCCAGGGAGTTGTCGCTTTGAAGGCGTGATAATACGCGCCGGTCGCGCCGTCTGAGACGCCCATCAGAAAGACGCGGTTCTCGTCGACGTTGTAGACCCGCTTGAGATCGTTGATCAACCCCCCCAGGTTTTCGACCTGGCTGGTCTGCCACCAGAGCGAATCGGGCCACGAAGTCGGAAACACCACGATCGCGTCCTCGCTGAGAAAGCGGTCTGGATCGCGAACCCAGCTCCCATCGTCGCTTTTGGGTCGCATCACGCCGCCGTGCAAGTAGACCCGGAGTGGATACGCCGTGTGTGCGTCGTACGTATCGGGAACATCGACGACATAGGGGAACTCACGTCCATCGCGATTCCGCCGCGTGACGAGCTGGCGTCCCGTCGCTACATCCTCTGTATGTTCACGACCTCGGCGGAGAGCGGCGGCGACTTCCGTGAGGCTTGAGCCGCGGGCAGCCGCAACCACGGCCCCACGCGCCGCCTCCACCGCATCGTCAGATTGCGCGACCCAGAACGCTCGGATCGCTCGGTCGAGGGGGTCCTGTGCCTGAACCTGGACCTGGACCGGCGGGACGGTCGATGCCCACAGCAACAGCACGCCTACCAACCAAACCCCCGAGGCCCGACCGGCCCGGCGACGCTTCGGCGAAGGCGAAAGCCCGCTCTCCATCCTCTATTGTCCTTGAGACCCAGAGGTGGCGTGACCTAGGCCCTGACGTGAGAGAAAGTCCTGGATCGTATTGAAGACGTCCATCGTCTGCTCTCGGCTGAAGCCGCCATGGCGCCCATCCGGCACGGTGTGAAGCTGGTTCGTCACGGCCGCGCTCTCGAGCTCCTCGTGCAGGTCCAGCGCCTGCTGATATGGAACCGTGGGATCCGCATCGCCGTGGATCGTCAGGATGGGTGGTAATCCCGAGCGCACGTAGGTCAGAGGGGAAAGTCGCTTGGCGAGCTCGAACCGATTCTCCATCGTGCCCAGCCAGGCCACGGCATAGGTCTTCATGTTGGGCCCGTCCAGGAGATCGCCCACGTCAGTGATGCCATACCAGTTGACGACGGCCGCGACTCGCAGATCCTCGGTCCCCGGACACTCGCGGTCCATGCCGGCCGACGCGGGAATCATCGCGGTGGCGAGTGCCAGATGCCCGCCGGCCGAGTTCCCGGTGGTGACGATCCGGGACGCATCGAAGTTGTACTCGTCAGCGTTCCGGATCACCCAACGCAGGGCGCACAGACAATCGGCAACGGCGGCCGGAGCCTGCGCGATCCTCGTCAGACGATACTGAACATTGACGACGGCCCACCCCTTCTCGAGATACGGCAGGAGTCGCAGCACATTGCCTTCTTTGCTGCCCCCTCTCCAGCCACCGCCGTGGATGTACATCACCACCGGCGTCGGACCGGTCGCGTTTCTGGGAAGATACAGGTCGACGGCGTTCTCCTGGCCGCTCGCGACGTGGTAGGTCACGTTCGGAACGACGCGGTATTCGTTGGACACATACGCCAGGAACGAAGTGGTTTCGCTCAACTGGGCGAACGCCCCTCCGGCTCCGAAGGTTGCGGCCCCAACCAGTATCAGTGCGATGATCGCGACTCTGCGTGTCGTCATCCTCATGCCTCCTCTTTTTCAACCGAGAATCGCGGTCGGCGCGATTCAGTGTCATTATAGGCGCCGAGGTTGAGCCGGCATGCTCCCCACGGCACCACGACATCCACTGCTCGCCAAGGAAGACTGGTGGGCCATCTGGCTCGGCGCTCTCCTGATCGCAGGCGTCGCCACGAGTCTCGTGACATCGGTCCCGGGGGTGGGCCGCTGGAGTACCTCTCCGGTCGAGGGGTTCGCTGGCGGACGGAGTCTCGGACTGGTTGCGCTGGGGTTGGGGCTCACCGTGCTCACGACATTGAGCGTCCGCGTGATGGGCGGGGCGTCCCGTCGCTACGTGACAGGGTTCGTCGCGGTCTTCGCGCTGGCCGTCCTCGCCTACGCCTGCGCACAGCAGACCAGCGTGCGCGCGGCCGGTTTCGGATACGCCTTCTGGGCGCTCGGCCTCGGCCTGTTGATCGCCAATACGGCGGGCACACCGGAGTGGATCAAGCCGGCCCTACGCGGCGAGCTCTATATCAAGACTGGGCTGGTGCTGCTGGGCGCTGAAATCCTGTTCGGGAACATCCTCACGCTCGGTGTGCCCGGACTCTTCGTCGCCTGGGTCGTCACCCCGACCGTCATCATCTTCATGTATCAGTTCGGTACGAGGGTCTTGAAGATGCAAAGCCGCGCGCTCGTGATCGTGATCGCGGCCGCCACGTCGGTGTGCGGCGTTTCGGCCGCGATAGCCGTTGCCGCTGCGGCGCGAGCCAAAAAGGAAGAGTTGACGCTGGCCGTTGGCATGTCGCTGATCTTCACCGTGGTGATGATGGTGGTCATGCCGCTGGGAGTGCGCGCGGTCGGCCTTGACCCAGTCGTGGGCGCTGCCTGGATCGGCGGGACCATTGATGCAACCGGAGCCGTCGTGGCGGCCGGCGCCATTCTCGGCGAGCAGGCGGAGCAGATCGCCGCGGTCGTCAAGATGATCCAGAACACCCTGATTGGCGTGGTGGCGTTTCTCGTGGCGGTGTTCTGGGTGACCCGGGTCGAGCATTCGGGCGACAACTCCACGCCCAGGGCCATGGAAGTCTGGTATCGCTTCCCCAAGTTCATCCTCGGTTTCGTCGCGGCGTCGCTCGTGTTCTCGTTCGTCCTCACACCGACGCTCGGGGCCGGACGGGTGGAAGAGATCCTCGACCTGACCTCCGACTTGAGGGGCTGGCTCTTCTGTCTCGCCTTCGTGAGCATCGGCCTGGAGTCGAGCTTCCGCGAACTGGGCCGCCAGTCCGGAGGCGGACGGCCCATCCAGCTCTACGTGGCCGGGCAGACCTTCAATCTGGTGCTCACATTGATCGCGGCCTATCTAGCCTTTGGCGGCATCCTGTTCGACCAGATTACGGTCACGACCGCGCATGCCAACACGACCAACGTCATCCAGCACAACCTCCAGAATGACCGCGATGCGACCGCGTTGTTTTACACAGAGGTGCCCGGGTGGGGGGAGTGGACGAAGGAGACAGAAGACTGGAGACAGGAGACAGAAGGAAACTGAGTGGTCTTGGGCCTACGGCGCGAGCAACTACGGCTGCGATCTCCGCCGAGCCCGAAAGAACTCGACTTGCCACTTGCGCACGTTCCGGTTGTGCTCACGGAGAGTGTTCGCAAACTCGTGCGACCCGTCGTTGCGGCTTACGAAGTAGAGATACGACGCGTCGGCTGGGCGCAACGCCGCCTCCAGCACTGCGCGCCCAGGCGAGGCAATCGGTCCGGGCGGGAGACCAGGGTACCGGTACGTGTTATACGGCGAATCGTATTGCAGGTTGTCGCGAGTCAAGTTCCCGTCGTAGATGCCGTCGAGCTTGAGGGCGTAGATCACGGTCGGGTCGCATTGCAAGCCCATCCCGATCCGAAGTCGATTGTGATAGACGGCGGAAACGAGGCTGTGCTCCTTCTCGTTTCCCGTTTCCTTCTGAATCAGCGACGCCAGGGTCACGACGTCTCGGACGGTGCGCTCTTGCCTCGCCGCTTCCTGACGAAGCGTCCCGTCAAAGCTCTGACGAAACTGCGCCACCATCGCCTCCACGAGGTCTGAGGCGTTCGCGTCCCGGGGAAGCGAATAGGTCTCCGGAAACAAATACCCCTCGAGGTTCGAGGCCTCGGTATCGAGGTCGCGAACCAGTTCGGCTCGCAGTGCCTCAGCCAGGAACTCGTCACGGGTCCCGAACGCGCTCTGGTCGAACACCTCCGCCATTTCTTTGATCGTCAGTCCTTCTGGGAACGTGATCGTGCGAAGCACCACCTCCCCCCTCGCAAGCTTGTCGACGACCCGTAGCGGGGAGAGCGAGGTGACGAACTGGTACTCCCCGGCTTGTAGCGACCGAGCGCTCCCGCTCTGCCAGACCGCGAGGCGGAACGTCCACGCGTCTGGCACGACACCGGCAGCAGCGAGACGACGGGCGATGACCGGTGTCGAATCGCCCGGATCCACATCCACGAACACCGCCGCGCGACCATTGCCCCGATACGGTGTCTCGATGCGGGTGGTGAGCTGGCTGACCGCCACCCCGGCTCCAAGCGCCAGGAGTGCCACGAGAACGAGCAACGCGAGGAGAAGCTTGCGCAGCATCAGTCGTCGGGCCTGTCGTCTCCGGTCGCCGGGGTCCTTCCGGAATCGAGATAGTCCTGCAGGATGACCGCGGCGGCGGCGGCGTCCAGACGCAGCTTGCGCCGGCGCCAATCCTTCTCGCGGAGCGCCAGGCGACTCTCGGCTTCCCGGCTCGACAACCGCTCGTCCTGGAGCTCGACCGGGACGGCAGCCCTCGACCGCAGAAGCGCAACAAAACGGAGCACGGTTTCGGTCTGGCGATGGGGTTGCCCATCCAGGAACCTGGGCACACCGACGACGACGGCTTGCAGGCCATCCTCCTGGGCCATCAGGTCGGTAATCTCACGGGCCACGGCAGCGGCACAGTTTTCAGGGGGGCCGGACACTTCAAGCGCACGAAGCGGTGTGGCCAGCGTCGCCGACGAATCGCTCAGCGCGAGGCCGAGACGCCGCGTGCCCACGTCCACACCTAGCACTCGCACGCTTCTACTATAATGCTGAAGATGAGCAGGCAAGCCCGGTTGGTCGTGCTCTTTACGACCGTCCCGATCGTGGCGTTCACAATGGTGGGCGGCTTTCTGGGCCGCGCCATCGCCAGAGAGGACATCTACCGCCACCTGCGCATCTTCGAGGACGTGGTGTCGCTGATCGCCAACAACTACGTCGAGGAGGTCGACCTCGATGGGGTGATGGAGGGCGCGCTCCGGGGCCTGGCCGGTGGGCTCGATGCGGACAGTACGTTTCTGTCCGCCGAAGACGTCGCGCGAATCGAGTCGGATACGCCGCTCCCAGAGGGTCAGCTCGGCGTCGAAGTGACCCGCCAGTACTACACGCAGATCATCGCCGCGCGTGACGGGTCACCCGCGGCACGCGCGGGTCTGGTCCCCGGCGACTACATTCGGACGATCGACGGGCAGTCCACCCGTCTGCTGTCGGCGATCGAAAGCTATCGCCTCCTGCGAGGTGTACCTGGATCCACTGTGCAACTCTCGCTTCTTCGCGGCAACACGCAAGAACCCTACGACATCGAGCTGACACGGGAACGGCTGTCTCCCCTTCCGGTCGACCGACGCCTGATGGACGGCACCGTGGGCTATGTCCGGGTGGGGGCCTTCACCCAGGGTGTCGCCGACGAGATCGAGGCCGAGGTAGCGCGTCTGGTAGCGGCCGGGGCCACCAGCCTATTGATTGATGTCCGGGGCGCCGCGGGTGGCACCTTCGAGGACGGCATCGAGGCCGCCCGGCTCTTCGTGGAGTCAGGCACCCTACTCCGACGGGTGGAACAGGGCGATCAAGAGGTCTTGGTCGAAGCCACCGCCGGGGCTGATGCCATTTCAGAGCGTGTGGTCCTCCTCACGAACCCCGGCACCACACATGCCGCCGAGCTCTTCGTCGCCAGTCTGGCGAGCACCGACCGGGCCGACACAGTCGGCCAACGCACGGGAGGGCGAACCAGCTTGCAGAAACTCGTCAAGCTTCCAGATGACACGGGGCTCTGGCTGTCGTGGGCGCGCTATCGTGATGCTTCGGGTGAGCCCATCCATCGGTTCGGTGTCCAGCCCACGGTTGAGGTCCAGGTACCCTTTGTCGAACTGGGTGAGCCGGCTGCATCCGACGACCCCATTCTCGAAAGCGGCCTCGAACATCTCCGAGCGTCGTAGGTTCCCACGTCGTGCGGCACGAATGTTTGACAGAGGTCGTGCGACACGAATGTTTGACAGAAATAGGCGCGTAGCTCAGTTGGTTAGAGCGCCTGCTTGACATGCAGGAGGTCAGCGGTTCAAGTCCGCTCGTGCCTACCAATAATCGAAAGGGCGATCTTCGGGTCGCCCTTTTCCTTTCGGAATCTCGCGATCAACGTTGTGTCGGCGGCTATCTGTTCGCATCGGAACAACGCTAGGACCGTCGTCGTCTAACTTTGTATCCAACCAACGGAGACGAAGGGGGCAGACATGAGGGCGACAATCTTCGCATCGGCGGCACTGACGATGGCGGGTATGTGCTGGATCGTTTTGTGGGTCCTTACAAGCCAGACAGGCTGAGCCGTTGCCCGCGCGTTTCCCTTCTTGACGACGCGGTTCGCGGTCCGGTGATCCGATAGTTAGAACATCGAGCCGTGTTGGTGCGGTCTATCCAGACTACGCAGCGCGTCGTAGTAGTCCGCCTATCTTCTGGTAGATCGCTCAGGGACACATATACTCGGGTCCGACACCTCACGAACCGACCCGATCTAACGATCGGCTGTCCGAAACATCCAATAAAGACGGGGTGTTACACTAACAGGCTTGGGTCAGTCTCTGCTTGAGATGCAGGAGGTCGGCGGTTCGAGTCCGCCCGCGCCTACCACGTTCCCTTCGGATAATCGGTATGCCTCTCTCTACTTACCTCGCCCCGCGATGACTCAACATGTCTGACGTCACCGTCACCTTGCCTGACGGGTCGTTCCGCCAGGTGCCAGCGGGTACCCCGGTCCTGGGCGTCGCCGAGTCCATCTCACCGCGGCTGGCCAAGGCTGCGCTCGCGGCCGTCGTCGACGAACGAATGGTCGATCTGACTCATCCGCTCGACGCAGACTCCGCCGTGACGATCGTCACGCCCGACTCACCGGAGGCGCTGGACCTGTATCGGCATTCGACGGCCCATCTGCTCGCCGCGGCGGTGACGGCGCTGTTCCCGGAAGCGCAGTGCGGCATCGGTCCGCCCATCGACGAGGGCTTCTTCTACGACTTCGTGGTCGACCGGCCGTTCGTGCCGGAAGACTTGGTCGCGATCGAGCAGAAGATGAAGGAGCTGGCTTCTCGGAACCTGCGCTACGAGCGAAAGATGTTGTCGAAGGAGGACGCCAAGGCCTACTTCGATGAGAGGGGCGAGCCCCTCAAGGTGCAGCTGATCGAGGAAAAGGGTGGTCCGGTCGTCTCGTGCTACACGATCGATGACGTGTTCACCGACTTCTGTACCGGTCCTCATGTGCCATCAACCGGTCGACTCAAGGCCTTCAAGGTGCTCAGCAGCTCGAATGCCTACTGGAAGGGCGACTCCCAGAACCAGCCGATGCAGCGGATCTACGGGACGGCGTTTTTCAAGGACTCCGCCCTCAAGACACACCTTACGCGATTGGCCGAGGCCAAGAAGCGGGACCACCGCAAGCTCGGCAAGGAGCTCGGACTCTTCAGCTTCCATCACTGGGCGCCGGGCGCGCCGTTCTGGAAGGCCAAGGGCACCGTCCTCTACACGTTGCTGACCGACTACATGCGTAGCGTGCTGGCCCCCGAGGGGTATCTCGAAGTGCGCACGCCGCTGGTCTTCAACAAGAAACTCTGGGAGACGTCCGGACACTGGGATCACTATCGCGACAACATGTTTCTGGTGGAGTCCGAGGGTGAACCGTTCGCCCTGAAAGCGATGAACTGCCCTGGTCATATGCTCATGTTCGCGAGCGAGGGACGCAGCTATCGGGATCTCCCGCTGCGGTTTCATGACCAGGGAGTGCTCCACCGACAGGAAGCGTCGGGTGTGCTGTCCGGACTGACCCGCGTTCGTCAGTTCTCCCAGGACGACGCACACTGCTTCATCACCGAGGACCAGATCGGCGAAGAGGTCGAGCGATTGCTGGGTCTTATTGGACGGGTGTACGGCGATTTTGGTCTGGACTACCGGATCGAGCTATCCACGCGACCAGACGACCATCTGGGCGATATCGAAACCTGGAATCACGCTGAGACCCAGCTCAAGGCCGCGTTGACGGCCCACGGGACGCCGTTCGTGATTTCAGAAGGCGACGGGAGCTTCTACGGACCAAAGATCGACGTGCACGTCACCGACGCAATCGGACGACGGTGGCAGTGTGCGACCATCCAGCTCGACTACATGATGCCGCAGCGCTTCAACCTGAAGTACATCGGGTCAGATAACGCCGAGCACACACCGGTCTTGATTCACCGCGCGATCTTCGGCAGCTTCGAACGGTTCATAGCGCTACTCCTCGAACACTATGCCGGTCGGTTTCCGCTGTGGCTCGCGCCAGTCCAGGCCACGATTCTGACGATCGCCGACCGCCACCGCGACTACGCTCGGTCGGTCGAAACTCGACTGGCCGCGGCGAGACTGCGGGTGGAGCTCGATAGTCGTCAGGAAAAGATCGGCTTCAAGATTCGAGAGGCGCAGCTCCAGAAAGTGCCCTATATGCTTGTAGTTGGGGACCGCGAGGTCGAGGAGAACAGCGTCGCGGTCCGTGACGGAGCAAGCGGCGACCAAGGCCCGAGCACCGTCGAGGCCTTTCTCGAATCAGCGCTCGATGAAGTTCAGCGAAAAGGTGCGCCCGCAGAGTAGACTATATGGCTGCGCAGCGTCCGCAGGTCAGGACGGTGGGTGGCGCTCGTCGATCGTGACACTCGTGTAGGAGGTCGGATATCGCTTTTCGAGGACCACGCAGAGATTTTCGCCAAAACCGGACGCGGATCAACGAACGGATTCGGGTCAGGGAGATCCGGGTCATCGACGATGAGGGTCAGCAGCTTGGTGTGATGACGCCCCAGCAGGCGCTCGTGATCGCCCGCGAAAAAAATCTCGACCTCGTCGAGGTGTCGCCGACAGCCCAACCGCCAGTGTGCCGGATCACCGATTACGGTCGCTATCAGTATCAGGAGCAAAAGCGGACGCGGCAGGCCAGGAAGCACCAGAAGACGATCGAGATCAAGGAAATCAAGTTTCGACCCAAGGTCGACGAGCACGACTACCAGTTCAAGAAGAAACACGTCGAACGGTTTCTGGCCCAAGGCGACAAGGTCAAGGCGACCATCTTCTTCCGGGGACGTGAGATGGCGCACCCAGACTTCGGGCGCCACATCCTGGACCGACTCGTCGAGGAGCTCGCCGAGGTTGCCACGCAGGAAACGATGCCTCGAATGGAAGGCAACCAGATGCACACGATCCTGTCGAGCAAGACAGTGACGAGGAAGGGACGCTAGGGGCACATGCCGAAGATCAAGACACACCGCGGCGCGGCGAAACGGTTCAACAAGACCGGGACCGGCAAGGTGACACGCGCCAAGGCCTTCAAACAGCACATCCTCACGAGCAAGAGCACGAAGCGCCTACGCAACATGCGGGGCACGACGGCGGTGGCGGCGGTCGACGTGCCTCGTGTGGAGAAGATGATCCCGTACAAGTAGGCGGTAGGAGCCAGACATGCCTCGAGTCAAACGCGGTCCCATCCGGCGCAAGAAGCGCCGCCGTCTCCTCGCCCGGACCAAGGGCTTTTTCCAGACGAAGAGCAAGCTCTATCGTGCGGCCAAGGAAGCCGCCGACACATCGCTCGCGTACGCGTATGTGGGACGGCGCCGGAAGAAGCGAGACTTTCGCCGGTTGTGGGTCATTCGGATCAACGCGGCAGCCCGGGAGCATGGGCTGAGCTACAGTCAGTTCATCAGCGGTCTCAAGGCGGCCCGTGTGGGTCTCGACCGCAAAGCGCTCGCTGACATCGCGGTCAGCGAGCCCCAGGCCTTCGCCCATCTCGCCACCCAGGTGAAAGAGGCGAGAGCCAGCTGATCCTCCATCGCGATGCGTGGTCGCCCGGTTCGCGATGAGTGCCTCACCCGACATTGAACGCCTTCGCTCCGCTTTTCTCACCGAGCTGGACGGCATAGCGGACGACCGTGGCCTGCAAGATCTCCGCGACCGCTACCTGGGGCGAAAGCGTGGCGCCGTGGCGGCCCTTCTCAAGAGCGTGTCCGGCGTCGCGGCGGAACAACGTCGCGCGTTCGGTCAGGCGGCGAACGCCCTCAAGAACGACATCGACCAGGCGCTGACGGCCAAGCGCCAGGCGCTCGAGACCAGTCGCCGTCCGGTCGGCGGCGTCGACGTCACCCTCCCCGGCAGACCGGTTCGGCTCGGACACCGTCACCCCCTCACGACGCTCAGAGAAGAGATCGAGACCATCTTTGCCGGGCTGGGATTCGAGATCCTTCGGGGGCCCGAAGCCGAGGACGACTATCACAATTTCGAAGCGCTCAACATGCCGGCTGACCACCCGGCCCGCGACATGCAGGATACGCTCTATCTCGAAGAGGGTCTCCCGACGTCAGGTGGCGACGGCCGACCGGCCACGCTGCTTCGAACGCACACCTCCGGCATGCAGATCCGGTATATGGAGACCCACACGCCGCCGGTGCGGGTCATTGCTCCGGGTCTGGTGTATCGCCGGGACACGCCGGACCTCACCCACTCGCCCATGTTCCAGCAGGTCGAAGGGCTGCTCGTTGGCGAGAACGTCACCATGGCCGACCTGAAGGGGACGCTGGAGTGTTTTCTCCAGCAATTGTTCTCCCCCGAGACGCACGTGATGTTTCGACCGAGCTTCTTCCCCTACACCGAGCCCAGCGCCGAGGTCTTCATGACCTGTGTGTTCTGCGGCGGCGATGGCTGCCCGGTGTGCAAGAAGACGGGATGGCTCGAGATCCTCGGGAGCGGCATGGTGCATCCCGCCGTCTTTGAAGCGGTCGGCTATGACCCAGAGCGCTACACCGGGTGGGCGTTCGGCCTGGGCATCGACCGGGTGGCGCTGCTCAAATACCAAGTCGAGGACATTCGTCTGTTTTACGAAAACGACCTTCGTCTACTGGATCAGTTTCCCTATTGAAGATCCTCGTTTCGTGGCTTCGTGAGTTCGTCCCGGTCGATGTCGGGGTCGACGACCTGGCCGACGTGTTGACCATGCGTGGCTTCGAGGTCTCGGCCGTGGAGCCGGCGCCCGCCACCATACAGAGCGACGGTGAGGATGCGGTCCTCGACATGGAAGTCACGACCAACCGACCAGACTGCCTCAATGTCCTCGGTGTCGCGCGAGAAATCTCCAGCGTGTACGACGTCGACATGCAGACGCCGGCGCTGGACGCCGCCGCGGTGGGAGACGGGGCGTCCGCACTGTCGGTGGTCATCGAGGACGCCGAGCGGTGTCCCCGCTACGTGGCGTCGGTTGCCGAGGTCACCGTCGGCCCGTCGCCCGGGTGGCTGGCCGCCCGCCTCGCGGCCGCCGACGTCCGTCCGATCAACAACGTCGTCGACATCACGAACTACGTGATGCTCGAGCTGGGACATCCCATGCACGCCTTCGACCTGGAGAAGCTCCGCGGGCAGACGATCAAGGTGCGACGGGCCACGTCCGGGGAGAAGATCCGAACACTGGATGGAGAGGAGCGCTCGCTCGCACCAGAGATGCTCCTCATCGCAGATGCGGAGCGTCCACAGGCCGTCGCCGGCGTGATGGGCGGCGCCGACTCCGAGGTCTCGGACGGAACGCACCATATCGCGCTCGAAAGCGCCTACTTTCTCCCGACGTCGGTCCGACGGACAAGCAAACGTCTCGCGCTCTCGACCGATGCGTCGTATCGATTCGAGCGCGGTGCCGACATCAACGCGCCCTTGGTCGCCATGCGCAGAGCGCTTACGCTTCTGACGCAGACGGGAGCCGGCCGGGCCACCGGGAGCATCGTCGACGAATACCCTCGGCCGCGCGGCCAGTCCACCGTTCAACTCCGACACGCTCGAATCAAACGAGTGCTCGGCATCGACATCGACGCCGCATTCGTGTCGAAGACCCTGGAGCGGCTCGGCTTCGGAGTGACCGGTCACGACCCGGCGGAAGGAGCAACTGGGCAGCACTGGGTCGTCTCGGTGCCGACATTTCGGGTCGACGTCAGCCGGGAGATCGACCTGATCGAAGAGGTCGCTCGGCACCACGGCTATGACCGGCTCCCCTCCACGTTTCCACCCCTCGTCCGCCCCCCGGCCCGGCGCGACCGGTGGCAGCGACGTCACGACGTGACGCGACGGGTCCTCACCTCGGGGGGATGCTCCGAGGCCATCACCTACAGCTTTATCGAACGAGAGGCGGCGAAGCCCTTTGTTCCAGCCACGGCCGGCGCAGGCGACACAGACGAACCTGTCGCTATCGCCAACCCCTTGTCTGAGAAGCTTGCGGTGCTTCGCCCCTCGGTCCTTCCAGGATTGCTCGATTCGCTCATTCGAAATCGACGGCGCGAGCATCGGGATATCCGACTCTTCGAGATCGGACGGTGTTTCGACCGCAACCGGGGCGAGACCGGCAGCCTAGGAATCATGGTGACCGGTACGGGCGGCGACGAGCACTGGAGCGCCGCGTCTCGCCCGGTCGACCTGTTCGACATCAAGGGTATCGTTGAGCGTACGTGTGACGCCCTGGGCGTCACCGCCGTGTTCTCGTCGACTGTCAGCCCGGTGCTGGTGGAGGGGCGCGCCTCGGAGGTCTCGGCCACGAGTCCGGTCGGGGAGACGGTACGGATCGGCCATCTCGGTCAGCTGACTCCGCCACTCGCGACCGCCCGCGGTCTCCCCAACGCTGACGAAGAGGTCTATGTGGCTGAGCTTGATCTCGACGCGGTCGAATCAGTCGCGGTCGACCGGGACACGCTGACCGCGGCGCCCGTGCCACGATACCCGTCGATAGTCCGCGACCTGGCACTCGTCGTCGACGACGCCTTGCCCGCCGCCGCGGTTCGTGGCACGATCCGGGCTGCCGCACCCGACACGCTGGTCAGCGTGCACGAGTTCGACCGCTATGAAGGGAAAGGGGTGCCCAGCGCGTGCATCAGCTTGGCGCTTCGTCTGACGTTCCGCGCGTCTGACCGCACGCTGACCGACATAGAAGTGCAGGGCGCGGTCGACCGGATTGTGGCGGCCTTGGCGCAGCAGCACGAGGCCAAATTGCGTTGACCCGGACGGCACCTGACGACTGCTCACTGGAGATCCCGAACACCATGTCCGCGCACGCCATTGACGTAGAACCGATTGACCGTTTGGCCGAGAAGGTCAAGGCGCTGATCTCGATCCTGGAACGGATCCGAGGCGAGTTGTCACAAACCGTCGACGAGAACCTGCGTCTGAGCCGCGACGTGGAACATCTCAAGGCCCAGTTGGCCAAGTTCGAGACGAAGGGCGCCGACCTGTCGTCGCTCCTCGAAGAGCGCGAACAGATCCGCACCCGGGTGAGCGAGATGCTCGAGCAGCTCGAATCGATCAGCGGGTAGCAGACTCCTGGAGAGCCACATGCCAGACGCGAATGGCGTCGTTATCACCGTTGAGATACTCGGGCAGCAATACCCGATCCGCAGCAGCCTCGACACGACCTATGTGACCGAGCTGGCGACCTACGTGGACCACAAGATGAAGACGGCGGCCGACCGAACCACCGGTGGCGATTCGGTTCGCGTGGCCGTGCTCGCGGCGCTCAACATCGTCGACGAGTACTTCCGCTACCGGAAGTCCGGGTCCGCGATCCGAGGCGACGTCAACGAGGTCGCGCAGGAGCTCGAGCAACTCGTGGACGAGGCCCTGGCGCGTCAATAATGCAACCCTCCGTCACCCTCCGGGAACTATCTGGACACCGCCCTGTCTTCGTTCTAAGATGAGAACGAAGCGGACAAACGGCGCGATTATTGGGCAGTCACACGCCCGCGGGAAGGCTGTTAGGCGGCTGTGACATTGGATGATTGAGTTCCCTGCTCTGTGCGTGATGGGTCAGAGGCTCGTTTGAGCCAACGTAATATCGAAGTGAGCTGCGACGCTTTGCGGTGTGCATGCCTTCGAGCGAGGAAGCCTGAAGCGAAGCTCACCTAGCGGCTCCACCTGCAACGGCAGGTTCATACGACCTCCCCACACGGCAACGCGGGGTTTCTTTTCGTAACCCGTCCGACGTGACACCCGTCTGATACCGAAGGCTCGTTCGCGCCGAGAGGCTCCGTCAGGGATCTCGCGCATGAGTCAGTTGTTCACGGCACCGACGGCCTTTCTCGTTGCCCTCCTCACCGGCGTGGCGGTCTTTATCCTCTGGTTTTCGGCCCGGAAACGCCTCCTCCTCGATGCCAACCATGACGCCGACGTCCAGAGCAGAGAGCTCATCTTTGCCGCCAAGGAACAGGCCCACGAGCTGATTCGCGCGGCAGAAGAAGAAACCCGAAACGGTCGGACGCAAGTCACAGCCCGTGAAGACGATCTCGCCGACCAGACCCGGGCTCTCTCCGAGCGTCAGTCGGCGCTCGACCGCGCTGAGGAGTCGCTCCGCAACCGGGAGGTCGCTCTCGAAGAGAAGGAGCGCGACGTCACGGAGCAGACCGCACGATACGACACCCTCGTGACCGAACAACAGCGCGAGCTCAATCGGGTGTCGGGGATGACCTCGGACGAGGCCAAGGAGCGTCTTCTCCGACAGCTCGAAACCGAGGCGCGGCGAGACGCCGCCAACCTCGTCAAGAAACTCGAACACGAGGCCCGCGAAACGGCAGCCGATAAGGCCAAACACATCATCGCGCAGGCCATCCAGCGAAGCGCGCCTGAGCACGCGATCGAGACAACTGTGTCAGTCGTCGACCTGCCCAGCGACGATCTGAAGGGCCGAATCATCGGGCGGGAAGGCCGCAACATTCGGGCGCTGGAGGTCGCCACGGGGGTCGAGTTGATCATTGACGACACCCCGGGCGCGATCATCCTGTCGTGCTTCGATCCCTATCGCCGAGCGGTCGCCAAGCAAGCGATCGAGCAGCTTGTGGCCGACGGGCGTATCCACCCTACCCGTATCGAGGAAGTGGTCGCCCGCGTCCGCGCCGAGATCGACGACACGACGGCGAAAGAGGGCGAAGCGGCCGCTTTCGAACTCGGGCTACACGACATGCATCCGGAGATCTACCGGATGATGGGCCGCCTAAGGTTCCGGACGAGCTACGGTCAGAACGTCCTCGCGCACTCGAAGGAAGTGGCCTATCTCGCGGGGATCATGGCGCGTGAAGTCGGATTGGATGCGCATGTCTCGGTGCGCGCGGCGTTCGTCCACGACATTGGCAAGGCGATGGACCGGGCACTCGAGGGCACCCACCTCCAACTCGGGATCGAGTTCCTACGTCAGCACGGCGAGAGTGACGCCGTGGTTGACGCCATGGCTGCCCATCACATGGATATCGACTGGCCGTCACTCGAGGCGATGCTCGTCCAGGCTGCCGACGCTATCTCTGCCGCCAGACCAGGTGCCCGTCGCGAGATCCTCGAGTCGTATGTCAAGCGTCTCGAGAAGCTCGAGGGCATTGCCGGCTCCTTCAAAGGCGTCTCAAAGGCGTTCGCCCTGCAGGCCGGGCGCGAGATTCGGATCATCGTCGAGAGCGAGCACGTTTCCGACGAAGAGGCCGTCTGGCTCTCGAAAGATATCGCCAAGCGGATCGAGAACGAGCTCCAGTATCCGGGTCAGATCAAGGTCGCCGTCATACGGGAGACGCGGGCTATCGACTATGCCCGATAGCGTCGCCGACCTGGCAGAGCACGCCCTGATCGAACGTATTCATCGCCGAGTCGGGGCAGTGTCGCCGTCAGTGGTCGTCGGTATCGGTGATGACGCCGCGGTGGTCGAGCCCGAGCGGGGGTCGCTCACCGTCATGACGACCGACGCCCTGGTCGAAACCGTCCACTTTGACCGCCGGTACTGTCCGCTCGACGCGGTGGGTCACAAGGCGCTGGCCGTCAACCTCAGCGATCTCGCCGCGATGGGTGCCACCCCCCGCCACGCCTTGCTCTCACTCGCGTTGCCAGGCGCGCTCCCGCTCTCCGAACTCGACGCCCTCCTGGACGGATTGGTCGCGGTCGCGACGCAGTATCGAACAGCCATCGTCGGCGGGAACATCGCGAGCTCCGGCGGTCCTCTCTTCGTGGACGTGACCGCAGTGGGAAGCGTCCGACGTCGCCGCGTGCTGCGACGAGACGCAGTGCGAGCCGACGATGACCTCTACGTGAGCGGCGACGTAGGGGGAGCGGCGGCTGGCCTGGCGTCGCTGCTGGCGTCACCGGACGCCGCCGGTTTCGATCTCTGTCGCCGACGATACTTGCAGCCGACCCCTCGGGTCAGACTGGGCGCACAGCTGGGGAGGAACAAGGCTGCGCGCGCCTGCATCGACCTGAGCGACGGGTTGGCGGACGGCATCCGTCAGCTCGCCGGCGCGAGCCGCGTTGGTGTCATGATCGCGGCCGACGACATCCCGATTGCTCCAGACACCCGGCGCTGGTTCGAAGCGTCTGGAGTCGACCCGGTCGTGGCGGCGCTGAGCGGCGGAGAGGACTACGAGCTCCTGTTCTCGGCGCCAGTCTCCAGACGCCGGAGTATCGCCGCCATCGGACGTCTGTCCGATCGGATTTCACTGACCAGAATCGGTCGGGCCACGAAAGACCCGGCGTGCGTCCTGGTCCGGAACGGGAAAGAGGAAGCGCTGCCGACGGGGTACGAGCACTTTCGGGAGTAGCGTCGGCACGAAGCAGCAAGACAGGTCTTCCCAAGACGCTCAGCGCGCAGCATAATCAGGCGGTCCCCTCGTCAAGGGGGATCACGCAGCCACTGCGAGGGCTGTGAAGGGCGGGAGGAACCAACGTGAAGCGGCGCGAGTTTCTCGAAACGGGGTTGACCACGGCGGCCGGCGCAACGGCATTTGTTTCGGGGCTTGCGCAGTTGGGCTGCGCCGCGCCGGAGACCGCGCGGCAGCCTGGTCCCGATCTGGCGATCTCGGTCCTCGATGACCACGAGGCGGAGACCCTGCTCGAGATGTCGAGGCAGGTGTACCCGCACGATCACCTCGACGATAGCTTCTATTGGAAGGTCGTGGTGGATCTCGACGCCGAGGCCAGCACCACACCTGCCACGCTGAGGTTGATGCGCGAGGGGATCGCCGCCCTGGACGAGACAGCGGGCGAGTTCATCGGGCTCTCCAGTGATTCCCAGGTGGCGGCGCTCAAGAAGATCGAAAGCTCAGAGTTCTTTCAAAAAGTGCGTGGCACGGAGTTGGTGTCGCTGTACAACAATCCTGGTGTCTGGGAGCACTTTGGGTACGAAGGGCCCTCGTATCGACGCGGCGGGTACCTCACCCGTGGCTTCAACGACCTGAGGTGGCTGCCCGACCCGCCGGAGGACGCGAGCCCCAAGCCAGCCTGACGTGGAGAGGTCAATATGGCTCAATACGAACATACCGATGACTCCGTCACCGTTGTCATCGGTTCAGGAGCTGGCGGGGGCACTCTCGCGAACGAGCTCTGTCAAAAGGGATTGAAGGTCGTCTGTTTGGAGGCCGGCCGGTCCGAGTCGCTCGACACCTATGTCAACGACGAATGGGCCGCGTTTGATCAGTTGTCGTGGCTCGATAACCGAACCGCGTCGGGTAGCTGGCGGATCGCCAAGGACTTTCCCAACCTGCCCGCGTGGACCTGTAAGACGGTTGGCGGCACCACCGTGCACTGGGCCGGCGCGTCGCTGCGCATCCAGGAGCACGAGTTCAAGGCCAAGACCCGGTATTCGGGCATCCGCGGTACAAGCTTGCTGGACTGGCCGCTCACCCTGTCAGATCTGGAGCCTTACTATGCGAGGGCCGAGGACAAGATGGGCGTGACCCGAACCAATGGCATCCCAGGGTTGCCGGGCAACAACAACTTCAAGGTGATGTACAACGGCGCCACCCGCCTCGGTTACACGGTGGTCCACACCGGGCGCATGGCGATCAACAGCCAGTCTAGGGATGACCGCGGAGCGTGCCGCCAGTTGGGATTCTGCTTTCAGGGCTGCAAGGTGGGAGCGAAATGGTCTACGGCCTATACGGAAATCCCCGCGGCCGAAGCCACCGGTCGGCTCGACTTGCGGCCGCAATGCCAGGTCCTTCAGATTCAGCACGACCGTCAGGGCAACGCAACAGGTGTTTTGTACGCTGACCAGGACGGCAGTCAAGTCGTCCAACATGCGCGGGTGGTCTGCGTGGCCTGCAATGCAATCGAAACCGCTCGGCTGCTGCTCAACTCGCACTCCTCGGCGTTTCCGCAAGGCCTGGCAAACTCATCCGGCCAAGTAGGCAGGAACTACATGCGGCACCTGACCGGGTCCGTGTACGCGACGTTCGGCGAGCCGGTTCACATGGACCGCGGTACGGTGATGGCCGGGATCATCGAGGACGAAGCCGGCCACAACTCGGAGAGAGGGTTCGCCGGGGGTTTCGAGATGGAGACGGTCTCGCTCCACATGCCCTTCTTGGCATCGTTTCTGAACCCGGGGGCCTGGGGGAGGGACTTCACTCAGGATCTAGACCAGTACGCCAACATGGCTGGTATGTGGATCGTCGGAGAGGACATGCCGCAGGAAACGAACGCGGTGACCCTCCACGGCACGGAAAGAGACCAATTCGACCTGCCAATCCCCAACGTCCACTACGACGATCATCCCAACGACGTCGCGATGCGCGAATACGCCTTCCGACAGGGGGCTGCGGTGTACGACGCCGTCGGGGCGATCAAGACAATCGAGGTGCCGCCCTATCCCTCTACCCACAACCTGGGAACCTGTCGTATGAGCGACGACCCCAATGACGGCGTGTGCAACCGGTGGGGCCAAGCCCACGATATCAAGAACCTCTTCATCTCAGACGGGAGCGTGTTTACCTCGAGTGCCGCGGAGAACCCCACGCTCACCATCGTCTCGCTGGCGATCCGCCAAGCGGATTACATTGCTGACGAAGCCAGGAAGCAGAACATCTAGTGCAGTGGTTCAGAAATACCTCGGCATTCGGCCACCGATGCATCCCTTCTGCCTGCGTTGCTCCTCAGTCACAGATTCCCGATTTGCTCCTTCGTCGCGCCTGGCCAGACGGGTGCTTCGGCGCCCTCGGTGCACGAGGTATTTCTGAACCACTGCACTAGAGCCCGAGCAATGCCATACAGACGAGGTCGTCTTCTTGACCGTCGAGGACCCGAGCCCGCCGTTTGACGCCCTCTGTCTTGAACCCAAGCCCCTCGAACACGTGAATCGCTCGTGAGTTCGAGGCGAACGTCTCCAACTCGACTCGCGTCACGCCGTTGGCACGTGCCTCGTCGATCGTTTCCTTGATGAGTCTCCGGCCCAGTCCCTGCTCACGCCACTCCGGAAGGAGCCCGACTCCGAGCGTTCCCACGTGCCGAAAGCCCTCAAACGGACTACGCCGAATGTCGCACCAGCCGACCACTGCACCGCCGCTGAGGGCGACAAGCTGCGCACCGCCACCCCCCCTGATCGACTCCACGAACTGTCTGGTCTGTTCAAGCGGGAACCCTTCGACCGTCCCGAGGAATTCTCGCTCGCGAGACACCGAATCTATCACCGCCTGGAACTGTTCCAGATGTCGGTCTTCGATCGGCTCGATCGTCACTGCCTTCGTCATGGTGCGAGTGCCTCGCCATTCTATCCAACGGGTTCCGGGGCTGTTCAAGGCCCAGTGAACCTTTTCGTAAGCTCTGTAGTAAGGCATGGTAGACGCGCATGCCGGACGAACCGGAGGAGGTTCTTCTCGAACGCTTCACCCAAGGCGACCAGCAGGCGTTCGAGTCGCTCTTCAGACAGTTCGAAACCGAGGTATATCGCTGGATTGTGCGAATCGTTCGAGATGCCGCTTCTGCAGAGGATGTCATGGTCGAAGCATTCTGGCGCGCCTACCGTGGCCGAGTTGGATTCGAGCCGTCTCGCAGTTTCGGTGCATGGATGCGACGCATTGCCACGAACGCCGCGCTCGACCATTTACGAAGGGAGCAGCGGCGTGCGAGGTGGCAGACGCTCGATGCCACCATACAAGCTCCGGGGGAATCGGACGCCGATCTCAACGAGACAATCAGGCTTGCGTTCCGCCGGCTGCCGCCCAAGCTGCAAGTCGTCGCGACGCTCGCCCTCATCGAGGGTTGGCCGTACGCGGAGATCGCGAACTCACTTGATCTGCCAGTCGGTACCGTGAAGTCCCGTATGTTCCACGCCGTCCGAACGCTGCGCCAAGAGCTGGCAAAGCTGGGTGTCCAACCATGACTGACCACGAGCGCCTCGAATCTCTGTTGAGCTCCGCTTTTCCACCTGCCACAGTATCGGAACCGTCCCGAGATCTGTGGCCATCGATTCTCGAGCCTCACTGGGCACCACAGCGAATCCCCTGGGTCGACATCAGCCTCGGAGCAGTCGTGGGAATTAGCCTGCTGCTCGCCCCTGACTGGTTATGGCTACTTGCCCTTCACCTGTAACGGAGGACTCATGCGAACGCATCCGTACCTACGGGCCTATATGGCTGGTATCGTCGTGCCAACGATGTTTCTGCTGGTGATCGTGACGGCCGATGTGTATCACCGCTACTACTTGGAGGTGTCGAGTCAGTTCGTTTTGGGAAGCCCAGCTCGCCCGCTCGAACGCGCCCTCCTGTTCCCAATGGCGATCGTTCCCAACGCTTGGGGTCTTTGGAACATGTTGCACCTTGCACTGAGACCCCGTATGCAGTTGCCAGTGGGGATACACGGCTCCCTCCTCGTTCTCTTGCTGATGCCAGCAGGGGTGCTTTTGGCGCGGACATTTGACGTCTTCCCGATTCAGTGGGGACTGGCCCTTCCCATGTTGCCGATTGGCATGGCCGTCTACTACCTTGCGTGGAAGTACTTGGTGGGATTCTTGAACGAAGAGGTTGGGATCGCCGCTGTCTAGTGCCCCGCAAGACACGCGACCGCCAACGTGACCGGGTCGGCGTTAATCTAGATCCATGAGAGCCATCACATACTCAAGGTACGGACCACCAGACGTTCTGCGGCTCACTGCAGTGATCAGACCTGAACCGAAGGACGATGAAATACTGATCAGAGTGCGGGCGGCAGAAGCGACGAAATCCGACTGTGAGATGCGGAGCTTTACGTACTCGGTGAAGTGGTTCTGGCTGCCTCTGCGGATCGCGCTTGGCGTGAGAAAACCAAGGCGCCAGATCCTGGGCGGCTATTTCTCCGGGGAGATTGAATCGCTCGGGAAAGACGTCTCCACTTTCTCAGTCGGCGACCAAGTGTTCGGCACGGCCGGGCTCCGGCTCGGCGCCTATGGCGAGTATGTCGCCTTGCCGGCACGCTACACGATCGTCGCCAAGCCCAACAATATGAGCTTCGCGGAAGCCGCCGCCGTACCCCTGGGTGGGCTCAACGCGCTGCACTTCATGCGACGGGCGAAGATCCGGGCGGGAGAACGGGTGTTGATCAACGGCGCGGGCGGCAGCATCGGAGCGCATGCCGTGCAGATCGCCAAATCCATGGGCGCGGAGATCACGGCGGTCGACAGCACTATCAAGGAGGGCTTGCTGCGTCGTCTTGGCGCGGATCACTTCGTCGACTATACGAAGGAGGATTTCGCGGGCAGAGGCCAAACGTATGACGTCATTTTCGACATGGTTCCAGGGAGCTCCTATACCGCTTGTATCGAGGCTCTCAGTCCCAACGGGCGCTATCTCTCCGGCAATCCCCGCCTGTCGGTCATGCTGCGCTCTCCGCTCACCACCCGGTTCACGAGCAAGACAGCCACGTTCGCGTTCGCTGGAGAGACGAGCGAAGAGCTGTTGGCGCTCAAAGAGATGATTGAAGGCGGAACAATTGGTTCGATCGTCGATAGGGTTTTTCCGATGGAGCAGGCGGCCGACGCGCATCGCCTGGTCGAGACCGAGCAGCGCCTAGGGGCGGTCGTGATCGCAATTGGCACAACAAGTCAGGACCAAATGGATAACCGGCTAGAAGTCCCGTCTTAAACGCTCGTACCGCGTGTACAGGTCCCTACTGTATAGGAGCTCCGGTAAGGTCGAACGGATCTGGCACGTGGTTCGTTATCGGGGGAATGGTGTCCAAATACGCCCAAATGGCCTTGAGGTCTTCGTCACTGCTGGTGCGATGCCTGGTCGTCTTTCATTTCCTGGCTGACTCGGGACCGTCCAACCCCTGGGCCGGTTACTAAACCCTTCGCGACTAGAACGAAGCCGCTGGCGCGGCGGCCGCTTCGCGTGCAATACTCGAAGAGTCGTGGTCGTTACCTGCGATGCTATGGATCGGGAGACTGACCTGTAAGTGATTGATTCTAAAGGACAGTCATATCTAGCTCCATAGGGGCACGCGACCGCCTTTCTCCACCAGCGCCTTCCTTCAAGTCTCGTTATCGAAAGTGCCTCGGCGAGAACATCGCGGCTCGTCTCGTCGGGCTTGCGCCGAGGCACTCACGATGAACGCTAGCGACAAGGCAGGGGCTATCCGGATGTGATGGAGGTTCGACACCACTACCGGGCGGTCGGTCGATGTCAGTTGCCAGTGGCCTCGTCTAGAGGGCAGTCATGGACCAGTTGTTCGAGAGTCCGCCATCCATACCCGCCGTGAAACTCACCAGCCTCGCTCAGCAACCTCTCTCCGCCCAGCGCATCGAAGAACCGACACGATGGATTCTCGGCCTCGGAGAACAGCAGCATCGAGGAAACGCCCTGCTGGAGGAAACGGCGAGCAACGTGTCCCACAAGGCGTCTCCCCAGACCTAGGCGCTGATACTCAGAAAGCAGATAGATCTTGTTCAGTCGACTCTCAAAGCCGAGGTTGCCGGTTGGGTCGAGAAGATGTCCCGTTGCGAAACCGACCAACGTGCCATTGGCAGCCTGCACAACGAAGCACAACCACCCGTTTCGATCTGTCTCGAAGTCGGCTCTCCACTGTCGTTCCCGAAGGTCGTGGCCGGGCCCCACTCCATGAGTGGCGTTGAACGTGACCACGTGCAGCCGCACCAGAGCCGGGACGTCTTCTACGGCAGCATTCCGTATCCTGAGGGTGCTCAGAGCCTCGCCACGTTCCTGGAGCCGACGAATGTTCGCACGTTGCGAGGGTCTCTTCAGACCTCGCAACGTGCGGACGATTTCCGCCAGCACGCCTCTGGTCGGAAGTCGCAGTCGCGGTCGCGCACCCTGCCGCGCTGACATCTGCACGTGGCAGTATGGCCCCCGGACCACACGCGACGTCAAGCCCCAGACCTCTATCGAAGGCAACCACTCCTGAACGGCGATCTGTAGATCTATCCGGTCGGTGGTTGTTTCACTAAACCCTTCCGGTGGCACTTGGCCCCGAGAACGTCTCGGTCTCCACCCACAGGGCAACCACGCGTCTACCCTGGACGGATCGACCGTGCAAATCCTCAATAGTCGTGCTCTACGTCGAAGCCGGCGGCGGTCAGGGCAGCCCTGATCTGGCTCTCGTTGTTCTTGTCCAGTCGCAGATCGGCAACGCCGTCGTCGAACTCGATGGTCAAGAAGTGTCCCACGCGTGATCTGAACAACGCCAACGGCGACAGTTCGACTGCTTTCTTGGCTTGGTAGACGACGCTGGTGATGGCGGCGAATGGGACTATGGCGTAGGTCGGCTCTTCAGCGCCTCTCTTTTCGTGGACCATCGAGATAGTTCTGGCGGTGTTGTCGATTTCGAGGCGTGCGTCGCGCTGCTTCCTATCCTGCACTCCGTCGTCGTTCGTGACGATCTCGAAGTAGTCGACCTTCCGAAACTCGATCAGCTCCGCCGCAGCTCCTACGACTGACCCCAGTAGCATCAAAGAGGCGAGGCACAATGCAACGTATCTAGTCATTCGAATCTCCCTTCAAGGGTGAACGGCCATGGCGCCAGGCGCAGCCAACCTAGCGCGTTTTTCATAACGCTTTGGCGGCCGCGTAGCCGCAATGCCGGACGTAGTTGCGACACTCGGTGGGGGTGAAGCGCGACAGACACTCGCCGAGGAGTGGCCAGAGCGTGTCGATCGAGCGACAGCGGGCCTTGCGAACGATGGCTTTGAGTTTGGCGAAGCACAACTCGATCGGGTTGAAGTCGGGGCTGTATGGCGGCAGGAACCGCAGCGTCGCGCCGGCCGCTTCAATGGCGGCCCGGACGCCGTCGACCTTGTGGGCGGCGAGATTATCGGCGATGACGATGTCGCCGGGCTGCAACGTCGGGACGAGGATCTGTTCGACGTAGGCGAGGAAGCTGGCCCCGTCCATGGGGCCATCGAGGACTCCGGGGGCGGTGAGCCCCGTCACCCGCAGCGCGGCGATGAAGGTGCTGCTCTCCCACCGCCCCTGGGGCGCGTGATCGGCGACCCGCTGGCCGCGCGGCCCGCGCCCATAGCGGCGGAGCAGATTGGTGGCGACCCCGCTTTCATCGAGAAAGACGAGGTGGGTCGGGTCGAGGGTCGGGGCGGTCGCCGCCCACTGCGCGCGCGCGGTCGCGATGTCGGGGCGATCGTGTTCGGACGCGCGTACCGTTTTTTTTAAGGGTGAAGCCCAACCGTTTCACGGCCCGCCAGATCGTTGCCAGACTGGCGGACGTGCCCAGGGCCACCTGGAGTTCGGCGAGGGTGCGGTCCGGTTGCTCCCGGATCAGCGCCACGAGGGTATGCAGCTGGGGCGCGAGCACGGGATGCCGCCCGTAGGGCTGCTGGCGGGGGGCAACTTCGCCGGTCTCCCGCCGTCGTTGTTTGAGCCGCCGGACCCAGGAGGCACTCACGTGGTATTTGACCGCGACCGCGGCCGCCTTCATCCCAGCGTCGCTATCGCGGAGTACACGTTCGCGAAGATCCATCGAATAGGCGCGCATTGATCCTCCCCGTGGACGTTGCACGTAGGAGTACCATGAACCGCCTACCGAGTACTAGAGCTTTTCGAAAAACGCGTTAGTAGACGCTGGGCACCCCAAGACGGTTTGGACGGTCGACCTCAAAGGGAGCCATGCTACGGGCACGAGGTCATCGTGGCGGACCCGAACTACGCGCCCATGTATCCCACCCGCCCCCGGCGGGTGAAGACGGATCGGCGGGATGCCCGGATGCTCGCGGAGGCGGCCCGGGTCGGGAGCCATCGGTCCGCCCTTCGGGTGTCGGCCGAACAACGCCAGGTGCGGCGGCGGCGCTGTACAGAGGATTGCTAAGGATTCTGCCGATCTTGGGGAGGATTACCTCTCTGGCCTTGATGGAATGCGCGCGCACCGATCCTTCCAGCAGATCCGGACCGGGCCCGGGACTCCGTCCTCATCGAGTGCGATCAGCGGCGGCCGTACAGCAGTAGGCCTACGCCTGCTGTGATGACCAGGCCGCCTGCAATGGGTGGGATCGGAATCGACGCTTGAGTCTCGGTCGTGATCTCGAGCGGGCCGAAGTCTACCAGCTGTTCCTGTTCGGTGTAGGTGATTGCCGGGTACGCCAGCATGAGAGCACCGGCAGCAATCAACACGAGCCCGAGAGCAGTGACTGCGCGCATGAAGGCCTCCTTTCGCGACATCCCCAACACTATCAAAGCGCGCTGGCTAGTTTGTCCTGGCTAACGGGGTGCGTTCAGGGGGTCGACGCAACATAAGGCGAAGATGGACGTCTCATGGTGCAAAGACGTGGTCCACGATTGACGGCGGCACGAGTCAAGCCCATTCCTAGTTGAAACTCTCCGCGGCTCCTGATTGCTTACGCGGCTTTCTTCGTCGACGTCGTCGTGTCGATCTTCAGCTCTCGCTTCAATGCGTCACGAAGCCTGGGCAGGTGCCGGTAGCCCATCACCTTGCGCAGGCGTGGCTCGATGTCCAGGAGCGCAGTGGCCAGCCAGCGATGGCGTTGACTCGAGTTCTGCCAGTGATCGACCTTCGCACAGCGCTCCTCAATGAGCGCGTTGATGGACTCGAGGCTGTTCGTCGTCTTCAGCGACCGGCCCAGCACACCGTACACCCCGAGGCGATGCAACGTCAGGGTCTCGTCGAGGCCTTCCGCCAGACTGCCGGCCGCGGATTGGTTCCGATCCTCCAGCTCATGCTGGAGCGACTTGAGGGCGGCGAGGGCCTCGTCGTACTCCGGACGGTTGTAGGCGCGCTGGAGACGCTGCCGCCACACCGGCTGCTCACGCTTGGCCACGTAACTCACCACGTTCTCGCGCGTGTGCCACTGACACCGTTGCACCAGGGCGCGGTGGCGGAAGGCTTTCCGCACGGCCGCCCGGAGCCCCTTGCCGCCATCCACGATCACCAGAAGCCCCTGGGAGACATCGAGGCCCCGCTCGACCAATGACCGGAGGAACGGGGTCAACACCTTCTCGGTCTCCGTGTCCGTCTCGACGACGCCCAGGAACCGTTTGTCCCCCGTCATCGTGATGCCCAGCGCGACGACCATCGTCGCCTCGGCGAACGTCTTGCCGTCCAGCACGAGGGCCACGACGTCCTCCCCGGAGAGGTCCCGCTCCTGGAGCTCGCGGAGTTTCGTCGCGCTGGCCTGAATGAACGCGCGGGACACCGTCGACCCCGATAGGCCGATCGCCCTGGGAATCGCCTCGGCGGCCGCCGCGTAGTTGCGGCACGAGATCCCATACAGCACGCGCCTCAGCAACAGGTCGTTGACTGCGCGATCGCCATGCAGCGCCTCGTACGACCGCAGGGGAATCTCGCGCTCCGTGACATGGCGAATCCGGGGCACGCGAATCGGCACGCGCTGGCCGGCCAACCCGACCGTCCCGGGGTTGCTGCCATGACGGCGCCCGCCGACTGACGGGGCTTTGCGGGCGTAGCGCTCGCCAGCCAGCGCGGTCACTTCCTCGTCGAGCAACTCCTCGATGTGCATCAAGCCCAGCGGAACCAACGACCGGATCAACGCCACCTTGGCATCGACCTCCAGCTCGGCGTACTCCTCGCGGTCGATGACGTCGACCGCGCCCAACGTGTGACCTTTCTTGCGCTTCCTGACCGATCGTAGGACACTGCTCATCTCGGCTCCTTTCTCTCGTGGGCTGATGTCCGTCTTCTCAAACGTCATCAAACCACAGGGTTTGGAGCCGCTTCAATTTCCAACTAAGTTTCGCTCACACTCGGCGGCACAGTCCCCTTCACAGTGTCCAACCAAGATAAAGCAGTGAGGCCGCGATCAGAAACAGAAAGATCCGCAAGGACACAACCCAGGCCTGGAAATGACTCTCTAGCAGGTTGACTGCCCAGTTCCAGTGGAGCCATCTAAGGAATCTAATCCTGAGTCGTAACAACGGTGGCGCGAACGGAATCAGGATCAGGAACAGAAACGCGATTGAGAACAGCAGCCACGCAGACATGATGCCTCCATTTCGCAAGACCGTTCACTCACGATGGGGTTCAGGGATCCCCCGCGTCAGCACGGCCAGCGTTGCCGCCAGGCGGACGGTCGAAGGCAGTGAGACCGCCAAGCGCCCCAAGGCCCATGGTCTCCACGGCGGACGAAGGAACGATGATCATCGAGCCATTCTGACGCAGCCCCTCGTAGACCATATTCATCGCGCGGAGATGCAAGGCCACCGGATTGTCCTTGTAGTGCTCTGAAGCGCGGGCGAACTTCTCGGCGATCTCAGTTTCGGCCGTGCCCAGGATGATGCGGCTCTGACGCTCGCGTTCCGCTTGGGCCTGCCGGGACATGGCGTCCTCCAGACCCTTCGGGATGATGATGTCGCGGATCTCGACGGACTGTGTCGTGACACCCCACGCGCTGGTTTTCTCGTCAAGCACCTTCTGGATCTCCTTTCCCAGCTGGTCACGTTCGGAGAGAAGCTCGGCAAGGTCGTGCTTGCCGATGGCGTTGCGCAGTGCGGTTTGAGCGGACAGGATGACGGCGTTCCTGAAGGCATCGACCTCAAGCACCGCTTTCTGCGCGTCCCAGACCATCCAGAAGGCGATGGCGTCCACGTTCACTGGCACGGTGTCAGCGGTGAGCGTGGTCTCGGCACTGAAGTCACTGACTCGGATCCGCTGGTCCACGAATTGCGCCACCTTGTCGATGACGGGCGCGACCAGGAACAGACCAGAAGACTTCAGCGCCCGAAACCTCCCGAAGCGCAGCACCACCGCCCTTTCCCACTCGTAGGCCATCTGAAGGGAGCAGGACACGAGAAGCGCGACCAACACGGAAACCAACAGGATCCCGCTCTGCGGCCGGAGCTGGAGATAGATGAGCAGGCAGTTGGCGGTCCCGAGGATCACCACCGCCTCCCAGACCTGAGCAATGTGCAAGAGCACAGCAAGTGCCAGGGCCGAGCCCAGAGCCAGGGCCACGGCTTCAACGTCGAAGGAATAGACCGATAGGTGCACCGCCAACCCCAGAACAAATATCCCCACCAGAAGTAGGCCGTTCAGGGGAGCGAATCGGAAGTCGGCTCGGGAGGTCGTGGCAAACCTCTCGATCGCTCCGAATGCGGGGGAAGTGAGCTTGGTTGTCATGGCGATGCCTCCTTGCGCTGAGCGAGCCCGTCCAGGATGTCGTCAAGGGAGAATCCGTAGGACGTGCCTCGAGCCATCAGGTCTGTGATGATCTGGTCCAGCATGCGCCGTCGCTCAAGCTGGTCGACCGGCGGGCTCTGTCAGGTTAACTCTCTGCGCGACACAATGTCGGGATGACACCTCGTCGATCCCGCTACCTGAGGCATCGCTTTCCTCCGGACATCATCAGCCACGCCGTGTGGCTCTACTACAGATACTGCCTGAGCTTCCGGGATGTCGAAGATCTGCTGGCGGAACGAGGCATCATCGTCTCATACGAGACGGTCCGGCAGTGGTGCAGGAAGTTCGGCCCCGACTACGCGCGGCGCTTGAAGCGCCGACAAGGTCGACTCGGAGATACGTGGTTCCTGGACGAGGTGTTCGTGACGATCAACGGTCAGCGCCAGTATCTCTGGCGTGCGGTGGACCAAGACGGCGACGTGATCGACATTCTCGTCCAACCTCGTCGGGACGGGAGAGCGGCGCGCCGATTCTTTCGGCGCCTCTTGCGGAACCAGGGACAGGAACCGTGTCGTCTCGTGACCGACAAGCTGGGCAGCTACCGTGTCGCTCATCACGACCTCATGCCTTCGGTCACCCACGACACGGCCCGCTACGCGAACAATCGTGCCGAAGCCTCCCATCAACCCATGCGACAGCGGGAGCGGCAGATGCGAGGCTTCAGATCACCCGAGCACGCCCAGCGCTTCCTGCATATTCACGGCGTCATTCAGAATCTGTTCCGCGTGGGTCGTCACCACCTAAGAGCGGTTCATTATCGGTTGCTGCGAGCCCGGTCGCTCACTGTGTGGAGGGCGGTGACCGCAGCCTGAACCCCCACTGCACCCGCCCGCATCATCGCCTGCACTCGTTAAGTTGACAGAGCCCGCCGCAGTTGCCTTAGTGGTCCTATACCTTTGGCGGCGCAACGCCAGGTCCGACCGCGAACAGATGTACGACTGACCCCCCCGGTTTCCCACCTTCTTCGGCGTCAGCGTGCCGCTGCGCTTCTCCCCCCTTTTTGTACCTCGCGCGGGCGCTCATCGAGGATCCCGCGTACGAAGCGGCGCTGGCGAACCGCCTGAAGACGGGGACCGCGTCAAACGCTCCTGTTCGGATGCTTCAGCAGTACGCCGGGAGGCCCGTTGAAGGGGACGCGGGGCGCAGCTCGGCCAGGCGGGTGCTTACCGTGGCGGGACCCTCGTGGGATACGTAGGACGTTGGATATGAGTCTTCGGGGGGCACGCCGAACCCCCTTCGCTGAGCGCAGCCCCGCCTTGAATCCCAAGGACTGCGAAGCAACGGTCGATTGTCAGCAACTCGAGTGGGACTCCGCGTTCTTCGGTTGTCGCGTCGGACAGGGCAGATGGACCCAGACCGCCGAGCCGCACTGGACGTCAATCGAAGACTGGTGCGTCGCGCATCGGATCGACTGCTTTTGTCTGCTTGTTGACGCGAACGCGATCGGTACTGCCACCGCCGCCCTCGCGCGCGGCTATTACTTCACCGACGTGCGCGTCACACTCGAGGCCCGCTCGACTCCCGGTTCTGCCGAGCCGGACTCCACGGCCAGTTGTCCGGTTAGGCCGTGGAGACCCACGGACGTTCCCTTCCTCACGAGGATTGCGTCAGTCAGCCATCGCGAATCGCGTTTTTATGCAGATCCCCGTTTCGCCCGTTCTCGATGCGACGCCTTGTACGCAACATGGATCGAGAATAGCTGCCACGGTTATGCCGATGTCGTGCTCGTGGGAGAGGTGGATGGAGCTGTATGCGGCTACGTCTCATGCCATATCGGTCCACATAATGAAGGGCGCATCGGACTGCTGGCGGTCAGCCGCCCTGCGCGCGGCACGGGACTGGGCAGGACCTTGGTCCAGCACGCGCTCGCCTGGTTTGCTGCGCGAAACTGTCTGCGTGTACAGGTCGTGACCCAAGGCAGAAATGACAACGCGATTCGCCTCTACGAGCGGTGTGGCTTCCTCACGAACCGTCTCCAACTATGGTTGCACCGCTGGGCCGCACCGCCCCTCGCGTCCCCCTCACTGGATGAGTAGCTACAGGATTCCCTTTAACCGGCCCACCTCGGTCAGTACCAGGCGGAGTTCCTGCACGCCGCACTCGAACAGGATCATATGTCTGGGGATGGCCCCTTCACTCTGCAATGTCAGGCGCTGCTGGAGCTGTACCGCACCCGGTTCCCTGGACACACATTTGTGCTATGCCGCCTGGCGTAGCTCATACTCCTCGCGCGCCTCGATCGGCGTTTGATACCCAAGCTTCTCGAGACGCCAGGTTTGGTTGTACCGCTCCACGAAGTCGGCCACGGCGGCGCGAACGGCCTCGAGGTTCTGAAAGATTCGGCCGTGGATCGCTTGCTCCTTGAGCGTACGATTCCACCGCTCCGCCACACCGTTCGTTTCCGGTTCCTCGACAAAGCCGAAGCTGGGGTGGATCCCCCAATACCGGATCTGCTTGAGGAAGTGGTCGGACAGGTACTGACTGCCGTGATCCATCCGCAGCGCGAGCCCGCGAGCGACGTCGGCGTCCAGTGAGCCATAGAGACGTTCGAGCCCTTGCGCAATCGGATCGAGTGCCGCGAAGCGGCTCCCGACTTTGCACACGTGCCACCCCACGCACTCCGCGTTCCAGTGTTCGACCGCCGCGAAGATCCAGCCCCACCCGTCGTCGAGCGTGAATACCCGCACGCCGTCCGTCCCCCACATCACGTTGGGCGCCTGGGTGATGACCTTCCCGTCGTGGGTCTTCGCGGCGCCCTGACGCCCGCGGTGCGGGGAGAGCAGTCCGTGCGCCCGCATGACGCGCAGCACCCGCGTGCGGGCGACTCGGATCCCATCCAGGATCCGAAGCCGGGCGTGGACCTTGCGATGGCCTTCGCCGTGGAACGGGGACCGAGCGAGATCGGTCCGAATCGCCGCCAGCAGCTGCGCGTCTGAGTGCCTCGGCGGCGGCCCCCGCCGCGCCGACACCGCGCCCAGCCGGTGGTGTGCCCGCGCCCGCCGCGCGTAGAGCGCCGAGCGTGAGCGCTCCCAGACCTGACACACCCGCTGAATGCCGAAACATCGCCCCGTCGCCGCGGAGGTCGTCGCGCTCATCGTCGCGACCTCCGCATCGCCAAAGGGAGGCGCTGGCTCGCGGTGACGGTCCTTTAAGCCGAGCTCGAGGCCAGCCATGGCCCCGCTCCCGCCACGCTTCGAGCCGGTAGATCTCCACGCCCGCCTCACGGGACAGCGCTTCCAGCGATTCGCCACGCAGTAGCCGCAGCACCACGTCGCGTTTCCGGCTGGCGCTCCACCGGTCGCGCCGCGTGTTTCTCTCCGACACCGACTTTCCCGCTTCCCCCGCTCGCGATTGACCCTGTGTTTGTCGGGTCGGATCACGGTTCCTTCGCAGTGCGAATCCGCCGCCCGCGCCCCAGGTCAGGTGTCGCTTCCTGTCGCTGACTTTCGCCCCTCACAAAACTAGCACCGCCGACTTTCGCCCATGCAACGAGGCGATGAGCCCAATGAATGATGGGGTACGTGTCTCTTCCTGCCGCCAACTTTCGCCCCTCGCAACTCTCGATGAGCCCGTTGAATTCGGCTGATCGCGCTTTCGACGACCTGAGTGAGATTCGTCACCTCGTCTGAATCTGAGGTGTGCAATTTTCAAGCGCCACAAATGAGCAGGGTTCGCCCGGCGTTGACAAGCTGTGCGACACGCGTTCCGAGCGCCGCGGCGCGCGTTCCCAGTTCCTGTTGCGTCGACGCGCGAGGCGTTGTGCGAGGCCTGGATCACCAGGCGGCGCTGCTGAGCGGTGTGCCTCGATGCCTCCTCGAGCGCGGCGTGCGGGTGGTGAGCGACGCGCCCCACTTTTCGAACGGCTTGCGCGGAACGTGGCGAGATTCTGGCGTGACGTGGCGCGAGCCGAGGGGGACGGGGGTATGGTCTACGCGACTTCATTGTGGCCACGCGGCGCGCCGTACCGCAGCGAGAGACACGGGGCGCGGGCGGCGGATTCGCACTGCGAAGGAACCGTGTTCGACCCGACAAACACGGGGTCAATCACGAGAGGGACGTCGGGAAACACACTCTCGGAGAGAGACACGCGACCCGCGCCCGCAGAAACGAAGGATCGACAGGGTCGCCCGATCTCATGCCGCCCAACATCAGGCCCCCCCTCTCTACTCGGTTCGTCCTCCCTCTCATCCTCTTGAACTGGCGGCATCGCGCACCGAGACTCGGTCCGTTGAAACGTGACCTCCTCGGTTTCTCGTCTCCTCGATGCGATGTGATGTGGACGCCCAAGCCGTGGCAACGATCCCCGTGAGCTTCGCATAGACTCTCGAACGTTCAATGGACGGCTTTGGACTACCGTTTCGTGGGCCATCGCTTGCGTTGAACGGTGAAGTCTTCAGGAGCCAGAGGTTCCAGTTGCTCGAGGTCTTCGTCCGGCGGAGAATCGATGGCATCCTTTATCCACAAGAGCGTCAGTACCCCTCCATAGATGGGCATGGGCCGAGACTCCTCCAGGATTCTGGCGCTTTCGTCGATCCTTGGATCGCTCAACCACGCACCGGCTAAGACGGGCTCTGGCCTGGTGGGGGCATCTCGGCCTTCAAAACAGTCATGAGCGAAGCTTCGGCTGTCCAGTGCCTCTCCATTCCTCAGGAATTGGGCGAATTCCCGAGAGGCCTTGAACCATCGTCGGATCCCGTCTTCACTCCACACCAGGGCGCAACGGAAACCGGTCAACTCCACGAATCGATACAAACTCGCCGTCAGTGAGGCGGAGAACGTATCGGCGATTTGCTCGATCAGACCGAAGCTCGGTTCGGTCGAACCGATCACTTTGCGAGCTAGCCCTTCTGGGACTAGGAGTTCACCGGCGAACTCGTTGGCTTCGAGCTCCTCGCGAGGAGTTGACTTACTCCAAGACTCCAGTTGTCGACCACTACACGCTACTGACTGTCCGTGACCTGGTAGGACAAAGTGGCCGAGTTCGTGAGCGATCGTGAAGTTCTTGCGACCCTCCTCACGGATCGTGCGCCTAACGGCGATTGTTCCGAGGAGCTGTCCACTTACACGAACTAGAGCTCCATCGAAGCTCGATACGTCGCACTCTTCGACAGGTGCGCCAAGTGTCGACGCGATGGCCTTGAGGTCTGGGACCTCGTCCACCTGAAGCTGTTTCAGTAACGCCCGTGCTAGTAGGGACGGTTGACCTGTCGTCAAGACTGTTCCTTAGATCTTTGCTTAAGTCTTAGTTTGATGTCTTCAAGCACCTTCAGGTCCTCGGAACTGATCTCTTCATCGAGACCACGGAAAGAGAACTGAAGTTCTGGTATCGGCTGCGCCACTCCACGTCGCAGCACGTTGCGAATCCATTTTTCGGCGCTCCGTGCTGCGATCTTTGGATCTCCTGTTGGCAGGTCAGCTGGTCTGAGCTGATCGAGGAAGTCGGCCAGGTGAGCCGGAACATTCTTGTCGCGTGTGTGGTAGCTACCGGCCAGTTCGGACGCGCTATCGTACAGTCTTCGTTTCAGTCCGTCGATGTCAATGGAGGACTCGTTGAGGATCTCGAATACATCTTCGATGGGCCAGTCCTCTACCGGGCCGAGAAGCTCATCCTGTAGCTCTTCCATCGAGGTCAGAGGGTCGTTCTTGGTTCGCTTCGCCATCTCTTAGGTCCTATCCGTGGGAATGAACCGACCAAGCCGTCTTCGTAGTCGCTTTCTCCGATTCTCGATGTCGGCTACATCCGTCGACAGCGCGTCAGCTATATCTCTGGGCGCCCTAAGCTCGAGTTCGAAGAAAGCCTCAGCGTACTCGACCAACTCCGGCTCGTCCGCAACGGTTGCGTAGACGTAGTCACGGAAGAGTACATCCGGGGGTGGCTTTGATGAGACCTCAAAATCATCGAGAGCCTTCTCAGGGGAGCCCGCGTCCGGTGAGCCAGGAGTGTGAACAGGCTCGACGATGACGGTGGTCCTGTGAGCTTTGTGCCTCAATAGATCCTTGAAGTCGTTCTTCATGGCCGTCATTAGGAACGGAAGCAAAGGACCCCGGTTCTTCCGATACTTGATTCGATCATCGAGTACCCGCGCGATGGTCTGGTGCACGAGGTCCTCCGGGGACATCCCCACGCCCTTTAGGACGACGTCCTTCCCATCCGTCGCGTAGAGGCCGGTTCGGTGGAAGAGGAATATGGCCGCTACAGACAGGCGGGCCGTGACCTCCTCCCAGTCGACCCCGCCGTATCGGTGTCTGGGGTCAGTTTCCATACACAGATCTAACTGCGAATGAGGAGGACGTTTTCCGCCGCCGAAGTGCAAGGCCAGGTTTTTTCGCGGATGACGGCGGAAAAGAGAGTTCTGAATCGCATTGATAGATAGCGGACGATTCGGCGCGCCGAGCTTGGGTCGTTACATGGCAGCAATCGTGAGGTGAATGATATGAGACGTGGAAACACCAACAAAGTTGGCGGAAACTGGACACAAGCTGAGATCGAGGCGGTGTGGCGAAAAGGTCGGACTGTGCCGGGTTACGACCCGGCCAACGTCCGGATCGATGCCTGTAATGCCTGGATGAAGCGGTTCGAGTACGGGCAAACAACGGCACATGGCTGGGAGATTGATCATGTTCGCCCCGTGGCCCAGGGGGGCACGGACGCGCTGGGCAATCTTCAGCCACTTCAGTGGCAAAATAACCGAGGGAAAGGAGATAGCTGGCCGAACTGGTCTTGCGCGATATCGGCGTAGTTCTTATGGCTTGGCGCGCCATCCGCGGGTTGTGTACGTCAAGTTGTGCAATTGCAGATTCATGGCTGAGGCTGTGATCGGTTAGGCGGCGGTCCGCAGTTCTTTCTTCTGCTCCTTCAGGTACTCCATGTTCAAGTAGCGATGATCCTCGAGCCAGCCTTCGTGGACTTCGGCGCAGAGCGCGCGGACCAAGCGTAAGCAGCTCGCCGGGTTCGGGAAGATGCGCACGACCCGGGTGCGGCGTTTGATCTCTTCGTTGAGCCGCTCGAGCATGTTGGTCGACTTCAGATGCTTGTGGTGTTGCCGCGGCAAGCTGTAGAAGTTCAACGTCTATGTGCGCTTCGACCCAATCGGTAAGTTTCGGATAGCGCGTCGCCCAGCGCGTGAGCCACGCCTGGAGGTCCTGCTGGGCTTCTTTGAGATTGCGCCGGTCGTAGAGCCAGCGGAGCTCCTGGCGGCAATCGTCGTCCGCCTTCCGGGGCAGATAGTCCAGCGCGTTGCGGAGGAAGTGGACGTAACAGCGCTGCCAGACCGCCTCGGGCAACAGTTCCCGGACCGCGCGCTTCAGGCCGGCGTGATCGTCCGACACCACAAACTCGACGCCGTGGAGGCCGCGCGTCTTCAGCTCTGTGACGAAGGCCGTCCAGCTCGAGCGTGACTCGCGGTTCGACAGCTCCACGCCCAGCACTTGGCGCCGCCCTTCCTCGTTGATCCCGAGCGCAATGAACACCGCCTGCGACTGGATGACCCCGTCCAGGCGGACCTTCTCATAGCGCGCATCCAAGATCAGATAGGGATACACCTCGTCCAGCCGGCGCTCGGCAAAGCGCCGGAGCAGCCCATCCAGACTCTTATTGATCCGACTGACGGTACTCGCCGAGAACGTGTGCCCGCAGAGTTCTTCCGTCACGGCCTTGACCTTCCGCGTCGACACGCCTTGCACGTACATCTCGGCCAGCGCGCTCACCAAGGCCTTCTCCGACCGTTGGAACCGGTCAAACAGCTCGGTCGAGAACCGCCCCTCCCGGTCCCGGGGCACCCGGAGCTCCAACTTCCCGATCCGCGTCACCAAGCCGCGGCTGTAATACCCGGAGCGGTACCCGACCCGGTCTGTCGTGCGCTCGCCGGGCCCCGCCCCCACGGCCGCGGTCATCTCCGCTTCCAGGACCTCCTGCAGCGACTCCTTCAGCAGGCCCTTGAACAGTTCGCGGTCGTCGCCCACCAGGGCTTCGATTCGAGAGGACTTCGCGCTACGCTTGGCTCGAGTGGTCATGGCTGTGCTCCTTTGTGAGGGTCGATCCAGACAATCAACCTTTTGCCATGACCGCTCGTCTTCCTCAAGCGGTTTTGCACACAGTTCGAGACACTACCCATCCGCGGAAAGATCTGCGGGGAGTTGGAAGAGAATCAGGTCGAGGACCCCAGTTGATGATCAGACTGAGTAACACTGACTCCTGTCCCACCCCGCCACAGTACTACCACTCGAGCTACCACGAACTCTGGTCCCCCAGTGGCCTTTGCTGGCACGATACGGCTCCCACCGGACATTGTTCTCTTCAATAACCCCGGGAGCTGAAGGTCCTGTGCGCTGTTGGCGAGAGGCTTAGAAGACCGATGATCGGCTCTCATACAGGACAGGCTACTAGCCGCGCCGGTCTACTGAATTTCCACCACGTCCGGGGACACTAACCCCGTCTCCACAATGTCTCCACGACCGGGGTCGATTCCAGTAGACTCCCGACGACTCCCGTTGACTCGAGTAGAGAGCTAAGTTCCAGGGGTCGAACCCGTTAGACCCAGAAGCCACACGCCATCAACCAGTTAAAGAAACGCCTGGTTTGGGTTCGAATCCCAGTCCCTCCGCCAGCCTTCGCTCGACCTGGCTAGCGGGTTGAGCTACGGCTAGCGGGCCACGCGAAGGCGGGTCCCTCCGTCAGCTTCTCCGCAGGTCGGGAGCTGAGCATCCGATGAACTACACTCCGGCTGGACGCTATGGAATTTCGTTCCGAGCGAGCAAAGGCGGAGTACCTTGCGTGGTATGACGAGGTCGCAGCGCAGTGGCCGGTGCCGTCCGAGACGATTACGGTCCCGACAGCCTTCGGCTCAACGTTCGTTCGAATCAGCGGGCCGAAGACGGCCCGACCCCTGTTCTTGCTTCCCGGCGGCCGCAGCAGCTCGCTCATGTGGATACTGAACATCGCCGCGCTCAGTGCGAGCCTGCGCGTCTACACCCCCGACAACATCATGGACCAGGGACGGAGCATCCCCACGAATGAGCCCCGCTCTGCAGACGACTTTGCCCGTTGGCTGGACGAGCTCCTTGACGCGCTCGGGCTTGAGAGCCCCCTGGATCTGGGCGGGCTCTCATTCGGTGGGTGGATCAGCGCTCGGTACACGCTCGCCCGACCGAACCGCGTGCGGCGAGTTGTTCTGATCGCACCAGGCGCGACGGTGCTTCCCATTCGGCCGATAGCCATGATTCGGGGTTTGCCCTTGCTGCTCCCTTTTCGGTGGGGCACGAAGCAGGCTGTCTATTGGATCCACGGGAACATTCACAACGAGCCCGCCGAGTTCAAGGCGTTCCTGGAACGCGGCATTGACGCGCTAATGGTCGGAACGCGGTCCTACAAATTACAAACGAAGATGGTGCGGATGGATGTGCTGTCAGATGACGAGCTATGTCGGTTGAGCGAAACCCCCGCCCTTCTGCTTCTCGGCGAGAATGAGAAACTCTATTCCGCTCAGCGAGCCGCGCGGAGAATCCAAGCCGTGGCCCCTCGGATTCGCGTGGAGCTGGTAGCAGGCGCTGGACATCTTGTGTGTTCGACACACGCGGCCGAAGTCAGCGGCATCGCAACGGCCTTCCTGAACGATACCTCGCCGGCTTGATCAACGACAATTATTCTTGCCGGTTGCCGAGGACGCGATCGGCCGGTTCGTGGACCCACCGAGAGTCGTGTGAGACTGCCCGTTTTCCTTGTGGAGGACGGGTTGATCACGGATGCCCAGGTGCGGCGATTGCGCGAGAAACGGATGTCGGGGAAGACGTTAGCGGCGGCCGCGGCGGCGGCCGGGATGAGCGAGCGGACGGCGCGACACTGGCAGAGCGGCGCGTTGCCGTCGACGGCGAAGGCGCCTCGGACGTGGCGGACGCGGGAGGACCCGTTCGCCGGCGTGTGGGAGTCGGAGGTCGTGCCGCAGTTGGTGGCGGATACGGAGGGACGACTGCAGGTGCTGACGCTGTTCACGTGGCTGTGCCGGCGGCATCCGGGTCGCTTTCAGGCGGGGCAGCTACGGACGTTGCAGCGGCGGGTCCGCGACTGGCGGGTGCAGTATGGTCCGGACCGCGAGGTGTATTTCGAGCAGGTGGCGGTCCCGGGTCGGGAAGCGGCGTTCGACTTCACCGACGCGAGCGACCTGGGGGTGACGATACGGGGCGTGCCGTTCCCGCATCTGTTGTTCGAGTGGGTGCTGAGCTACAGCAAGTGGACGTATGTGGGGCTGGCGTTCAGCGAGACGTTCGAGGCGCTGGTGGCCGGCCTGCAGGGCGCGCTGTGGACGCTGGGGGCGGCGCCGGCGTGGCTTCGTCACGACAATCTGTCGGCGGCGACGCACGAGCTGAAGCGGAGCGGCGGGCGGCAACTGACGGTGCGGTTCCAGCAGGTGCTGGACCACTACGGGCTGCGCTCGTCGCGGATCCAGCCGGGGAAGCCGCACGAGAACGGGGTGGCCGAGCAGTCGCACTTTCGGACGAAGACGGCCATCGAGCAGGCGTTGCTGTTGCGGGGCGACCGGGACTTCGACGACGAGTCGGCGTATCTGCGGTTCGTGCGGGCGGTCGTCGACGAGGCGCGGAATGCGGCGGCGGCGACGCGGCTTGCCGAGGAGCGTCCGTACCTGCGGCCGTTACCTGCGGCTCGGATCCCGGAGTACACGACGTTCCAATGCGTGGTGCGGAAGTGGAGCACGATTCGCGTCGGCGGCCGGATCTACTCGGTGCCGTCGCGGTTGATCGGTCACACGGTGGAAGCGCGCCAGCATCCGTCGACGGTCGAGGTCCGCTATGGCGGCCAGTTGCTGTGCACGATGCCGCGGCTGCGGGGCGCGGCGGACCACCGGATCGATTACCGGCACATCATCGGCAGCCTGGTCCGCAAGCCGGGGGCGTTTGCGCGCTATCGCTTCCGGGAAGAGCTGTTTCCGTCGCTGACGTTCCGGGCGGCGTATGACGCGCTCGGCCGGACGCATGGCGAGCGGGCCGACGTCGAGTACGTGCGGCTGCTGCATCTGGCGGCCACCACCAGCGAGCGGCAGGTCGAGGTGACGCTTCGCTCTCGGCTCGACGCCGGCGCTGGGTGCGACTATGCCAGCGTCCAGGCCGAGGTGCGTCCGCCGGTTCCGACCATCCCCGTCGTGCACATTCCCCGGCCGGACCTGTCACGGTACGACGCGCTGCTGACCGGAGGCCTGCGCCGATGACGCCGGCGAGCACGGCGTCGACGACGTTGCTGAAACAGTTCGGCCTGACGACGGCGGCCGAGGAGCTGGTGCCGCGCCTAACGCAGGCGGGCCACCACGACGCGCTGCCGGTGCTGGTCGAAGTGCTCGAGGCCGAAGCCGAGGCGCGACGCCAGCGGCGGATTGCCCGGCTGCGACGAGCCTCGCGTCTGCCGCCCGGCAAGACGTTCGCGACGCTCGACACCGGAAGGTTGCCGGCACCGGTGGTGCAGCAGCTGGAGACGCTGGCCATCGGGGCGTTCCTCGAGACGGCGACCAACGTGCTGGCGTTCGGCCTGCCGGGCGTCGGCAAGAGCCATGCGCTGAGCGCCGTCGGGCACGCGCTGGTCGAGGCCGGCCACAGCGTGCTGTGCGCCCCGGCCTACGCCCTGGTCCAGGAACTGCTCGGCGCGAAACGTGATCTCGACCTGCCCCGCGCCCTCCGCAAGCTCGACCTCTTCGAGGTGATCCTGCTCGACGATCTGGGCTACGTGCAGCAGAGCCCCGACGAAGCCGAGGTACTGTTCACGCTGCTCGCCGAGCGCTACGAGCGCCGCTCGGTGATGGTGACCAGCAATCTGGTCTTCAGCCAGTGGGACCGGATCTTCCGCGACCAGATGGCCACGGCCGCGGCGATCGACCGCCTGGTGCACCACGCCGTGGTGCTCGAGTTCGACGTGCCGAGCTTTCGAACGGATCCGTCGCGCCCAACGTCGCCGCCATCGCCACCGCCCGTGCCTCGCGGCCGGCCGCCGGGGCCGCTGTTGCCGCGGCGTCGCCGACCTGCGAGTTCCTGAGCGTCTCCGGTCCGGAAGCGATCACGGCTTCGACCGAGACGTTCACGGCGCACATCTTCTCGCGGGCTCTTGGGCAGATCATCTCATACCCGGTCATGACCGCCATGCCGGCGGCGAGTGTGATGCTGGCAGGCACGGGCGCCGCCGACGACCCCTCCAGCCGTACTCGACGGACCCACAGCTCCTCGCGTAGCAACCACCAGCCCCTCCCTTTCGGAAGCCGCGCGCTCGGCTACCGCACTCCGTGAACGTCCCCAAGCGGACGTTCACGCCGTTTGGTCTTCTACGTCTTCAGAACCCACAGCAACGCCCAGCGAACGGTGCGTCGTCGAACGAGCAGCCGTCCGAACCGGCAAGAATAGTTGACGTTGAGCGGCAGAAGTACTTGACGCCAAACACCGGCTGACGGGAAGAGCAGCAGGGCATAGTTCCACCCCCTCGCGTTGTCCCCAAAGTGTCCCCATCAGGACCTGGCTCCTCGTAACCCCCGGTCTGTACGCACCCGCGCGCTCTCGGAGCCCACGATGGTCACATTGGTCTGGGGCAGGATTAGTCCTGACTAACGGCGTAGTCGTTAGGTATCCCCGAATCGGGCGGATTGCTAGACACTTCGCGACCAGAACGAAGCCGCTGGCGCGGCGGCCGCTTCGCGTGCAATACTCGAAGAGTCGTGGTCGTTACCTGCGATGCTATGGATCGGGAGACTGACCTGTAAGTGATTGATTCTAAAGGACAGTCATATCTAGCTCCATAGGGGCACGCGACCGCCTTTCTCCACCAGCGCCTTCCTTCAAGTCTCGTTATCGAAAGTGCCTCGGCGAGAACATCGCGGCTCGTCTCGTCGGGCTTGCGCCGAGGCACTCACGATGAACGCTAGCGACTACTCAGGACCTACCGAACTGCGACAGGGGTTCAACTGAACGATAGTTCATCGGTTCGGCAAGGCAGGACAGAATGTTCGTGGTGTTCAGTACTTCACTAGCGAAGCGCTGACGGCCCGAACCCATCTCGCACGACAGGGCCGATGCGTTCAATCCGGTTCGTCCAGATCCCGCCCGAGTAGTCCGAGGGAATCTCGGCTAGGCGGTCTACGTCGTCGAAAGCCCTGGTTGGCCCTCTGCCCCAGTATTCCCCGACCAATAGGACCACCGACCCCGCCTCATCCATGCGTTGAAGGAATCGGTTCGGTCAACCCCAGAGCCACGGCGCTGCATTCACCGGGATTAGCAGCACACTGTCATCGCAGGCTGACGGCACGTACCCTGACCAACCGGCCACCATGTAGCGCCAGACGCACCGAAACAACTGGGGGCGAGTAACCGCTCGAGTGCTCGGCAGGCGTTCCAGGACCGCGTTCACCGCTCCCGGTCCTCCGCTCACCATGACCTCGCCCGGACGGTCCGCTGTTAGTGCGGCCAACCGCGTCGCGAGCATGTCGCCCTCGTCAGGAATGCCACTCTTCATGTTGATGATGAAGTCCCGCTCAGGAAACGCCCGCAAGACTTCTGCAAGCGACGGCATCAGGCCGATACCCTTGCCGCGAAACGGCCAAGTCTTACCGCCGTCCGCCGTGTAGTTGTAGCCGACATCGAGTGCCTGCAGCGCTTCGAGTGAATGGTCTCGCGTCCTGCCCGTTCCGTTCGTGCGGCATTCCAGCGTCCAATCGTGAAATACGGCAAATCGGTCGTCCGTGGTGCGGTGAACGTCGATCTCGACCATGTTGGCCCCAAACGCGAACGCTGCCGACATGGAGGGAATCGTGTTTTCGATGAACTCATGCTCGGGCGGGCGCATGTGAGATGCTGGACAGGTCTCGTACGTCCACACCACACCGCTAAAGTCGTATCCTTGCCCTACGCCTCTGTGAGCGAGAAGGACCGGCTCGTTGCCGAGAGGTTCGGCCAGGAAGGACGTATTGTTCAGATAGACGAACCCTGTGAACATCAACAGCGCCGCTGTCATATACAGTTTGGTTCGTCTGTTCCTCAAGATTCGACGGCCGAACATTGGGACCTCCAGACTAACTCTACGACTCTCTGCGCCGACCGTCTACGAAAGCGCGATGGGCCAACTGAGGGCCTCTCTCGGATAACGCCTGTGTAACGGAGTAGTCGTTGGGTATCCCCGAATCGGGCGGATTACTAAACGCTTCGCGACCAGAACGAAGCCGCTGGCGCGGCGGCCGAGTGGCATCTGAGTAATTCGTAGCAGCATGTTGGTCACAAAAGGAGGTGTCTGTGACCACACATCTGCAGCGGCTGCACGAGGAGCTCGTGCGTCGCCACTACGCCGCATCGACCACCGCAAGCTACGTCAGGATCGTCAATGCCTTCCGGCGACACACCGGGAAACGGCTCGACCGCGTGAAGCCGGACGACCTCCGACGGTATCAGGTCTTTCTGCTCGAAGACCGCCAGCTCGCCGTCGGTACCGTCGTGACTCACATCTCGGCGCTCCGGTTCTTCTTTCTCCGCGTCCTCAAGCGCCGGAACATGAAAGAGGACTTGCCCTATCCCAAGCACCGACGCCGGCTGCCCACGGTACTCAGCCCCGACGAAGTCCAGCGTCTCATCGCGGGCGCGAAGAATCTGTATCACCGCACGATGCTGCTCACGCTCTACGGCACCGGTCTGCGGCGGAGTGAGCTGTGCCGGTTGAAGGTCCAGGATATCGATAGCGAGCGCATGGTCCTGCGCGTCGTCCACGGCAAGGGCGGGCGGGATCGCGACGTCCCGCTCTCGCCGACGCTCGTAGCCGCGTTGCGCGAGTACTGGCGCTGGATGCGCCCGGAGACGTACCTGTTTCCGGGCACGAAGGACGGCTGGCGGGCCGATCGCCCGATCACCACCAAGCCGGTCTGGGAGGCCGTCCGGTTCGCCGCTGCGCGCGCCGGGATCGAGAAGCCGGTGAGCCCCCACACGCTGCGTCACAGCTACGCGACGCACTTGCTCGAAGCCGGGGCCGACCTGCGGACGATCCAGCTGCTTCTGGGCCATGCGGACCTGTCCCACACGACCGTGTATCTGCATCTGTCGCGACGCCATCTGCAGGCGGCCCCGAATCCGCTCGAGCAGCTCCAAGTGCCCACACCCGCGGCCCTGCCGCGGTCCCGACGCTTGCGCCGATCGTAGACATGCGTCGGCCGCCGATAGAGGTGGCCGATGTCCTCCGCGCCCAGGGTGATCACTTCCTGGCACGGCATCCGTGGCTGAGCGTCCAGCACCGGACCGTGCTCCGGGCCCTCCGACGCTGTCGGACGGCCGCCCTCGGGGGTCACCTGGATCAGTGTGACGCGTGCGGGCATCGGGCGATCTCGTATAACTCGTGTCGGAATCGGCACTGTCCGAAGTGCCAAGCGCACGCGCGTGAGCGCTGGCTGGCCGCGCGGGAGCGCGAGCTGCTCGCCGTGCCCTACGTCCACGTGATCTTCACCCTGCCGCACACCCTCCACGTCCTGTGCCGGCGCAACGCCGCGCTGATCTATCAGCTGCTGTTTCGCGCGAGCGCGGACACATTGCTTGAGGTGGCCGCAACGCCCCGGCATCTCGGTGCCCGGATCGGCTTCCTCAGCATCCTCCACACGTGGGGGCAGACCCTCGTCCGCCATCCCCACGTGCATTGCGTCGTGCCGGCCGGGGGCTTCTCGCTCAACGGGCACCGCTGGGTCCACCCGAAATACGCCGGCTTCTTCCTCCCGGTCACGGTGCTGAGTCGGGTCTTTCGCGGCAAGTTCGTGGAAGGCTTGCGTCGGGCCCACACCCGCGGCGAGCTGGATCTCACCGGGGCGTCCGCCGGGCTCTGTGACCCGGTTCGTTGGCACGCGTTTGTGGACGCGCTGTTTCGCACTGACTGGGTCGTCTATGCGAAGCCGGCCTTCGGCGGACCCGCCGCGGTGCTGCGCTACCTGGGGCGCTACACGCATCGCGTGGCCATCAGCAACCATCGCTTGGTCGCGTTCGATGGTGAGCACGTCACCTTCCGGTGGAAGGACTATGCCCACGACGGCGAGTGGCGCACGATGACGCTCACCGCGATGGAGTTCCTGCGGCGTTTCGTGCAGCACGTGCTCCCGCGCGGCTTCGTCCGCATCCGGCAGTACGGGTATCTCGGCAGCGCCTGTCGCACCGTCCGGCTCGCCCGCGCCCGACGGTTCCTGCGTCGTACCCCACCCCCCGTGACCACGGCGACGACCGTTTCGGGGTGGCACTGTCCGCAGTGCGGCACGACGATGACGCTCGGGCCCATCTTCTCCGCACGCGCCCTCGGCGCGATCGCGCTGGCCTTCGACACCTCGTGACCGTGAGACACCGCACGCGCCAGGCTCATCGGGCTCCCGTCGACGTGTCGCCGCACGCCACACCGGTCGTGTGCTCGTCACCAGCCAGCAGCGCCGTCTCCGCGTCCAGCAACCCGCCTGCGGCCACGCGATGCGCGCCCGCACACCCGCGGCCAGGCCTCAATCCCCACAGGCACCCTCGTTCGCGCAAACGGGAAGACCCCTTGTAGCTCCATAGCCGGACCGCCACCCCAGCACCTTCCTTCAAGTCTCGTTATCGAAAGTGCCTCGGCTTCAACAACACCCCACATCTGCACCGCCTCGCGCCGAGGCACTCACGATGAACGCTAGCGACAAGGCAGGAGCTATTAGTGGCTCGTCAACACGGGCTCATTTCAACCAGCGTTCTATTCCGAAAGCTAAGGGGCGTTACTGTGTGTCGCGTAGCCTCGAAGCGTCAGGACCCTCCAAGCAGGCTGGAAGTGGTCGGTTCGCCGAATGTCAATAGATTGCCGTCAGGATCGATGACGGCGAACTCTCTCATGCCGTAGTCTTGGGTTCGCAAAGAGCCGTTGGGGTGAACAGCGTCTCGAGGCAGTTGCTCGAACAATGAGTCCACTCCTCGGACCCGCACATATGCGTGGCTCATGTTCTTGCGGGGATTCAGACCAGATACGAGTGCGAAGTGAAGGGTCAAGGCGTCCCGGTCGAGCTTCAGCCAGTCGTCATGTCTCGCGCTCACGGCGAACTTGAGTTTCTCGGTATAGAACGTCTCAGTTCTCGCGAGATCACCGGATACGAAGACCGGCTGAGCGACTAACAGTGAGGGAGTAGAGGTCACACGGTCGTCCATGGTGCGTGACGATAGCACGCCAAGCAAGCGGGACATCGGCAGGTGGCAGGGTAACCCCAACAGGCTTCGCGTTATTGAGAAGCCCAAAATGCTTGGGGATGCCGAAATGCGGATAGATCCTGCCTAACGGCGCAGTGTAGACCGATGCCGGTGCCGTCCCCAAGGCCGGATTGGTAAACGCTGCGCGACTAGAACGAAGCCGCTGGCGCGGCGGCCGAGGGCCATCTGAGTCGGTCGTAGCGGCATAGGGTGTGGTCAGAGAAGGAGGTCTCTGTGACCACACATCTACAGCAGTTGCACGAGGAGCTCGTGCGTCGCCACTACGCCGCATCAACCACCGCGAGTTACCTGACGATCGTCAAGGCGTTTCGCCGACACGCCGGCAAGCGGCTTGACCGCGTGAAGCCGGACGACCTCCGACGGTATCAGGTCTTTCTGCTCGAAGACCGCCAGCTCGCCGTCGGTACCGTCGTGACTCACATCTCGGCGCTCCGGTTCTTCTTTCTCCGCGTCCTCAAGCGCCGGAACATGAAAGAGGACTTGCCCTATTCCAAGCACCGACGCCGGCTGCCCACGGTACTCAGCCCCGACGAAGTCCAGCGTCTCATCGCCGGCGCGAAGAATCTGTATCACCGCACGATGCTGCTCACGCTGTACGGGACCGGCCTGCGGCGGAGCGAGCTGTGCCGGCTCAAAGTCCGCGACATCGATAGCGAGCGCAGGGTCCTGCGCGTCGTGCAGGGCAAGGGCGGGCGTGATCGCGACGTCCCGCTCAGTCCAACGCTGCTGGCCGCCTTGCGCGCGTACTGGCGCTGGATGCGTCCGCAGACCTATCTGTTCCCGGGCACCAAGGATGGCTGGCGCGCGGACCGCCCGATCACGACCAAGCCCGTCTGGACCGCGGTCCGGCTGGCCGCTGAGCGCGCCGGGATTACGAAGCGTGTCTCGCCGCACACCCTGCGTCACAGCTATGCGACGCACTTGCTCGAAGCGGGGGCCGACCTGCGGACGATCCAGCTGCTCCTCGGCCATGCGGACCTGTCCCATACGACCGTGTATCTGCATCTGTCGCGACGGCATCTGCAGGCGGCCCCGAATCCGCTCGAGCAGCTCCAGGTGCCGATACCTGCGGCGCTACCTCGGTCCCGACGCTTGCGCCGATCGTAGGCATGCGTCGGCCACCGATCGAAGTGGCCGATGTCCTCCGCGCCCAGGGTGATCACTTCCTGGCACGGCATCCGTGGCTGAGCGTCCAGCACCGGACCGTGCTCCGGGCCCTCCGACGCTGTCGGACGGCCGCGCTTGGTGGTCACCTGGATCAGTGTGACGCGTGCGGGCATCGGGCGATCTCGTACAACTCGTGTCGCAACCGGCACTGTCCGAAGTGCCAAGCCCACGCGCGGGAGCGGTGGCTCGCCGCGCGGGAGCGCGAGTTGCTCGCCGTGCCCTACGTCCACGTGGTCTTCACCCTGCCCCATACGCTCCACGTCCTGTGCCGTCGCAACGCCGCGCTGATCTACCAGCTGCTGTTTCGCGCCAGCGCCGACACGCTCCTCGAGGTGGCCGCGACCCCCCGGCATCTCGGTGCCCGGATCGGCTTCCTCAGCATCCTCCACACGTGGGGGCAGACCCTCGTCCGCCATCCCCACGTGCATTGCGTCGTGCCGGCCGGGGGCTTCTCCGCGGACACCCGACGCTGGGTGCATCCCAAGTACCCGGACTTCTTCTTACCCGTCACGGTCCTGAGTCGGGTGTTTCGTGGCAAGTTCGTCGCCGGGCTGCGCCGGGCCTATGCCCGCGACGAGCTGGATCTCACCGGTTCACCCCTCCACGACTCGGCCCGCTGGCAGGCCTTGGTGGACACGCTGTTTCGCACCGACTGGGTCGTCTATGCGAAGCCGGCCTTCGGGGGACCCGCCGCGGTGCTGCGCTACCTGGGGCGCTACACCCATCGCGTCGCCATCAGCAACCAGCGCTTGGTCGCGTTCGACGGGGAGCATGTCACCTTCCGGTGGAAGGACTATGCCCACGACGGCGAGTGGCGCACGATGACGCTCCCCGCGATGGAGTTCCTGCGGCGCTTCGTGCAGCACGTGCTCCCGCGCGGCTTCGTCCGCATCCGGCAGTACGGGTACCTGGCCAGCGTCTGTCGCACCGCCCGGCTCGTTCGGGCCCGGCGGCTCCTCCGGCGCACTCCGCCACCCGCTGAGCCCCACGCGACGACTCCTGGGTGGGAGTGTCCGCAGTGTGGCGCACCGATGATCCTCGGCCCCATCCTCTCCGCCCGCGCCCTCGGCGCGATCGGTCTGGCCTTCGACACCTCATGATCGTGAGACACCGCACGCGCCAGGCTCAGCGGACTCCCGTCGACGTGTCTCCGCACGCCACACGGGTCGTGTCGCTCGTCACCGGCCATCGGCGCCATCTCCGCGTCCAGCGACCCGCCCGCACCCACACGATCTCGCCCGCACACCCGCGACCGGTCCTCGATCCCCGAGCGTGCCCGCGTGTGACCACACCGGGAGACCCCTTGTAGCTCCATAGCCGGCCACCACCCCAGCGCCTTCCTTCAAGTCTCGTTATCGAAAGTGCCTCGGCTTCAACAACACCCCAGGTCTGCACCGCCTCGCGCCGAGGCACTCACGATGAACGCTAGCGACTAGGCAGGACTGAACAGGCGGGCGAGACCGCTGTTCCGACGGGCAGGACGGAATCGGGGGGCAGAGCAGGTTCAGGAAGGCCGGAGGGAGCTAGTCGAAAATCGCGAACAATGTGATGCCTGTTACCACGGCGACGCCTAGAAACGCGCCACCGAACTTGGCGATCCTGGCTCGCCCACTCAGCAAGCCGCGCCCGACACAAAACATTGCCACTGCCGGGGCGGTGTAGCACAGCAGCACAAGCGGCACGACCCAGAACGGGGTGTTCGATTGGCCGAGCCGGTCCCAATCTCGCACTATCGCAGCAGAGACCTGGACCGGCAGAACCCAGCACAGCAGCGACACAAAGATGGCTATATAGCCAAGCGTTCGGCGTTCCCCAACCGTGGCCCACACAATCTCGGTGTCGATTTTCTGTTCCATGGCCTGGCTATTCTCGATCGAGTCTTCTCACCTGGCGTCGGCCGGATTTTTCATACCGTCGCTACCAGAATGCCCTCGCCGCACACTTGGAATCATAGCCGAGACGGCTTGCAGCGGCCGCATGAGCGAGACGAGCAATAGGTCGCGACAAACGGCGTCGTCGTTAGGTATCCCCGAATCGGGCGGATTACTAAACACTTCGCGACCAGAACGAAGCCGCTGGCGCGGCGGCCGAGCGGCACCTGAGTGACGCGTAGCGGCATAGGGTGTGGTCACAGAAGGAGGTGTCTGTGACTACACATCTGCAACGACTGCACGAGGAGCTCGTGCGTCGCCACTACGCCGCATCGACCACCGCGAGCTACGTCAAGATCCTCGAGGCCTTTCGCCGGCACATCGGAAAACGGCTCGACCGCGTCGGGCCGGATGACCTCCGGCGATATCAGGTCTTTCTCCTCGAAGACCGCCAGCTCGCCGTCGGCACCGTGGTCACCCATGTCTCGGCGCTGCGGTTCTTCTTTCTGCGCGTGTTGAAACGCCGCAACATGAAAGAGGACCTGCCGTATCCCAAGCACCGACGACGACTCCCGACCGTCCTGAGCCCAGAGGAAGTCCAACGCCTGATCGCGGGGGCAAAGAATCTGTATCACCGCACGCTGCTGCTGACGCTGTACGGCACCGGCCTGCGGCGCAGTGAGGTGTGCCGGCTGAAGGTCCGCGATATCGATAGCGAGCGCCGGGTCCTGCGCGTGGTGCAGGGCAAGGGCGGCCGCGATCGCGATGTCCCCCTCAGTCCGACATTGCTGACCGCCTTGCGCGCGTACTGGCGTTGGATGCGGCCGCAGACGTATCTGTTCCCGGGCACCAAGGATGGCTGGCGCGCGGACCGCCCGATCACGACCAAGCCGGTCTGGACCGCGGTTCGGCTCGCCGCCGCGCGCGCCGGGATCGACAAGCCGGTGAGCCCGCACACGCTGCGTCACAGCTACGCGACGCACTTCCTCGAAGCCGGGGCGGATCTCCGGACGATTCAGCTGCTCCTCGGCCACGCGGACCTGTCGCACACGACGCTGTATTTGCATCTCTCGCGGCGCCACCTGCAGGCCGCCCCCAATCCGTTGGAGCAGCTTCAGGTGCCGACCCCGCCGGCGCTACCCCGGTCCCGACTCTTGCGCCGATCGTAGGCATGGGTCGGCCCACCGTAGAGGTGGCCGATGTCCTCCGCGCGCAGGGTGACCACTTTCTCGCACGGCACCGGTGGCTGAGCGTCCAGCACCGGACGGTGCTCCGGGCGCTCCGACGTTGTCGGACGGCCGCCCTCGGTGGTCACCTTGATCAATGTGAGGCGTGCGGGCATCGCGCGATCTCGTACAACTCGTGTCGGAATCGGCACTGTCCGAAAGTGCCAAGCCCAAGCTCGGGAGCGGTGGCTCGTCGCGCGGGAGCGCGAGCTGCTGGCGGTGCCCTACGTCCACGTGGTCTTCACCCTGCCCCATACGCTCCAGGTCCTCTGCCGTCGCAACGCCGCGCTGATCTATCAGCTGCTGTTTCGCGCGAGCGCCGACACGCTCCTCGAGGTCGCCGCAACCCCCCGCCACCTCGGCGCCCGGATCGGCTTCCTCAGCATCCTCCATACGTGGGGCCAAACCCTCGTCCGCCATCCCCACATCCACTGTGTCGTGCCAGCCGGGGGCTTCTCCGCAGACGACCGACGCTGGGTCCACCCGAAGTACGCGGGCTTCTTCCTCCCCGTCAAAGTCCTGAGTCGGGTCTTTCGCGGTAAGTTCGTCGAAGGCCTGCGTCGCGCGTATGTCCGAGACGAGCTCGATCTCAACGGTGCGTCAGCCGGTCTCTGTGACCCGGTTCGTTGGCACGCGTTTGTGGATGGGCTGTTTCGCACCGACTGGGTCGTCTATGCGAAGCCGGCCTTTGGCGGACCCGGGGCCATCGTGCGCTATCTCGGGCGCTATACCCATCGCGTGGCGATCAGCAACCAGCGCCTGGTCGCGTTCGACGGCCAGCGCGTCACCTTCCGCTGGAAGGACTATGCCCACGACGGCGAGTGGCACACGATGACGCTCACCGCGATGGAGTTCCTGCGCCGCTTCGTGCAGCACGTGCTGCCGCGCGGCTTCGTCCGCATCCGGCGATACGGCTATCTCGCCAGCGCCTGCCGCACCGCGCGGCTGGCCCGTGCCCGGCGGCTCCTGCTCCGCACCCCGCCCCCCGTTCCCACGTCGACGACCGCGCCGGGGTGGCACTGCCCACAGTGCGGCGCGGTGATGACTCTCGGGCCACACCTCACCGCGCGCCAACTCGGGGCGGTCTGCTTCACCTTCGATACGTCGCAATGCCTCCGACGCGCCGGCCCGACCGTGACCGTGGGACCGTGTGGCGCACACGTCGCAGGAGACGTGTCGGCGATCGGCACCCGCGCCTCGTGTGGCATGACGCCAACGCTGCCGTCGCCACGCCGATCTCCACACGCCCGCCGGTTGGCTGCCATCGCGAGAGGGGCAACCTCGGCCCGCAGGCACACCACCACCCGTCACAGAGCTGGCTTGTAGCTCCATAGCCGGCCGCCGCGCCAGCGGCTCCCTTCAAGTCTCGTTATCGAAAGTGCCTCGGCAGTCTCATCGGGGCCGGTCTGATCACGCTTGCGCCGAGGCACTCACGATGAACGCTAGCGACTTGTCGGGACCGATCTGGTCGGTCGAGGCTCGGCACCGAGTGTTCACGACTTCAGGATTGGGCAACGCGGCCCAAGGCGAGTAGCTTCCGGACGGTGTTCAGGTTGCGGCCTGTAGCGTCCTTGGCAAACGGCAGCCTGAGTTTAGAACGGCCGATCCCGTCCGGACAGTGGACGAAGGCTTCGCGGCCCGAGAGCCTAATCTCTTCGCGACCGGGAATTGCCAGGTCAGCTAGGATGTTGCGTTGCGGAGCGCGATCGAGGAACATGACGAGCAGGCGGTTCGGCTCGGCCTGCTTGAATGGGTTGCGTTCGATGATAGCGTCGAGTTCGGCGGGTGTGCGGACATAGACGCCGATCGGTTTCCCATTCGCGAGTGCAGGGCTGATTCGAGCTGCAGCTTCACGTTGCTCCCGGCGAGTCTCGACGAGAAGACGACGTTGCCGCTCTGGATGTAAGTGGTGACCCCTGCAAACCCGCAGCCCTCGCACAGTTCCCGAAGTTCGCTCATCGGGAGTTTACCGGTGCCCCCGACGTTGACGGCACGCAGGAAAGCGATGAAGACGGCCATTCAGGGAACTCTATTCGATGTGACTCCTGCCCGTCCGCGCGCCGGGTCGGTCACTCCATGCTTGGCCGTTGCGTTGACCTGTTCCCGGACAGACGGCGCTAGACCCTGTTCTAGGTCACCACAACCAGTCAGTCCTTGAGGTCAGCAATCCGGGAGGTGATCTGCTCCCGCGTGAACCGATTCAGCTGGATAATCCGAGCTTGTGGGCGAAGCTCAGGTGGAACGATCCGCAGCGCCTCGTCGCGGCTCTCCAACTCGACGATCAGCCAGCCACAATGGACACCAGCTTCACAGCCCCAATCTGTGTGGGTAACGAAATGCGAGCCTAACTGCTCGACCGCTCGAAGCGCCTTGACTCAGGTGTCGTACTCATCTTCATGGCGTAGTTCGATCATGTATCGAGGCATGGGCAGTTCCCGTTCTCTTGAAGTGCTTGCGACGAAATCAGGTTCTCGGCAGTTTCTGGACCTGCGTCCCCTGGCGGAGAAGCATCTCGCCAAGTCTACGGCAGCCATAACGACGAACTAAAAGCGACCTGGTGAAGCTCGTGCCTCTCACGGGGACACTTCCGCCGAGCCCCAGATCGCGCTTCGATCCCTAGGTCGCAACCGATTGGGTCTTGTGGTCTGTCCCATCGCAATCACCGGCGAGGGCGAGACCCAACTCGCGGATCACTCGGCAATAGAACCGGACGTAGCCGCTCGGTGTACGGGTAGCTTCCGCCGCGAGGGCAACCGCCATCGCCTCGCGCAGCTTCTGTGTGGGGACTCGGGAGGTGAGTGTCTGAAAGTGCTGGAGCGTCATGGCATGCCTCTTTACTCACTAGGACGCCCGCTGGCTCCAAAGAGGTCCCGCCCGTCAGACAGAGCTTGGCGGCTTGGTCGAGGCCGATCGCTCTACCCCTGGGCGACACCTTGGCGACAAGAGCCGGCTCGTCTGTCCCCCGGACCTCGCCTATGGTCTACAAGGGCCGCCGGGGATTCCGGGCAACTCCGCGCTCGTGTTCGAGGTCGAGCTGCAGCAGATCCTCCAAGAGTAATGTCAAGTCGTCAGTTTATGGGCGCCAGGAGGGTGGTCTTCTGCTTCTCTGGGGCAGACCGCCTCGGGTCCGAGAGGTACACCTCGACGTGCCAGGGCTCGCGGGTGAGTCCCTTCTCTTTGAGGAGGGTGCCGATCTTCTCGAAGCTCTCCGGCTCAGCCGCAAACGGGCCTTTGTGCAGGATGCGACCGAACCGCCTCGCCGGTTTGCTGACGAGCTCGACACGGGTGGCTTCGTCGCTACCCTCGAGTTTGCCACCTCGCCTCGTTGTGGCCGCTTCGATCGCCGCCCGCAGCTCTTGCGTGGTAGTGTCGTCTGGGACCGCGAGCTGGATCCGCCAACGCCAGGTATCCGGGTCGGGCACCTCGTGAAGGGAGAGATCGGCCCCTTCGGCCGACCACTCGCCCTCGAGCACACCCACCTTGTAGTCGGCCCCACCGGTCTTCTTACGCGCAAACTTCATGGTGTATGCGACGCCGTAGAGGGCGCCGACGGCCCGGCTGAACGCCTCCAACGCAGGTCCGCCCGCGCCGAATCGGGCGATCACTTTGCGCGCCGGTACCTCAACGATGTCGGGCTTTGCCTTAGCCTTGAGGAGCTCATTTGGAGTGGCGCTCTCGGGCCTCGGCTTCCTCACGATCCTCGTCGGGCTGGTCGGCATCGGTCCTAATCAGCAGGGTCTTTCTTGGCGAACGCCCACGCAATCGCGATGCTCAGCGCGTAGAGCGCGAGCATCGGACCGGCCATGATGAACTGATTGACTGGGTCAGGTGATGGCGTGAGTACGGCAGCCACGATGAAGACCACCAGCACTGCATATTTGAAGTTGGTGACGAGAAACCTCGGCGTGATCATCCCCATTCGCGCCAGGAAGAAGGCCAGCGTCGGCATCTGAAAGATGAAGCCGAATGCCAGCAGCATCGTCGTATAGAGGGAGAAGACCGGAGCGATGCGTGGCAAGAACTCCACGGTCTCAGTGGAAAAGGAGCCGAAGAACGCCCACGCCCACCGGAATGCGACGAAATGGGAGAATAGTCCTCCACCCACGAAAAATAGCGTGGCAAACACCACGAAGGGAATGGCGAGCCTCTTCTCGCGAGCGTAAAGCCCCGGTGCAACGAAGAGCCACACCTGCGACAGGATGACGGGCGATGCGAGAAAGACGCCGGCAAGAAATGCCATCTTGATATACAGCAGGAAGGCTTCTGTAGGCTCCGTGTAGATGAGCGTGCCTCCGGCTGGGAGCGCCTGCTGTAGTGGGAGCATCATGAACTCGAAGATCTGAGAGACGAAGGCGAACGCGATCAGCACGGCGACGAACAAGGCCACGATGGAAATGATCAATCGCTTCCGAAGCTCATCCAGGTGCTCCAGGAAGGACATTGCGCCTTCGGAAACGGCGGCGACGACGACGAGGGCCGTAGCCAGCAGCCGTTTTTCGCGGTGACCAATCGGTGGAGACTTAGGGCGCGAAGCCGGGCGTCTCGACTGCTCTGGAGGCTCGGGCCAAGATTGCGGGAGAGGCAGAGCCATCAGGCCGCTAGCCTACATCGCCCGAGCGCCTTTCGCCAGAACGGACGTCGTCCCGGCTTGGGCAGCTATGCTAACAGTGGCTCGGCGGTAACCATGAAAGCGATCGTACTCACGACATTCGGCACGCCCGATGATCTCGAGCTGAGAGAGGTGCAGAAGCCCGTTCCCAAGGAACATGAGGTCTTGATCAGAATCCATGCGTCAGCGGTGAACGATTGGGATTTAGGGCTTCTACAAGGCAAGCCACTTTTCCTGCGAGCGTTTGTCGGTCTCCTACGACCCAAGATTCCGATCATGGGTTGCGAGGTGGCTGGACAGATTGAGGCCGTTGGTAACAGCGTCAGCAACCTCAAAGCAGGTGATGACGTCTACGGAGATTAGAGCGAGAGCGGGTTTGGAGGTTTTGCCGAGTATGTGTGTGCACACGAAGAAGCGATAGCGCTGAAGCCCCGCAACCTCACCTACGAGCAAGCTGCAGCGATACCTCATGCGGGAATGTTGGCCCAGCAGGGTCTCCATGATATCGGCCGCATCGCGGAAGCGCGAACACTGCTCATCAATGGCGCCGGTGGTGGTGTAGGCACGCTCGGTGTGCAGTTGGCCAAACTCCACGGGGTTGAGGTGACGGGTGTTGACAGCACGGAGAAGCAGGGCTTTCTGCGCTCACGGGGCTTCGACCATGTCATCGATTACTCACAGGAGGATTTCACCAAGACTGGTCTGCACTACGACCTGATTCTCGATGCAAAGACGAATCGTTCGCCTTTCGCCTACGTGCGTGCATTGAAGACCAACGGAACGTATGTCACGGTTGGAGGTTCAATGCCTCGACTTGTCCAGTGCCTCGTGTTTGGACGATGGATTGCCAGAACGAGGAATAGGCACATTCGTATTCTGGGTTTGAAACCCAACAAAGGATTGGACGCCATGACTGAGCTCTTGGAGGCAGGCAGTGTCGTGCCGTCGATCGACGATGTCTACCCGTTGGCTGACGTTCCCAAGGCCCTGAGACGGTTCGGAGACGCACGCCACAAGGGGAAGATCGTCATCTCCGTTTTGGGGCGCTCAGCTCGGGCATCCGCCAGCACCTGAACGGATATCCGCGGGTGCAGAGCCGAGAAGGTCGTTAAAACGTAAAGGCCGCACCGAACAAAGGACCGTGCTCGGTGACATCGTACGTAAAACCGTTGAGGCCTTGACCTTCTGAGTGGTCGAAATTGACGTACTTGTACTGGATGCCAAGCAACAGCCACTCCGCCACCCTGAGGTCGACCCCGCCCTGCACGTTGAAGACGTCAGTTCCCGTATCCGCTCTCAGCCGAACGGATACCCGTGGATGCAGAGCCTTCATGTAGCGGCCACCCAACAGCATGTCCCACCAGCCTCCGGTCGCCAGACAGCGGTCCGACCGTCCCAATGATCGGGAGCCCGAAACTCAGGTCAGAACTGAGTCCGCGGTAGCGGGCCCCAGCCAAGAGGTCGAAGCGCCGCGACCGCGCGTCGGGTCGCCGACCCGTCCGATATCGAACAGCTCGAAGTTCTTTATGTTCAGGTCGGCTTCCTCAATCGTGACGTTCTCGAGGGGCGTCGCGATCGCCGTATCCCCGAGGCCAAAGTAGAAGTAGTCGACCCCGACGCCGAATGCGCCTCGCTGGGTTTCCCCGTGAATGGTGAAGGCCCTATTCAGCTTGTCCAGAAGGGTGCTGAAGCTGATGTCCACCGGCAGCTCAACGGCGCCTCGAGTCACCGTGCCATTGAGGTCGGAGGCATGGAGGTACAGCGCGACGCTACCTGACCACTCATCACCCGAGATTATTGCGGAACGCGCGGGCGCTCCTGGTCACCATACTGCAACTCGTACAGGCGGTGGTAGATGCCCTTCTGGGCGAGCAGCTGCTGACGGGTGCCTTCCTCGCGGAGTTGCCCTTTGTGGAAGACGAGCACGCGGTCCATGTCCTGCACCGTCGACAGCCGGTGTGCTACCGCCAGCGTACTGCGACCCTTCATCAGTGCCCGAAGCGCATCCTGTATGAGCAACTCGGTGTCGGTATCGACGCTGGAAGTCGCCTCGTCGAGCACCAACACGTCCGGCTGGAATGACAGAGCCCGGGCGAAGGACAGGAGCTGCTTCTGGCCGACCGACAGCGTCGCTCCACGCTCCGCGACGGCGCTGTCGAGACCATCCGGAAGACGACTGATGAAGTCGTCGGCATGGGCCTGGCGTGTCGCATCTCGGACCTCTTCGTCGGTGGTCTCGTCTCGCCCCAAGGCGATGTTGTCCCGGACGGTGCCTGAGAACAGATAGACATCCTGCAGCACCAGCCCGAAGCGGTGTCGGAGGTCATGTAAGTCCATGTCCCGGATGTCAACCCCACCGATGGAGATGCGTCCCTGGTTGACATCGTAGAAACGCAGCAACAAGTTGATCAGCGTCGTCTTCCCAGAACCGGTTGCCCCCACGATACCCACCCGCTCGCCCGGCTCGATGGTGAAGGACACGTCTCGAAGCACACAGTCGTCGTCCCGATACGCGAAGGACACATCCTCGAAGGCTATCTGGCCTGTCCGGCCCGAGGGAGGTGTGCGGGGACTGGCCGGGCTGGAGATCTCAACCGGCGTATCGAGCAATCCAAAGATGCGCTCCGAGGAGGCCATGGCCGCCTGAAGAATGTTGAACCTCTCTGACAGGTCGCTGATCGGGCGAAAGAACCGCTGCGAGTACTGGAGAAAGGCCACCAGCGACCCCAGCGTCAGCGTGTCCTCCATCTCCCACCCGCCACCGAACCAGATGATCAAGGCACTGGCCAGGGCGCCAACGAACTCGATTGCGGGATAGAAGGTCGCGTAATAGAAGATCGAAGCCAGGTTGGCGTCTCGATGTCCGCCGTTCACCTCGTTGAAGGCCGCCAGGTTGCGACGCTCCCGTCCGAAGAGTTGCACCGTCGACATACCGGTGATGTTCTCCTGCAAGGTTGCGTTGATCCGGGCGATCCACCCTCGCACCTCACGATAGGACGCCCTGGCGTGGATCCGGAACCAACGCGTGACGATCACGATCAGCGGCAGCACCGAGAACGCCACGATCGCGAGACGCCAGTCCATGATGACCAGGATCACCATGATTCCGAGCAGGGTGAACACATCACGGAAGGCCGACACGACACCGGAGGCAAACAGATCATTGAGGGCGTCGACGTCGGTGGTCACCCGGGTCATCAGACGTCCGACCGGATTTCGGTCATAGAACCGGACATCGAGCCGCTGGAGGTGTCCGTAGATCTCCATGCGAAGCTCGTACATGATCCGCTGCCCCATCATCTGCATGGTGTAGGTCTCGACGAACTCCAGCACGAAGGAGGCCATCAGGATCAGGAGGAACAGCAACGCGATCTGGTCCAGCCCGTCCAAGCTCCCGGCCAGGATGTAGTCGTCGATGGCCATGCGGGTCAGCAGCGGCTGCACCAGCTGCATCGCCGAGTGCCCGACGATGGCGACGAGGGCGACGACCACCGACCGGCGATGGGCGCGCAGGTATCCCAGTAGTCGACGTATCAAACGCGCGTCATACGCCTTGCCGATCACCTCGTCTTCGTGCATGGGAGACCCGCTACGAGCGGTCCAACTCCTCTTCCAGCTGCTGCTTGCGATAGAGTCCGGCGTAGGCTCCGCCGGCCGCCATCAGTGCGTCGTGCGAGCCGCGCTCGACCACCTTCCCGTCCTCGAGCACGAGGATCACATCGGCGAAACGCACCGAGGAAATCCGATGCGAGACGACGATTGACGTGCGACGACGCATGACCCGTCGCAGCCCCGTCAGGATCTCCTCTTCGGTCTGCGTGTCCACGGCCGAGAACGCGTCGTCGAGAATGAGGATGCGGGGATCGACGAGCAAGGCACGGGCTATGGCCACGCGCTGTTTCTGACCACCCGAGAGCGTGATCCCGCGCTCCCCTACCGCCGTGTCGAACCCGTCGGGGAAATCGACCACGTCCTTGTCGAGACGCGAGACGGCGACGGCGTGCTCGATGGCGTCACGATGCGAGCGGTCGTCGGGGGCGACAGCGGGATCGGACGGTACGCCGAAGGCCACGTTTTGCGCGAGCGTGTCGGAGAACAAAAACGGCTCCTGTGGGACGTAGCCGATCGCGCCTCTGAGCGTGCGAAGGGACATATCCCGCACGTCGACGCCGTCGACGAATACCGTCCCTGGCGGCGGGTCAAAGACGCGCGGGAGCAAGTCAACCAGGGTGGACTTCCCTGACCCGGTCGGGCCAACCAGCGCCAGCATCTGACCCGGTTCGACGGTGACCGAGATCCCATGGAGCACCTGCTGTCCGTTGTACGCGAAGGAGAGATCCCTGAACTCCACCCGGCCCAAGACATCGTCCCGGGTCGTCATCGTCGTATCGGACCCGGTGTCCGAGATCGACGGCTCGGTGTCGAGCACATCGAGCATCCGACGCCAGGCCGCCATTCCCCGCTGGAGCATGTTGGTGACCCAGCCGAACGCGATCATTGGCCAGCTGAGCATCACGAGGTAACCGTTGAAGGCCACGAAGTCCCCCAAGGTCATGTCGCCGGCGACGACGAGGCCGCTTCCCATCCACAGCACGACCAGAGCCGACAGACCCAGGAACAGCCCCATGCTGGGGTAGAACAGGCCCTGGAGCTGAATCACGCCACGGCTGCGGGCCACATACTCCTCGTTCGCCACCCTGAACCGCTCGATCTCGACCCGTTCTCGTCCATACGCGCGTACCACCCGGACCCCGGCCAGGGCTTCCTGCGCGATAGCGCTCATGTGGGCAAGTTGCTCCTGAATCTGCTCAGCTCGGTGGTAGATGGCACTACCGAAGGCCTTGACGAGAACCGATACGAAAGGGAGCGGCAGGAGTGCGAACAGCGTGAGACGGGGCGAAATCGAGACCATGAGCGTGACGGCCGCGACAAGGACGATCGAGGTGGTCGCAGAGTACATGACCGCTGGACCAACCATCATCCGCACCGCGCTCAGATCATTGGTCGCGCGGGACATGAGGTCACCGGTGCGATGCTGCTGAAAGTAGACGAGCGGCAACCGCTGAAGATGGGCGAAGAAGTCGCTGCGCAGGGCGCACTCGATCTCGCGGGACGCGCCGATGATGATGCGACGCATCTGAAACCGACAGGCGCCGCCCACAATCGCGATCGCGAGCAACAGACCGGCGTAGACTCCCAGCTTGCCGCGCGTCACGCCGACGGTCAGGTCGTCGACGACATATTTGAGAACCCAGGGCGAGAGAAGCTGGATGCTCGTGGTGAGAACAACAAACACGAACCCCTGTGCGAAACGACGTTGATACCGCACGAGATAGGGGATGAGCCTCTGGAACGAGGACGACACGAGCAAGCCGACAGAATAACAGTTCTGTCCGGCCCCTTACGCCCTTGTGACGGCGGTGCGGCGGGCCCGAAGCTCGGACGGGCGTTAGGAGCACAGACGGACCACGTCAACCTGGTACGCGCCGTGCACAACTGGCACAGCAGAAACTCCTGGAGTCCTCTATGACAGCGCTACGAACAGTACTCGGCGTCGCGACCCTGACCCTCGCTGGAGCCCTGGGAATGGTGACAGCCGCGAACGCGCAAACGGCGCAAGGTCCTCTACAGGGACAGCCGGATCAACCCGCGGTCGGCGCTCGCACCGACGAGGCCATCTGGGCCATCGATCAGTCCCTCTGGGTTGGCCGAGCGGTGGGCGAGGACTATATCGTGGAACTCGGGGCAGGGCTCTGGAGCCCGACTCCCAGCATATCGGCCTCCAGTGAACAGTTCGGAATTCCCGGGACGACCATCGACTTCGGACCGGACCTCGGTCTAACGCGTCAGCGTCACGGCGAGTTCAAGATGACGTTCAAACCCGGTCGTCGTCACAAGCTCCGGGTCAACTGGCTGCCCATGAGCTACCAGCAAAACGGCGTCCTCCCGCGCGAGGTCGTCTTCCAGGGCATCCGCTACCACGCCGGGCAACCGGTCAACTCCTCGGTGACGTGGAATGTGTGGCGTCTCGGCTATGAGTTCGATGTCGTGTCCCGCGACCGGGGATACTTCGGACTGATTCTCGAAACCAAATTGACGGAGGTCGGAGCCGAGCTCCAGAGTGCGGCCGATTCCGAGTTCGCGCGGGCGCGCGCCCCCATTCCGGCCATCGGAGCCATCGCGCGGGTGTACGTAACTCGCTTCACGCCGGTGACAGCCGAGGTCACGGCCTTCCAGATGCCTGACGATCTGGTGAACGACTACCGGGCGCGATTGGTCGACTTCGATATCTACGGAACCGTCAACGTGAACGAGATGTTCGGGGTCAGCATCGGATATCGCTCGATGGACATGAGCTATCTGTTCGAACGCGACGGCGGTGATTTCACCGTCAAGGGCGTGTATCTTTCGGGCGCGGTCCGATTCTGACCCGACGACCTCACGGCTCAGACGAGCTTGGGGCTGAGCGCGCTGGCGGTCAGTGAAACCTGCTGCGTCAGTCGGCGATCGGCCTCTCGCAACGTCTCGTCCCTCTTGCAGAAGCAGAATCGCACCTTCGTACGTCCGCCCGCCGGATCGTGATAGAAGCTACTGCCCGGCACGACCGCGACGCCGACCTCCTCCACCAGCCATCTCGAAAACTCTACGTCGTGACCACGGTCAAAATGGGCGATGTCGGTCATGATGTAGTACGCGCCACGGGGGCGATAGCTGACGAAACGGTGTCGCCCGAGAATCTCGAGGAGCAGGTCACGTCGCCGTTGATACTCGCTGGCGAGATCGAGGTAGTAGGCGTCCGGAAGGGCCAGCGCGGCAACGGCCGCTGCCTGAAGCGGTGCCGCAGCCCCCACCGTGAGAAAGTCGTGCACCTTGCGCACCCCGTCCGTCAGCCACTCCGGTGTAATGGCCCATCCGACCCGCCACCCGGTGACGCTATAGGTCTTCGAGAGGCTGTTGATCGTGACCGTCTGGTTGGCCATCCCGTCGAGTGACGCCATCGGCACATGCCGGGCGTCGTCATACAGAATGTGCTCGTAGATCTCGTCCGTAATCGCCACAACCCCCCAGCGCTGACAGAGTTTGGCGATAACGGTCAACTCGTCCCGGGAGAACACTTTCCCTGTAGGGTTGTTGGGCGTGTTGATGATGATCGCCTTGGTCTTCGCGGTGAAGGCTGATGCGAGATCCTCTTCGTCGAAGGTCCAATCTGGCTCGTGGAGCGTGACATGGCGAGGGGTGGCGCCCGACAAGATGGCGTCCGGGCCGTAGTTCTCGTAGAACGGCTCGAAGACAATGACTTCATCCCCGGGATTGACCGTTGCGAGCAAGGTCGAGATCATCGACTCGGTCGACCCACAGCAGACGGTCACCTGGCGGTCGGGGTTGACGGGGACGTCGTATCGCCGGCTGAACTCGCGGGCGATCGCCTCGCGCAGGTCAGGAGCGCCCCAGGTGATGGCGTACTGATTGACGTCGTTCTGAATAGCCGCACACGCCGCATCCTTGACCGCCTGGCTCGCGGAGAAGTCCGGAAACCCCTGTGACAGGTTGACCCCGCCGTGGCGCTGGCACAGTCGGGTCATTTCGCGAATGACCGATTCGGTGAAACCCCGTGTGCGCCGGGCAGTCTCGAAGGTCGCCATCCCCGCACATTATGCTTTAATGTCTTCGGCCGCACTGCACGATAGTGAGTGTGGGAAAACTCTTATGTGTGATCTGCCAAGCCGCCATCTGATGTGCCTGGCGGTCTTCGTCGCCCTCTTGCTCGGCCCGGCCCCTCCCTCAGTAGCCGGATCGGGACAGGACGCTGTCACCCTGATGCCACTGGAGCAGTTCTCTCCAGGGCTGCTGGGTATGTATCGGAAGGTGATGGAGATCGAAGACGACATCACCACGTACGCAACCCGATACGAGGTGGATGTGACGCTGGCCAAGGCGGTCTGCCTACATGAGTCCGGCGGCAACTCCAGCCTGAACTCCGGGGCCGGGGCGCGAGGCTACTTCCAGGTCATGCCGGCGACGTTTCGGTCACTCGGGGTCGAGACCAACATCGAGGGCGGCATCAAGTACCTTTCCCAGATGATCCGCCGGTTCGACCGAGAGGACTACGCGCTCGCCGCCTATAACGGAGGGCCAGGACGTGTCGTCCGGGGGCGCCCCCCGCTCGAGACGCTGCAATACGTGATCTTCGTCGGCCAGTATCGCAATGTGCTCAAGCTCTACGAGCCATCGGTCCGTCATCACGCGTCCGCCCTCGCGCTGGACCGCGTGCGCGAGGGAGACGATTGGTGGACCATCTCCCAGCGCGTCGGCGTCTCGGTGCTCCAGCTTCGGATGCACAATCCGTTTCTCTCGACCCGCGCGCTCCAGGTCGATCAGCTCATGGCCTATCCGCCCTCGCCCCGCGGCGACCTGCTCGTCCCCTCGGGCGAGGACCTCGAGTACACGACACGTCACGGCGACAACTACCTGCTGCTCTCGTTCGTCCTGGACGTCGACCGGGATTCGTTGCGTGACCTCAACGGACTCTGGCGACTGCAGTATCTACCGGCTGGTCAGGTGCTGCAGATCCCGCTCGCGTGGGAGGGCAAGTTCAACGAGCATGAGGTCGCGGCGGGCGATGACCTCGCGTCGGTGGCGACGGCGATGAAATCGCGTCCCTGGAGGATCATCCGGGACAACAACCTGTTCTGGGACGAGACACTGAGACCGGGCATGACGCTCAAGGTCAGACCCTCGCCCCCGCTCCCGACCTATGCGACCCACCGCGTGGTGAGCGGGGACACGCTGATCGCGTTGGCGCGTCGATACGACACCAGCGTGCGCGCCATTCAGGCCGCCAACAACCTCGGACGGAACACGACAATCCGGATCGGACAGCGGCTTCGGATCCCGACGCAGTCGGGCGACTAGTCGTTCGTCTCCACCGCGCACACGAAGTTGGCGGCATCGTCGGTGCTGCCCGACCCCGTCCACTGCGCGGTCTGGGGAAAGGGGCACAGCGGGCGGGTCTGCACGACCTCGCCATCCTCAACCTTCGAGGCGACGATCTGATCGGGTGCCACACCATCCTCGACCCAGGCTTCGAGCGCGCTCAGGGCATCGAACTGGTCGGGGCCGGGACCGCCCCGACAGTGCCCCATGCCCGGCACCATGAACAGGCGGAAGAACTCCTGGACTTCGGCCGGACCGGTCGCGTCCGCCTCGGCTTCCGCCAGCTCCGACACGACCTGCTCGAAGTAGTCGATCGACGCGAGCGGCGAGATGTCGGGGTCACTCCACCCGTGATAGACGATCAGCTTGCCCCCCCGGTCTCGCAGGACGCGCAGATCAGGGTCGTTGGCATCCAGAACCGGGCCCACCTTCTCGATGGCGAATGCCAGATCGGTGTCGTAGTCGAAGCTGCGGAAGTCCCAATCGGGATCCTCGAACACCATGTGCTTGAAGAACCCGTCGCCGGCACGCCAGTGGGTGCTACCAAAGGGCTCGCTCCCGGTGACCCATCGCGCCCAGCCTCCTGGGGCGGCCTCGCCTCCGGGCACCAGTCCCGGATACACCAGCTTTCCGGTCGAGTCCTTCGTACCTGACCAGATGGCCTTGACCGCCGTGACCTGCTTGGGCGTCAGGCAGGTCGCCGGATCCTCGCCGGCGTCACACGTCAATACCGCAGGGTCAAAATCGCAGCGTCTCGGGTCGTTCAACACCCCGTCCTCGACGCCGTCCAGCGCGTCACAGGCATGGTTGACGGCCTCCTCCAAGAGGGGCAGCTTGTCCGCCGGCAGGTAGCTCTCGGGGTCGTCCAGGGTAGCCAGCGAAAACCACAGGTGCGCACCGGCATAAAGCCCGGTCCAGTCGTTCGCTGGATTTCCCGCGACCAAGCCGTCGAAGTCGTCGGGGTATCGCTGGGCCTCCATCAGCCCTTGCTGCCCGCCCTTCGAGCAGCCGGTGTAGTACGCGTAGCGCGGCGGCTCACCGTAGAAGGCCTGAGTAATGGCCTTCCCGTTCAGGGTCGTCACGTGAAGCGACCGATGACCGAAGTCTTCAATCAGCTCTGGGTGCCCAGCCGCCCATGACGCGTCGAACGCGCTACCTCCCGCCGTGTGTCCGGTATCTGTGCTGGCCGTAGCGTACCCGCGGGCAAGCGCAGGGGCCATCCTTGCATAGAGAATCGTCCCTGCCATTCCGCCGTTTCCGACCCCCTGATAATTGCCATTCCAGTCGTCGGGGAGCCAGACCTCGAAGTTCACTGCCGGCGTGGTGATGCCGGCCACGCGGCACGAGGACGGCACCTCGATGGGGTCGGAGCCTCCAGGGGGCAGGAACGAACCGGCCGGGACCAATTCGGCGAAGGTAATCGTGGTGTCGGGCAGATCGAGCGCCGTCAGCTGGTCGCACGACCACCCGGCAGAAGGTCGATCGGTCGACTCCTCGACTATGCCGCCGCCGCACGCGTGGGCACCAACCGCCGTCGCACAGGCAAACACGACGATACCGCTTGATCGCAGAAACCGAAAGCGATAGGTCATCGATGGCGAAGGAATCGGTTACTCGGTGACGACGACACTCACGTCTTCAATCGTGGCGAACCCGCCGTCGTGGGCGATCCCTCGCAAGACGTAGGTGCCCGGCGCGTCGAAGGTCGCGGTCGTCACCCAGCGTCCGTCTTCGGGTGCGTCGGGGGTCGTGAATCCTGGGGCCCACGGCGAATGAGCACCTGGCCGCGTGTCCTCCCACACCGCGATCTGCTCCGGTTCGAACGCGGCACTCTGACCCGGCCCCCTATACACGAACCAGGAGAACCTGAGCCCCGTCGCGGTATCGGTCGTAATCGAAATGGGACGGCTCGGGCTGTACGCTGGAAGCGGTCTCGCCCGTGGTTTGCCGTCGTCGGTCACCACCGCCGTCAGGGTCAGCTCGTCTCCGACTCCGACGGTCCGACTTCTGGTGCCGTCCACCGTCAGCTCCGGAGGAAGATTCTCTGGCAACTCTGGAGTGGTGCCAGCCGCTCCTCCAGCACCATAGTTCGCCTGTAAGACCAGGTCATCGATGAAGTAATCGGGCTTGAGCGTCCCATACGCGTGCGCGGTTTCTCCGTTGCTCGTGAGCGTCCACACCAACTCGCTCTCGCCGAAGTCAGCCGGCACACGAATCCTAAAGAGGAAACGACTCCGGCGCGGGTAAAAAAAGGTCGGCTGGCCCTGGTCGGGGCCGCCGGGCTCGATGCTGTTGTCTGCTCCGACCAGGATCTCGAAGACCTGCTCCCAGTTTCGGTTCATGTATCCGAAGACGAGGTTGAAGGACCCGTCATCGTTGCGCTCCCAACCCTCGTAGGCTGGCGCAATCGTCTGGCCCGTTGCGAACGACTGCTGTGCCCGACCCTCGGCGACAAGGCCAGCGGCCATTGCCACGACGAGGCACCAAGCCCGAAGCGGTTGTGACCTCATGAGATGGACCCTGACTGCGCCAGACGGTCTACTGCCCTCCGCCGGCACCATCATTATCACTGTCATCGGCCGTCACCGATGTAGCGTACGGACCACACAGCGGGCACCCGATGTCCGTCCCGCCATCGGCGAGGAGCTTCTGTTTGCGCTTGCCGACCTCCGCTGCGAACTCTTCGTCGGTCAGATAGATCGCCTGCATCAGGTTGATGAACATGTTGTCAACAGACCGATGCCCGGCGCCCGACCAGTTTCTCGGGTCAGGAACGTTGGGGTTGGACGGTGAGTTGTTGAAATAGCCCGTCAGGTGAAGAATCGTCCCCTTCGGCAGCAGCGGGGCCGCGTCGTCCGCATACTTGTAGGCCCGGACCCAGTTGTGGTCGTAGCCTGCGCAGTTGAGCGTCTGCACGGTGTTACCCAACACGGCGTCGAGGCACATCCGCACCCCAGGAGCATGCATGTGGGGCTCGAAGACGCTGAGCTTCGCATTCTCGGGAAGGGTGAAATACGCATCCTGTCGATGGTCGGACGTCATGGCGGGAATGTCGATATCGCCGCCGTTCCCGAAGAACAGGAATTGCCAGTCCTTGGTTGGCTCGTATCCCTTGGGGTGGAATCTCAGACCGACATCGAGCCTGCCCTTGGTGTCGGCACCGTTGGCGTGTAGGTGGGTCGAGAAGAACACGAGCTCGGACCCCGCCTTCAGGAGCCTGCCAGCCTCCGCGTCGAAGACGTCTTCGTTTCGTCCGACCTCGTGCACCGGCCAGATCACCACGGCACGCTCGTCGTCTGGGTCGGTCGATATCACCCCGGCGTGGTGGACGGTGAACCGCCCACCGACGGTCGTGCGCGTCCGCTCACCCTGTTCCTCCGTTACCTCTCTGTACTCGATAGCCGCCACATGGCGGTCCTCGGTGAGTCCCGTCGGTGTCGACCCGAGACTCCCCCACCAGTCGGGAGCGAGCGCGTCCATCTCGAAACTGGGTGAGGACAGGATCAAGTCAGGCTCGCCAATCGCCCATTCATCGACATCGATGAACGGCGGTGGGGTGGGCATGTCGCTGGGATTGCCTTGTGGAGCGCCGTTGTCGGCCCAGGACGCGATCCGGGCCACCTCCTCGTCGCTCAACGAGGGGTCGTTTTCGAATCGCTGGATGCCGATGTCCTTCTCGATGTACCAGGGCGGCATCACGCCCATCTGATCGCGCAGGCCGGTGCGATGCTTGATGGCACGCGCCCAGGGACGGACTTCCTCATAGCTGATCAACGACATCGGCGCCAGCGAGTTGGGCCGATGGCACTTTTGACAACTGCGTTGCAGGATCGGTGCGATGTCCTTGCTGAAGGTCACCGCCTCGGGCGGGCCGCTGTCGGCGCCCGCCGTTTGAGCCACGGCTAGAACAGGCGACAGCGCGAAGACAACCGTGACAACGGCAATATACCTGACAACATCAGTCATGACATGGACCTCGTGAAGGCAACCAAGACGTCCCACGGACGTCTCCACCTTACTCAATATTCTACTTCGGCTGCGGGACGACTCGAATATAGGGGAGCGGCGACTTCCAGCCGTCCGGGTAGGTCTCCTTGGCCGCGTCGTTCGACACCGACGGGAGAATGATCACGTCGTCACCCTGCTGCCAGTTGACGGGCGTGGCAACCTTCTTCGTCGCCGTCAGCTGACACGAGTCGACCAGCCTGAGGATCTCGTTGAAGTTACGCCCGGTGCTCATCGGATAGGTCAACGTCGCCTTGATTTTCTTGTCGGGACCGATCACGAAGACCGAGCGGGCGGTGGCGTTGTCAGCCGGGGTGCGCCCCTCCGAGGTGTCGCCCGCGTCCGCCGGCAACATGTCGTAGGCCTTGACGACCTTGAGCTCCGGGTCGCCGATCAGCGGGTAGTTGACGGCGTGACCTTGGGACGCCTCGATGTCCTTCGACCACTTTTCGTGATTGCTGACACCGTCAACGCTGATGCCCAGGACCTTGCAATTGCGTTTCTCGAATTCTGGCTTGAGACCGGCCACCGCCCCGAGCTCGGTCGTGCACACCGGGGTGAAGTCCTTGGGATGCGAGAACAGAAGGGCCCAGCCATCTCCGATCCAGTCGTGAAAGGTGATCGTGCCTTCAGTCGTCTCCGCAGTGAAGTTGGGAGCCTCGTCGTTGATTCGTAATGCCATCGGTTTCCTCCAGAGTGGTCAAGGTGCTGATCTTACTCCTCGGGCCCGGTCGTTGGCCACGGTCACGCGACGTCGTCAACCCTCCGCGGCATACACGACCACGACGACCTCCACCTCGACCGGCTGCTCGAGTACGACGCCAGACGCCGTCAACGCCGTGAGCAGATGGATGCCGTGGTCGGTGTCGTTCGTGAGCAGCTCGTCGGGCACCCGTATGTCGTTGACGCTGTGGTCGAACAGTCCAAGTGGCTGCCCGTTGACCTCGACCTCCACGCCATCGGTATACGATTCGGCCACGCGCATCGAGAAAACTACGAGTTGCTCCCCGGTCCGGTAGAACGGCACCGACGACGCACCCTCAGGACCGCCTCCGACCTGGACCGTCCGCGTGTATGCGGCGAACCGGGCCGCCTCCGATTCGTCATCGTCATCGCCGCCCAGCCAGCCGGCCAGCGCCTTGACGGCCATCGGTGCGAGCACCGCAAAGGCCGTCGCCGTGGCGATTCCGAGGGTATCCGCGCCTGCCGCCTGGGTGGCCGTCGGCGGCCTCACGATAGCCAGCATCTCGGCATGGCTGGGCGGCCCGAAACGTGCGGATTCGGTCCCGAGGTCCGGGTCGCGTCCTAATAGGGGAATCTCCGGCACCTGACCGACCACGATCACATACGAATTGAGGCCGAGCAGACCCGTTGACTCCCCGGCGGCCAGCCGCTCGAGCATCCGGTCGAGCTGTGCATCCGAGAGCGTTGCGCTCGGCGGCGCGTCGGGCTCGACTGGCGATGCGTCCTCGTTGGGCTGCTGCGCCGCGGCGACGGTCGCCAGTGCAAGCGACGCGAGGACAACCACGACACCCATGAATCCTCAATTCTTGCGCACGACCCAGGTGGTCATACACCGCTGGTCCTGGACAACGGTCGTTTTCAGCGGGTCGAGTAACTGCCCGCCCAGAGTCTGGGTCAACTCTACCAGGCGCGTCTCATCAACGAGATAGCGAAGAGTACCGTCAGGCAGCCGGTAGCGGTGACCGTCGACCTGGACGACCCGGTCCTGCATGCCGGCCATGCCGATCGACGAGGCCAGCCGGGCAAAGAAGACCCCTCCGCTGCGAAGCGGGCGCCACGAACCAGCCAGCATCGCGTCGAACTGCCGGTCGTCACGGGCGAAGTGTAGGACGGCACTGCTGACCACGACATCTGCACCCTCGTTGGGGAAAGAAAAGGCCTCGAGGGACGCGACTTGAAAATTCTCCGACGGAAGCGAAGGTGCCAGGGCATCGGCGAGGCCCCGAACCTCCGACATGGCGTCTTCGTCGGCGTCGACGGCGTGGACCGGATAGCCTTCCCTGAGGAAGTAGGTGAGGTTCCGGCCATGCCCGCATCCGGCGTCGAGGATCGTGTCTCCAGGCACGATCCGTCCTCGGAGCACCTGGTCGAGCAGATAGATGTCGATCTGCCCGAGGGCGGTTCGGAGGTCAGTCATCGGTCGATAGGCACCGCGCCCGCTACTCGAGATGGACTTCGGCGATGGCGATGCCGCTCTCCCCAGCCACCGCATACAGCAGAAAGACCCGGCCCTCGTCTTCGAAGATCGCCGGGTCGCGGAGCTGATTCACGTGGCCGTAGGCGGTGCTCCTGACCGAGGGCTCGAGTGGCGCGTCTGCCCCCTCCCACGCGTGTTCCGGGCGGAGCAGCTCTACGGCGGCGCTCTCCTTCCATCGGCTCCAGTCGGCCGACACGTCGATGGTGCTGACCTGGATACGCTCTGGCACCGTGCCGACCTGCGTCCAGAATACGAAGAGCGTGTCGCCTCGCACCAGCATGGCCGAGTGCCGCATCTGGGGATTGAACAGTCGAGGGCCCTCTTCGAATTCGCCGAGTGGATCTCTGGATCGATAGAACTGCCCCGGCATCGACATGGCGTAGGTGTAGCCGTCGTAGCGGAAGACCCGCATGTAGGTACGACCAAGCACCTCGGGTCGCGCCTCGAAACGGATCCCGTCCGTCGACGTGGCCACCCGCGTCACCTGACGGTCGACGCCGTCCAGACCGTGAAAGTACATCACGATCCGACGGTTCTCGTGGTCGACATGCACATCGGGCGAGGCGATATGTGGCGTGGTCACCTCCGTGAGCAGGTCATGCGAGATCAGAGCGCCCCGACCGGCGCGCGCGGCCCGCAGTTGCTCGAGCTCGTCCGGCGATACCTCGGGTGGCTCGGTGAGGAAGTGCGAACGCGCGATCTGCAGGCTCCCGGGAACATGGACGCGCCAGGGGCCGAGCAGGTCATCGGCATACGCAAGCCGGATGTAGCGCCCCTTGTGGTCGGCGAAATACAGGTAGTAGGTGGCCATCCGGTTCTCGACCCATTCCGGGACGCGGATCACCGACGGACCCTGGATGTTCCGACCGATGCTGGGATCCAGGTCGGGTCCGATAATCGGCCTATCCAGCAGTCGCTCGACGCGAGCCCCGACGGCTGGCGTTCGGAAGGCGCTCGTTGCACCCAGCCAGAGGACGGCGACCAATCCGAGCGTCGCAACGACCGTGAGAACGAGCCGGAAGATGGTACGTGTCATCCCTGCGACTCGACTGCCGCTTGGCAGGACTGCTCGAGCGTGGCGCGCGTCGGCAGTTCGCGAAGCCGGCCGGGGTCAGACGAGGCAATGAGAAGCGCGGGGGCCAGGGCGCCCGGGTCGAAAGTCGTGGCGGTGTCCCACGCGCGGAGCTGGTCGTGGACGGCGACACGAAACCGTTCAAACGGGGGAAGGTCGAACAGCACGAAGAACCGACGCTGCTCTCTCCCGTTGTGGGTGCGGTACACCGCCATGCAGGTCGGGGTCATCGTCGAGGAGCTCAGGCCGGCGGCGTGGGCCATCTCGAAGAGCGTGGTCGCCGGGATCGACATCGGGGTCCCGGCCAGCTCACGACGAAGCACCAAAGGGATCCCCGGCTCGGCGGGCGTCGTGTAGGACTCCATGGTCCGCTGGAATACCTGGTCAAACAGGCTCAGGGGCAGCTCTCGTGGAGGCCGCAACGACAGCGCGGGACCGTCCGGGTCGCCGGACTGATCCGCTTCGATGGTCCACTGCCGGAGATCCGCGCCCCGCACATCGTACGGATCGGAGCTGACATCGGTCAGCGTCGCCGCAAAGAGGTAGCCGAGCAGCGCGAGCGAGCCGAGAAAAAAAGCGACCTTCACGAGCCGATTCTTCTGAGCCATTCCTGACAATCGCGGAAACCGACCGGTTGGCAACCCGGTCGCGGGAGCATCGACGAAGTGGCCAAGTTTGGGTGCGTCGATCCCTTACGGTTGACCTTCTACTGGTCGGTCGCGGAGCTCTCTTTCTTTTCGCCGCCGTCCTGGCCGGTTCGTAACCCGAGCAGTCTACGGATGTGACGGGCCACGTAGCGAGGATCGGTCACCGCCTTCGTGACCCGGCCTCCCAGCCACTGACCGGCCCACAGCACGTCGGCGAGGCGACCGTGACCGACTACTGCCTGCGGTCTCCGAGCTGTCCGATCGTCCAGAAGTCGGCGGAGGCCGGAGCCCTCCCGTCGCGACAGATTTGGTTGCGTCGAGCTCGGAACGTGCGAGCTCGTCTCGACAAGGTCAGGGAAGCGCCCCTTCACGAGCTCGGCGCGGATCTCACGAATCTCGGGGCCGTTCCACGCCTCACGGTACTGGTCCATCGGTGCCACCGGGCTACCACCGTAGCAACACGGGAAGACGCCGCGCCGAAGCACGTAGAGGCTCTTCCAGGGCTCGGTGCAGGCCGGCCGCTGCTCCGCACCAAGAGAGGGCAGCGGCTCACTGGTCTCGGGCGCGTCATTGTTGGACGAACGATGCGCGAGCGCATCGTGCTCTGCCGACGCTGGGGCTGCATCTGGAACGGCGAGCTCATCGGATGACACCACGGAGGGCGCCGCGGACGACGGCGAGGCCAACGGCCTGACGGACTCGCGCCCTTCCTCGAACAACCGCTCAAATTGCTCTCCCATCGCTCCGCCGAAGTCCATCTGGTCGGCCAGCTCGACGCCGTAGTCCTGACACAGCTGAGCCGCCCGCCCACTCACCCGCACCAGCTCGTCGAAGGGCAGCAGCTCCTTCTGATACTCGAACCGATAGCCGGCGCGGTCGAAGTCCAGGGAGACGCTCGGCGAGTTGTTGAGGGGCCGCAGGATCATCCGGTCGACGCGCAGGTCGGCGCAGATTCGGATGAAGGACTCGAGTTCGTGAACGTTGACGCGCATCGGCATGAAGACCAAGTGCACGTGCGGCTGGTGACCTGGGCCACCCTTGGCGGCGATGAGCCGCCGGAGGTTGTGCAAAATGCCGTCGAAACGGTCATTCCGTAGCTTCGCGTACGTCTCAGGCGTCCCGGCGTCGAGCGAGACGTATAGGTCGATCGTGCGCCCGAGCAGTTTCTGGATGTTTTGGTCTGTCAGGATCTGACCGTTGGTGGTCATCTCCAGAACCTTGCGACTGTTGCCAAACGCATCCAGAAGATCGTCAAACTCCTTCATCATGAACGGCTCGCCGATCGAGCAATTCACGAGGTTCACGCTGTTGTCGAAGAACGGTCCCCACTCGCGCAGGGTCTCCGGCGTGAAGGGGGCGTCGACGAACGCGCCTTCCAAATCCTTGCTGTGGTCCCACTCGCAGTAGACGCACGGCGGCTTGACATTGCACACACCGTAGAGATCGATGCCGAGTGTGATCGGTGTCGAGTCGAGGGTCGTGTGCCGGTCGAGCATTTCGCGGACGTTGTCCACGCAGTTGTCATACTGCCTCCGGATGTGCGCATCGCGCACGGGGTCTTGATGCAGAAGTGGCGGGCGCATCCTGGCAGCCAGGGTCCGATTGTCGGACGGGTAGTATGCGCGCGGGAAGACCTTGTTGATCTGAAGGTCCAACCTGGCGGCGCCCGGTTCAATAGGGACCGAGAGCGGGGCCCAGCCAGCAACCAGGTTGTAGCGCTCAGTCTGGGCGTCGGACGTACACGCCAGTTCCTGTGAGAGATCCAGAAACTCAGACAGGATCCAGAGCTCCAGATACCGCGGCTCGTTCGACGGCGAGAACGTCAGGGACCCCGCCTGCCCCATCCAGCGAAAACGGTCAAGGCCAAGGCCGTTTGCCTCTTCCTGGAAGAAGCCGGGCCCGAACGCGACCGGCTCAGCGGTGGTCGAGGCCGCCGTATGCCGCATCTGAGGCGTCGGAAGGGCCAGGTCTAGCCGCGTCATCGTGATGAGTGGGGATCCCGCCCCGGGAAACAGTTTAGCAGGCCAAGCAGCGATACATGCCTAGTGGGGTGAGTTCAATAGGCCTATTGAACTCACTACGTTAAATGGCGGGAATGGTTGCGCCGGAATCAGGCGTCTCGCTACGGTCCATCCGGATCGCGGCGGTGATCGCCCGGCTCCCGTAGAAGAGGACCGCTGTACTCGTGGCGGCGTGGGCCACCTCTGCCAGTGGATGCAAGCCGGCCTGGCTGAGCAAGGAGGTGACGAGTGCGAAAAAGATGGTCAGCTTCATCGTTGCTCTCTGCCCTAACGAAAGCAACCGAAATGCCGAAAAAGAGGTCAATAAAACTGGGGGCATTCTCGCGACATCCTGGAGAAGTCTTATCAGGCCGGGAACACTGGTCAACCGACAACCAGAGATTTCAATGTCGTCAGCTACCTAGCCCCGATTCCCCGCTCCGTCACGAGGTAGGTCGCAAAGCTCGCCAGCCAGTGTCCACCTTCATAATGCTCGCCCGCGACCGATTCCAGACCTGACTCGGCGTGACGGCGCGCCGTCGACCGTAGCGCCTCCACCCTGGAATCACCGGCGGGAAGGCCCGACGCGATGCCATCGAGCATCCAGGCCCGGCTCAGGTTCAGGCCGTCGAGATGGGCGAGCTTTCCGTCGGTGGGGTCGGTGACGACCACAGGCGTGAGCCAGTGCTCGGCCGAGCGTTCACCGGCCCGGGCGGTGTTTGGAAGAAAGCGGTCGAGCCAGGCGGCAAAGGCCTCCGGTGTCCGTATCCGGCGCATGAGATCGGCTTCGGCCAAACACGGTGACAGGAAATCCTGCCCGGACGGTTCGTAGGCCAACGAACACCCGCGGTCACCTGCGTAGTAGTCCTCGATCCGCGAGAGTAGGAGGCCCTCCAGACTGCTCTGGTTCGTGGTTCGCGCCCAGTCGAGGACGAGCCCGAAGGCGAAGGCCGTTTGCGAATGCTCTCCAGTCCGAATCGGATAACTGAGGTCGGGCAACCAGTCGGTGAATCGGTGGGCCGCCAAGGCCTCGAGCGGCTCTAGCGCCAATACCCATCGGGTTGCCTCTTCGTCACCGCTCTCCTCGCTCCACTCGCGCAGCTCCGCGGCCAGTTGTAGCAACCAGGCCAGACCGTAGGGACGCTCGAAGGTGGTGCGGCCGGGCTCCTCGAGATAGGCCACCTCCGCGGCGATGTGCTCGACCGTCAGGCTGCGGTCGAGCGCGCGACGCGCCTCGGCTGCGAAGTCGCCTTGACCGGCGAGACGAACGAGACGAGCCAGCAGCCAGTGGCCGTGCACCGCGGAATGCCAGTCGAAGCACCCAAAGAACGCGGGGGTCAGGTCGCGGGGCGGTCGCGCATCATCGGGCCCATTCAATACATGCGCGATCTTGTTCGGATACTCGCGGTGCACACAGTCGAGGGCCAGTCGAGCGAACCGGCCGGCGATCTGCGGGTCGAGCACTGGGGCCGCGCTGTTCGCACCGCTACCGGTCATTGTCCGAGCAAGAGCAACATCCTGAGACACGGTCAGGAAGAGCGCCACGACGATAGCCACACCATAGCTTCGGATTATCTGTGTCTCCCGGTGGATAGGTCCATGATCATACGCGTCAAGAGATAGAGCCGTGGCTCGACCGACTCCAGGCTGACATACTCCGCTTGGTTCGAGTGGGCACCAAACCCATGGAGCCCCATGCCTTCGATGACCGGCGCGTCGGTCTCGAGCGCGGCAAACGCTGCATCGGTCCCGCCACCCGATGCCTCCTCATCGACGGTCAACGTCAGGCCGAGTTCTCGATACACGCCTTGTGCATGCGCCGCCAGACGACGTGACGCCTCGTTGGGTACCAGGGGCGGCCGGCGCCGCTCGAACACGAGATCGATTTCAGTATCTGGGATGAGGTGGCTCCTCATCCGGCGTCTGACCTCGGTTTCGATCCGTTCGTAGTCCGCCACCTGCAGCACCCGCACGTCGGCCGTGGCCTCCGCCTCGGCAGGAATGACGTTGCGTGTGTTGCCTCCACTCCCGACTGTCCAGTTCATCTTGAGACCGGCCTCGGGGTCGGACAGATCTCGTGTTTGCAGGATCTGGTGCGCCAGCTCGTAGAGCGCGTTCCGACCCTGTTCCGGTGCGCCCCCGGCGTGCGAGGCCCTTCCCCGAATCACGAGTTTGAAGGCCCCGATACCTGACGTCCTCAACCGTACGCGGTCTTGGCCACCGCCCTCGCAGGAGAACACGGCGTCATGTTCATGGCCGAGGGCCGTAATGATCGAGCGCGACCCTGCGGAGCTCACCTCCTCGTCTGCGTTGATCAGGACGGTGATGAGACCGTAGTCGTCAAACTCGAGAGCCTCGAGCACCCGGAGCGCGTGCAGAATGACCGCGATCCCGTGCTTGTCGTCAGCGATACCGAGGCCATACGCGTGGTCGCCATCCAGGCGGAAGGGCTGCTGCTCCAACATACCGGGCAAATAGACGGTGTCCATGTGCGCAAGCAGCAAGATCCGCATCGTCCCGGTGCCTCGAAACCGCGCGAGCACCGAGTTCCCGATTCGATCGGGTGTGTCCAGCATGTAGTAGATGTCCGCAGGCTCGACGAGCTGGACCTCGCCGCCCAGATCTCGCAGACGGTCGGCAATCACGGTGGCAATACGGGTGAGTCCCTCGAAATCGCGGCTGCCAGACTCGATCGAGACCAACTCACGCATCGTGTCGATGAGGGGCTCCCGTTCGGCCCGAACCGTGTCCAGTACAGACTCCACCGCCTGTCCGTGGGCGTGCAGGGGCAGGACCAGCCAGGTTGCGAGCACGATCGCCGCGGTCGCCGCGTGAGTAGAACGGAGGGTCACGAGTCGCCACCGCCACCCGGCTCAGAGGGCTCGGCCTGAGGGTCCGGCTGCCGGCGCCAAACCCGTATGCGTCGCGCCGCCTCGGGACCTGCGATAGCGGCACCCAGCCAGAAGATCACCTCGGCAACGACCACCTGCCCGCCGGCCAGCATCGCCTTCGCCCCGGTCTCCATCGGCAGAAAGGGAACGACCGGCAACACGACCCACAGCGCCATCGAGGCGCCCATGAGAATGACGCCTACGCGCGCGGCTCGACCCTCGGGCAACTGCATTGACGCCGCACAGTGTATACCGCCTTACCTCCGCGTTATGGTGTTGAATCGGAGGGAGAACGCCAGGGCCAAGTTACGTCGTCGCTCGAGATTGGCGCTGGTGCCAAACGCCGCGACATCAAGTGCCACACCGGGCGCCAGGGCGAATCCAGCGCCAGCCGACTGCTGCCAGCGCCCGGCGGAATAGCGGGTCCCGCCACGGAGCTCGACCACGCCAAACCGGTACTCCAGACCGGCGCGCACGGTGTTGCCCTGAAAGCCGCGGGAGTACTCCCCGACCGCCAGCCACCGGTCGGCATGATAGGCCACGTTCGTGGAGTAGTGCACAGGGAGCTCGACCCGCACGTCCTCACCGGTCGGCCCCAGGGGGACCTGGATGAAGCTCCCGCCGTCGACCAGGCTCTCGAGGAAGAACCCCTCTCGCTCGACACCGGTCCACGTGATCTGATTGCCGATCCCGTTGATCCCGAATCCGAAGTCCCAGCGGTCGACGACGAGCACCGTTCCCACGTCCACGGCCATTCCGCGCCCGCGACTCGATGTGTGACGTCCGATGGCGAGAGGCAATGTGGTCGGCGCGACCGTGACAAGCCCTTGGCCGTCGGTGTCGAAGCGAATCGCCATGTTGTAGTCCTCGTAGCGAAATCCGAACAGGTAGTGGTAGTTGGCCGCCAGGTAGATGCCGTTCCGGTCGGACCCGAGTGCCGACAGACTGGGCCCGGCGATCCGTGCCCGATAGCCTCCAGTCAGCGCGAGGGCAAACTGTGGTGTGGTCTGGCTCGTGACGAAGAGATTCGCGTTGGGTATGTAGACGTCGTCGGTGCTGTCGAGGATGTCAACGAGGTCGTCATCGAACCGGTTGTCCGTCTTGAGCGCAAAGTAGGGTCCCGCTCCTACGTAGAACCCCTGAAAGGCCCCTTGGTCGCCCCTCCATACCCGGAACGTCTTGCCAAAGCTCGGCGACGCCAGCCCTTCGGCGAGGTATTGTGGTGACGGCGTGAAGCCCTTATACGTGTTGAGGTCTCGGCTGAGCAGCGCATTGACGATGTCGAAGACGAACTGCTGACCGCTGGTGGACCCGTCGCGGTTGAAGGTGTAGTGGAGGGGGCTGGCCAAATACTCCGCCGCCCGCACCGGGTCGAAGCGCGCGTCGGTTGGATCGTAGACGCTGAGGTCTCTGAATACCTGGAACATCCCAAAGGGAAGGACCAGCGCCGCATACCCCCGCTGCTCGGCCACGATGCCGAGCGCCGCGTTCTCGGTGTCGCCAATACCACCGAGCGCAATCCGCCTGGCGTCAAAGCTCCAGTTCTGCGCCTGCGCCGGACGGGCCACACTGAAGGCAACGGCGAACAGGACAACGAAGACGAACGTCCGACTGACGAAAACGTACGTGCCGCCGCGCCCAGCCTGACGACCAGCGTCGATCTGTCCCACGAAGACCGTATCCATGCAAGGCCGCCGCCGTGGCATAGCGCCCACAGTTCGACGTCGGCCCATGTATGATCAGGGCCCATGGTGGCCGGTTGGTTTGCGACAGGTGCCGCGATGTGCGGGCTCGGGGTTCTCCTGGGAGCCTTCGGCGCGCACGGACTGAGGGAACGACTGACACCGGACATGCTCGCCGTCTTCGAGACCGGCGTCCGGTATCACCTGTTTCACGGTCTCGCGGTCATGGCGGTGGCGTGGGCGGCGGCGCGTTGGCCCAGCGGTCTGATCGCCTCGGCCGGATGGCTCTTCGTCGCCGGCATCATCATCTTCTCCGGCAGCCTCTACTTGCTGTCGATCACCGGAGTTCGGTGGCTTGGCGCTATCACTCCGATTGGCGGGTTGTGCTTCATCGTCGGCTGGCTGGTGCTCGCCCTGGGCGCCATGCGCGCTCCCTGAGCGGTCCCGCGCCCACACGGGCGCGCACGTGACAGTGGAGGGACGGCGGGGCTGAGTCAGAGGGTCACTCGATCCGGATCTCGACAACCTGAGTGACGCCGGAAATTTCGAACTCTGCCTCATCAAAGCGGGGCGCACGGAGCCGTGGTCTAGCCTGATTCGACACCCCCCACGCCTCCCTGGGCATACCGATCCAGTTCTTGTCGAAGCGCTGGTTGTCATTCTTGTCGTGAAAGACCGTGACCGCGTAGGTCCCCGGCTCGGGTAGCTCGAACACCGCTCGAGCGGTCCCGCTCTCGACGGCGACATAGGTCGAATCAAGGGCGTGTTCGATGGCCTCCGGAAAGCCCTTATCATCGTCCCAGACTGCGATGCCCACCCTGCCCTCAGCGCTCTCTATTCCCGAGACGGCAACCTCCAGGGTTGCGGAGGTCTGGGCGGTAAGGGGGACAACGACGAGGCCGAGACAGAGCAGCAGGCATCTCAGGAGCCGGGGTCGGACTCTCGCCGACGTGGGCCTTTGACCCGACCAGGCTTGACAGACCGCGAAGCCAAGAGTACAAGTCGCAGTCATCAGTTTCCGCTCACCAGGCATTCAGTGTAACCAGTAGGAACCCGAAAGAAGGAGCTTCATGCGATCTACCCTTTCTCTTCTTGTGCTTGTCGTGCTGGCGAGCCCGACACCGGCGGCGGCCCAGGCGATGGAATCGGCTGAGCCGTTCAAGCTCGGAACCTTCGAGCTCCACGGCCTGCCGCATGTGGGCCTCGTGTTGCGCGACAGCCTGGTTGTCGATCTCGAGTCGGCGGGCATGGTCCTTGATGCGCACCCCGAGTACCCCAAGGTACCGATGCCCGAGGACATGCTAGAGCTGATCGGTCGGTACGACTACGGCCTGAAGTATCGACTGTATGAGATCGTCAACTACCTGGTGTCCACCAACCAGTTGGTTGGCAGCAGTCGAGCCGACTACATCTACGACTTTGGCGAGATCCCGACGCTTCCGCCGATCATGTACCCCGGGAAGATCCTCAACGCGGCGGTCAACTTCTACAGCCATGTGAATGAGGCGGGAACGCCCGAGGAGCAGGCGGCCGCGCGACGACAGCGGCGTGAGGAGCGGGGCGTGCCCTACCTGTTCCTGAAGCCATCGCGAGGCGCGGTGGTCGGAGACGGCGATGCCATCGTGATTCCTTACGGCCGTGACCGGACCGACTGGGAGGTGGAGCTGGGTGCCGTCATCGGTCGCACGGCGAAGTACGTCTCGGCCGCTGACGCGGAGGACTACGTCTTCGGCTATACCGTGTCGATCGACGTCTCCGACCGCGGCGGACGCCCGCCGGGCGGCAACCGCATGACCTCAGACTGGTTCGTGGGCAAGGGCCACGACACGTTCGCGCCGCAGGGCCCCTGGATTGTGCCCAAGGAGTTCTATGGAGACCCGATGGAGAACCTCCGCCAGACGCTGAGCGTCGGTGGGACCCAGCTTCAAGAAGCAATGGCCGGTGACATGATTCACTCGCTCTGGGAGGTCATCGAGTACGGCTCCTCGATCATGACGCTCTTCCCCGGTGACGTGATCAACAACGGGACATCCGGGGGCACCGCGGCTGGATCGGCCGCCACGCGCGGCGAGGAGGATCGGTACCTCAAGCCGGGTGAGGTGATCGAAGCCAGCATCGACGGTATTGGCACGCTGCGGTTGAGAGCGGTCGCCGGCGAGAAGCCCGAGGGCGAGAATGGCGCCCGGCTGCCACCGGTCAGCTCCTATCGCTAGTGTTGGCTAGCGTCCGGAATGCGGGTAGAGCTCTCGTAGCCGCTGACGGTCGCCATCGGTCAGACTGAGGAAGCCGTGGTCGTCGGTCGTGGCCTTGTCTGTCCGGCAGGGACTGCACATCAGGACCAGTGAATCGTCGCGATGGGCGAGGCCCAGGGTATGGCCCAGCTCATGGGCAATCACGTTCTGCGTGGTACCACCCTGGTGCAACGGTGACCCGGACTCCCGTGGAATAGCGATGAAATAGCGCGGCGACTGCTGGAGCGGCCACGCAAACGCCATCGTGGGCTGCGCCGAAAAGAAGACCACGGTGTCTCCTCCGACCGAGCGCAGCGCCCCCGGCTCGTCGGGGCGGACCTCGCCGGAACGTTGACGGCCGGCCTGTTGCCAGATCTGTCGGGTGTAATTCTCGAGCGCCTGCTCGTATTCCGATGCGATCAGCAGCTCGGATTCAACCAGACGAAGGTCAACCGGCAGGTCGGCAAGAACCCGGTTCCAGAAGGCGATCCCCTCCCTGAGAGAGGCCAGACGCGGGTCGTCGTCCGCTGGGCTGACGACGACGATGCGACGGTGGAGAGAGGACTCGGCCAGGCGTTCGGAACCGGACGCAGGCAGCGCGACCATGGTCATGACCGCCAGCGCGAGCGCGCGGTGTCTTCGGAAAGCTGGGCCGTGGGGAATCGTCGAGTGGGCCAAGCCCGTACATTACATGATGAGCGGCTGGATCAGCGCGAGGAGCTCAGGTGTCAGCGAGTGTTAGGGGATGTCTGACGGGCGCGTGACCAGCACTTTTCCGCTGAGCGCAACGTCGACAGGCAAGAGCAGTCGATAGCGAACCGGGTGCCCATCCTTGAGGGCCGGCGTGAACTGCCAAGCCTTGATGGCGCTGAGAATCATCGCTTCGTGAACATCCCCTGGCATCGAGATGAGCTTCGCGCGCTCGACTTCGCCGTACGGGGACACGATCACCTCGACCAGACCGGGCTCGGCAGCCGGCTCCTGCTCGGCCTCGAGGGTGTGGAGGCGGATGTTGTCCGTGCCCGGCGGGATGATCCCCGGGGTGGTGCTATCGAACAGGCCGGGCAAGGGCGGAAGCTCGGGCTTGGCGGCGATGACCGAGGGCCCGGTTTTGACCATCGGCACCGCGTCGGCTGGCGGTGCCGTCTTGCGAGCAACGCGGCGACGAGTCGGGGCGGCCTCGACGACGTTCGGCTCGGCCATGACGTCGACCTCCCCGGGGTCCTCCTCGACCTCCTCGTCATTCTCATTGCCCGCCCCAAAAAGGTCGGCGAGGCGGGAGGCATCTCGGGTCACGTTCTCTCGCAACACGGTGCTCATCTCGGTCGCAGCTTCGAGCGCATTCGAGGCCAGCGCCTGGAGCGAACCCCCGTCACCGTCGTCGGTCGACGGTTTGAGCATCTGCCACGCGCCGACGCCCAACCCACAGACGACCAACGTTCCGACACCTACCAGGACCATCGCCTGGCGGGTGCGCTTCCGCTTCGTTTTCGAATAACCAGATTCATGCTGCCGCCGACGTCCGACTGGGAGTTGCCATGCCATCACCTTCGTTATCGGTCTGACTGGGAGAAGCGACAGTCGGGACGGCTACATCGTGGGGCGTGAGGTGATGCAGTGCAGAATTGTGAATCGCCGACGGAGGGGGTTTTGGTCCCCATAGCGACTTAGAGCCCAGAGCGGGGCGAACGACCGACCCGCATTCCGTCATCCAGCGAGGAACGCAATGCATCGAACTATGACAGCCGTCGTGTTGGCCATCGGACTGGCCATCGGCCACGCGGGACTGACCGACCCGGTCCAGGCTCAGGGGGGCAGGAAATACCAGGTCGAGATTACGAACCTCACCAACGCTCAGCGCTTCACGCCTCGATTGGCCGCCACTCACTCCGCGGACGTTCAGATATTCTCCGCCGGAGAGATGGCATCGGCTGGGCTGAAACTCCTGGCAGAAAGCGGTGACCCCAGTCTGCTCGCAGCGGAACTGTCAGGCATGTCGGGCGTTGCCGACATCGCAATAACCGACATCGTGCCCCCCTTGCTCGAGCCAGGAGCGACCGAGGTGCTGATGCTCACGGCGAGGGGCAGGGCCACACGCCTCAGCCTGGCCGCCATGCTCATCCCGACCAACGACGCCTTTGTCGGGCTCAATACCCCTCTCCCGAACGGCAATAAAACCACGGAGGTCTACGCCTACGCCTACGACGCCGGAACGGAAGTGAACGACGAGCTCTGTGGATCGATCCCTGGTCCGCCCTACCTCGAGTGCGTCGGTGTAGGTCCTGGTCCGGTCGAGGTCGACGAGGACCTCGACATCACCATCCACCGGGGGATACAGGAAGTCGGTAACTTCGACGCCGCGATGCGCGATTGGCGCAACCCAGTGGCCCGAGTCAGAATATACAGAGTACAGTGAGATTGTGGACGATCTGTCCCCTCTCCTGCTCGGCGTTCTTCTGGGCCTATCGGTCGCCGCGACGGCCGAGGCTCAGGAGAACATCGAGGTCTATCTCGGGGGGGTCGTGGGCGTCTCGGCACTGTCGCCCGACACCACGTCCAGCCCGAGGGGGAGCGACGGTGGGTTCGCCTTCTCTCACTATGCCCCGGAGAACGGCCCGGTCCTCAACCTATTCGCCGGCGCGCACGTCACCGACTACATCACGTTTCAGGCAAACTACCGCTGGAATCGGAATGACCTGACGAGCGTCGCGGCCAGCTCGGCGGGTGCCGTGAGCAGCTTCGACGAACAGGCAGGTCGCAGCTCTCAACACGCGGTCATCGGTGACCTCCTGCTCTACTTTCGGGAAAGACCGAGCCGTTTTCGCCCCTATCTCTCGGCCGGTGTCGGTGCGGTGTGGGTCAAGAGCCAACCGGCCGCCCAAGCAGGACTGACGAGCCTGGAGAACTCCCGTGTCTCGTTCGCCGATGTCGTGGCGGTGCTTCGAGTCGCGGTCGGGATCGACGTGGCCGTCGGCGAGCGATGGCAGGTCCGCTACTCGTTCAGCGAGGGTATGAGCAGCAACCCATTCAGTAGCCGGCTCTCCCCGCCGGGCAGCCGCGGCCTCATGAACTTCCAGAATCTCGTCGGTCTGGTCTATCGGTTCTAACCAGATCTGTTGAACTCACCACACTAGGTCTTCTGGAAGTCAGAATACGGACAGTTCGGCCAGTAGATCGGGGCGTGGGGCAACCGTTCTGCAAGGTAGCGCGCGTGACAGATGCGGCACGGATTCATCGACTTGACCGCCTCGCTGACCGGCGCGGCGGCTACAAGGTGTTCAAACACACACAGCTTGCCTCCGTCCGCCTTGGTGGATGAGAGGCTCCGGAGCGGTTCCGTCGCTGCCTGTTCGGCAACGAGTGCCGAATACACCCGAGACTTTAGCCGTGGTGGTGCCGTGTCTGTGTCGGTCACTCCACCAGTGTCAGTGGCGAGCTTCACGAAGAAGCGGTCTGCATCCACTCTTCCCTCTCAGTCCCTCTCCCATCGCCGCTTGAACTGTACCCGCGCCCTCGCGAGTAGTCTCTCGACCGCCTTTTCCGTCCGCCCGATGTCGGTCGAAATCTCCCGGACACTCCGTTTGTCCCAGTAGCGCCACACCAGCACATTGGCGTAGGGCTCGGAAAGCTGGGACAGGACCCGCTGGGTCCGCGCTTTGAGCCGGTCCCGGTCGATCTGCTCGTCGAACTCGGGAAACGACGTCGGGCCCACCGCCGGGTCTTCGTCCTCGTCGAACACCTCGTCCCGTCGAAGAGCCCTCCGATAGTGGTCGGCGACCCGAAGACGCGCGATGCCCAACAACCACGACCGCAACGGCACCTTCCCAGAAAAAGAGCTCAGACCCCTGAGCGCCGCCAGAAACACCTCCTGCACCAGGTCGTCGACGAGGTCGGTGCGGGGAGCCAGCCGGTAGCGGACGTAGCCGTAGACTGAATCTGCGTGACGGGACACGAACTCCGCCATCGCCTTGCGGTCTTTCTGCAGCACGGCCGACACGAGCCGTGCCTGGTCTAGGCGGTCGGCCGGAGTCTGGATGGCAGACTCGGTCGTACGCGCGCTGGCAGATTCTGGCATCTCCTAGTACAAGAGTCGTGCCGCGCGGGTCTTTCCCCCCTCTGCCCATCAGTCCCGGGACATGAACAGCCGCAGCACATACCAGAACATCAACGCGACGGAGGCGAACAACTGCAACGCAGCCGCGACGTAGCGGTCCTCCGGGTAACGGTGAATCACGTTCGACGTGTCGTAGAGAATGGCCGCGCCGGCCACGCCGATCATGCCGACCGAGAACCAGGTTCCCAACTCGAAACCGAAGATGACGGCGGCCGCGATCGCGACGAGGGCCAGGACCCCCACCCAGCGGAGCAGCGCCCCAAGAAACGAGAAGTCTCGGCGCGTATAAAAGGCAATCATCGTCAGGGCGCCAAAGCCGAGCAGCGTGACCGTGGCGGCGCTCTCGATGACGCCACCCTGGCTGTAGAACTGCGCGATGAAAAGCATCGGCACGAAGATCACGGCCTCGGCCACCACGAAGCCCGCAAGGGCCAAGTACTGGGTGCCCAACGACGTCGACCTCTGGGCCGAACGCGTCGCAAGCCAGCTGACCAGGATGAACCCGCCAAGCACCAGCAGCCAATTGGTGCCCAGCATGGCGGGAGCCATGACGTCTGCCAGGCCGGACGTGAAGAAGAAGTACTCGACCGCCACGAACCCGATGACGGCGGCGAACAGGTGGCTGTAGGTCCGAGCGATGAAGGTGGCTCGCGCGTTCTCGCCCAGCGCCTCGACCGGCCTTGGGGCATTTCTCGGGTCACGAACATAGGTCAAACCGTAGCTCCGGGTCATTTCACTCCTCCGGTACTTCCGCTCCAGCTATGCGACACCAGCACCTTGGACCCCGACATAGACGGAGTACAGCGACTGGCTCGCCGTCATGAACAGCCGATTCCGCTTGGCGCCGCCAAAGCAGACGTTGGCGCAGACCTCGGGCAACCGGACAAGACCAATCGTCGCGCCGTCCGGAGCAATGATCTGCACGCCGGGACGGGCGCCCGCCCAGATGTTGCCGTCGACATCGCACCGAATACCATCAGCTCCGGAGATGTTGCTGGTTCCGGGGATGGTCAACTGCACGTGCCGCCGGCCGTTGGTGATCGTCGTACCGCTGACGTCCCACACCTTGATCTCGCGGCCGGACCCAGTGTCTGCCACATACAGCTTGGAGTAGTCGGGCGAGAAACAGATGCCGTTTGGCGCTCCGATCTCATCACTGGCCTTGGTGATATCGCCCGTCTGCGGGTCAACGCGATAGATGGTGTTGGGCAGCTCTGATTCAGCCTGGAAGCCCTCATAGTTGCCGCGAATCCCGTAGGGCGGATCGGTGAACCAGATACCGCCGTCGGGATGCACGACCGCGTCGTTGGGCGAGTTCAGACGCTTGCCTTCAAACGAATCGGCAACGACCGTGACGGTACCATCGTACTCGTAGCGCACCACTCGCCGTCCGCCATGCTCGCACGAGATCTGGCGTCCCTGGTGGTCGAAGGTATTGCCGTTGCTGTTGCCGGACGGGTTTCGAAACTCTGTCACGCGGTCGTCATCCTCGATCCATCGCAGCTGACGGTTGTTCGGAATGTCGCTCCACACCACGAAGCGTCCGACGCCGTTCCAGGCCGGCCCTTCCGCCCACAGCGTACCGACGTAGTGCCGCCTGATTGGCGTGTTGAAAAGGACGTAGCGGCGGAATCGATTGTCGAGGGCGATGATGTCCGGGTCGGGATAGCCAAGCGGTGTATTGCCGGACCAGTCCCGGGGCTCGTATGGCGGAAGCTGGTCCTGCTGACGCGCAAAGGCGGGGGCAATCGCCGCGACACCCAGTGTCGCGCCAAGAAACGACCGACGGTTGAGCTGCGATGGGCGCCGTGGTTCGAGTCGATGGGTCATGGAGAGAATCTACTCCTAGAGGAACTTGCGCCGTAGCCAGTCGAGGGCAACCCGATTGAATTCGGTCGGCTTCTCCTGCTGCGTCCAATGACCGCAGTCTGGAACGATGTAGCGCTCGAGGTCGGCGATGAACGCCGGCATGATGTCGGCGCCCGACGGACGGAGAATGGTGTCGTTCTCGGCTCCGACGTAGAGCGAGGGCACGCTGATGTCCCACTCCACTTCGCGAGTCGGCATGAACCGCGCATTGTTTCGATAGTAGTTCAATCCACCGGCGAATCCAGTCGCTTCGAACGTCTCGACGTAATAGCTGAACTCGGTCTCGGTCATGACCGGCTCACCGTGCAGGTCGCCGGATTGGATCATCCGGAGGAAGTCCATCGTCCGCTCCGCCGAATCGGGCGCGAAGGTCAACAACCCATCGGCGTCCCAATACCACCCTCGGCGGATGATGACCTCGAGACTTCGACGGACATCTCGTTGGAGGATCGCTTCGGCGTAGCCGGGCTCCTGGAAGGTCGTGGCGTAGTAGTTCTCTGTCCGGATGATCAGGGGCTCTTCCGCGGGGCTCTCGCGCTGGACCTCCGGCGAGCCCGCGGGGGTGTTGACCCCGATGACGCCTGCCACCCGGTCGGGATAGAGACGTGGCATGAGCCACACGACCGCGCCACCCCAATCGTGCCCACAGAACACGGCCCGGTCGATGTCAAGCGCGTCCAGAAGCCCAACCAGGTCGCCGCACAGGTTTGGCACCGCATAGCTCTCGATGCTGGTCGGCTGGTCGGTCAAACCGTAGCCGCGCATGTCGGGCGCGACCACCCGACAGCCCGCTTCGGCGAAGGGGTCCATCTGGTGCCGCCACGAATAGGCCAGCTCTGGGAAGCCATGCACGAAGACCACGGGAAGGCCTTCCCCCTGTTCATACGCGGCCATCCGAATGCCGTTGGTCTCGATAAACCGATGAGGCGGCATCGACGGCGCAGGACGGACCCGCGTCTGTCCCATGAGGTCGGTCGAGGGCCAGAGCAGTGTGCCGCCCAGCGCGGCGGCTGACCGGTGAACGAAGGATCTGCGGGAAAGGGTCATGTGCGGAGCTATCCGACCCTAGACGTCTGTGAGCCGACCGAGAGACCCCGTGCTGTCGCCAAGGGCTTCGACCGGTACCCCGAGCTTCTCCAGAATCGTGACGTGCAGGTTCGCGAGCGGCGTGTCTTCTGGATATCGGACGTAACGGCCGCCACGGATGCCGGCGTTCTTGCCACCGACCAGGGCGATCGGGAGGTCGTCGTGAAAGTGGGTATTGCTGTCGCTGATACCCGTCCCATAGAGAAAGAGCGTCGAATCGAGCATGGTGCCGTCGCCCTCGGGTAGCGTCGCAAGCTTCTCGACGAGATAGGCGAACTGCTGGAGGTGATACTCGTTGATCTTGTGTAGACGCTCGAGCTTGGCCGTCTCATCCTGGTGGTGCGACAGCGGATGGTGTGAATCCGACACCCCGATCTCCGGGTAGGCCCGCCCACTCACCTCTCGCGCCAGCATGAAGGTGCTGATGCGGGTGAGGTCAGTCTGGTAGGCCAACGCCAGGAGATCCATCATCAGGTGGGCGTGCTCCGCATAGTCGCGGGGTATCCCAATCGGCTGGTCGACCACGGGCAACTCGCGGGTGTTGTGGCGTTCGGCCATCTCGATCCGGCGCTCGATGTCGCGCAACGCCTCGAGATATTCGTCGAGCTTCACCTGGTCTCCCGGTCCGATCACGCGCTCGAGCCCCTTGAGCTCTTCGCCCACGAGGTCCAGAATGCTCTGGTCCCGTCGCATCCGTGCGAGCCTCGCGTCGGGGTCGGTGCTCCCGCTGGTTCCGAACAGGCGCTCGAACACCGCCCGTGGGTCGTTCTCGATCGGGAGCGGCGTCGTGGGGGTCCTCCAGGCAATCGTGTTCGTATACGCGCAGCTCGCGCCCCCGTCACAGTTCCCGACCATCGCGTTCGATTCGATACCCAGCTCCAGTGACGCCAGCTGTGTTTCCCGGGACAGCTCACGCGCCGCAATCTGGTCCATCGATACGGCAGCCGACACATCGGCGCCGACCGTGATCTTGTAGGGCACACAGGTCAGAAACGTCCCGGCCGAGCGCGCGTGGTCGCCACCGCCCTTGACCAGGTTGGCCGATTCGTCGTCCAGACCACCCAGAATCAGCACCCGGTCCCTGAACGGCTCGAGCGACTGGAGCGTCGGGGGCAACCCTACGTCTGCGGTCAGCGGCCCCTCGGTCTTCGGATACCAGTAGGGCATCGACATGCCGTTGGGCACATAGAAGACGCCGAAGCGTGTTATGGGTGCCGCCGCGGTCAGGCGCTGAGCCGTGAGCGCCGGCACCATGCAGTCGAGGAGCGGCAACGCCAGCGTGGCCCCCAGACTTCGCAGCACGGTCCGTCGCGGGAGGTGCGATTTCGTGATCACCATGGCTTCGTCTGCTTTCTACCTACTGTCCCACGTTCTCTGTGTCGGGCCCTGACGCCCTGCGCATCTGAAACCCGTCGCTCTCAACGACCCGACGCACGAGCGACGACCAGCGGTAGCCGTCGCGCTCGAGTCCGCGCACGATCTGCCGGACGGCCGGGGCATCGGTGTAGTCGACGCCTCGGCCGAGAGCGTAAATCATGAGCTTCTCGGTGACCGTCCGGACAAACTCGTCACCCGATGCGAGCAGGGCTTCACGAAACGCCCGCGGAGCGTCGACGGTCATGCCCGACAGCTCGATCGTCGAGTTGATCGCGGCCCCTCCGTCGGTCTCGCGCCATCGCCCAATCGCATCGAAGTGTTCCATGGCAAATCCCAGCGGGTCCATCCGCGTGTGACAGCTGGCGCAGACCGGACTGCTGCGGTGTTGCTCCATCCGCTCGCGGAGCGACGTGGGATTTGCTCGGTCATTCTCCTCGAGCGGGGGTACGTTCGGTGGCGGTGGGGGCGGCGGCGCACCCAGCAGCGTTTCCAGCACCCACTTGCCACGCAGCACCACCGACGTCCGGTTCGCGTAGGACGTGACCGTCAGCACACTCGCGTGCCCGAGCAGACCGTGTCGACGGTCGTCGTCCCACTGCACGCGTCGAAAGCGGCTGCCGTAGATGTCGCCGACACCGTAGTGTCGGGCGAGCTGCTCGCTCAGATAGGTATAGTCGGCCCGCAAGAGATCCTGCAGCGGTCTGTCCTCCCGAACCTGACTCTCGAAAAACAGCTCTGTCTCGCGAACCATCGCGCTCCGGAGGGTGTCGTTGAACCCCGCGAACAGCGCGCCATCTGGATCCTGTGAGTGGATGTTCCGTATCTGGAGCCACTGTCCAACGAAGTCATTCATGAACCGTGTCGCTCGCCGGTCAACCAGCATCCGCCGGACCTGCCCCGCGAGTACGTCGGGGTCGCTCAGCTCGTCACGCACGGCGAGGTCGAGCAGCTCGTCGTCGGGAATGCTCTTCCACAGAAAGAACGACAGTCTGGATGCCAGCTCCAGATCACTCAGCCGGTAGACCTCGCTGGGTCGTGTGTCAACCGGAGGGCGCTCCACGCGAAGCAGGAAGCTCGGCATTGAGAGCAGCGCCTCGAGACTTCGCTCGACACCAAACTCGAAGTCCCGGTCGTCCCGCCCTTCCTGATAGGCCCGCATCAGCAGCTCGATGTCGCTGTCCGTGACCGGGCGGCGATAGGCTCGCCGCGCAAGCGCCGTCAGGATGTCACGGGCGCATGGCTCCTCGGCCGACGGCCCCTCTGGACGACAGACGAAGATCCGCTGTCGCGTCGGGGTCGTCGCTGGCACGGTGCCCTCGAACGGACCGGACACGAAGACACTGTCGACGCCCGGTAGCAGGCTGGGCGGGCTGGGCGAGGGCGCCGAATCGGTGAACCCGACCGATACGAGCCGCGTGCCGGCTTTGATCGGAACACGGACCTCGAGCTCGTGGTCGGCCGTCATCCGGTACTCGTGCAAACGCTGTCCCTCGATGTCATCTTCCGCGACGGCAATCAACTGACCGGGGTCGGGCCCAGGGAACTTGCCACCCACCTCGAACCGCCGCAGCAGCTCATGGTCGACCCGCACCTCGATCTGGTGCGCTTCTTCGGCGATCCCGTCGATCGTTTCAATCGTGTCGTTTCGCTTCAGACGGATGGCGAACACGTAGGTGCCGTCCAGTGGAAACGTGTGACGCACTGCCAGCCCACCATGCGTGGCGAACGGCATGTCTTCGCTCACCCGGATGTCTCTCCGCTCGAACCCGACCTCGTACACCTGGGTGATCGGCCGGTTGTCGGGGCTTCCCACCGCCGCCCGGCTGATCTTGGTGGCAGCCGCCATGTAACGCGCCATCAGCGACGGGGTGATCGACAGCACATCGGCGTTGTTGTCGAAACCGAAGCCCGCCATGTCGCTCGGGAGCAGCTCCTCACCGTTGACCTCGAGAGCGAGCAGATCCTCGATGGCGCTGACATACTCGAGTCGATTGAGCCGCCGCGTGGCCACGCGGCCAGGGTCTGGTGCCTCGGCCGCCGCCCGGTCGAGCGCCGACTCGACCGAGGTGACAAAGCTCTCCAGCATCGGCGCATCAGGTTGTGGCCGGCCCTGGGGTGGCATCTGACCGCTTCGCAGTTTGCGGACGACCTTCTCCAGCACCTCGGCGTTGCCGTGAACGTCTGCAACGTCGATGGCATCGAGCGCAAGCCCAGCAGTCAGCAGGCGCTCGTTGTGACAGGTGACGCAGTACTGGTCGAGCAGCGCCCGGGAGGGGGGACCGGAGCTTGGGGACTGGGCAAGCGCTGACGGCAGGCCGGCCTGGAAGACACCAGCGACGACAGCCAGAACACTCAGCGCTGACTTCGGCGTCTTCGAGAGGAACCCCATGCTTTCGCCTGATGCGGTGTCGCGCCCCACCCGAAGCCGTGGGATCAGCGACCAGTATACCTCTGAAGAATGGCCTAGACGCGTCCCGGATCTCTGCATATAGTGGCCGCAGAGACCATGCTGACGGGTCCCGCCGCACGTCTCGGATGTTGCCTGTTTCTGGCTCTGTTCGTGTCTGCCCCGACTGCCATCGCCCAGGACGAGCAGCTGGTTGACGCGGTCGCCGGCCAGGATTGGCAAGCGGTGGGTGAGCTGCTCGAGGCCGGCGCGGACGCCAACCAGGCACGCTCGGATGGTGCCAGCGCCCTCCTTTGGGCTTCCCACTGGGATGATCTTGACTCCGTCGAACTGTTGCTCGGGGCCGGCGCCGACCCGAATGCCGCCGACGACCACGGGGTGACGCCACTCGAGCGTGCGGCCGAGAACGCCAGCCTCCCGATGGTTCAACGGTTGCTCGCGGCCGGCGCCAACGCCGACTCTGCCCAGACGAGTGGCCTCACGCCACTGATGACGGCCGCCCGAACTGGCAACACCGACGTGGTGCAGGCGCTGGTCAGCAGCGGCGCCGATGTCAATGCGGCCACCGCGGAGACCAACAGCACCGCGTTGATGTGGGCCATCTCGGAACGCCACCCGGAGATCGTGCAGCTGTTGCTGGACAGTGGCGCCTCGCCCAGCACTTCGACGACCCCCGGTCTCACCCCGCTAATGTACGCCGCGCGAAATGGCGACATCCAGACCGCCGAGGCGCTGCTCGCCGCCGGTGTCGATGCGAACGATACGGGTGCCGACGGCACCCACCCGCTGCCGTTCGCCATCGTCAGCGGCCAGGACGAGTTCGCGCTCTTCCTGCTCGAACAGGGCGCCGACCCGAACGCCGCCATGGGTGGAGTACCGTCGCTTCACGCCGCGGTCGGCGGCGTCAGCATGTGGCTATCGGAATGGGGACGCCGACACGGTCGTCTGAGCCGCCGTGCGCTCAGCTCGGGTCGCCGGCTTCCTCTCGTCGAAGCGCTGCTCGAGCGCGGAGCCGATCCGAACGGACGGATCACGTCGTCGGCCATGGTCATGTCCTATATCGGCTATCCCACCAAGGGCGCCTTCGAGCCGTTCGCCTGCGGCACGGGCGATCTGCGGGGCGCCACGCCGCTGTGGGTGGCCGCATGGGACATGAACGGGGCGGGCAGCCAGGTCTTCAGCGTGACGGCAAGTCGGACGTCGAGCAGTGCTGAGATCCTCGAAGCGTTGATCGCGGCGGGTGCCGACCAGCATCTGACCACGGACGACGGCACGACGCCGTTCATGGTCGCCGCGGGACTCGGACGAGCGACCTACACGCCGCGGGAGCCACGGGGGCCTCGGTCGCCTAGCGCGGAGGACGCCGTCAGGGTGCTCCTCGCAGCGGGGGCGGCGATCAACGAGGTCAACGAAGCCGACTTCACGGCGCTCCATGGCGCCGCCTTCCGTGGGCTCAACGAGGTGATTGAGTATCTCGTCGCGCACGGTGCCGACATCGACGCCCGCGACTTCCGCGGGCGGACCGCGTTTCGAATGGCCGAAGGCGCGAAGCAATCCTTCCAGTTTCAGAGCTGGCCGGAGACGGCCGCTCTGCTCGCCCGCCTCGGCGCCGACACGGCGGCGGGTATTCCAGGAACGGTCCAGGAGCGTCTTCGCGACGTACCGGCTGGCCGCTGAGTCTGACCGTAGACATCACGCTCATGCCACGACGTTACTGGTTGATGAAATGCGAGCCGGCCGCCTACACGATCGACAACCTGGCCAAGGACGGAAGCACCAGCTGGGAGGGCGTCAGGAACTTCCAGGCACGCAACTTCATGCGTGAACAGATGCAGCTCGGTGACGGCGTCCTTTTCTACGCGTCGAACGCCGACCCGTCAGGAGTGACGGGGCTCGCCGAGATCTCTCGAACCAGCCATCCTGACCACTACGCGTGGAAGAAGGGGCACAAGTATTTCGATGCCCGCAGCACCAAGGACGCACCGGTCTGGTTCATGGTGGAGATCTCGTTCGTCGAGCGCTTCGCCGACACCGTACCCTTGGCGACCCTCAAGTCCACCGCCGGCCTCGAGCACATGGTGGTGGCCCGAAAAGGCAGTCGCCTTTCGGTGCAACCGGTGACCAAGCCAGAGTTCGGGATCGTCCAGCGCCTCGGACGCAGAACAACGGCGCCCTGACCGCGCGATGTCGGGCGGCGCCGTCCGCAGGATCCACAGGATGCCGTTGAGCACTGCGCGGTTCTCTTTCTGCGGTGCCGTACAATGCCGCGCATGGGCTCGTCTGACCCCGCGGCCCAACCTGGGCCCACACCTCGCGCGCGGTTCGCCACGACGCACTGGAGTCTGGTGGTCTCGGCCGGTCGCCCGGACGACCCCGCCGCCCAGCAGGCGCTGTCCGAGTTGTGCCAGACCTACTGGTATCCCCTCTACGCCTACGTCCGACGTCGCGTGCCGAACGTGCAAGACGCGCAGGACCTGACGCAGGCGTTCTTCTCGTCCCTGCTCGAGAAGCGGACCATCGCGCGGGCCGACCGCACGCGGGGCCGTTTCCGGGCGTTTCTGCTCACTGCGCTCAAGCACTTTCTGCTCAACGAATCGGAGAAAGCGCGGGCTGAGAAGCGGGGCGGTGGCCGCCCGACGCTCTCCCTGGACTTCGACTCGGGCGAGTCCCGCTATCAGATCGAGCCCGCCGACGAGGTGACGCCGGAGGACCTCTATGAGCGCCGCTGGGTACTGACCCTGCTGGACCTGGTGCTCGCGCAGCTCCGCGCGGAGTTGACGGAAGCCGGGAAAGGCGCCCACTTCGAGCCGCTCAAGCCGGCCCTCACCGGGGACGCCACCGCGGCGGAATATGAGCGAGCGGCCGAGACGCTGGGGGTAACGGTCGCGGCTGCCAAGCAGGCAGGTTACCGCCTACGGAAGCGCTATCGTCAGCTGTTTCGCGCGGAGGTGCTCCGCACCGTGGCCGACGAAGGCGAAGTGGACGACGAGATTCAACGGATCCTGGCCGTCCTGGCTGGATGATGACGCGACGGTGTTACCGAACGCCGGCGATCCGGTAGGGGGAAAGTAGAGGCCGCGCTTCCCAATGGAGCCAGACACGCGATGACCGATACACGGCAGTGCCAGACATGTGGAGCCCCGCTCCCCGACGACGCGCCCGCCGGGCTCTGTCCGACATGCTTGGTCAAGGCCGGTCTCGAGAGCGCCGCGCCCGCGGAACCACCCGGCGACCACACAGCCACAACCTCCGGCCCGAGATTCGAGCCACCGTCGATCGACACCTTAACGACGCTCTTCCCCCAGCTCGAGATTCAGGATCTCCTGGGCACCGGCGGCATGGGAGCGGTCTACAAGGCACGGCAGCCCGCTCTTGACCGCGTCGTAGCGCTGAAGGTCTTGCCCCCGGAAATCGGCGGTGACCCGGTGTTCACCCAGCGCTTTGCTCGCGAGGCTCAGGCCCTCGCCCGCCTCAACCATCCGCACATCGTCGCGGTGTACGAATACGGTCAGGCGGGCGACACCTCGTTCATCGTGATGGAGTTCGTCGACGGGACGAACCTGCGCCAGTTGTTGGAAACCGCTGCCCTGGAGCCGGAGCATGCCCTGGTCCTGGTGCCGCAGATCTGCGACGCCCTCCAGTACGCCCACGATGAGGGCGTCGTGCATCGGGACATCAAGCCGGAGAACATCCTGCTGGACCGGAAGGGGCGGCCGAAGATCGCCGACTTCGGCCTGTCCAAGCTCAGACACGAGGGTGATCATACTGAGGCGTCGCTGACCGGCACCCACCAGGTCATGGGCACCCTCCGATACATGGCGCCCGAGCAGATGGAGGGCACGCGCGACGTCGACCACCGCGCTGACATCTATTCACTGGGGGTGGTCTTCTACGAGATGTTGACGGGCGAGTTGCCGATCGGCCGCTTCCAGGCGCCGTCGCAGAAGGTCGCCGTGGACGTGCGGCTGGACGACGTGGTGCTGCGGGCGCTCGCCAAGGAACCGGAGCGCCGCTACCAGCACGCCAGCGACGTGAAGACCGCCGTGGAGTCTATCGCCGCGACTGAGGGACAACCCGGTCAGGCTAGGAAGACCGCATCCGCGGCGACCTCGGGGTCTGATCCCTTGTCTCTACATCACCCACCGACGCATCAGGACACCCTGGCTCTGCTCGCCCTTCGAGACCGAACCATGGGGCGCGTTCGAGCGCGACTCCGCCCTCTGTTCAGGGGACAGATCGCCCTGCTCCTCATAGGCGTGGTCATTATGCTGCTGACTGGGCTGTCGTATAGCGTGAGCATCACGGCCGGCGACTGGCCCCGGGTCGCGGCCGGCGCCCTCATGAATATCTACGGCGTCAGCGCCATCGTGGCGGCGTCGGTCACGCTTGCGAGGTACCGAGCCATCGACGACGCGGAGCCCGTGGCAAGGATCCAGGAGCGGCTGGACCGGCTGCGTCTGTCCTACGTGCGGATAGATGCGTGGCTCGGGTTGTCCTGGATCGTCCTTTGGATTCCCTTCGCGATGGTGTTCGGCCTCGACTACTACCGCATGCCCCCCGCGCCGTGGGTCTTCTATCTGTGCTTGACCATCAGCCTGATCGTCCTGATCGGCTACTTGACGATTCAGCACCGGAAGAGCGGGACGCGCTCGCTGACGGAGATGTGGCTGGAGAACGAAGAGACCTGTGCCAGCGTGGTCAAGGCACAGCGGGCGCTCCGCGAGCTCGAGCAGTTGGACGGCGCGGTAAGGACGCGGTAGGAGATCCACATCGTTCGGCCCGGCTTGCCAAGATCCTGGGGATCAGGGCCGACGCACTCGCCGCGCGCACCGCACGCGAACCAACCGGGAGACAAGCCATGAGTTCCAACGCGATACAGTGCACGGCGGTCCGGAAGACATATCCGCACTTCCTCTTGGACGACGTCGACCTGGCGGTGCCAGAGGGGTCGGTGATGGGCTTCGTCGGACCCAACGGGGCCGGCAAATCGACGACCCTGCGCATCATCATGGGTCTCGTGCACCATGACGCAGGTGAGGTGACGGTCCTGGGCCACTCCATGCCGACGGAACAGATCGCGGCAAAGCGGAACATCGGCTTCGTGTCGGAAGACATGCGTCTGTATCCACAACAGACGATCCGCTTCCACATGGACTTCATCCGCTCCATTTTCCACGAGTGGGACGACGCGTACGCGGAACGGTTGCTGAAGCGATTCGAGCTCGTGGCAGACCAGAAGATCAAGGGCCTGTCACACGGGCAGCGCGTCAAGGCGACCCTCCTGCTCGTACTCGCAAGACGACCGGCGCTGCTGGTCTTCGACGAGCCGACGACCGGTCTCGACCCGGTGGGCCGGCTCGAGATCCTCGAAGAGATCATGCAGGTCCTATCCGACGAGACCCGAACGATCCTCTTTTCGTCGCACAACACCCTGGACGTAGAACAAATCTCGGACCAGATCACCTTTATTCAGAACGGCCGCATGATCGCGTCACAGGATAAGGAGTCGTTTCTCGAGCGCTGGCGGCGGATCCGGCTCGAGGTCCCGGACGGCGTCTCCGTCCCTCACCTGCCCGACGTGGCCGAGGTGACGCACAACGGCCACATCGCCTCGCTCACCACGAGCGACTACTCACCTCGAGTCGACGCCACGCTCGAATCGGCCGGGGCGACGGTCACCGCCGTCGAGCGGCTGACGCTCGAGGAGATCTTTATCGCCAGCGTGCGACACAGCAAGAAAGCGAGCCACCAATGAGCCAGTCCATCGTCCGGCAACTCGTCTTCAAGGACCTGTATCTGATGCGGGTCCCGATCATCTGCTACTGGATCGGCGGGCTCCTGGCCATCGCCATCGCCGTGTTCGGGGGTGACGCGTTCGGCTTGCCAAGCTTCATCCTGTTCGTCGTCGCCATGGCCGCGGCGGGTGTGCACCCGATCATCGCGACGATCGTCGAAGAGCGCAAGCAGCATACGCTGGCGTTCGTGATGAGCCTGCCCGTTACGATTCGCGGGTACACATCGGCCAAGCTGATCGCCAACCTCCTGATGTTCCTGAGCGTGTGGGTCACGCTCTCACTCGCGAGCTTCGTCGTGTTTCTCGGAGACGGCGGCATGCCGGACGGCACGATCCCCTTCGGTGTGATCCTTCTGGTTGGGATCCTCGTCGCCTACACGATCATCCTGGCCGTCTCCCTGGTCTCGGAGTCGGAAGGCGGGGCGATCGTGGTGATCGTCGTCGGCAATGTGGGGACGCAGCTGTTCCTCTTTTTCGTCGCTGACCTCTACACCATTCGGTCAGTGATGGGCGGCCGGGACCCCGTCTGGAACGCGACAGCCGTGGGCATTCTTCTCGGACAGCTCACGCTCGTGCTTACGCTCATCGCCGGGACCTACTACCTGCAGGCCCGCAAGAAAGACTTCATCTCGTGATCGGCGCGCGTGCCGTGCTCCTGGCCATCGTGCTCACGCCGCTTGGCGCCTGCTCGGGAACCGACCGGAACGCGGATGTGGCGCGCGTCGCCGCACCGCGTGCGGAGCTGAGCGGGCCGGAGCTGTATGACACACTGTGTGCCGACTGTCATCGCGCGCCCGGCCAGACCAAGGCCCCGTCGCTGTCGGCGATGAAGGCCCTGTCGGTCGCGTCGATCATGTTCTCGATGGTCAATGGCACGATGCGTACTGAGGCGACGGACCTCTCCCTCGATGAAAAGATCCGCGTGTCAGCGTACGTCGCAGGTGTGGAGGACGCATACCGACCCGAGCCGGCAGCCATGTGCGGCCGGCCAGACATCGATCTAGCGCGTCAGTATGTGTCCCGCTGGGGGCTCGACCCGCACAACACGGCGGCGGTTGGGCCGGACGTCTCCGCCATCACGGCGCGAAACGTCGACCGACTCGAGCTGAAATGGGCCTTCGGACTCCCGCACTCGGCCGATGCCCGTTCGCAGCCGGTGATCACGACCGACACCCTGTTCGTGGCGGCCGTGGGAGGCGACCTCTTCGCCCTCGACCGGTTTACTGGCTGCATCAAGTGGCACTTCAGCGCTCCGGCGCCCCTGCGGACGGCCCTGACCCTTGGCTCCATCCGGGGCGGGGGCGCGGACAGACCGGTGCTCTTTTTCGGAGATGCCGAAGCAGCCGCCAATGCCGTCGACGCGCGCACGGGGGAACCTGTCTGGCGCACGGACGTTGCCGTTGCCGAGCACTCCATCCTGACGGGCGCGCCGATCCAGCATGCCGATCAGTTGATCGTGCCGGTCTCGATGTACGAAGTGGCGTTGGCCAGAGATCCGGACTACGAGTGTTGCAAGTCGCATGGCGCGGTCCACAGCCTCGATGTCAACACCGGCACCGTGCGCTGGACGACGCACCTGACGGCGGATGCGGAGCCCCGCGGTCTGACCAGCGCGGGAACACGCCGCTGGGGACCGTCGGGGGTGCCGGTCTGGAGCACCCCGACGGTGGATGCCACGCGTGGCGTCGTCTACGTCGGCACGGGCCAGAATGCGTCGGCGCCCGCGACCGACTTCAGTGACTCGGTCCTGGCACTGGCCCTCGAGACCGGCGCCATCGTCTGGCACTTCCAGGCGCTTGCGGGCGACACCTACAACGACGGATGCAGCAGCTTCCCCACCGGCCCGAACTGTCCCAGCTGGGCCGGGCCCGATTTCGACATCGGCGCGTCCATCGCCTTGACCAAGAACTCGACGGGGAAAGAGGTCCTGGTCGTCGGTCAGAAGTCTGGTGATGTCTACACGCTCGACCCGGACGATGCGGGCCGGATGGTCTGGCAGCAGCGCGTGGGCTCGGGGTCCCCCCTCGGCGGGGTCCATTGGGGCGTCGCGGTCGCGGACGGCGTGGTGTTCGCGCCGGTGGCGGATCCGGAGTTTCTGATGCCCGGATATGCGCCCAAGCCGGGTTTGTACGCGCTGGCCATCGACTCGGGCGACATCGTCTGGGAACACCCAATCGAACGGGGATGCGCCACGAATCTCGGCGAGTATTTCGACCGAGAGGTCCTCTATCCTGAGTGCTCGTTCTATTACGGCCTGTCCGCAGCCCCGACCGTCGTTCGCGACGTCGTGTTCGCACCGGGACTGGACGGACGGGTGCGCGCATTCGCGACCAAGGATGGGTCTGAACTCTGGCAGTTCGAGACGGCTCGTCCCTTCGATACCATGAACGGCGTCGAGGCCCACGGTGGATCCATCGACAGTGCAGGAGTCCAGGTAGCCGGCCGCATGATCTACGTGCAATCGGGCTACAGCCTATTCGGGCAGCTACCCGGGAACGTCTTGCTCGCCTTCGAGCTGCCCGCTCGACGCGACGCGTCGCCCGTCTTCTAGTGTGGTGACGGCACCTGACTGACCGCCTTGAGCACCTCCCGCGTCATGTCCCACCGGTCGAAGCCCTGCCGCCCGTAATCGAGCCCGCGCCGCACGATCACGAGATCGTGGGAGGGGACGATCACCACAAACTGCCCGCGATTGCCAGACGTCGAGTAGGCGTCCTTGGGGACGTCGGTGCGGTCGTCAGGCACGAGCCAGAACTGGCCACCATAGAAGTTGCCACGGCCAGCCGTCGCCGGCGCCGGCGTCCGCACGAAGTCGACCCAGTCTTTGGAGACCAGCCGCTCGTCGTTCCAGACGCCCTTCTGCAGATAGAGCATCCCGAACCGCGCCAGGTCGCGGGCGTTGGTGTAGACCTGGCTGCTCAGGATGAAATCGCCAAAGCGGTCGACGCTCACCAGCGTGTTGCGCATGCCGATCTTGTCCAGCAGCGCGCGTCGCGGATACTCGCGATACGTCCGCTCGTCGCCGAGCTCCCGCTTCATCGCGTAGATCGCCAGCAGCGTGTCGTAGTTCTCGTAGTCCCAGTTCGTGCCCGGCTCCCGGATCAGCGCCCGATGACGCGCGCCCGTGACCGAGCTGGCACCGGCCCAGTACGACAGCCCCGACCCGGTCGCGTACTCCAGTGCCCCGTTGTCGATCGGATACAGCCCGCTCGACATGTTGAGCACATGACGCAACGTAATCGCGGCGCGGGGATCTCGCTTGGGTGACGCGGCCTTCGGCAACCACTCGAATCCAAGAGGCTCGTCGAGCGACATCCGCCCTTGGTCGACAAGCATCCCGATGAGCGTGGACGCGATGCTCTTCGCCGTCGACCAGGTCCGGGTTCTGGTCGTCATGTCGACACCGGGGGCGTAGCGCTCGCGGATGATCTTGCCCTGGTGGACCACGAGAAAACTGAGCGTGACCTGCTCGGGGGTCGGACGATCGAAAGCCCAATCGGACGCCTCGTCGAGCGCCTCGCCGTCGACGTATCGTGGCAAGGCGCCCGAGGCATTCGCATCACCATCCGGCCAGGCGATCACCGAGGGGTCTCCCGGCGGCGGCGCCAGATCCAGGGTGGGCAATTCGTCGACGTCGCTCAGAGTCTGGTCGGGTGCCATGATCACGCACCCGATCCCCTTGCGAAACGCCGCTCTCATCGGCGGGCCGAGGCAGGAAGGCCAGCTCCTGGTCATAGACCTGCTCGAGCGTGCGGTTGGACGTGAACAGGCCGTTGCACATGAATACCGCCTGCTGGCCATACCGGACCATTTGGCGATTGCCTCCCCAGTAGTCATAGCGCTCTTCCTGCTGCGCACCGACTGTCACCGGCAGCAGAATCACAAGCACGACCAACACCTGGCTCATGAGCTTCACGAGGACCTCCCCAAGATCGACTTCGCCTGGCTGGGCATCGTCATCGCTCGAATGGAATCTCCATCAACGCCACCGCGTCGGTCGTGAGCGCGGTCTCTCCCGCCGGAAACCGGTGACCGCTCAGGATGTAGGCGACAAGCTCCGCCGATTGGTCGGGTGTGAGTGTGCCGGGGGCATCCTGAGGCATCGTCTCTAGGATCGTACCGAACAGTTCGCCCAGCGGCCGTCCGGTCCAGGCCGACCGGAACGTGTGGTCACCCAGGAGTGCCGCCATTCCCGGGGTCAGGTCTCTCAGCCCCCCGTGGCACGACGCGCACTTCTCGTCGTAGACCACCTCTCCTCGCTCAGCCTGCTCGGCGGTGTAGAGGCCGTCTTGTCCGCCCGGCACTGCCCCGGTCATGACGGTGGTGAGGGTGGCCGCCCCGACGCCGGAGGCCCACAAGCGACTCCTCAGGGCCCCGTCACCAAGGTGGTGTTGCGCTTGGGCACCTGACCGCCCGTCTTGATCTCAGCGACCTTCTTCACGGCCGCGATGTCGAGCACCGCGACGCTGTTGTTGCCGGAGAGGGACACGTAGGCCAGTTTGCTGTCTGGCGTCACGGTGACCCAGTTCGGGGAGTGCCCCACTTCGACGCCACCGACAAGTGTCAAGTCGGGCAGCGAGTACACGTAGACGCTGCTGTTCAGACTGCTGTTCGCCACCAGATACCGATTGTCCGGCGTGACGCCGATGCCGTGTGCCGTGTTGCCGCCGTGACCGGGTGTCCTCTTGTCTGGCAGAACCTCCGGGTACGCGATCCGATCCACTTCCTTACGGGTCACGAAATCCACGACGCCGAAGCCGTTGAAGCCGGACAGTTGGGCGTAGATCCGGCGGGTCGAGCCATCGAGGTTGGCTTCGAAGGCCATCGGCCGAATCCCGAGGTCGAAGTAGGTGGTCCAGACCGGCATGTCCGTCTGGGTGTCAATGACGGTCAGGTTCCGTGCGCCGATCATCCCGGCCACAGCGTGCTTGCCGTCAGGCGTCACATAGACGTTGTGTACGCCACCGTGGACCGAAATCACCGCGGTGGTCTCGTTGGTCTCGGTATCAATCACTTCAACGGCGCCAGGCGCCTGGGCGATCGCGACGTAGACCTTCCTGCCATCGGGCGTGATCGCGATGTTGTTGGGATGACCACTCAAGGGAAGCTTCTTGACCACCATGAGTTTCTTGACCTCGACGATGTCGACGGTGCTGTCGGCCTCGTTCGCGATATAGAGACGGCCGTCACGGGTTGCGGCCACGCCGTGAGCCCGTTCGATTCCGTCAATCTCGCCGACGACCTGGTTGGTCAGCGGGTCGATGATGTGCACGTTGTCGCCGGCGCTATTGGTCTGCACGATGCGAACGTCCTGCGCGAGTGCGGGTGTAGCCGCCGCGAGGGTCGCTAGCCACACGACCACCGCCATCACTCCTGTCCACGTTCGAATGGTCGTCATCACTGAAGCTCCTTGGGTGTGACGTGGTTACGGTGTCTGCTCGCCACGTACCCACGCGGCGATGGTCTGAAACTGCGGGTCGTCCTGTGACGCGAACTGCCGTCCACCGTTGTGAAACTCGTCGCCGCCCGCCTCTGGCTCCAGCGGATGCATCAGCAGCCGACTGGCAAGCGGGTCACCGGGAGTTACGAGGCGGGAGACGGCCTCGAAGTTGGAACGGGACTGTTCGTCGTCCCACTCAGTCGCACCCGAGGCGAGCGGCTGGAGGAAGCCCACGCGTCCTTCACCGGCGTGACAGACGACACACCGAGTGAATCCCGCTCGCTTGGCGAGAAAGATCGGCTGCACCTCGGACTCGAAGAACTCGAAGTCCAAGGTCGCCGGCTGTGGAGCCAGCAGTGCGGTCATGACCAAGAGGACAATCGACATGAATCCCCCTTCAGACGGACGACAGATCACAGGGATTCTACACCCGTGCCCCTGGGTCGGGCGTATGGCTTGCGTCTGGAGGCGCTGGGAGGCTACTTTTGTCCTGGTCCAGGGAGCGAAATGCGTTCCCGCCGAGCATAAAGCACCCCACCAGCTGGAGAGTACACATGCGAACGTTCGTTTTCGGATTCACCATCATCGTCGCGATGAGCCTCGCGACCGCTCCCGCGTCCCTTCAAGAAGTCATAGCGAGTCCCTATGACGTGGTGGACGGGTGGATGACACCCTTCGCCGACGATGGCTACGCCTGGGGCTCGCATTCGGGTGTCTTCGTCGAGTCACCGGATCGGATCTTCGTGATCCAGCGCGGTGAGATTCAGCTGCCCGACCCGGTGCCGTCGGGATGGGCTGGGTTCGTCGGTTCGATCGGCATCAGCGCGCTGACTCCAGACGAGGGCACGCGCGTGTGGCGGAACTGCATCTTCATCGTCGACGGCGGCGGTACCCTGATCGACGCCTGGGACCAGTGGGACCATCTGTACGAAGGGTCGAACGGACCGCACCGGATCCGGATCAGCCCCTACGACCCAGACAAGCGTGTCTTCGTCGTGCACGAGACCGGTCATGCCGTCCACGTCTTCTCGAATGACGGCTCCGAGCTCCTCATGACGCTGGGCGAATTCGGTGTGAGCGGCGACGACGAGAGCCACTTCGGGCGTCCGCAAGATGTCGGGTTTCTCCCTGACGGGTCCATACTCGTCGCCGACGGCCTGGACAACTCCCGCATCGTCAAGCTCGATGCCGAGGGCAACTACGTCACCCACTTCGGGAAGAAGGGAATGGGTCGTGGCGAGTTCGACGGCGTGCACGCGGTGACGACAGATAGCATCGGGCGTATCTACGTCGCCGACCGCAACAACAAGCGTATTCAGGTCTTCAACGAAACCACCCGCGCGGCGGCGTGGTATCACCCCAACATCTCGCCGATCGCGGTCTGGCCGGGCTTCGAGTTCCCGAACGACATCGTGATCAGCGGCTACGACGTCTGGATCGCCGACAACATGCCGCCGAGGATGGTCAAGCTCGACTCGAACGGTAACGAGCAGCTGGCCTGGGCTCTCGAGGGTGATGGGCCCGGACAGTTCCAGGAGCTGCACCAGTTCTCTGTCGACCTTGACGGGAACTGGTATGGCGCCGACAACATCCAGGGCCGCACGATGAAGTTTGTGCCAAAGGAGGGCGCCGGCTTTTCCGAGCTCATCCGGCCAGACAAGGATTTGCTCCCGAAATAGGTCCTCTACTCCCCGATTACCTTGACCAGGACGCGCTTGGGACGACGTCCGTCAAACTCTCCGTAGAAGATCCGCGACAAACAACAAGAGGGGAAGGGTGCTCCAGGCGACGAGTCTGAAGTAACTCCGGGTCAGCTCCAGAACAGCCGGGTCGAGTCCCAGCAGATCCAGATGACTCGCAGATATCCTGGCTCCCAGGGTCAGCGGAACGGTGACGATAGCGGCCAGCAGCAGCCCGTGAAGGAGCCAGCTTCGACACTCTTCGTGGTCGCCTCTCCCAAACGCCTGAGCCACCAGGGTGTCGAGTCCGAGCATGAGGCCCATTCCGAACACCGCCAGCGCGAAGAACAAGACGCTCCCGACACCGACGGCCCCGATCGCCTCCGGGCCCAGCTGTCCGACCATCGCAATGTCGACAATCTGCATGGCAAACCAACCGACCTCGGCCACGACGACCGGGGTCGCCAGCGACAGCATGGGCCGAAGCTCGCCAGACAAGCCGCCGAGAAGCTGACCGATCGGGGTGCCGCGTACCTGAGGCATGGTCCAAGAGGAATCCTAGCGGTCTTTCCCGGCAGACATCAGCGGGGCCGCAGCGCGTGGCGGGCGCCCGGCAAGACGCGACGAGGGAGCAAATCGGGAATTTGTGACTGAGGAGCAACGACGCCAGGCGGGCGCCACGCGCTGCGGAGTGTTATCGCCAGGGCATGAGACGTTCTATCCAGGCAATGCGAGTGAGGTCGTTGTAGACGACGGTGACCATCAACGTCATCAAGAGGACAAAGCCCACAAGGAGCATCCGCTCCTTGACGCGCATGCTGAAATCCCGTCGGGACACGCCCTCGAGCGCCATGATGACGATGTGCCCCCCGTCGAGAATGGGAATGGGGAGTAGATTGAGGATACCGAGATTCAGCGAGAGCATCGAGAGGAAGCTAAACAGCGCAACCAACCCCAACTCGGCGTAGCCACCGGAGAGCTGCGCAATACCGACGGGACCGACCAGCTGACGCGGAGAGGTCTCGGCCGTAAACAACCCCGCCAGGGTCTGAAAGATCAAGCCGGACCACTCATAGTTTTGCTCGAGGCTGAGCTGAATCGCCTCGACGAACCCCGGCTCCACGATGCGGACGACATACGGGCTGATCGACACGCCAATGAGACCAACATCGCCCACCAGCGCTGGGACGACATCGATATCGTGACGCCTCTCACCGCGACGCACCGTCAGTCGAATCGACTGACCGGCGCTCGCGTTGATCCGCTTGATCAGGTCCTCGCTGGATACATGCTTCCCGTCCAGCGCCTCGATCACATCCTGGGACTGCACTCCGGCGATGTCTGCGGGTTCGCCAGGTGAGACGTCACGGACTTGGGGCTCGATCAGAGGCCCGACCCCGAGATCGCCCACTTCGAATTCGGTTTGCGAATCGGGAGTCATCTGGATCGTCCGCGTGCTCCCCGCCCGGTCGCGAACTTCCACCGCAATGGCTCGGTCGGCCCGAGGCAGGATCTGGAGTAACAGATCGCTCCAGGTGTCTGTCGGCCGACCCTCGACGCTGACGATTCTCTCGCCGACCTCGATACCGACCCGCGCCGCGGCCGAGTCCTCCACGACGGTGCCGACCACTGCTGGCTCTTCTTCGTAGGCCGGCATCTCGGCGCCTTGATACAGCACCAGCGTCATGACAACCACGGCCAGCACGATGTTCATGACCGGCCCCATGATCAGCACCTGGAACCGTTCCCACTTCGAGCGGGACATGAACTCCTCGGGCGACCCGCTCCTTGCATTGTCTGGGTTCTCCCCGGCCATCTTCACATAGCCACCCAGCGGGATGGCACAGACGCAGTACTCAGTGTCGCCACGGTGAAACTTGATCAGCTTGGGGCCAAATCCGAGGGAGAACGTGAGGACCTTGATGCCAATCCGACGGGCGGCTAGGAAGTGACCGAGCTCGTGGACGAACACGAGAACACCGATTACGAAAATGAAAGCAAGCGCAGTGGTCAGCATGCGAATGTCAGAATCGTCTCAACTCATGAAGCAAACATCGAACCAGGCCGTGGCGAACTGAAGAACACGAGCTAACTGGATTCTAACCGACCACGAGAGCCTGCGAAAACCGGCGGGCCCAGGAATCCACCTCACGTATGCCCTCGAGGGTATCGGCCGGTCCGACCCGCTGTTTCTCGGCCGCCTCGAGCGACTGCTCGATGACGCCTGGAATGGCCAGAAATCGAACCCGTCCAGCCAGGAAGGCCTCGACGGCGACTTCGTTGACGGCGTTCAGGACGACCGGGAGGGCCGGTCCCCCCCGGAGAGCCTGATAGGCCAGCCGGAGGCACGGGAAGCGCTCGAGGTCCGGATTGTCGAACTCGAGCCGGCCGCACGCGGCCAGGTCTAGAGCGGGCAATGTCGTCTCCCACCGCTCGGGATAGGAGAAGGCGTACTGGATGGGCAACCGCATGTCGGTCACCCCCAGCTGCGCAATAACCGAACCGTCTCGAAGCTCGACCAGGGAGTGCACGACCGATTGGGGATGGACCACCACGTCTATCTGTTCGGGCGACACATCAAACAGCCAGCGGGCTTCGATGACCTCGAGTCCCTTGTTCATCAGCGTCGAGGAATCGATGGTGATCTTCGGTCCCATGTCCCACGTCGGATGCTCCAACGCCTGGGCCGGCGTCACCTCGCTCAGTTTGTCTGCCGGCCAGGCCCTAAAAGGTCCGCCTGAGGCGGTCAAGATCAGCCTCCCCACGTCATCTCGGCTGGTCCCAGCCAGACATTGATGAATGGCGTTGTGCTCGCTGTCGACGGGAAGGACCATCGCCCCGTACGTCTCGGCGGTGCGCATCATGAGCGCACCGGCCATGACCAGGACCTCCTTGTTGGCCAGCGCGATCGTCTTGCCTGCCTGGATCGCCGCGAGCACCGCGTCGAGCCCAGCGGTCCCCGAGGTGGCACACAGCACTAGGTCAACGTCGGGATGGGTGGCCACCGCTACCAGACCGTCGTTCCCCGCTGGCACCCCATTGGCCGCCGTCCCCAGAACATCACGGACCCGCGCAAGCGCGGACTCGGACGCCATGGTGAACACCGCCGGTCGATGTGCGCGCACCTGCTCGGCGAATCGTTCGACGTTGCCCCCGGCAGCCAACCCGACGACCTGGACCCGGTCGGAATGAGTCGCGACAACCGACAGGGCGCTCTGCCCGATCGAGCCGGTCGAGCCGAGGATCGCGATTCGTTTCATCGTCGCTTACGTTTGATTGTCGTTCACGTTTGGTCGTCGTTCAGCCGGTGAACTGAACGACCGCGTAGTACACCGGTGCCGCGAAGAGGATTCCATCCACACGGTCGAGGACACCACCGTGCCCGGGGATGACGGCTGAAGCGTCCTTGACGTCTGCCGCACGCTTGAGACTCGACTCGAAGAGGTCACCGGCGATACCAAGACCGGCCACCGTTGCCCCAAGAAGGGCTCTGACGACAGGGTCCACCGCCGGAAGCCACCACTGCCCCAGGGCCACCATCACCACCGTACCGGCCAGAAAGCCGAACACCGCGCCTGCAACTGTCTTCTTTGGGCTCAGGACGGGTGCCAGTGCTCGGCGTCCGAACGCGCGTCCACCGTAATACTGTGCGGTGTCGCTGGCGATCACCGTCAGCAGGAGCAAGAGGACGACCTCCCGCCCCTCCTGAGTCCGCAACGCCGCCAACGAACCGAGCGGTACGGCGAGGTAGAGCAAGCCGAACACCGCCGCGGAAACCGATGGCAGCATGACCCGCTCTCCGTCCGCCAGCTGGATGACACCTATGCCCACCGTCGCCGCCATCAGGACCACCAGCACCATCGACGGGACAAGCGTGATCGTGGCACAGATGGCCAGGGCGGCGATGACGGTCGTGACCCGCGCGAACGGCGCACCGGTGCGCTCCGTCAGGTCTGCGTATTCGATCAGAGCGAGAAGGAGGACGACCTCGGCGAGGACGAGGGTCCAGATCGGAGGCAGGAACCAGATGACGGCGACGATAGCCGGCAGTAGCGCGAGAGCGCTCAGGACCCGGGTCATCCGCTACCGCGGTCGGCCACCAGACGCTACCGCTGCTTCCTTGTTGATGCCCCCATACCTCCGGTCGCGTTGCTGGTAGGCCAGAATGCCCTCGAGAAGGTGCCGGGCTCGAAAATCTGGCCAGAGCGTGTCGGTCACCCAGATCTCTGCGTAGGCAATTTGCCAGAGCAGGAAATTGCTGACGCGCATCTCTCCGCTCGTCCGAATCAGGAGGTCCGGATCAGGCTGGCCGGCCGTGTAGAGAAGACGGCCGAATCGCTCTTCATCCAGGTCACCGGGCTTGATCCCTTCACGAATCGCCTGTCTGGCCGCCTCGACGATCTCCGCCCGCCCGCCGTAGTTGAGAGCGATGTTGAACAGCATCCCGGTGTTCGACTCGGTGCGCTGTACGCCAAGCTCCAGCTCGCGGCGGATCTCAGCCGACAGCTCCGTGTCGCGCCCGATCACGCGGAAGCGGATGTTGTGACGCATCAAGGTATCGATCTCGAGCCGCAGATAGCGTTTCAGCAGACCCATCAAGACCGCCACTTCGGTTGGAGGACGCTTCCAGTTCTCCACCGAGAAGGCATAGAGCGTCAGCACACCGATCCCGAGTCGCGCCGACAGCTCGACGGCGTCACGCACGGCGTCAATCCCTGCACGATGTCCCTCGACACGCGGAAGATGCCGTTGCGCCGCCCATCTGCCGTTGCCATCCATGATGACGGCGACGTGGGCCGGGAGTCCGGAAAGGTCAACCTGACGAGCCATGCGGGCCTCGGCCGAGTCTGAGGGGACCCACGCCAGGACATCTTCGAGACTCATCGGTAACTCCAGATACTACAAGGTGTTATGGCGCTGTTCAAGCATCTCGGTAGTCCACACGCACGAGAAACAGCCCCTGGGCCGGAGCCGTTGGACCCGCTCTGCTCCGACTCGACGAAACCAGGATAGCGGCAATGTCATCGGCTTCCCGCCGGCCCGTCCCGACCTCCACGAGCGTGCCGACAATCGTCCGGACCATGTATCTCAAGAACCCGCTCCCATCGACATCCACGACCACGATCCGGTCGCTCTCCTCGTGCACGCCGAGGTCGAAGATGGTTCGTACGGTCGAGATGACCCCGGCCTCGCCGGCACCCGTCTGAAATGCGGCGAAATCGCGCCGCCCCACGAGCGCCGTGGCGGCCGCTGCCATCCTCGGCACATCCAGCATCTCCGGGACGTGCCAGGCGTAGCGGCACTCTATCGGGCTGGCCACCATCGCGCGGTCGATACGATAGCGATAGCGCTTCTTCTTCGCGGCGTATCGAGCGTGAAATCCCGGGTCGGTCTCCTCCACGCTCAGCACTCGAATATCTGACGGCAGCTTTGCGTTGAGCGCCCGAACCAAGGCCGGAGTCTCAATCGAATGCCCAAGGGTGAAGCTGGCGACCTGGCCGAGCGCGTGGACGCCGGCATCGGTGCGACCCGCACCATGAACGGTGACACGCCGACCCTCCACCTCTGCGAGCGCGGCCTCGAGGCGACCCTGAACCGTGTCAGCGTTCTCTTGGCGTTGCCAGCCACCGTAGGCCGTCCCGTCGTAGGAAGTGGTGAGCTTGAGGGTCCGCATGGGCCAGCCACGCTGTGCGTGGCCCCTTCATACACAAACTGTCGGGTGAGGGCTAACCGGGTCGTGAACCCGGCTTTGTGATGGGCACGCCGTCCGCGCAGAGGGGACAGGTGTCAGGTGGATGAGCGGGCCACGTGACCTCCGCGAGAGCCTCGAAGGGCACACCGAGGTCGAGACTCGCCCCCCCTCGGTTGATCACCGACGCCGCCCCGACCAGCTCACCGCCAGCTTCCGTCGCCACGCCCATCGTCTCCCGCGTCGAACCGCCGGTGGTGACGATATCCTCGACGATGAGCACCCGATCGTCGGGCTCGAGCGAAAACCCTCGCCGCAGCGTCAACCGCCCATCACGCCGCTCGGCAAACAGCCCACGTACGCCAAGAGCCCGAGCGACTTCGTGACCGATCACGACACCACCGAGCGCAGGGGACATGACGACGGTCGCCTTCAAGCCCCGAGTCCGATCGGCGATCGCCGCACCAAGAACTGCCGCCCGGTCTGGACGCTGGAGCACGAGGGCGCATTGGAGATAGCCGGCACTGTGTAAACCGGACGAGAGCTGGAAGTGCCCCTCCAGTAGTGCGCCGCTCCGAGTAAACAGATCGAGGACCTGCTTCGGGGTCATGGGGGGAGAAGTATACGATGATAGACTCGCTCGCGTGGTGGACCTCTCGGTCGTCATCATCACCAAGGACGAGGCAGAGAACATCGCTGGCGCCCTGGAATCGGTGCGATGGGCCGAGGACATCGTGGTGGTCGACTCCGGGAGCCGGGACGCTACCGTCGAGATCGCCAAGCGCTACACCGACCGCGTCACCACGAGGGCATGGGAGGGCTACGGCGCCCAGAAGAATCATGCGACCGGGTTGGCGGCACACGATTGGGTGCTGTCACTCGACGCCGACGAGCGAGTCTCGCCCGAGCTGGCCGCCGAGATTCGAGCTCTGATGCTCTCGGCCCCGCCGATGCAGGGCTACCGGATACCCCGGACCACCTGGTATCTGGGGCGCTGGATACGCTCGACCACGTGGTATCCGGACTGGCAGCTACGCCTGTACGACCGCCGGGCCGCCCGGTGGAACACGCGCCATGTGCACGAGTCGGTGACCGTCGATGGCCGGGTCGGCAAGCTGGGCTCAGAGATCCGTCACTACTCCTATCGCGACCTCTCTCACCATCTGTCGACGATTGACCGGTACACCACCCTCGCGGTCACACAACAGATCTCGGAGCATCGGCGCGCCACCGTGCTTGACCTCCTCGTCCAGGCACCAATCGCCTTCGGCCAGAACTACATCGTGAAGATGGGTATCCGAGACGGAGTCCCCGGTCTCATCGTGTCGATCATGAACTCATACTACGTGTGGCTCAAGTTCGCCAAGCTGTGGGCCAGCCAGCACGAGGACAACCGCCGCAGAGAGGACGGCCGGTCGTAAGACCCGCCGGGCCGACATGTTTTCGCTCCATGTGGACACCGCCCGGGCGTGGCGCGTTGGACAAAGCCAGGTACTGCTTACCGTGCTCGGGCTACGGGCCCGCGGCCACCGTGCGGCACTGGTCGCCCACCCCGGAGGAGAGCTTCTGCGCCGGGCCAGTGAAGGAACGGACCTCTTTCCCCTCGCGCCTCAGACGGAGATGGACCTGAGGACCGGATGGAAGCTGTCCCGCATCATCCGCGACCTGGAGCCCGACATCGTCCACGCGCACGATGGGCACGCCGTCGCCTCTGTCGCCTGGGCGCTGTCCCTGGCTGGGTCACGACCGGCTCCAGGGTTTGTCGCCTCTCGGAGAGTCGACTTTCACATCGGGAAGAACGCCTTTTCTCGATGGAAGTATCGTCAGGTCGACCGCTTCATCTGTGCGTCGGCCTTCATCGCATCGATGCTCACCCACGACGGCATACCGGCGAGCCGTACCACGGTCGTCTATGAAGGGGTCGACCAGGATCGGATCGCGGCGGCCCCGGTGCTCGATGTCCACCAGATCTTCGAGTTGCCGCCAGACGCCCCGGTGGTGGGCAATGTCGCGGCGCTCGTCCCCCACAAGGGTCAGCGCTACCTGGTGGAGGCCGCGCGTCTCGTCGTCGACAACCTGCCCCGGACGCGATTCCTGATCGCAGGCGAGGGAGAGCTCGAGGGGTCGCTCAGGAAACAGATCGCACGGCTGGGACTCAGCCAACACGTCATCCTGACCGGGTTTCGACCCGACGTCCTGTCGCTCCACAAGGCCTTCGACGTGTTCGTCATGAGCTCCGTGACCGAGGGTCTGGGGACGTCGGCGCTGGACGCGATGGCCGCAGGGCGACCGGTGGTCGCCACCCGCGCCGGCGGGCTATCCGAGGTTGTGGAGGACGGCGAAACGGGCGTGCTCGTGCCCATCCGGGATGCGCCGGCACTTGCCGCAGCCATTACGCGACTGCTCGAGGATCAGGCCTGGCGTGACCAGTGTGGACGAAAGGCTCTGGAGCAAGCACGCCGTCGATTCACGGCCGCTCGGATGGTGGACGAGACGGTCGCCGTCTACGCTGGCCTGGCCGACAGACACCCTGAAGCGGACACCGATCGTCCCGCTGGGGCTGGTTGAACCCGCAGGCGTTCTGCATTCCGAGATGGCAGAGCGCGAAATCGTATTTGACCGGGTCGGTCGGGTCCAGCCGCCGAAGACCAGCTGTGATCTCATGTGCCATCGCCCAACCCGGACTGCGCCTCCGCGTGAGACCGAGGCAGGTCCCCACGCGAATGACGTGCGTGTCGAGTGGCACCACGAGTTTGGCCCGGTCCACATCCGGCCAGAGCCCGAAGTCGATCCGGTCATGTCGCACCATCCACCGCAGATACAGATTGAGCCGTTTGCACGCGCTGCCATCACCGGGACGCGGAAAGAAGTACCCGACGCTGCGTCGAGCCGGCTCTGGCCCATACACGTGGTCGAGGCCGAACGCGCGGGCCCGCGTGCAAAAGCTGTCCAGCGCCGAACCGATATCCTCCGCGGCGGGCGCGTAGCCGAGCTGAAAGAAGGCTCCGATAGACCCCGATGTCTCGACCATCCGCCTCAGAATCCACAATAGCGCGGTCAAGTCGTGTCCGCTGATCCACCGGTGACCGAGTGCCCGAACGGATCGACCGTCGCGGTCGGGGTCGAAGCCCCGAACGAACGCGGCAGGTGAGGTCCCCATCACCGCCAGCAGAGATTCCACCGAGTCGATGACGCTCGCGACGCGGCCGAACGCCAGACCGGCCGCGCAGAAACCGACGATCTCCCGGTCAGCGGGGTCCGCATATCTCCGGACGATGTGGACAGGATCCGCCACCGTGTGCTGGTCGTCGTACTCCTGGTACAACCGGTCGAGTGCCTCCCGAGCCCTCACGAGTGTCGTAGGCATGACACGGTGACGGGTGGTGGCGAGGACCACATTCAGAAGGCTGTAATCGGCGTGCCCGCTGCGCACTGCGAACAGGCATCGGCAGGACAGTTAGCCGGAGCCTTGTATTCGGCGAGGGAGATATTGGGCACCCCGAGGTCGACCAGGGACTCGAGCCGATCATGAATCTGCACCGAGCCGATTGCCTCACCTCCGGCCTCCTCGATCAGCTGTGCGCATCGCTCGAAGGTCTTTCCGGTGTTCCGCACGTCGTCAGCGAGGAGGACGCACTTGCCTGCGACGACCTCGGCATACGTCCGCCGGAGGACCAGACCAATAGATGGGTCGATGGTGAATGGCGCGAATCGGCATGGCGGGTGTGACAGGCTGCGCCGGCTGTCGAGCAGGCCCGCGATCGTGTGGGCAAGCAGCGCCCCACCGGTGACGGGACCGGCCACCACCTCCGTCCGGTCGATGAGCGACGCGGGCAGGAGGTCGATGAGGTCCTGGGCGAGCCTCCAAATCAGCGACGGCTCTTGGAAAAGCTGATGGGGGTTCAGGTAGACCTGACCGTGATAGCCCTTGGGTTCAAGGTGTCGTCGCAACACCGCGTTGTGTGATTGAGCATAGGTGATCGCCAAGTGCCTCCGCGGGTGTCTTCCAGCCGAGGGTCTTGCGGGGGCGACTGTTGAGAGCAGCAGCAACGGCGTCAAGATCATCACGAGAGTGTCTGGACAGGTCGGTGCCTTTGGGAAAGTACTGCCGCAGCAGGCCGTTGGTGTTCTCGTTCGTGCCGCGTTGCCAGGGGCTGTGTGGGTCGCAGAAGTAGATTGGCAGACCGGTGTCGATTCGGAGTTGAACGTGTTGAGCCATCTCGGCGCCTTGGTCCCATGTCAGTGAACGGCGAAGCTGCGTGGGCAGCGTGATGATCGACGACGCGATGGCGTCTCGGACGGCCTCGGCACCATGCCCCGCCAGGGCGGGACCGTTCTTGATCCGAGGCTGCCCATAGTCATCCATGCGAGGCAGATGCAGCAGCCTCGTGAATCGGCTGGTGCGTTCCACGAGGGTCCCAATCGCAGAGCTCCCCAGTCCGACAATCAGGTCACCTTCCCAGTGTCCTGGGACCGCCCGATCGTCTGCTTCGGCGGGGCGCTTGCTGATCATGAGTTCGGCAGTGACGAACGCCTTGCCGCGTCCTCGTGTCCGTGCTCTTGGCACGCGCAGCGCCCGGCCGGTCCGCAAGCACGCCACCAGGTCGCGTCGCAGTGCCCCTCGTCCCTGCACGTAGAGCGCCTGGTAGATGGCCTCGTGGGAGATCCGCATCGACTCCTCATCGGGGAAGTCGACCTTGAGTCTGTTGGCAATTTGCTCAGGACTCCATGACGCCGCCCAGCGTCGGTCTTGACGGCGCCCGTGGCGGCGACCGTTCCAGTGCACATGGGGACCAGGCACCCTCGTCCCGTCGGCGGCCGTAATCCTGCCGGCGAGTCGGTCTTGCACGTACCGGCGCAGTTCGTCGTGTGCAGCGAGCTTCGCCACCTGCGGTCTTTTCGCCTTCAGGTCGGCGTGCCACTGCGCGGTCGTCGCGCGATACTCGAGTCCGCCACTGCGGGTTGCCGCATTGCGACGGAGCTCCCGAGAGATGGTCGACGGGGACCGGCTGATTCGCCGAGCGATATCACGAACCCCGCAGTGCTGGGCGTGCAAGATGGCGATCTCGTCTCGTTCGGCAAACGACAGGTAGCGCCCCGACAGAGGGGCCAGGCTGATCGGCGGCATGCCTCCACTTTCGCGGAACCATCTCGTTCCGACCGGCTGGGACACGCCGGCCCCCAGCGCCGCCTCTTCGCTGGACAACCCGCAGGCGATCGCCTCCCAGAACCGACGCCGATGCTCACGGCGTCCCGCCGTGGGACGACCCGGCGACCGCATCGGAAGACGTCCCGCACGGGGTGACCGACGACGTTTCGGTGTTCCCATCGCAACTCCTCACCGTTGAGGTGTTGCGACGACCGTTTGAATCTACCGCCGTTGCCATAGTCGAAGTGCCCATCGACACGCAGCACATCATACCGCTGGAGATCGCGGAGCGCTTTTGCCCGAACCTCGTCCTGGCGGATTGAACGGGTCACTGCCGGTCGTCCCCGAAGACGGCCGCTTGTGGCAACCCAGCGTTCACGTAGACCGTCCTGCCGCCAACCATCGTCGCCGCCACGCCACCGTGCAGGTTCCATCCGTCGAATGGCGTGTTGCGGCCCAGCGAACGAAAGCTCTCGGCGTCGATCTCGGTCGTGCTGTTCGGAGCAAGAATCGTGATGTCCGCGACTCCCCCGACGGTCAGACCTCCGGTCTCGAGACCGAGGATGCGTGCCGGGTTGACCGCCAGCAGCTCGACGACCCGGCGCATGGAGACCCGGCCGGTGTGCACCAGCCTGTCCAGGATGAGCGGAAGCGCCGTCTCGAGCCCGATGATGCCGAATGGGGCCTTGTCGAACTCAATGGCCTTCTCGTCGGCATGATGCGGTGCGTGGTCGGTCGCAATCACATCGATGCTCCCGTCGACCAGCCCCTCGATCATCGCGTCGCGGTCGGCCGCTTCACGAAGCGGTGGGTTCATCTTGTAGTTGGTGTCGTAGCTCAGGTCCTCATCGGTCAGAACGAAATGGTGCGGTGTGACCTCACACGTGACACCAATGCCCCGCTCCTTTCCTGACCTGACGGCTCGCAACGACCCGCGAACACTCATGTGGGCAATGTGGACACGCCCTCCTGTCAGCTCACTCAGGCTGACATCACGTTCGACCATCACCGACTCGGCCGCCCCCGGAATGCCCCGCAGTCCCAGCACCGAGGCGTAATACCCCTCGTGGGCCGACCCATCCCCCTTCAGGGACGGATCTTCGCAGTGATTGATGACCGGCATGTCGAACATCGAGGAGTACTCGAGTGCTCGACGCATCATGAGGGCATCGGCAACCGGATGTCCGTCGTCGGAGATCCCCACACACCCAGCCGAGTGCAGCTCGCCGATCTCGGCGAGCTCCTCGCCCTTCGAGCCCATCGACACGGCGCCAATCGGATACACCCGCGACAGTTGCGCCTCGGTGGCCTTCCGAAGAATCAGCTCGGTGATACCCCGGTGGTCGTTGACCGGCTCGGTATTGGGCATACACGCCACACCGGTGAATCCGCCAGCGGCTGCAGAGGCCGAACCCGTCGCGACGGTCTCCTTGTGCTCCTGTCCCGGCTCGCGCAGATGCACGTGCATATCGATCAGTCCCGGGCACACCACGAAATCGGCTGGTACCTCGATGACCTCCGCACCGTCGCGCGGCAAATCTGTGTCGACCTTGGCAATCACGCCATCCGTGACCAGTACGTCCAGGACGCCGTCCCGGCCATGCTTCGGGTCAACGACGCGACCGCCCTTGAGCAATACTCTTCGTCCCATGGATGGCGCCTGTTCTGACATCACGCGCCGCCCTCCTCGATTCCGGCAAGCAAATACAGGACGGCCATCCGCACGGCGACTCCATTCGACACTTGTTCGAGAATCACCGAGTCGGGACCATCCGCTACGTCGGAGGCGATCTCGACACCACGGTTGAGGGGACCGGGATGCATCACGATCGCATCCTCCTTGGCGAGCTCCATCCTCGCGCGGGTCAGCCCGAACAGCCCGAAGTACTCGCGCCGGGAAGGAAAGTAGTGTCCGTGCATCCGCTCGAGCTGAATCCGCAACATCATCACGACATCGGCATCGCGAACGGCATCGTCCACTGACGTCGTCGCCGTGACCCCGAACCGTGCAATGCCAGAGGGCCACATCGTGGCTGGACCGCACACCCACACGTAGGCACCCAGGGCTTTCAACAAGAGAACGTTCGAGCGGAGCACTCGGCTGTGTGCGAGGTCGCCGATGATCGCAACTTTCCGTCCCTCGATAGACCCCTTCCGTTCGCGTATGGTCAACGCGTCAAGAAGTGCCTGGGTCGGATGTTCGTGCATCCCATCACCGGCGTTGATGATCCTCGAGCCCCCGAGACCCGCCAGCAGCTGACAGGCCCCGGACGAGCCGTGGCGGACCACAATCATGTCGGGGGCCATGGCCTCCAGGTTGCGGGCCGTGTCGGTGAGCGTCTCTCCCTTGATCAGACTCGACGTCGATGCGGCAATATTGATGGCATCGGCGCTCAGCCGCTTCTCGGCGACCTCGAATGACGTGCGGGTACGGGTGCTCGGCTCGAAGAACAGGTTGACGACGGTCTTCCCGCGGAGCGTCGGCACCTTCTTGATCGGCCTCGTGCCGATCTCCTTCATCGCCTCCGCTGTGTCGAGGATCAAGAGAATCTCCGGCGCGGAGAGGTCGGCGATGCTCAGGAGATGCCGAGAGTGCAGACGGGTCGGTCTGGCGACTGCCTCCGGACGCGTATCTGTATCAGGGCTGGTCTGGACGGTGCTCATGCCACCCCCTCCCCGACCGCCTCGATCGCGACCTCATCGATCCCGTCGATTTCGGCAAGCTTGACCCGCACGCTTTGGCGAACAGATGTCGGCAAGTTCTTCCCGACGTAATCCGCCTTGATCGGTAGCTCCCGATGCCCTCGGTCCACGAGGACGACCAGCTGTATCGACCGCGGACGGCCGAAGTCCACCAACGCATCCAGCGCCGCACGGACCGTCCGACCGGTGTAGAGCACGTCGTCGACCAGGAGAATGCGTCGGTCGTCGATCGAAAACGGGATCTCGGTCGCGCGCAGCACCGGCTGCGGGCCGACGGTGTGACGCATCAGATCATCGCGATAGAGCGTGATATCCAGGGAGCCAGTCGGCACCTCGTGCTCGGAGATTTCGAGTAGGTTGCGGGCAATCCGCGCGGCGATCGGTACGCCGCGGGTCCGCACCCCGACGAGCGCCAACTCATCGACGTTCCGGTTCCGTTCGAGGATCTCGTGCGAGATCCGCATCAGCGCACGCGTGATGCGGTCGGCTTCCATTACGGTTGCCATTTCTCACCTCGGGTTGCGGATGAAAAGCGCCTAGGCCAGTGCAGGGGGGACGTATAGCGTGGGCAGGTCGTGGTGTTCACGTTTTACCTCTTCGCAACCTCACTGAGTCGCGCTTAAAGAGACACCGTGATCTTATCAGGTTACCGTGCGCCCCGACCAGACTGCACACCTTGTCACCGGTCGTAAGACGGAACGAAGGTGATCGGGCGGGTCTCTGTGAAACCAGCGGTAAAGATGTCGGTTCGCGCCACCCCATCGACGTCCCGCGCAACGGGGACACCGAGGTAGTACAGCACCGTCGGAGCCACATCAACCACCGAACCACGCGTGCGACGACCAGGTTCGACGTGGGTCCCGTAGGCCAGAATGAAACCGTCCGGCGCTCCCTCATGCGTCCCGGTCGCATTGGGATCACCGACGATACGCGCGAGCACGCGCTTCGACACACCGACGGGCTCCATCCCGAATCCCGACACCACGAGAAACAGATCGTCGGGCCGGAGGAGGTCGAGAATAGTGCCGACCTCGGTGTCGACGTGCCGGTAGTACTCCTCGAGGCTGCTGGCGTCGCCCCGAACGTCACCAAGTCCCAGGAACGGAATCGGGGTCGCCGTCGGGAGAAACTGGTGCCCGGCCAGATCGAGTCCTCGGTAGCGGACGGCGAGAAGGCGGACCTCTGCGAATCGCTTCCCGAGATCGTCGGCGATGCGGCCGTATACCCGGTCACGCCAGATAGGCGCGGCCTCAGCCGGTGGTGCTGGCGCCCCCTCGCCATCGGCGCCCGCGGTGTTGAGCACATCGCGACCGCTGACGGCCCGCATGGCGGCAGCGCCGATCGTCACGACTTCTTCCGGGTAGGCCGCCTGCGCCGCCGCCGGATCGAAGCGAGGATCGGCCATCAAGTGAAAGCGGTCGCTGACCAGGAAGCCCCGGACCGGCCGCACGGGATGGGTCAGCGGCCACCCCACGATGCCCACCGGTACGCCCTGACCGCTCAACACACTCCACAGTGGCCGCGAGCGAAGCTCTGCCGAGGACGCCGGCGCCTCGTCGAGAAACCCCAGATAGACGAGGGCCTGAGCGAAGCAGTGGTCGGGCAACAGCTCCAATGGCGTGAGGCGGGCACCCACCCGATAGGTCGAGGCGGAAATGACCCCGTGCCGCGGGGGGTACTGGCCGGTGGCCACGGTGGCCCAGACTGGTCCGGGCTGGGTCGGGCGAAGCGTCGCAAGATGCATCGCGGCGCCAGAGTCGAGCAGTCGCCCGAAGTTGGGGAGACGCCCATCGGCCGTGGCGAGCGACAGATAGTCGAGCGAGGCGCCGTCCAGCAACAGCATCAGCACCCGCGAGTGGCCAACCGGCCGCAGGCGCGGCGGGGCCACCTCGATCGGATAGGCCCCGAGCGTTCGGGGAACGCCCTGCCCGCGCGCCGCGATCGGAAGGGTCACGGATGCGATGACGGCCATGGCGTAGAGCGACGCACCCACCACACTGCCCCGCCGACCGAACGAGTAGTGCACGACGGCAATCGCCAGGAGGGCGAGGGCGCACAGTCCCATGGCCACGGCACCCACCCCCAACCGGCGAGCCACCTCCTCGGCCAGGGCCGTGCGAAGACCCTGCAGGTTGAGCCACATCAACAGCGCCGCACCGCTCGCGGCGCCGGCGCTGAGCCAGGAGAGGAGTCGAAGGCTCAGCCAGCCGGGCGACAACAACTCGGTCGACATGACCTGCCGCAAGACGATCAGCATGTAGAACAGCGTGGCCGCGTGGATGGCGTAGAAACCGACGACGACCACCAGCAGCGGCCACAACACCCGCAGGTCCAGCGGCAGATGAGGATTGATCTGGAGAAACAGAATAGCGATATACACGGCGGCCAGTGTGCCGGCCACTACCGCGTTGGTCAGCATGCGGAAATAGCGCACCGTTCAGATAATGCCAGAAAACGGGGCCTCAAAGGCCATCAGGTATACTCCCGATGGTGCCGATTGATGTTGACGCGGTCGTAATGTCGAACGATCGGCTATCGCCCGACTACAACGTCATCCGGCTAGCCGCGCCCGAGATCGCCGCGATCAGTCGTCCCGGCCAGTTCGTTATGGTGAAGCAAGGGTTCGGGGCCGACCCTCTCCTCCGGCGCCCATTCTCGGTCTTCGAAATCGTTCGCGGGACCACCGGCGACGTGGAGGGGCTGTCGCTGCTCAACAAGTCGGTTGGCGTCGTCACGAGCACGCTGTTCGCCCTCGAGACCGGGCAACGCCTTCAGTGTCTCGGTCCGTTGGGCGAGCCCTTCTCAGTTGTCGAATCGCCCGCCGAAGCGTGGATGGTGGCGGGGGGCGTGGGTCTGGCACCATTCCTTACGCTGGCCGAGACGCTGCAGGCGGCAGGCATCCCTTCGACGCTGTTCTATGGAGGACGGTCGCGGGCCGATCTCTACTACGTCGACCGGTTTGAGCACCTCGGCGTTCGGGTCATCGCGACGACAGAAGATGGCAGCTTGGGCGAGACCGGTCTCGTCACCGGACCGCTGGAAAGCGAGCTTCAGGCGTCGGCGACCGCGCGGACGATGGTATACGCGTGTGGACCCACGCCGATGATGCGAGCGGTGTCAGCTCTGGCTGAACACTATGGGTGCCCTTCGGAAGTGTCGCTCGAGCCGGTGATGGGGTGCGGACTTGGTGGGTGTTATAGCTGCGTGGTTCCTGTCCGCGACGGGGACGCGCAGCCGCGCTTCGTGCGCGGGTGCCTCGACGGACCGGTGTTCGCCGGAGACGAGATCGCGTGGAGCCACCTCGGGTGAGCGACGGTCATCCGATACCCACGGCCGACCTCTCGATTCAATTTGGCCCACTGCAGCTGAAGAACCCGTTGGTGGCCGCCAGCGGGTGTTTCGGCTACGGGATCGAGTACGCCGACGTCGTTGACCTGGCGTCGCTGGGCGGCGTCGCGGTCAAGGGACTCTTTCTGGAGGATCGGCAAGGCCACCCTCCTGAACGCATCGTCGAGACTCCGAGCGGAATGCTCAACGCCATCGGGCTGCAGGGTATCGGCGTCCGACGGTTTGTCGATGACAAGCTTCCACCGCTTCGCGAATGCGGGGCCACCGTCATCGTCAATATCTGTGGATCGACGCTGGACGAATACGTCGAGCTCGCGCGAATCCTGTCTGACGCGGACGGGGTCAGCGCGATCGAGCTGAACATCTCATGCCCGAACATCAAGGAGGGCGGGATTACGTTCGGCTGCGACCTCGGCGCGACCCACGCCGTCGTCTCGGCCGTGCGAAAAGCCACCTCCCTACCGATCATCCCCAAATTGACCCCCAACGTCACGGACGTGGCGGCGTTCGCCAAGGCCGCGGAGGAGGCCGGGGCAGACGGAGTCTCCCTGGTCAACACGTTCCTGGCGATGGCCATCGATGTCGAGACCCGGCGTCCCAAGCTGTCCAACGTCGTCGGGGGCTTGAGCGGACCCGCCATCCGACCGATCGCGATCCGGATGGTCCACCAGTGCCGCCAAGCCGTGAAGATTCCGATCATGGGGATGGGCGGCATCATGAGCGCCGACGATGTGGTCGAGTTCATGATGGCCGGCGCCGATGCCGTACAGGTTGGCACAGCGAACTTCGTCGACCCCTTTATCTGGTCGAAGCTGCTGACCGGTCTCGCTGACTACCTGGCGAGACACGGCCATCGCTCGGCGTCGGACATCGTCAATACCCTGGACCTCTCGGAGCCGGATGTCGTATGGACCAGCTCCTAGTTGCGCTCGACGTCGACACATCGGAGCGAGCGTTCGAATTGAGCGAGCAGCTCGGGGATGTGGCCGGCGGGTTCAAGATCGGGAGCCTCCTCTTTACCAGGGAGGGCCCACCAATCGTTCGACGTCTGACCGAACGCGGTCACCGCGTGTTCCTTGATCTCAAATTTCACGACATCCCGAACACGGTGGCGGGGGCCGTTCGCTCCGCGACCGAATTGGGCGTCTGGATGCTCACCGTACATGCCGGGGGGGGACGGGACATGCTGGTCGCCGCGGCCGAGGCTGCGTCTCACGCCACCCTACGCCCTCAGATCGTGGCCGTCACGGTGCTCACCAGCTTCGATGATGAAGCGCTTGTTCGGGTGGGGGTACCTCGGCCAGTCCCGCGCCAGGTGGAAGCGTTGGCGACCCTGGCGCAAGATGCGGGTATCGACGGAGTGGTCGCATCGCCCTTGGAGATCGGGCTGGTCAGGTCCCGCTGTAGGTCAGATTTCACGGTGGTCACCCCTGGCATTCGGGATCAAGAGGCCGATCCGACGGCCGACGACCAGGTCCGAACCATGAACGCAGCAGAGGCCGTCCGGGCCGGTGCCAGCTATCTTGTCGTCGGACGGCCTATCGTCTTCGCTTCCGACCCACGAGCGGCGGCCGTTCGGATCCGAGAGCAGATCGACCGGTCAGTGTGATGATTCAGCTGACGCTGCTCACGCGCGAAGGCTGCCACCTCTGCGACAGCATGAAGGCGGTGGTCGCGAGGGTGGGCGAGAAGCATCCGATCGCGCTCCACGAGGTCGACATCGGCACCAACCGCGACCTGGAAGAACGGTTTGGTGAGGAGCTCCCGGTGCTCATGCTGCAGGAGCGGGTCATCGCGCGTTCTCGGATCTCCGTCCCGGATCTGTTGGCGCAGATCGAGGGGTCCGAAACAAAAACTGGGTGACGGGTGCGCATGCGCACACGGCCACCCAGCCAGAAAGAACGACGTGGTCGAGACGTGGCTATTTCGCAGTCACGATAAAGTGCCCGCGGCGATTCCTGGACCAGCACCCTTCATGGGCATCAGAGCAGAACGGCTCCTCCTCGCCCTTGCTCAACGTCGCGATTCGACCGCCAGGAATCCCGAGACTCACGAGATAGTCCCTCACCGCGGTTGCCCGCTCGTCGGCCAGCGACAGGTTGTACTCGTTGGTGCCGCGCTCATCACAGTGCCCTTCAACCGTGATCCTGGTCGATGACCACTCGCGCAGCCAGTCGGCGTTTCTCTGCAGAATCGAACGCGCTTCCGGCAGAACCTCCGCCTCGTCATAGTTGAAGAACACGGGGTCCAGCGGTGACGTGCTGTTCAATTCATCAAGCGACATGCGGTTGAAGAGCTCAGTCGGACTCAGCGCTGCCGGCGGTGGTGGTGGCGGTGGTGGTGGCGGCGGTGGCGGTGGTGGTGGTGGTTCTGGAGCTGCAGGCGGCGGCGGAGGGGGTTCGGGCGGTGGGTTGCCTCCACACGCGACCGCCCCAAGACCAACCGCGGCACAAATAACCAGAGCTGCCAGATAGCGCCATGTTGATGTCATAATCCTCTCCATAATCAGCACTCAGAGATGTCCCACGGCCGGCTGAGAATAGTCAACGATTTCGCGGTGAGCTTACAGAGTTTGCTCAAAACCTGTCAATCCGGTAGCAAACTGGTCGGTGCCACCTTTTCATGGAATTGCACAATGGGCAACACTAGTGCGGTGAGTGCAACGGGTCCCTCGAACTCACCACACTAGTGGCTTATCGGCAGGACGAACGAATTGGTTCAACCAGCTGGCACACCGAGGACGGTCGTCATCGCGACCGCCGATGATGACATCGGCGAGCGCTTTTCGGCCGCTCTCCAAGGTGCGGGTCACCGGACCATTGGCGTGCGAGGCGCCGATGAGCTGGTTCGCCAGCTTGGTGAAGCCGCCGGGGCCGTCGACCTCCTGCTCCTGGATCTTCGAGTCGATACGACAGAGAGACAGGCCGTTCGGGCGCTCCGACGCGCTGCTCCGGGCGTTCCGGTCGTCGTTTTCAGTGGTTCCGTCCAGACGGCCGCGGAGGTCCGGGCCCTGGCCGAATTGGGAATTCACTCATATGTCAACGAACACAGCGCCGCCGAACACGTCCTCCCGTCCCTGTCCCCTGAGTTGTTTCCAGATAGCTTCAATCGGCGCACCAGCATGCGGGTGATCCTTGATATCCCTGTCGTCTATCGTTTCGGTGAAACCATCGCGACCGCTCCCACGCTCAACCTGAGCAAAGGGGGGCTGGGAATTCGGACCCTGACCCCGGTTGACACAGGCACCAAGGTCCGAGTGACATTTCGACTCCCAGGCCGTGAGCAGGATCTGGAAGCCTCGGCCCGCGTCGCGTGGAGCGACCAGCGGACGGGAATGGGTTTGCAGTTCGAGGAGATGCCGACGCTAGACCAATCGGCAGTCGACGAATTCGTCGACCGCCACGTCCGCGGTCAAGACGGCCGCGTTTGACGCCGCGTCAAAGATGGCTAAGTTTGACGCCGCGTCAAAGATGGCTGCGTTTTGACGCCATACTCCAGCTCCAGGGTGGCCGCGGGTTTGACAGTGATTCGGGTGTCCGTTTACACTGACCAACTGTCCGGTAATTCACTTGTCCTCTGTGTGTTACGAGTAGTTCGTTGCGACGGCAAACCGTTTCGTCGTGGGCCACGTCTGAAGTCTGGTGAGGCGTTCAGTCACCGGTTACATTCACAATTTGAAGGAGCAACCTCGTGATTGAGGTTCAGAACGTCACAAAGCGATACGGTTCGATCACCGCGGTTAATGACGTGAGCTTTCGCGTGGAGTCGGGCCAGATCTTGGGCTTTCTCGGACCGAACGGCGCAGGCAAGACGACGACGATGAGGATCCTGACGGGATGCCTCCCGCCCACCGAGGGCAAGGCGATCGTCGCCGGATGCGACGTCTTCGAGGCACCCATCGAAGCCAAACGTCGGACAGGCTATCTGCCCGAGACACCGCCCCTCTACCCAGACATGACCGTTCTCGAGTACCTGACGTTCGCCTCGCGGATCAGCGGCGTGAGTGGGTCGGAGCGAGCGTCTCGCATTGATTCCGCAATGGGCCAGACGAGCATCACAGACGTGGCGGACCGACACTGCGGGAAGCTGTCCAAAGGCTACCGCCAGCGGGTTGGGCTGGCTCAAGCCATCCTGCACAACCCGGACGTGCTCATTCTCGATGAGCCCACGGCGGGTCTGGACCCCTATCAGATTCGGGAAACGCGCCGGCTCATCAAAGACCTGGCCGGCACACATACGATCATCCTGAGCACGCACATTCTCCCTGAGGTAGAGCAGACCTGTGAACAGGTCGTGGTCATCAACCAGGGCCGCATCGTGGCGCTCGACACGCCGGAGAACCTCAAGAGCCGCCTGGGTGGCGCCGAGACGATTCGCCTCGAGATCGACACCCAGGGTGCGGATCCACTGGACGCGATCAACGCCGTTCCCGGTGTCACGCACGTCACGGCCACTGCAGCAAACGGCACGTCGGTGCTCGAGGTGCAGAGCACCCAAGACGCCGACATCCGGCGACAGCTCGCCCAGGCCGTGGTCTCGAACGGGTGGGGACTCCTCGAGCTTCGTGCCCTGCAGGCCAGCCTGGAAGAGATCTTCCTCGAGTTGACCACCGAGGACCGCGTTGGGTCGAGTGAGCCTGACGAGGCGGTCGCTTCGAGTGAGCCTACGGAGGCGGTCGCCTCGAGTGGGCCTACAGAGGCGACGGAGGACGAGACCGATGAGTAACATCGTGGCAATCGCCCAGAAGGAACTACGCTCGTACTTCGCGACGCCGATTGCCTATGCGGTGGTCGGCGGGTTCACACTCCTCTTCGCTGTCTTCTTCCTCAGCTCCTTGGACTTTTTTCTTCGGGTGAGTCTCCAAGCCGGGATGATGCAAGGGGCTCCGGCGATCAACATCAACGAGTACATGATCCGCCCGCTGTTCGGGAACACGGGCGTGATCATGCTCTTCGTTCTTCCGATGATCACCATGCGCTCCTACGCGGAGGAAAAGCGGTCGGGCACGATCGAGCTCCTGCTGTCGTCGCCGCTCACCAACGTGCAGATCATCCTCGGCAAGTTCTTTGGTGCACTGTCTCTTTTCGTCATCATGCTGGCCGCGACATCGGTCCACATGGGGGTGGTCTTCTGGTACGGCGAACCAGAGCTCCTCCCGGTGCTGAGCGGGTATCTCGGCCTTCTGCTCATGGGAGCGTCGTTCATCTCGGTTGGACTGTTGATCTCGAGCACCACCAGGAGTCAAGGGGTGGCCGCCATGATCACCTTCGCCACGCTGCTGCTCTTCTGGGTCATCAGCTGGGTGGGTGACCCGGCATCCGGGTCTACATGGAGTTCCGTGCTGGCCTATTTGTCGGTGCTCGACCACTTCGACGATTTCTCCAAGGGCGTCATCGACACGAGTCACCTGACCTACTACTTCAGCTTCATCGCGCTCGGGCTCTTCCTGACCGCGAAATCTGTCGACAGCGAACAATGGAGAGACTAGTGGAGTGTCCTTCACTAGCGGTGCGAGGGGTTGCAGATGTCTGAGAAGTCACTCGGAGCACTGGGTTGGGCGGGTATCGCCTGCGTTGCGGGCGGTGTCGTCGTCCGGATGACGATGCCCGCGCAGGAGGAGGTGTGGTTCTGGTCCCTCATCGCCGGCATTGTCCTCATCGGGCTATACGGCCTCGCGCAATGGCGCGACCTGCTCACCTTCTTTGGGCGACGACAGACACGTTACGGCGCGTTGGCCAGCTCGAGCATCGTATTGGCCGTGGGCATCTTGGTTGCCGTGAACTTCGTCCTCGCCCGTCAGAATAAGCGATGGGATTTGACTGCTGCGCGACAGTATTCGCTGGCCGCTCAAACGGTCCAGATCCTCGAGTCGCTCGAAGCGCCGCTTCGGATTCTCGTGTTCGCCCAGGACATCGACTTTCCCCGCTACCAGGACCGTCTGGGCGAGTACGACTACACGTCCAGTCAGGTGTCACTCGAGTTCATCGACGTCGACAGGGACCCGGTCGCCGCCCGTCAGTACGAGGTCCAGGCCTACGGCACGATCGTGATCGAATACGAGGACCGTATCGAGCGGGTCGTGAGCGATGAGGAACAGGAGCTCACGAACGCACTGATCAAGGTGATCGAGGGCGAGGAGCAACGCGTGTATTTCGTCCAGGGACACGGCGAGCGGTCGCCGGACGGAGAGGACCGCGACGGCTACAACGGGATTAGCGAGGCGCTTCGCCTGGACAACCTCGTGGTCGATAGCGTGGTACTCGCCCAGACCGGCGAGGTGCCCGAGGACGCATCGGTGCTCGTCGTGGCCGGCCCCAGCACCGATTTTCTTCCCGGCGAGGTCGACGTGCTCCGAGACTATCTCGAGTCGGCCGGCAAACTGCTCGTGCTTCTCGACCCCCCAGACGATCCTGAGACCACCGACCAGTCGAACCTCATCTCCCTGATCTCTGAATGGGGCATCGAGGTCGGTCACGATGTCGTGGTCGATGCGAGCGGGGTCGGACAACTGCTGGGCACCGACGCCACCGTTCCGGTCGCCGCGAGCTATCCGCCACACCCGATTACGGACAACTTCGCGCTGCTGACCGCGTTCCCTCTGGCGCGGTCGGTCTCGCCGGTCCCGGGGGGCGCCAACGGGCGAACGGCCCTACCGTTTATCCGAACCTCCGAACGGAGCTGGGCCGAAACCAGCATGGACGAGCTCGCGGGCGGCGAAGTGGCCATGGACGACGCCGACACCCCAGGGCCCATCTCAATCGGTGTCTCCGTCTCGGTGGCGGTCGAAGTTGCAGAGGTTGTCGATGACGCGGACGGGGAGCAGGCGTCTGACTCTCAAGAAGAAGACGAAGACGACAACGAAGGCGAAGATGCCGCGCCGCCTCAGGCCCGGCTGGCGGTGATCGGCGACTCGGACTTCGCGTCGAACTCCGCCCTGGGGATTCAGGGCAATCGGGACTTGGCGCTCAACACAATCAACTGGCTGGCCCAGCAGGAGAACCTGATTTCCATCAGGCCACGGCAGCCCGAAGACCGCAGGATCACACTCACCGCCGCGCAGCAGTTCAACGTCCTGATCGTGACGTGGCTCATCCCGCTCGGGGCCATCATGGCCGGGGTGGGTACCTGGTGGCGGAGACGATAGGGCCATGCGAGGTGCGCGATCAACCCTCGTCATGCTGGTCGTCTTCCTTGGGCTCGGAGCCTATATCTATTTCGTCGAGATGGAGCGCCGACCGGCCTCCGAGACCCCTCCGAACGAACAGCTCTTCGAGCTTGAGGCCGGCGATATCGAGACCCTCACGGTCAGAGCCGGTAGCGACGAGACGGTCCTCCGGCGCACGGCAGACGATGCCTGGGAGCTGACCAGCCCGATCCAGGGGGCGGCAGATGACACGACCGTCTCAACAATGACCTCCGAGGTCTCGACCCTGGAGATTCGCCGCGTGGTCCAAGAAGAGTCGGTGGACCTCGAGCCGTTCGGCCTGTCGTCGCCGGTGGTGGACGTGTCGTTTACCATCGCGAACGATGAGACGGACCATCGGCTCCTGATCGGCGAGACCACGCCCACCGGTGCAGACCGATACGCCAAGCTGGCTAACGAGGATCGCGTCATCCTCGTTCCAGCCTCAGTTGAGAGCGCCCTCAACAAGTCGACATTCGACCTGCGTGACAAAGCGATCCTCGATGTCCAAACGGCAGACGTCGACCGGCTCGAGATCGATCAGGCCGGATCCACCCTGCAGTTTTCAAAGTCCGACAACGAGTGGCGTCTGGTGCAGCCCTGGGACGTTCGGGCCGACTTCGGCACGGTCGAGGGCCTCGTGGGCCGGATATCGCGCGGCCACATGCTCTCGGTGGCGACCGAGAACATCACTGCAGACGAAGAGAGCGAACCGGCGGAGGACGACACCCTCACCTATGGGCTCACCGAGCCCTCGCTGACGGCCACCCTCCAAGCAGGCAGCGCCGCCGCGACCCTTCTGGTTGGTTCCGTCGCTCCAAAGGGCGAACGGTACGCGCAAGATGCCTCCCGTTCGATCGTCTTTACCATCGAGAGCTCGCTGGTCGCCGACCTCGAACGCGAAGCGCTCGAATACCGTCGAAAGGACCTCTTCTCCTTTCGTTCGTTCAATGCAACCCGGCTGGAGATCGAACAGCCTGACACGACGGTCGTCTTCGAAAAGACCGCCGAGACGGACGAGGACACCGAACCCACCTGGACACGCACCCAACCGGAGACCGGCGAGATCGAGCGGAGCGACATGGACGACCTGCTCTCCAAGATCTCCAACCTCCGCGCCGATTCGTTTGTCGAATCACGGACTGACGTTGCGATCGCTGACTCCGATATCATGGCGACTATCCGCGTGACTTTTGGTGACGAAGAGACCGAGGAGCGTGTGATATTTTGGCGCAGCGGTGACGACACGTACGCCGTGAGCGGAGACGAACCTGGCGCGGGCGTCGTGGAGAGCCGAAGCGTAGACGATGCGTTCGATGCCGTCCCGTCAGAAGCGAACCCAGCCCTCTGAAGAATAGAAGGCATCACACCAGCACGGTGACTGGCCGAGCTTTCTCGCGCCGCGGTCTGGTCTTGACGATGCTGGTGCCGCTGATCGCCGGCGGTGCCGGCATCGCTGCGGCAGGTCAGACTCAGACCGCGCCAGCGTCCTCCCGGAGTACGGCGACCGAGACGACGCCGGAAATCCAGGCGCTCCGCGATGAACTCAATACCCTCTTCAGCTCCCCCTCGGCGGGCAACGCGATCTGGGGTGTGCTCGTCCGATCCGCAGACCGAGACGAGTCGTTGTACGGGCTGAACGAGCGCACCCTTCTGATTCCCGCATCCGTACAGAAGATCATCACGCTGGCCGCGGCCAGCCAGACTCTGGGCTGGGACTACCGATACGACACGCAGCTCCTCACGGTTGCTCCGCTCGAAGACGGTCGACTCGCAGGCGATATCGTGGTGAGAGGCTCGGGTGACCCGACTCTGGGCGTCCGGGGTGGTCGCGATGAGGATGTCTTTGCCCACTGGGCCGAACAGCTGCGGGAAGCCGGTATCAACGAGATCATCGGCCGGCTCGTCGGCGACGATGGGGACTGGGACCAAGGCCACGCAGGCCGGTCGTCGGGGCTTGGCGCTGGTTGGTCGTGGAACGACCTCCCGTTTGGATTCGCCACACCCGGTGGCGCCCTCCAGTATCGCGAAAACGTCGCGCAGATACGTCTTTTGCCTGGGAGGGTCGTCGACGGGCCGGCCTTGAGCGCGGTGGTTCATCCAGCCAGCGGCCTGGAATTGGTCAACCGGGTCACGACGGGACCGCCGAACAGCGAGCTCACGCTGCGGCTGAGCCGATTCCCCGGCCAGGTCGCGCTTGGGCTCGACGGCTCGATTCCTCTTGAGTCGGATGCGTTGCACCGGATGGTGTCGGTCGATAACCCCACGCTGTTCTTTGTCCGGTCTCTGAGTGACGCGCTGGTCCGTCACGGGATCAGCGTGGGTGGCGACGCCGTCGACGCTGACGATGTCGGAACAGACGATCAACCCAGCGGAGTGCCGGAGCTCCGCGTGCTCCTATCCCATCGCTCCGTGCCCCTCTCCGAACTGTCGATCGACATGATGAAACGCAGCCGCAACCTGTCAGCCGAGACGCTGTTCCGAACGGTGGGTACGCAGAACGGGGACGGGTCCGACGTCGCAAACCAGACGGCGGTCACGGCCATCCTGGAGGACTGGTCGATCGACCCCGACCACTTCAAGGTCGCCGACGGGTCCGGGCTGTCCCGCTACAACCTTCTGACGGCGGAGGCGCTGGTCGCTGTGCTCGAGCAGACCTACTCAGATCCGATCGCGCACGCGCTCTTCGAGGCAACGCTGCCTATCGCGGCAGACGACGGGACGCTTCAAAGACGCATGCGGGGGACAGCCGCGGCCAGGAACGCCCGTGCCAAGACGGGCTCCATGTCAGGAGTGCAGACGCTGTCCGGGTATGTAGAGACGCAGGACGGCGAGACGCTCATCTTCGCGATCCTGGCGAACAACTTCCAGACGCCTTCCCGTCAGATCCGGGCCCTGATCGACCAGGCCGTGGTCCACCTGGCGACGTTCTCTCGATGAGCACTAAATGAGAGCAGGGTCCGGGAGACCGGCCTCCTCGAACCCGCGAGCACGGAGACGGCAGCTGTCGCACCTCGAGCAGGGCCGACCGTCGGGGTCTGGGTCGTAGCAACTGTGGGTCAGAGCGTAGTCGACACCCAGCTCAACACCTCGCCTGATGATGTCAGCCTTGGTCAAATCGATGAGGGGCGTGTGGACGCGGAGCGGCCGTCCCTCGATACCCGCCTTGGTCGCCAGCGTGGCGAGCCGTTCGAACGCCTGGACGAATTCCGGCCGGCAGTCGGGATAACCAGAGTAGTCGAGGGCATTGACGCCGATGAAGAGGTCCTGTGAGCCCAGGACCTCGGCCCACGCGAGAGCGAGAGACAGGAGTACGGTATTCCGCGCCGGCACGTATGTCGGAGGGACCTCTCCGTCATCGAGCGCACGGTCCTTTGGCACCGGTGTGTCGCCCGTAAGCGCCGAACCGCCAACGGCCGCTAGGTCCACTGACAGTTCTAGGCGGTCTCGCACACCCAGGGCCTCCGCCACCCTACGCGCCGCCACGAGTTCCTGGGCATGCAGCTGGCCGTAGCGCACCGTGAGTGCGCAGAGGTCAAACCCCTCATCCTTGGCGATCGCTCCGGCGGTATACGAATCGAGCCCTCCGCTGAGTAGCACGACCGCCGTTCGTCCGGTCACCATGTCAATGAGGACACTAGTGTGGTGAGTTCAACAGATCTGTACACCAAGGCTGACGATGCGCGCGGCGGGCAAGGCGCGAAGAGCGAGCATCTTGGGCATCTGTGAGCGATGAGCAACGCCGCCAGCCGGGATGCAGCGCCGGCCGAATGTATAGATCTGTTGAACTCACCACACTAGACACCCCGAGTGTCATCACCCCAAAGGTACTTGTGAAGCTGTATCTGCACCCGCACCGGCAGGCCGTCGGCCAGCGCCCACTCCGATAGCTGTCTCGGCTCGAGCACGCGGTGCACCGGTGAAAAGAGCACCGTGCCACAGCGACGCTCCAGCTCATGCGACTCAACCATCTCACGGGCAAAGTCGTAGTCCACCCGGTCTCGGATCACGAACTTCACTTCGTCGTGTGCGGCCAGGCGGGAGAGGTTGCCCAGATCGTTGCGAGACGCTTCCCCGCTACCAGGACATTTCATATCAACGACCTTGATGACCTCGTCTGGAACGCCGGAGATGTCCGCCTGGCCGCCGGTCTCGAGCAACACGGTTTTCCCGGCCGCCAGCAGCCGTCGCATCAGAGGATAGACATCGCTCTGCAGTAGCGGCTCGCCACCCGTAACCTCCACCAGAGAGCAGTCGTAGGTGTCGACTTGGGCCACCACGTCCTCAACCGACATCGAACGCCCCTCGTTGAAGGCATACGCCGTGTCACACCATGAACACCGCAGGTCGCAGCCTGTCAGTCGGACGAAGACGCATGGTGTTCCCGAATAGCTGGACTCGCCCTGTATCGAAAAGAAGATCTCGTTGATGGTGAGCATGCCGAATCGCCGCTGCAACGCGTGTCAATCGATGATTGTAGTGCAGTGTCTGAACCAGTCGTACAATGGCTGGCATGGTGACGGCGCACAACATCCGGGTCGGAACCAGCGGATGGAGCTATCCGTCAGGTCGAGGGAGCTGGAACGGTCTGTTCTACCCACCTCGGGGCCGCGCCCATCGTCCACGCGGGTTCGATGAGCTCTCGTACTATGCGGAGCACTTCAATACCGTCGAGGTAAACTCGAGCTTTTACGGCATACCCACTGCCGAGGCGACTCAGGGATGGGTCAACCGCACGCCAGCCGGCTTCGAGTTTTCGGTGAAGCTCTTCCAGAAGTTCACTCACCCTCGCATGTACACCCAGGCCACAGGGCAGGAGAACGCCAGCGTCGCCACCCGCGATATCGATGGGGTCCGCGCCGCTCTCGCACCACTCCAGGACGCCGAGAAGCTCGGTGTGGTGCTGGCCCAGTTTCCGCCAAGCTTCAAGAACGACACGTCGACCCGTGACTACCTCACCTGGCTCCTAACGGTTTTCGCCGACTGCCCCGTCGCCGTCGAGCTCCGACACGCGAGCTGGAGCACCGATGTCGGCGCGACGCTCTCGCTGCTCAATGAGTTCGGTGCCGCCTGGGTTCAGATTGACGAGCCCAAGTTTCGATTCTCGATTGAGCAGAACCAGCTGCCCAACGTCGAAAGCTGCTACTACATGCGGTTGCACGGACGAAACGCGGCTCAGTGGTGGACACATGACCAGGCCGAGGATCGCTACAACTATCTGTATTCCGCATCAGAGCTCAAGCCGTTCGCGGAGACGACCGATGCCGCGAGCCGGCTGGTCAAGAAGCTCTACCTGTATCTGAACAACCACTTCGCAGCCAAGGCCGTCGCCAACGCGACCGTGCTCAAGCACCAGTTGGACATTCCGGTGACGGGCGAGTATCGGCAAGCCCTCGTGGATCGATATCCCGAGCTCGAGGGGGTGGTCCGCACACGGGTGGGGCTCTTGCCTTAGTACTGCGTTTCACGATTACGTGTACTTAGGAACTGGGGCCTGGGGAGCGCCCGACCTTGATGACCCCGAGTCGTGGGCACAGTGGCTCGACCTCACAGCGTCCGCACAAGGGATAGGTCGGACGGCACACGTTCTGGCCCCACGTCACGAGGTACCGGTTGAGCGATGCCCACCATCGTCTGGGCGCGACCTCGTAGAGCGCCTGCTCGGTCTGCTCAGGAGTCTTGGTCCGCACCCAGCCCAGTCGGTTGGCAATCCGGTGCACGTGGGTGTCCACACAGATGTTGTCACGGCTCCTGAGCGCCACGATGAGGACCAAGTTCGCCGTTTTGCGTCCCACACCAGGCAGCGACACCAACTCGTCCAGCGTGGTCGGTACTCGCCCTCCGAATCGGGTGAGCAGCTGTCGGCAGGTCTCCTTCACGTGGCGTGCCTTGTTTCGGTAGAAACTCACCGGGTAGATCAGACGCTCGACCTCCGACACAGGTACCCGGCCAAGCGAACGGGGCGTCGATGCACGAGCGAAGAGTCTCGTGGATGCCTCGAGCGTCACGGCGTCCTTCGTCTGTGCCGAGAGCATGGTCGCGATGAGCACGTGAAAGGGATCGGCTCGCTGTTCGTCAGCGATCTTTTCGACGGCGGGGTGCTCCATGCCCTCGATCACCGGTTCGAGACGTCGCATCACTCGGCTCACCGAGGGTCGCGGCTCGGACGTGGAGTGAAGTCGCCCACCCATCTCGTGTGGTCCTACGGTCCGCCCCTAGACCGTCACCGGCGTCAGCGGTGGGCGGCCGCCGAGGACGGCAACGACGTTAGACACCGCAAGTTCCGCCATGGCCGTCCTGGTTTCTCGGGTGGAGGTGCCGCTGTGAGGCGACAGGACGACGTTGTCGAGACTGACGAGGGCTGGATGAATGTCAGGCTCGTGCTCATAGACATCAAGCGCCGCACCTGAGATCAGGCGCTCGCTGAGAGCCCAGACCAGGGCGGACTCGTCGACAACCGGCCCTCGCGACGTGTTCACCAGAAACGCCGAGCGCTTCATCCGAGCCAGGCGCTGCCGGTTGATGAGGTGCCGGGTCGTCTCAGTCAAGGGGACATGCAGGGTGATGACATCGGAGGTCACGAGCAACTCGTCGAATGACATGCGCCGTACCGACAGGCCCTCCAGGTCAAGTCCTGGTCGGTCGACGACGGCCACCGTCATGCCGAACGCGCCCGCGCGGGCGGCAACGGCGCGACCGATACGCCCCGCCCCGACGACCCCGAGCTGCTTACCGCCAAGCTCGGTACCAGGCATGAAGTCGAGCGTCCATCCGCTCCATTTTCCCGCCCTGATAGCGCGGTCGGCCTCGGCAATCCGACGCGTAACTGACAGGATCAGGCCCCAGGTGTACTCGGCGGCCGACTCGGTCAGCACGTCCGGGGTGTTGGTCACGACGATCCCTCTCGAGGCGGCGTAGGCGACGTCGATGTTGTCGATGCCGACAGCTAGGTTGGCGACGACTTGCAAATCCTGACCGGCATCGAGCACCGACCGGTCGACCCGGTCGGTCAGGACACAGATAAGACCGGCCTTACCCTGGACCCGGACGCGCAGCTCCTCCGCTTCGAGGTCGCGGGGCTCTGCATGTTGATCGACCCGGCCCGCAAGCGCGAGCTTGTCAATGACCACGCTCGGTAGGCGTGTGGTGACGAAGATCTCTGGCGCGGAAGACACCCGGTGCTCGTCCTGACCGTCACCGCCCCGAGAAGGCCACGTCGACGGGGTCGACGCCAGCGACCGACTCAACGTCGACCCGGTCGACCACACCGACAATCGCCACGTCGACGGGAGCGCCGCGTCGACCCAGAGCCGAAATGGCCGCACGTCCCTCGATCACGAGCAAGACTCTCTCACCAATCCCCGCCTGAGCCGCATCGACAGCCATGATGGGGTGACCGACGGCGGTCCCGTCAGCCGCCTCGGGCTGGACCAGCAGAAGCTTGGCGCCGGTCAGTTTTTCGTTCTTCTGTGTCGACACGACATGACCGACGACGTGCGCCAGACGCACGTCAACTCCCCTGGGAGCGCCGTGCTCGAGAGCGTTCGCCCTCTGCCGACTCAACGCGCCAATGGTCGACAATACCGACGACGGTGGCATCGGTCGGGACCTGGGCTGGCAGGAATGGCAGCGCGGCCTCACGACCTCTGACGAAGAACACCTCCTCGCCTTCGCCGGCGCCAACCGAGTCAACGCCCACAATCGATCGTCCGACAGGCTGCCGGTCAGGGGTCAGGGGCTCCAATACCAACAGCTTGAGGCCACGAAGACCGGGCTGCTTTCGTGTGGCCACAACCGTCCCCGTCACGCGCGCCAGCTGCATGGAGGTCTACCCGTTCATCGACACGGAATCAACGATCCCGACGATCGCTGAATCCACGGGTGTGTCCTTGAGCTCGCCGGCCATCCGCGCCGATGAGCCGCTGACGATGAGGACGGTCTCGCCAAAGCCGGCATCGACCGTGTCCACGGCCACGAGGTGATGGCCAGTGGGCTGCCCGTCGGGACCGATGGGTTGTACGACGAGCAGCTTGTTGCCGACCAGCCGCTCGTCCTTGCGGGTGGCGACCACGGTACCGACGATCTTGGCCAGAATCAGAGTGGATTACCCCTTGCTGCTTGCTTTGCCGATCGGCCGGGCATCTTCGAGGTTGGCGTGGGGCCGAGGGATGACATGCACCGACACGAGTTCGCCGACACGGCGCGCGGCCGCGGCCCCGGCGTCGGTGGCAGCCTTGACCGCAGCGACGTCACCACGGACGATCGCCGTCACGTAGCCAGCCCCGATCTTCTCCCAACCTACGAGAGTCACCTTCGCCGCCTTGACCATGGCGTCCGCCGCCTCGATCATCGCGACGAGACCTTTGGTCTCCACCAACCCCAACGCCTCACCCATGTCGTTCCCCTTCGCAGGTGGCTGACCCACCCTTGCGTTCAACGCAGCTGCCTTACCGCATCTTCGATCAGGACTGTGAGTTCGCGGTATGTTAGCCGAATTTCTCTCTCATCACCTAGTTCCTCACGGGCGGGAGACGGCTCCTCGGTCACCAGGCGGGCGTCTGGTGACGACGGTGCGTGCAGCACCTGGCATGTCACGTCCTCCACCCCATCCGGAGCACTTGCTGGGTCGCCCTCGGTTCCGTCATCGTCAGCGCAAATGGGCGCCGGTGCCACGATGCCATAATTCCCTCGCAGATCCTGCAGCCGCATCACCTCTTCTCTCGACAGAATCCGCTCGCGCCCAAGCAGACGGGCCACAAGACTGATCCGGGCGAAGTGCTCGATCGTTTCCATCTTGTAGTACGCGGCGAACAATTCGTTGGCGGTCGTCAGAGCACCGTGGTTGGCCAGCAGCAACCCATCGTGAGCCTTGATGTACTTGCTGACCTCGTCGGCCAGCTCGGAGGTGGAGGGCGTGCCGTAGTCCGCGATCGGAATACTGCCGAGTGTCGTGACCACCTCTGCGAGGACGGCGCGGTCGAGCGGTATACCAGCCACTGCGAAACCGGTCGCCACGGGCGGGTGCGCATGGACGACGGCCTGCACGTCCGGACGGCTCTCGTACACCGCCAAGTGCATCAGCAGTTCGGACGACGCGTCGCGCTCGCCCGCGACTTTCCGCCCCTCCAGGTCGGTGGTGACCATCATGTCGGGGGTCATGAATCCCTTGGACACCCCTTTGGGAGTCGTCAGCAGCAGATTGTCTCCGACCCGAGCGCTGATGTTTCCGTCGTTGGACGCAATATAGGCGCGAGCATGAAGACGCTGACCGATCTCGACGATATTGGCTCGAAGCTGCTCTTCGTGCTGCATGGGGATCAACTCATCACGCGTGTTGACTGAACGTACGCCGACAATCCTCGGAACAGAAATAGTGGACCGTGCCCCTTGTGCTGCTCGACAGCGCCCGGGACGGCTCGACGTAGGTACCGCACACTGGATCTCTCACGAGGGACATACTCTTTCGTGGCCGATCTGGCTGAGGGACCTGGCCCGGACCGAATACGCCCTTCCGTAACCCGCTGACGAAGCTGCTCACCGCGCGAAGCACAAGCGCGAGGAGCAGCAGCCGGATAATCCAACCCAGCATGATCGCTACCGATGAACGCGTGTCTGGCGTACCGTTACTCTACTCCGGTGCCGTCGACGCCTCACGTGCCGCCTCCAGCTCGGCTATCACGCGACTGAGCGCCTCGCGAGCGGCGGTGGCTTGAGTGCTATCGGGGGCCACCTCGATCACCCGTTCCCAGGCTTCCCTGGCCCCGTCAAGGTCGTCGAGCCCAAAAGCGCGGACGATACCCAGACTCAGGAGCGTCTGGGCGTGATCGGGGGCAAGCTCCAACGAACGCTGAAACTGGTCGGCCGCGCGGTCCGGCGACCCGGCGTAGAAGTAGCTCACCCCAAGGTTCGTACTCGACTCGACGTCGTCTGGGCTCAGCGCGAGAGCCTGCTCGTACCACGGAACCGCCTCCTCGAAGCTGTGCGCCTCGAAATACTCGGTGGCCAGGGCCAGCAGCGACGTCACGTCCTCGGGGTCGGACTCGATCGCGGACCGGAGCTCGGCCACCCGGTCTTGGTTGACCGTCGGCATGGGCGCAGCGGCTGGGACGGAGGATGTGGGCACCGCAGCCTCGGAGTCGGCGACCGGTACCGGGCGCTCGCTCCAGATGATCCACGACATGATCACGAGCGAGAATGCGACCGCCGGACCGAGCACGAGCACTTCACGTCCCATATGTCGTCACCGTTCAGCGATGATACCGTCAACAACCCAATAGGTCGACCATCTCGGCCACGGCGCGCTCTATCCCGACGAGCACGGCTCGGGCGACGATGCTGTGGCCGATGTTCAACTCGCTGATCTCGGCGATCTCGACAATCGGCGTGACATTGCGATAGGTCAACCCGTGTCCCGCCAGCACATCCAGGCCCTGCCCCGCTGCCGTCTGTGAGGCGCGGACAACTCGTTCGAGCTCAGCGGGGCGAGCGTCATCGGACGCGTCGGCGTACGGTCCCGTATTGATCTCGACGGCGGTCGCCCCGACCGCTGCCGCCTTCTCGACCTGCGCCGCGTCGGTATCGACAAAAAGGCTGACGGCTATCCCGGCCGCGTGGAGGCGCGCAACCGCAGTCTTCAAGACTCTCGCATGCCGGACAACGTCAAGGCCACCGGTCGTCGTGAGCTCGTTTGGAAGCTCCGGGACGAGCGTCACCTGGTGCGGCTTCAGGCGGGTCGCGATATCGAGCATCTTCGCCGTCGCCGCCATCTCGACGTTGAGCCGGGTCGACAAGACTTTGCAGAGCAGCTCGACGTCACGCTCCTGAATGTGACGTCGGTCACCCCGCAGATGCACGGTGATGCCATCCGCCCCACCCAGTTCGGCCAGTACTGCGGCGGCCACCGGCTCTGGCTCCGGCGCTTTTCGCGCTTCCCGAACGGTCGCCACGTGGTCGATGTTTACTCCAAGACGCATCGGCTCCCCTTCCTCACCGACGACACTCAGCCAAGGCGGGCCCGCGCCCGGTCGGCAATCGACTCGGCCAGCTGCTGGACCTGGACCAGATCGGGCCCCTCGATCATGACGCGCAGGAGCGACTCCGTCCCGGAGTAACGGACCAGCACGCGTCCCTGGTCGCCAAGGATGCGTACCGCGTCTCCAATGGACTCCTGGATCTCCGGTTCGGTCGCCAAGTCTGGCTTGGTGCTGACCTCCACGTTGAGCAGCACCTGTGGCAAGACATCGAGTCCCTGTTTCAACTCGGCGAGCTCCCGGCCCGTCGCCTGGATGACGCGCAGCACCGATAGCGCAGTCAGGATCCCATCTCCGGTGGGCAGCTGCTCCGAGAAGATGATGTGCCCCGATTGCTCGCCCCCGAGAACACAGCCGCGGCGCAGCATGTCGTCGCGCACCGAACGGTCGCCCACAGGGCATCGATGCACGGCGATACCAGCCTGGCGAAGGGCAATCTCCAGCCCGATATTGCTCATCACGGTGGCGACGATGCCGTCGCCCGGCAGTCGACCTTCTGACTGGAGGTGCTTTGCGCACATAAAGAGCACGGCGTCGCCGTCCACCACGGTACCATCGGCGTCGACCAAGATGGCTCGGTCGCCGTCACCGTCGAACGCGACGCCCAGCCGACAGCTCTGGTCCCGAACGACTCCCTGAAGCGCCTCTGGGTGGGTCGACCCGCAGTCCTCGTTGATGTTTCGCCCGTCCGGCTTCACGTTGAGGGCGACCACGTCAAGGCCCATCCCCCGCAGGACGCGGGGAGCGACAACGCTGGTCGCGCCATTCGCGCAGTCGACGGCAATTCGACTCCCCTCGAGTCCATCGACGACCGGAAGTACCGTGCGAAGGTGGGTCAGGTAGTCGTCGACGAGGTCACACGTCGCAGGACTGGTGGCGTCCGGTGTCCCGGGATTCCAGGACCGGTCGGCCACCATCTCAGACAGACGTGTCTCGAGCTCCGGTGACGCCTTCTCGCCATCCCCGGTGAGCAGCTTGATGCCGTTGTCCGGAAACGGATTGTGTGACGCCGAGATCACGAACGCTCCGTCGAAGTGACGCGAGGCCAGAAAGGCTGCGGCAGGGGTGGGGATAACGCCTGCGCTGACGAGCGTGCCGCCCTCCGCTTCGACGCCCCCGTTCAGATAGGTCTCGATGAGAGGTCCCGACTCGCGCGGATCGCGCGCGACCAGCAGGCGGGTCTTCTCGAGACCGAGAACCCGGACCGTTGACGCGCCAAGACGGACGATGGTCTCCTCGTCGAGTGGATACGTACCGGGCGTGCCACGCACGCCATCTGTGCCGAATATCGAGGCTGACATCGAAGGTTCGTGATGCCCGTGAATCGCGGAGGTGATCCTAGCGAAGCACGACCTGCACGGACGGTGGATCGATATGGGTGACGCGGAGGCCGTCGATCGATTCGACCGCCACCGGAAGATTGTACTGGCCGGCTGGTCGACCCGCAAGAACGGTCAGGTCAATGAACGCCTGTACGGCGTCAGGGTCCACCTCGCGCATCGATTCACGAGACCCGCGGACGCCGACGTCGACGCGGTCCGGTTCCATGGAGGCCCGTCGCGAATCGGATGAGTCGCGCCAGCTGAGAGACACATCGTGAATCGTCCGCTCGACTGGAGCCGGTACGATCTCGACCTCGACGCGAGCAGATAGTGGCTCGACCAGCCGGAGGGTCTGTTCGGCCACGCCGACCGTCACGTCAGCCACGAGACTGACGGAGGCACCCTCGATGGAAATGGGCTCGGTCAGAGCCTCGCGAAGCGTCGACAGCCTGTTTTCCGGACCGACGACGTCAACGGTGGCCGGAATGGTTGTTATCCGGCCGACCACAAGACCATCCGCCGGCGTACCCTCTATGTTCGGCACGACCGGAACGGTTCTGGCGCGTCCGGCCGCCTCGAGCGTCAGCGTCACCGTCGCGGGAACCACATTCGAGACCTCGACTCCAGGCGGAACGACAACGCGGTCGGCAAACATGTCGAACAGCCGCTGCCCGGCTCGCTCGTCGACAAGGTCGAGCACGGCCACGACCTCACCCGCCTCCAGACGGCTCACCACGCTGGACGACCCGCGTACCCGAACCCTGACCGTGTTCGGCGGATCGTCCACGATTCTCAATCCGAACGGGATATTCTCGAACTCGAGCGGAACGTCCAGTCCCCGCTCTACGACTGGTTCGTCGCCGACGCTCAGCCACAACATCACGGCAAGTGTCACCGCCACAGCCTTCAACCAAAAATCGCGAAAGGGATGATAGGCCATCTAGTGGAGTGTCCTCGTCATTCCTACGGCTCGAGACGACGGTGGCCTTGACGCTGTCGCGTCAGGGCGTCGGCCTTCAACATCAGTGCCTCGAGCCGCACCCTGAGTTGATCGGGTTCGAGCCCGCGCTCAATCTGACCATCGAGCGCCAGTGACAACCCGCCCGTCTCCTCGGAGACGATGAGCGCCACCGCATCCGATTCCTCGGTCAGGCCCAGCGCCGCCCGGTGACGCGACCCGAGCTCCTTGCTGAGCTGCGGGTTCACCGTAAGGGGAAGAAAGCACGCGGCCGCCGCCACCCGATTTTCTCGAATGATGACCGCCCCGTCATGGAGCGGCGACTCGATCTGGAAGACGCTCAGCAGCAGGTCGTAGGTCACGCTCGAATCCAGCGGAATACCGCTCTCGATGTAGTTTCGGAGACCCGTTTCTCGCTCGAAGGCGATGATGGCACCAATCCGACGAGACGCCAGCATCGTCGCGGCAACGACGACCTCCTCCACAGTCTCGTCCGTCGTGGTCGGTCTCGAGAGGTACCGAAAGAAAGGCGCGCGACCCAGATTCGACAGCGCCCGCCTGATGTCCGACTGGAACAGCACGATCGCCGCGAACACCATGTAACCGAGCATGTCCCGTATCAGCCAGTTGACCGTCGGGAGTGGAGTGCGCTCGGAGGCATAGTAGAGGGCCACGACCACCAACACCCCAAACACCATCTGGGCGGCACGCGTGCGGCGGATCAGACTCAGGAACTCGTAGATGAGAAACGAGACGATCGCGATGTCGACCAGGTCGAGCCAGTCGACACCAACCGGTGGCCACCTCTCGAGCAGAAAGTCGGACATCAGCGCTCTTCCGTCTCACGCGCGGCGGCCACCTGGTCGGCCACCCGAACCACGTCTACCATCTGTCGCACGCCGTGGACACGCACGATATGCGCACCCAGGAGAACAGCTGCCGCGACGCCGGCGGCCGTGCCCCACTCCCGATCGTCAGGTCGTCGCTTACCCAGCGCGTCGTCGAGAAAGGACTTGCGCGACGGTCCAACGAGAATCGGACGGTTCAGGCTCCGGAACACGCCGAGGTTGGCCAGCGTCGAGAACGTGTGCTCGGCGTGTTTCGCGAACCCCAGCCCTGGGTCGATCACGATCTGTTCTGACGCGATGCCGGCCAGCCGAGCGCGCTCGACCGCGCTCGCCAGCTCCCGCTCGACCTCGTCAGGCGCGTTCGCGTACTGGGCCTCACGGTACATCTCGCGTGACCGACCGCGGTTGTGCATGAGGACGACCGGAACCCCAGCCCTCGCGACCACGCCCGCCAGATCCGGATCATAGCTCAGCGCCGACACGTCGTTGACGATTGACGCCCCACTGCCGATCGCCAGCCGCGCCACCTCCGCCTTGTAGGTATCGACAGAGACGGGCACGCCGATCGTGGACGCGACTCCTTCGAGCACCGGCAGGATGCGGGCAACCTCCTCGTCAGTCGACAGCGCCTCGGCACCCGGACGTGTCGATTCGCCCCCGATGTCGACGATATCTGCGCCCTCGGCCTCGAGCCGGTGTGCCGCCTCGACCGCGAGACCAGTGTCGAGATGCAGGCCTCCATCGGCGAACGAGTCAGGAGTGACGTTCAAGATGCCCATGACGAGGGTGCGCTGTCCGAGCTCCAGGACCGAACCGGAAGGGAGCGTGAGAGCGTAGCGCCGTCGGGGCGAGATCAACTATTCCTGCGGGACGGCCTTGTCGAGCGACGGAACGGCCGGCTTGGGCTCTTCTTCCTTGCGGTCCGCCTCGCCATCCGGCGGCTGCGTGGACGAGTCGGGTGTCGGCACGTGCGCCTCGAGCGCCTCACCGCGAGCTATCCGGCGAACCTGATCCGCGTCGAGCACCTCGCGCACCAGCAATTCCTCGGCGATCTGCAGGAGCTCGCGCTTGTGGGACCCGAGCGCCTCCTGCGCGCGTTCGTAGTTGCGGGTCACGATCACCTTAATTTCCGCGTCGATTCGTTTCGCGGTGTCAGGGCTGAAGTCACTCTGCTGGGAAAAATCGCGTCCGAGGAACACTTGCTCCTCTTTCTTGCCGAACACTAGCGGCCCAATCTCTTCGCTCATTCCCCACTCGCATACCATCTTGCGGGCCAGGTCGGTCACCCGGTCCAGATCGTTTCCAGCTCCCGTCGTGATGTCGCCCTGCGTCAACTCCTCGGCAATCCGGCCACCGAGCAGGATGGCGATCTGGTCGTCGAGATAGTCTTTCGAGTAGTTGTGCTTGTCGTCCAGCGGCAACTGCTGGGTCAGCCCAAGTGCCATGCCCCGCGGAATGATCGTCACCTTGTGAATTGGGTCGGCGTGCGGCAGGAGCACCGTCAAGAGCGCGTGCCCGGCCTCATGCACGGCCGTGACGTGCTTCTCTTCGTCGTTGATGATCATCGACCGGCGTTCGGAGCCCATCAGGACCTTGTCCTTGGCAAACTCGAAGTCGTGCATCTCGACAACCTTCTGGTTGTATCGCGCGGCGTTCAGCGCAGCCTCGTTGACGAGGTTGGCCAGGTCGGCGCCAGAGAAACCGGCCGTGCCACGGGCTAGCACGTGGGCATCCACGTCATCGGACAGCGGGATCTTTCGAGTGTGCACCCCCAGAATGCCCTCGCGGCCCTTGACGTCGGGACGGTTCACGACAATCCGCCGATCAAAGCGTCCGGGGCGAAGCAATGCGGGGTCGAGCACATCGGGACGATTGGTCGCCGCAACGAGGATGACGCCCTCGTTCGACTCGAAACCATCCATCTCAACCAGCAACTGGTTGAGTGTCTGCTCTCGTTCGTCGTGACCGCCACCAAGCCCGGCGCCACGATGACGTCCTACGGCATCAATCTCGTCAATGAAGACGATACAAGGGGCGTTCTTCTTGCCTTGCTCAAACAGATCACGAACGCGCGATGCGCCAACCCCAACGAACATCTCGACGAAGTCGGAACCGCTAATCGAGAAAAAGGGAACGCTCGCCTCGCCGGCCACGGCCCGGGCGAGCAAGGTCTTGCCGGTCCCGGGAGCGCCCATCAGAAGCACGCCCTTGGGGATGCGCCCACCGAGCTTCTGGAACTTCTGTGGCTCCTTGAGGAACTCGATGATCTCCTGAAGCTCTTCCTTGGGCTCCTCGACGCCGGCAACATCTTTGAAAGTGACCTTCTTCTGCGTGCTGGAGGAGAGCTTGGCCCGGCTCTTGCCAAACGACAGCGCCTTGTTGCCGCCGCTCTGCACCTGACGCATGAAGAAAATCCAGAAACCGATGATCAGAAGAATCGGGGCCCAGGAGTACAGCAGGTTGGCCCAGGGACTACTGGCCGCCTCCTTCGCCGTGATCGCAACGTCACGCTCGACGAGGGTATTGACCAGGCCCTCGTACTGAGGAGGAGCATAGGTGTGGAACCGACTGCCGCCGTTGAGCTCACCATTGATCTCGTTGCCCGTCAGCTCGACACTCTGGACCTCGCCGGCGTCCACTTGTCGAAGAAACTCGCTGAAGGGAAGGTCATTGTCTACTGCCTGGAACTGCGTAGAGACGTTCCAGATCAGGACGACAACGCCGACCAGAACCATCCAAAAAACGAGACTTCGCAGGGTAGAGTTCACCCAACTCCTCCTATTTTCCTTGTCCTCAAGATTAGCATGCCTTCGGCACCCGGGGTGACTCGAAAGTCCTCAGACACGGAGTGGCCGACCACCCAGATAATCCCCTTTCCCGTGTCCGCCACAATCGGCACGGTCTGGCGGACCGATCGGGCCACCTTTCGGTCCACAAATAGGTCCTGTACCTTCTTTCGGCCTCCGAGGCCCATGGGCTTCAACCAATCACCCGGACGCCAGCTCCGCACGATCAGCGGCTCGGTGAGGCATGCGGCGCTCACATAGGCGCTGTCGCTGTCCGCCCTGAGGCCCTTCGGTAGGGCTCCCGGGCCCGAACGCTCGGCCGCAATGGCCATTCCGGCCTCCGGGACCTCCACCTCACCGGGAATCTCCAGCTGATACTCGTAGGCTGGTGCGGCTTGGGTCCGTCGAGGTCGAGGCGACCCGACGACGATCCGGTCCCCGTCCCGGCTGACCCTGCATCCGGGAAAATCCACGTCACGTTTCGGCCGCTCATCACGTACCAGGTCGACGAATCGATCGACCTGGCTGAGCCCGACGGCCGTGTTGGCCACCTTCTCGAGAATGTGCTTCGCCACCCTCCGCGCCAACGCCACCGGTTGTCCAGCAAGGTCTTGTCTGCTGAGCGACGCGGCGCCACCCTCCATATATGTGACGATTCTCGAAGCCTCGGTGTTCGCTGCGGCCTCCAGCCACCCAGCATCGTGGCGCGCAATCTCGGCATCTCGGGCGAGCACGTCAACGACCGACGGAGAAAACCGGTCTTCGAGAAAGGGAATCAGCTCATGTCGAATCCTGTTTCGTGTCACCTCGAGGTCGGCGTTGGATTCGTCCTCTCGGAACGTTTGACCCCGCTGGGCCAGATAAGTCCTCAGCTCCTGTCTCGACACCTCGAGCAGCGGGCGGATCACGTGGCCACTGCGAGGATGGATGCCCGAGAGCCCCATCGGACCCGCTCCACGAAGGAGCCGCATCAGGAAGGTCTCGGCCTGGTCGTGACGGGTGTGCGCCGTGGCGACACAATCAGCCCCGAGCGCAGCCATGGCGCGGTCGAAGAACTCGTAGCGCGCGTGGTGACCGGCTTCTTCGATCGACATCCGGTCGCGCCGTGACCGTTCCGCCACATCGGCGTAACCAACCTCAATGGGCAGCGACCACTCAGTGGCCAGCTCGCGGCAGAATCGCTCGTCGGCGTTGGCGGCCTCGCGAAGCTGGTGGTTGAGGTGAACGACGCCGGCAACGGTGAAGCCGACAACTGGTGCCAGATCCCGCATCAGCGAGGTGAGGGCAACCGAATCGGCGCCGCCGGACAGCGCGATAGCCACCCGTGAGTGGTCGGTCACGAGGGACTCCCGCGTGAGTATCAGCGAAACGCGCTCCTCTAGGCCGCCAGTCTTCATGTGTCTACTCGGTGGACACTGCGGCCAACCGCGGAAAGAACCGGCCGGTCTGCTTCTTGTATCGCTGGTACTGATCGCCAAAGCGCCTGACGAGATGCTCCTCTTCGATCGTCGTTCGCATGACGAGGAGGGTCATCGCCAGCGCCCCCGTGACCCCGATGAACCAGTTCGACGTGGCCAGGGTGTTCGCACAATACGCGAGGGCGGAGGCGACATAGAACGGATGCCGGACGAGCCGGTATGGCCCACTCGTCACCAACGTGTGATTCTGTCGGGTCACGACCGTGTCCGTGATGTTGGGACCCAGCGTGCGGAAGGTCCAGACGAGCAACGAACCGGCCAGTAGACCTACTCCAACGCCGGCCCACCGCAGGGATACAGGCAGCGGTACGGACGACCAGGCCATCCGTTGGGGGCTGACGACGAAAGTGAGGAGTCCGATCATCGCCGCCAGGGCGATCGGGCGCAACGTCAGCAAGATGAAGAGTCCTTCCTGCCGGCGATCGAGCGTCTCACCGGTCGCCTGCGACCGGACACGATGATAGATACCGAACGGCAGAACCGCGACCAACCCGAGGGCGAGAATAATCCGAAAGGTCTGATCGTCACCCATTGCCAAGCAGTTTCTCAAACACCGTGACCGAGGGCAAATCCTGGCCTAAATACACCAAACCGCAGACGCTCGCGTATGGGCTCACCGACTCACCGGTGGGTCTGGCGGCATGGCTCACCGGGAAGCTGCGGGCGTGGAGCGATTTCACTTTCCGGCCATCGAGGAGCCCGACCTGATGGTGCAGGAGCTGCGCGAGTTCTTTCGTCCTCTCCGCTAGTCAGCACGAGCGCGACGCCGAGGGGGCGTGTCGAGCGTCCTACGGCTTGGGATGTGCCAGCAACCACTCGACGGCCAGTCGCGTGAAGTGGCTGGACAGCTCGGGCACGTGGGCGCCTCCAGCGATCGTCCACAGGGCTGCCGACCCGCCGAGCTTACACCCGTTTGTGTAGCGGGTCACCGTCGACTCCATACCGGCCAAGGTTCGATCCAGGTCGAGCATGCCGGCGTCGCTGCCCTCGACTTCGCAGCCGTTGCGCGCGGCCCAGTTCTCGACCGACTGCCTGGCACCAGGGTAGGCCCCGCCTCGGATGTCGCCACCGTCGTAGGAGATAGCACTATCGGCGTCGCCGTGAATCTGCAGCACGTGCACCGGATGCGGCGGCGTTGGGCGCTCTTCCGACTGATCGGCCCCGGCGAGGCTCACGATCGCAGCGATTGTGCCCGAGTGATCATGAGCAAGGCGGTGCGCCATGAATGCGCCATTGGAGTGACCGATGATGTAGACGCGCTTCGGGTCGATTTTGTACTTCTCCTTGACCATGTCGATAATGCTCGCGATGTACCCCGAATCATCGAGCTCTTTGCCGCCCCAGGCGCAGCATGCGGATGAAGCGTTCCAGTAGAGCGGGTTGTTCTCAGCCTCCGATGGCGTCCCATCCGGAGCCACCATGATGAACCCGTAGGCATCGGCCAGCGCGCTGAGGCTCATGTACTCGTCCTGTCTGGCACCGGTTCTGCCGTAGGTATGCAGCAACACGATCAGCGGTGCCGCCGAGTCTTCGGCGTAGTTGGATGGCACGGTCAGCGGCAGCTCGCCTCGACCCGCATCGATCGACTGGGCGGTCGCTACGCTACTACCCGCGAGCAGTGCGGCGGCGGTTAGGACGACGACGACGAGAGAGAACATCTTCTGCATGAATTCGCTCCAATTCCATATTTTGTTCGCCGCCGCTCGCAGGGGCCCCATCGCCCTGCTCCGCGCCGGCGGGGCCGCGCCGTGCGCGGCCTTCTCGTATCTCAGCAAGTCGCACTAGAAGATGGCCAGCGCGTTGATCGGGGAACCGGTGCCGTTCTCGACGGCCAAAGGGGCCGCCACGAACATGAACTCCCATCGATTGAGCTCCGCCGCCGTCTCGGCCAGCGCTTCCAGGTCTTGGTTGTCAAACAGGTCCACCCCCATCGCCACGATGGCCAGCAGGTGGACTGGGAGCCCAACCCCCTCCACCCCAGACGGTGAGACGTCGGACGCCCCGTCACCACCGAGGAACGACACATCCCGCGCCTTGAACCACGGTGTCACTGACGCGTGGAGGCCCGCGGCACGCTCGGAGAGGTCCCACGGACCGACATCAGCGCGACGGGCCCAGCGACCGGTGCGGACGAAGACGGCATCACCAGGTCGAACCGTGACCCCAGCCATCTCTTCCCAGGCCTCAAGATCTTCCACGTAGATCGGCGTCCCCGGCTCGAGATACGGCACGCCCTTGAGACGCGGAATATCGAGCAACACGCCCCGGGTCACGATGCCGCCCTGAAGATTGGCGATCGACGCGTTGGAGCACCCTTCCTCTGTGATCGTCTCCTGCGACACGCCGTTGTACATCAGGCCCTTGTACAGAATGTGGCACAAGGAATCGATGTGGCTGTGCGAATAGCCGTGGTAGCTGACGTTGTAGTTGTCGCTGACCCCGCCCCTGAATACCGGTTCAGCGGTTGGGTCCGGGAGCCCCAGCATGCGGCGTTCAAAAGGCCTCGATACGTCAGGAGCCTCGTCGGTCAGGAGCGGGTGGGCAAGCGAGACGGTGATACCTTCGGTCGCCAGCGCAATCCCCTCCAGGCGCTTGGCGGGCGTGATGAGGTTGGCCGCGCCCAGCTGGTCATCTGAGCCCCAGCGTCCCCAGTTCGAGAGTTCGTCCATCAGACGCTCGATGTCGGCCTGCGTGAGGTCGGGTGACTCCGCCGCGACCGCAGGGGGCGTGTAGACCGGCGCAGCCGAAGAGACGTCCTCGACCGGCTCGGGGGCCGGCGCGCAGTTCACAAACAAGGCGATCAGGACCAACCCCCATCCACGCATCAGCGGTTCTCCGGCCGCTCAAGGACCGCGGCCACGCGAATCAAGATCACAGGAGGTGACATCTTAGTCCTACCGACCTGTTTCGAGCCACTCCATAATGCGTGGCGTGACAAACTCCGGCGCCTCCTTATGCAGCCCGTCCATAGATAGACAGCGTAGGCGCCTTGACCGGCGGAAACTCGCCGTACTTGAACCCAGACGCCTCAGTCTCCATCGTCGCCGGCACCTTTGGCCAGTTCGCCCGGTAAAAGCTGACGATCGAGTCGGGGTCCAGGCAGGCGTTTGATTCCCTCCGCAGCTGGACCAAGTTCGCCGGCTCGTCCGGGTCGCGCGGTGCGTTCCGGATCGCCTGGCCAAGTCTTTGCCCGCGTTCGGGTTCTCTTGCATGCTCCTCTGGAACCCGTTGACCTGCTGTTGGTCCGGGAACATCTCATCCCAGCTCTGTTCACCGGTCGGGACTCGGGTTGTATCGGTTCTTGACGCTGCTGTCGAAGTGGCCGACCGTCCTGACCGTGCTGCCCGCCGGCACCTTCGGCGGCTCGACGAAGTCGTGATTCGGCACGTGCAGCACCGTCGCTTCGGTGCCGTCTGGATAGCTGATGATGTACGTCATGTCCTTGCCGCGAAAATGCATGTGCGGCCACACTCCGTAGATCGTCACGTAGTCAGACACCGCCCAGATCCGCGTCACCTTGAAATCATCGGCATTCGGAGGAATAGGCGGACTCTGAACGGCACGAGCGCCCGGTATGATCGCCAGTTTTGCGACACCGGCGGCCTGGCGGTACACTCGCTCATACGTTGGCGCGTGATGTGACAAGGAGACGTGCGATGAGACGAAGAGCGATAATTCGACGTGGGCAGGTCGCCACCATGTCCACCGTGGCCATCGGGCTGGCGCTTGCGAGCACGCTGGTCGCCGGCCAGGACGTGCCCCGGACCCCGTGGGGCGAGCCGGACCTGCAGGGCGTCTGGTCGTACGCCACGCTCACCCCTTTGGAACGCCCGGTGGACGTGGGCTCGGTCTTTACGCCAGAAGAGGCTGCGGCGTTGACCACCCGCAGAAAGAGCGACCGACCCGACCGCCCCGGCGTCGACCCCGGCGGCTACAACGCGCTGTGGTACGACAACGGGTGGGTGTTGCCGGACCAGCGCACCTCGCAGATCGTCGACCCGCCCGACGGCCGGCTGCCGTTGAACGCCGAGGGGCAGGCCCGGGTCGCCGCGCGCAATGAGCACCGCCAGATGCACCCGGCCGACTCCTGGCTCGACCACTACAAATGGGATCGCTGCCTGACCTATCACGGCGTTCCCCCGGTCCCGACCAACTACAACAACACCTATCACATCCTCCAGACGCCAGACTACGTCGTCATTCAGGTCGAGAACATCCACGACGTCCGGATCATCCCCATCGACGACCGGCCGCACCTCGACGACGCGATCGGGCAATGGAACGGTGACGCTCGCGGTCACTGGGAGGGCAACACCCTGGTCGTCGAAACGCGAAACTACCGCGACGAGACCGAGATGCGTTTCCTGTCGACACCCAACACGCGTGCAATCGAGCGGTTCACCCGTGTCGGTGCAGACACGATCGACTACCAGTTCACGATCGAGGACGACGAGATCTACCGGCAACCATGGACCGTGGACCGCCCGATGGCCCGGCTCGATGACTATGTCATCTATGAGTACGCCTGCCACGAAGGCAACTACGCCATGCCGAATATCCTCAACGGGGAGCGACAAAAGGAGCGCGCGGCAAACAACCAGGAGTAGCCCCGACCTATAGTCCGTACGAAAGAGGTCAGGGCGGTGGTCGGGGCTGATGCCGGTCGATGTGTCCGGTCAGGGCCGGCAAAAATACTCCGTGGAGCGCCCCGGATCTACGAGGGACCTGGTGTCGAGGCCAGCAGCCGTCCGCTTGGCGAGTCGACGATGAGGGAGGTGCGACGACTCGGCCGCGTGCCGGGGTCGAGCCACGAATTGTCGCAAGCAACAATGTTACCGCCGGCCACTGCTCGCTCGGCCGGCGCGTGCAGCAGCGCCAGATTGCGCTCGATCACAACCTGCTCCTGCGCCGCCACTTCTTCGCCGGTGAACAACTCTTTGTCTCTCAGTTCCTCGGGTCGCAGGAGCGCCGTGGTCGTCTTGAAGGTGTAGTGCGAACCAGTGGGCAGGGAGTTCCGATGGGACGAGACGTGGTACGCCATCCGGATCAGATAACGGCCCTGGTCGACGGTGTCCTGACATCGCCGGGGCGCTCTCATGTGGTCATCGCAACATTTGAACCGCTGCGTGGTAAGGAAACAGTGGAGGTGTTGGGATGGCAGAAACACGTATTCTCGGTGTGCGGCTGACGCGAGAAGAACGACTGGCTGTACGTCGGCTGATCAGTGCCGGTCGGAGTTTCGAAGAAGCGGCGGCGGCCGTCAGGTGTTCGACGAAGACCGTGCAGAGACTACTGAACACGGTGGGCGGCATGCCACCGCAGAAGCCGACGCGTTCGAAGCGGCACCTGTCATTGGCTGAGCGAGAGGAAGTCTCGAGAGGATTAGAAGGCGGCGCATCGTATCGTGCGATCGCACGGCGCCTTGGACGGGCACCGTCCACCATCGCTCGCGAGGTCAACGGCCATAGCGGCCGCCGCCGGTATCGGGCGTGTCGCGCGGACGAGGCGGCCTATCAGAGAGCGCGACGACCGAAAGCCACGAAATTCCGACGCTGTCCTCGGCTCCGCGCCCAGGTGGAATCGATGTTGAACGCGCAGTGGTCTCCGCAACAAATCAGTGCGAGACTGACCATTGACTACCCGGACGATCCCGAGATGCGCGTGTCGCACGAAACCATCTATCGTTCGCTGTTCGTCCAGTCCAGGGGGGCGTTGCGCAAAGAGCTCACCGCGTGTCTGCGTTCGGGGCGTACCCGTCGTCGCCCGCATGGGCGCAAAGATCCAGGAGGCTATATCAGAGATATGGTCCTCATCGCGGATCGACCGGCTGAGATTGAAGACCGTGCCGTGCCTGGTCATTGGGAAGGCGATTTGATGCTGGGTGCCCGGGGCCAGTCGGCGATCGCCACGTTGGTCGAGCGTCAGACTCGCTACGTCATGTTACTGGCCGTCGGCCGCAACAAGACCAGTCCCCATGTGTGCGCGCTCATCGCGAAGAAGATCAGAACGCTGCCGCAGCATCTCGCAGTGTCCCTCACGTGGGACCGCGGCAAGGAAATGGCTGGGCACCGCCAATTCAGCATTGCAACTGGCGTCCACGTCTACTTCTGTGATCCGTCAAGCCCGTGGCAACGCGGCAGTAACGAAAATACGAACGGTCTGCTGCGTCAGTACTTCCCAAGAGGAAGCGACTTGTCCGTCCATAGCCAGCGGCACCTAAACCGGGTCGCGCACATGCTCAACGACCGGCCTCGACAAACGCTGGGCTGGATGAAACCATCTGAGAAACTGGCTGAGTTGTTGCGTTGACCATGTGAGATCGCCCCGGGAACCACCGGACAGGACTTGCGCCGCGCCGTCGAAGCCAGAGCTGGGGCACTGAGCGGCCGACGGAGAGCAGATGCAGTCGTGCCTGAAGCGCTCTCCGAGTGGATCGAGAAGGTAGCCCGGCACGCGTACAAGACGACCGACCAGGACGTCGCGTCGCTCCGCGCCGCCGGCTACTCGGAAGATCAGATCTTCGAGGTGACAGTCGCGGCGGCGATCGGCGCATCCCGCGCGCGGCTCGAACGAGCCCTCGAGGCAGTTCAGTCGGCGGACGAAGGCTGATGCGGCTCTCGATTCTCGAGAACGGTCAGAGACTCCAACAGAAGCTGCTCCTGTTCGTCATCGGTCTGGTCCTGCGTCGCCCTGCGCCCGACGTCTTGCGGACGCTTCTGTACCGCGGTGAGTTCTTCGGCAAGAGGTTCTCCGCTCTCACGCAAACGGTGCTCCGGGGGAGCCACGAGTGGACGGCTGGGGAATGTGAGCTCTTCGCCGCGTTCGTGTCGCGGAAGAACCAGTGTCTGTTTTGAACTGGCGCCCATGGCGCGGTCGCGTCACACGCCATGGGACAAGAGCTGGTCGAAGCAGCGTTGGAGGACTACGAGTCCGCCCCGATCGATACGCGACTGCGGGAGATGCTCCGCTTCCTCGAGAAGATGACGCTCCAGCCCGAGGAGCTCTCGCCCGACGACGGGCGACGTGTGCGTGACGCGGGGCTCTCGGAGCAGGCGATCGTGGATGCGATCAGCGTCGGCTTCGCGTTCAACGTGATCGACCGCCTGGCCGATGCCTTCGACTTCGATGTCCCTGCCGCCGCCGACTTCGCGCGGTCGGCGCCAATGTCTTTCAGAATCGGCTACAAGCTCTAACCACGGCGGCGCGCCCTTCCCTACCGCCGCGCTACAGGTCCACTCGCGGCATCTTTTAGCGCCTGCAGCTGCGCCTCGGTTCGGAACTGGATGCGGGCCGCTCGACTCGTCTCACGGTAGACGACCCAGACGTTGGGCCCATCGTCGGGGCCGTTGTCCACGGCGATGTGACGCAGTTCGGTCCCGACGCTGGGCAGCTTATAAATCGTGTACTGCCCGGTGTTCGGATCGAGCTTGGCAACGGCGTCGTCGGCCGACAGATTCGTCCACACCATGTGATTGCGGTCGACGGCGGTGGCGTACGGGTGTGAGTTGATCGGCAACCGGTGGTATGTCGTTTCGAACGTGTTGATGTCGATCTGCGCCAGGTTGTGACCCCACCAGTTCGCAACGAACACCGAGTCGCCGTTGGGATCGGCAAAGAGCCGGCGCGGCGCCTGCGCACCAGGGTTGAAGACGCTCCCGGAGAATCGCAGCGCTCCGATACGGTGGAAGAAGTCACGGTCCTCCGGGGTAAGGAGCTCCTCCTCATCGAGCGCCCATGGCGGTCGCATCCGCACCTCGGACACTTCGCCCGTTTCTCCGTTGGCGTGCCCGACGATGTCCATGTTGAACTGGGCCCACCACCCGTTGCCGAGACGGTCGGCAGCCGTGCCGTATGTCTGGCCATCGCCGATAGTCTTGTTCTGGAAATACTCGAACTCGGCTGTCTCCGGGTCGAATTTGATGGCCCCGTGCGGGTTGCCGATCCAGATCCTCCCTTTCCCATCGACCATCGGGCTTCCCCCGACGCGGAGCGGCGTCGGCGGTGTGTAGAGCGTGAACTCCTCCGTCCTCGGGTCCACACGTCCCAAGGCGCCCGACGTGTCGAACCACAGGATGCCGTCGGGGTCCTTGGTAATACCGTGGGACTGGCGCGCCCATCGACCATCCGGTGCCGTCACCTTGAACCCGACGACCTGGCCGGTCTTCGTGTCGATCTTGGCGAGCGTGCGGAAGTTGTTGCGCACCGAGTCGGTGATCCATGCGTTACCGTCGTCGTCCACGATGGAGTCGTGCATGCCGCCACCTCCGTGCATGCCTGACGGTACGCCGCCCGACCACTCGCTGCCATCGAGAGGCACTCGCTCGTTCTCGCCCTCGGCGATCGGAATGTCGTATTCGGTGATCACGTGCCGGGCCGCGTCACCGGTCGGGCGGGGCTGGAGCTCGAACGCCAGCGGTTCGGACTGTGGCCCGCGGGCTTTCGCCAGGTACCCGGCGAGCTCGTTCCGGTAGTACTGCATCGTAAGCGACGGCCGGGCGTTCGCTCCACGCCATCCGTGGTAGGACACCTGGGCCATCAGGTCGATCATCGTCCGCCATCCCCGTTGATCGAATCGGTTCTGCAGCGCGAGACCGGCCGCGTGGCATTCCGTGCAGGTGACTCGAAAGATCTCCTTCATCCGGCGGTCGTCGCGGGTCTCCGCCGGAAGCGCCTCGAGCCATTCAGTGCCGGACAGCTGATGCGTGAAATCGCTGATGGGCGTGAGGGTGAAGTCCTGCTCGGTCGACTCGGTCGCGGCGAGGATCACCTTGGCGTCGGCCTTTCCGTAGCCGACGGCCTGGGCCCACACCTGATGTGTGCCGGCTTCGAACGGTGGTGCAAGCGACGGAAAGAAGTACTGCCCCTGCTCGTCGGTGTAGACCGATGTGGTCGTCGTCCTTCCTTCGGCACGCGCCGAGACGGCAACCCCCTCCATCGGTTCGCCTGATGGGGACAGTGCCGTTCCCCAAAGCGCCGGTGAGCGGTTGGGCTGGGCGGAGGCGTCGATGGCCCCGGGACCGACCAAAAGACACAGAACGCCAATGCCGGCGAGCGTCGCCGATAACCTTGTGATTCGATTGGATGTGAACATGGCTGTTTCCTCCGACTGCGATCTCATCCTACGGTCGTTGATCGGGCGTGACGGTTTTCAGGAACGCGATGACCTGGCCGACCTCCGCCGGCTCCAGGGTGTACTGCCAACCGGGCATTCTGGCCGAGCCCATCATGATCTGGGACCTGACCGTGTCTTCACCCAGGGATCTGACGGTTGCGGCATCCACCCACGGTCCCGGGGTATTCGGATACGAAGGCTGGCCCAACGGGTCGTGACAAATCGCGCAGCGCTGCACGAACAGCTGTCTGCCGCGGACTTCGTCCCCCGAGAGGGACGGTGGCGACGCCACCTTGTCCATGTCGTATTCGGTGCGGACGATCGTTGGCGAAGAGACGTCAGTCTTCTTGAAGATGTTCTGGGCCGTGACCGTTGTGCCGACGATGGCGAGCGACATGAGGAGAAAGAACACCGGAAGAACCCGTCTCGGAAACATCGCCATCCTCCCCACTCTGGCGCCACCTGACACGGGACGCCACATCGCGCGCCACGAAGAATTCAGGGCTGACTGTATACGGCTCCCGGGGCCTATGCAATACCCCGCCGGCCGGGAGTCGAAAAGCTGGAGTCCTAACGAGCCTCGTGACCCACACTGCGTCGCTCCGACTATCCGCTTGACCGCTCTCAGACACAGACGTAGCATACCGGCGCGTATCGTCGCGTGCCGGAGGACTAAGCTACGACTAACCTACTCGCTTTTCCCAAAGGTGGCATTATGTCTCAAATCAAAGGAGGAGACATGCGCAGATCGCTCATGGCGTTGCTCGGGTTGCTCGCGCTCGTCGCGCCGTCTGCGTGCGGGGACTCTGGCTCGACGGACGCCGTCGCGGACGCGATGCCCGCCGCCGATGTGTCGGCGGCCGACCCGCAGAGCCAGTTCGCCGGCGCCTGGTCGCTCACGCGGATCGAGCGAAGGGATGCGGATGGCGAGTTGCTCTCTCCGCCGACAGAAGACCGCCTCGGCTACATCATCTATGACGCCGCTGGGTACATGGCCGTCACGCTGATGCGGCCGGATCGCGAGCCCTACTCGGAAGGCGGACCGACCGCGGAAGAGGCGCTCGCGGAGCTGGGAAGCTTCACGTCGTACTTTGGACGGTTTAGCGTCAACGAGGCCGAGGGGTACGTCACGCACCATCTGGAGGGCAGCCTCAACCCGGGCGGCGTGGGCGCTGACAACCAACGTTTCTACACGTTCACAGAGAACAGCCTTACCCTTCAGCCGCCCGCCGGAGAGGATGGCTCGAAGTTGTTCATCGTCTGGGATAGGCTGCCCGTCCTAGCTGAATCCGAGCTGACCGACACACACCGGCGACTGTTCGGCTTCTACCGGATTGAGTCGTTCTCCCACGGGAGCGGTGACAGCGAATCGTACGGCGAGTACGACACGGGGTACATCATCTATGCCCCGTCCGGTCACATGGCCGTGCACCTGATGCGTCCAGGTCACGAGCCGTATGTGGATGAAAGGCCGACAGCCGAGGAGGCGCTCAGGGGCACCCGGACGCACGCCAGCTATTTCGGCCCGTTCTCGGTTCACGAAGACGAGCGCTACCTCGTGCATCATCGGATCGGCCACACGAACCCGGGGCAGAGTGGGACCGACGCTCAGCGGTTCTACGACCTCACCGACACGCACCTCATGCTGAGTCCTCCAGCCGGCACCGATGATCAGGGACGCGAGAGACTTGTCACGATCACGTGGGCGCGGGTCAGCGAATAGGATTCCGAAACCCTACGACTCCACCGGCAACGCATCGGGTTCCGATGCAGTCCCATCAACCGGTTCGTCGGCATCGGTCGGCGTGAAGTCACGCCCGCGTGTTTCCGGTCCCATCCAGACCATGGCGGCCACGAGCAGTCCCGACACCGCGATGCAGAGGCTCATGGCGCCGCCGACCGTCATGCCGCCATCCTGGAGCCGCCCGAGCACGAACGGAGTTGCGGAGCCGAGCGCTGCGCCGAGATGGTATGACAGGCCGGGCCCGACGCCACGCACCTCAGTCGGAAACCGCTCGGTCAGATAGGACGGCGCCATACCCCAGATACCGCCACCGGTGGCGCCCATGACTATGGCGCCGATGACCAGCACCAGGGGGTTCATCGAGCCAAGGTAGGCCGGAAGCACGGCGACTCCGATCAGCGCGCCCGCCGAGACCGCGCCGCGCCGGCCGAGCCGCGTTTCCGAGGCCCGCCCCCACATCGCCATCCCGACGATCGCGCCAAGGTTGAAGGCGATCAGGTACCCGAGCGTGCTCAAGCCGGCCTCACGCAGAAACGTCGGATACCAGAAGCTGAGCGAGTAGTAGGAGAACATGAAGGCGCCCATGAGCAGCGACGACTGTACGGTTGCCCACCACAGGTCACGCCGGAAAAGGCGCAGCACCGAGACGTGCTCGGTGACCGCCCTAGAATCGGCGTCTCTCAGGCGTCGCTGGCGGGCGAGCCAGACCGGACTCTCGCTGACACCCGACCGAATCCATAGCACCAGGAGCGCGGGGATGACACCCGTCCAGAACATCACGCGCCAGCCGAGGGTCGCCCCGGCCGCGTCGCTGAACGGGTCCGGGATGGTGTTGAACAACGGGTAGACGTAATGAAACGTCAGCGCGGAGAGGATGTAGCCCCAGTACCAGCCACCTTGCAGCAGCCCCGATGCCAGTCCACGGAACCTCGCCGGCCAGTGCTCGAGCGCCAGTGGCATGCCCGCCGCCCACTCGCCGCCCATCCCGATCCCGAACAACGCACGAAACGCGAACAGCATGGCGTAGGACGTGGAGAAGCCACTCAGAAACGCGAAGATCGAGAACCAGAGGATCGACAGCATCAACGGCAGCTTGCGCCCATACCGATCCGCCATCACACCGAAGCCGAAGCCGCCCACCAGCCGGAACATCAGCGTGACGGTGCCAAGCGCTCCAGCCAGGGCGCGGTCAACGGTGAAGCTGTTCTGGATGTCGATCAGGATGAAGGTCAGGATGGTGAAGTCGAACCCGTCGAGCATCCACCCAAGAAAGGTGGCAAAGAACGCCTTCCACTGCTCGCGGGTTACCTGCCGGTACCACGGCAGCTCGGGTACGTTCACCACTGGCGGACACACGATAGCAGATCGCTCCGACCCTCCGTTGGACCGGGCTCGTGAGGGAATGCCACAATAGGCCGGGCGATCACCAACGATGAGTATTCCGCTTTGGAGGCAATCATGAAAGCACCGATCCGCGCGTTGCTGACGCTTGCGGTCGTCGGCGCCGCCACGTTCGCACTGGCGCAGACCGACGACACGCTGCGCATCTACCTTGTGGACGTGGAAGGCGGCAACGCCACGCTGTTCGTCTCACCGTCGGGCGAATCGATGCTCATGGACACCGGCAATGGCGGCGAGAACGCCGACCGCGACGTCGGTCGCATCATGGCGGCTGTCGGGGACGCTGGGCTGCAGCAGATTGATCACATGATCACGACGCACTGGCACGGCGATCACTACGGCGGGCTGGAGGAGCTGGCCACGCGAATCCCCATCCGCCACTACATCGACCACGGGCCGACGGCCGACGACCGTGAGCAGGTGCGGGCTTTCATCGGGGGCCCCTATCGCGACCTGTATGGTGCCGCCCGACGCACGGTCGTGGTGCCGGGCGACACGGTGCCGCTCAACGGTGTCGACGTGCAGGTCATGGTCTCTGCCGGCCAAGTGCTCGAGCGACCGCTCCCGGGTGCGGGTGATCCGAATCCTCATTGCGCGGACTTCGAGCGCCAGGCAGAGGACCTGGGTGACAACGCGCAGTCGGTTGGCGTCCACCTCGCCTTCGGACAGTTCCGGGGCCTGCATCTCGGCGACCTGACAGCCAACAAGGAATTCGAACTGATGTGTCCGACGAATCCGATCGGTGCGGTCGATCTGTATATCGTGTCGCACCACGGGCTGGCCGGGTCGGGCGCCCCGGTGCTCGTGCACGGCATCGCGCCGCGCGTGGCGATCATGAACAACGGCACACGCAAGGGTGGCGCACCCAAAGCGATGATGACGCTGCACACGGCCCCACGCCTTCAGGATTTGTGGCAGCTCCACTTCTCGCTTCTGGGCGGTCAGGAGTACACGGTGCCTGGCCTGTTCATCGCCAACCTCGTCGATAGCCAGCCTGACTCGATGCCGTTGGTTCCGATGCCACCGCCGCCGCGTGGCTCCAACGCGGCCCCGCCGCCGATCCACAACGGCGCGGCGCACTGGATCAAGGTTGACGCTCGCCGCGATGGCACGTTCACGGTCACGAACAGCCGGAACGGTTTCAGCAAGTCGTACGAGGCCTCGCGATGACCCCTTCGCGCCCCGCGAGTGTGACCGTGGCGCTTGCGCTCGTTGGCGGCTCGCTGGGCAGCCACGGCGTCGCAACCGGACGAGCCAGCCAGCAGGATGTCGGCGATCCAGCGTGCCCCCCGAATGCGCTGATTCGCCGGCAGGGATCGTCAACAACTCGAGGCCGAAGACCTCAGTTCGGCGGTAGACTCACTGTCTTCTCAGGTCTTAAGGAATAAACACATGGGTTTCAGTACCAGGCAGATCCACGCGGGCGTTACGCCTGACCCGACCACCGGTTCGATTTTGACGCCGATTTACCAGACCACGACCTACGTTCAACCGTCGGTCGACGAGTACCTGCAGAAAGGTTTTTCCTATTCGCGCTCCGGCAACCCGACCGTAAGAGCGCTCGAACTGAAGCTCGCCGACCTGGAAGGCGGGGTGGACTGTGCCTGCTTTGGCACCGGCATGGCAGCCGTGCAGGCCACGATGCAGGCATTCCTGAATGCCGGCGAGCACGCAATCGTTTCCGATGTCGCCTACGGCGGCACCTACCGGCTGTCGAAAAGGGTGCTGTCACGTTTCGGCATCGAATTTACCTTCGCGGATACGTCGAATGCCGACGAGGTCGCCGCCGCAGTACGGGACAACACCAGCCTGATTCTCACGGAGACTCCGGCCAACCCGACCATGAAGTGTTCGGACATCGCTGCAATTTCAAGGATTGCCAGGGATGCTGGCGCCGTACATGCCGTCGACAATACTTTCCTTACGCCGTACTACCAGTTGCCGCTGGAACTGGGGGCTGACGTGTCGATCCACAGCACGACCAAGTACATGGATGGGCACAACGCGACTATTGGCGGCGCGGCGATCAGCAAGACCGAGGAGCATGCCGAGGCTGTGCGCTTCATTCAGAACAGCACCGGCAGCATCATGTCGCCGCAGGTCGCCTGGCTTACGTCGCAGGGCTGCAAAACGATGTCGATCCGTATGGATCATCAATCCGCCAATGCGATGGCGATCGCGAAATTCCTGGAATCTCACCCCAAGGTCGAACAGGTCTGCTATCCGGGCCTTGAATCGTTCCAGCAGCACGACCTGGCCAGCCGGCAGGCGACTGGCTACGGTGCAATGGCGTGGTTCGAAGTTAAGGGTGGCCTCGAGGCAGGTAAGAAACTGATGGACAATGTCGATATCTGGTCGTTGGCTGAAAACCTGGGATCGGTAGAGTCGCTGATCACACACCCGGTGACTATGACGCACGCCGATGTCGATGAGGCAGAACGTCAGCGAGTTGGCATCATCGACGGGCTGGTGCGAATATCGGTTGGCCTCGAAGATGTAGAAGACCTGGTTGACGCACTGGAAAAGGCACTAGATAAGGTCTGAGAAAACAACAGCCAGGCAGACGGTACTACTCTCCCCTCTGGAGGGTTCATCTCCGCGGTTAGGGTAACGCGAAGGCAATGAGTTCGCCGGGGTGTATTCCCGCGCCGACCGCGAGGACGAGATACTGTCGACCGTCGAGCATGTAGGTCATCGGCGACCCGGTTTGCGCCGCTGGAATCGGCACCGCGCCCAGCTCCTGTCCGGTTGCCTTATCGTAGGCGCGCAGCATGGCGCCTCGTTCGCCAGACGGCGTCGTGATGGTGCCACCTTCGCCGCTGATGACCAGGGTCCTGGTGGTGAGCGTGCCGATACCACCCGAGCTGCCGCCGGCGCCACCCGTGCGGCCTGTACGCGGAATGTCGAGTCCCTGAAGCGACGGATGGTTCCGCACTCGGTCCGGTGTCTCACCGTGCGCGACCTGCCACACGATCTCCCCGGCGTTGAGATCGATCGCGGTAATACGCCCCCAAGGCGGTCGCAACAACGGGAGCCCACGCACCGTTAGGGGACGTCCCCGGCCGTTCACATACTCCATGTCAGACCGCTCGGGGTCCGGATTGACGAGCCCGACCGAGCGGGTCAGCGTGTGCGAGTACACATACATGATGCCGGTCTCGGGGTCGTACGACCCGCCCGGCCAGTTGGCGCCGTCCGGTACGAACAGCGTCCCGAGCAGGCCATCGGTGCCTGCCGTGATCGGCGGCGTGAAGACCGGCCCGGTCCGATACTGCGACACGAACTCGAGCGCCTCGGCCTTCAGCTCAGGCGTGAAGTCGATCAACTCGTCGACCGGAAAGCCCTGCCGCTCGAAGGGGGGCGGCTTGGTCGGGAAGGGCTGGGTCGGCGAATACCACTCGCCCGGCACGGTGCCTGCCGGTACCGGCCGCTCTTCTATCGGCCAGACCGGCTCGCCGGTGAGCCGGTCGAAGACGTACACCCAGCCTTGCTTGGTCGGTTGCGCCACGGCTTGAATCTCGCGGCCGTCGACCGTGATGTCCACGAGAATCGGCGGACACGGCACGTCGTAGTCCCACACCGGGTGGTGCACGAACTGGAAATGTTAGCGCCGCTCGCCGGTCTCCAGGTCCACAGCCACGAGGCTCTCGCCGAACAGGTTGTCACCCGGCCGATGTCCGCCGTAGTAGTCGCCGGTCGGGATCTCGACGGGCAGGTAAGCCAGACCCAGCTCAGCGTCTACCGTCATGTTGGTCCAAACCCCTGTGTTGCCGGTGTAGACCGCCGAGTCGTTCAACCAGGTGTCGCGCCCGTATTCGCCGGCCGTCGGGATCGTGTGAAAGATCCAGCGACGTTCGCCGGTGCGAACGTCGAACCCACGAATGTAGCCTTTCACGTTCTCTCGGCTTGGCGGGGCGCTGCCCGCCCGATGCGAGGCACCCACGATCACCACGTCCCTGGCGACCGTCGGGGCGCTGTTCCACCCGATTTCGCCCGACAGCGGGTCGATAATCTGATCGTTGTACATCTTCAGGTCGACTATGCCATCGACCCCGAAGGTGGGCACCGGCCGACCGGTCTCCGCGTCGAGCGCCACGAGCTGATAGCCGATCGTGACGACGTAAACGCGCGCGTCATCCTCGCCGTCAGTCCAATAGCCGACCCCACGCCCCGACATCCGACGAATCGCGTTGTCCGCGCGCTCGCCTTCGTCGATGCGGTAGAACCACAACAACTCGCCTGTGGCCCCGTCAAGCGCCACCACATCGCGGCGGCTCCCCGCGGTGGCGTAGAGCACACCATCGACCATGAGTGGTGTGGTCTGGTAGTTGAAGTCGGGTGATGGCCCGAAGCTCACGGCGCTAAATCGCCACGCCACCTCAAGCTCGTTGAAGTTGTCGCCGTCAATCTGGTCGAGCGCCGCGTAGCGCGTGCTTCCCAGATCGCCACCATAGGTCGGCCACTGGCCATCGGCCGCGCCAGACTGGGCCGACACCAACATGGCCTCACCCGACAGCACCACCATGACGGACAGCGACCAGCCAACTCGACCCATCCTAGGTCTCATTCCTCGTCCCCCAACCATGCGCATGCTCGAATGCGAGCATTCTCTCACAGTCGGTCGCCGGCGCCAGCCGGGGCTCAGTGGAGGTTTACGACGGGAGAAGCTTCGTGGTTGAATTCGGTGGTGCCGCGTTCGAATCGAAGGCCTCACACGTACGGAATGGTTGCGGTGGTCGCAGCGGTCGCCACCGCCGTTACCGTCGTCGCGAAGACGACGGTCGGCTCCTCCGCGTCTCTGCAGACGCCGTCGCTTTGGGACGGCGCATATACGGAGGCCCAGGCACGACGGGGCGAGCCGCTTTACGAGCAGTCCTGCGCCGAGTGCCACGGGGCTGATCTGAATGGGGTCGAGATGGCCCCGGGCCTACTCGGCAGCGACTTCCTGTGGAACTGGAACGGGCTTACGCTCGGCGATCTGTTCGAGCGCGTGCGGATCTCGATGCCTCAGGGCGCTCCCAACAGCGTGAGCCGAGGTGACAAAGTCGACATCCTGGCCTACATGCTCGAGGTCAACGGCTTTCCGGCTGGTAAAACCGAGTTGAGCGGCCGGGCGAGCGCCCTGCGTGGAGTGAGCTTCCTCGCCGAGAGGCCCTGACCGTCGAGGGGACAGCACAGTATTCGGGTTAACGAAGACCATGGCGCTTGTACGCCTCATGTACAGAACCGATCATTCTATGTATAGACCCTCGGAGGTCCGATGGCGATCTGCTACCCGACAGATGCCGCAACTTGGGCCAGTCAAGGGCTTATGGATCCGGGGACGGATGGAATGCCCCTTGCACATCGTTTCCCTGGGTCAGAGCCGTTCGCCGGTCATCCTCCAAGCAACGTGAACCATGGACGAAAAGCTCATCCGGTTTGTCGACCATGCGAGGGACAAGGGGATGGACCTCGCGACGATCCGTCAGCTTTTGTTGTCAGCCGGTTGGAAAGAGAAGGACACTGCCGAGGTCTTTTGCACGCGCGATCTGGAGTTAACGATTCCAGAGCCGACGTTGGTTGGCCCTGCCCGTGCTCGAGGTCCACGAGCGACGGGATCAATTTGGCCGCGCAGGGCTCGAGATGCGTTTCTCCACCTGCTGTCGTTCGGCGCACTCTACGCTTCGACAATCAGCCTGATCGTGCTGTTCTTCACCTACCTCAATTTCGCGTTTCCTGACCCGGCCTGGCGAACCAGCTATGCCCAACTGCAGGAGATCCTGTCGATCATTCGCCTCCAACTAGCCATCGTCATCGTCTCTTTTCCAGTTTTCTTGACACTGTGGCACTACCTGTTGCGCGAAGTGCGCCGGCACCCAGAAAAAGTGGCCATGCGCCGCTGGCTGGGGTACTTGTCGATATTCGTCGGTGCGCTAGCGCTGTCGGGAGACGTCATGACCCTCATCTACTTTCTCCTGGAAGGGCAACTGACGATTCGCTTTCTGCTGAAGGCGGCCGTGCTGTTCCTGATTGCTGGAAGTCTGGTTCTCTATCTCGTGTTTACGCTGCGTAGCGAGGCAAAGACGGAGGCGGCGGCATGACAACAAGGATTCATGTGCTGTTCTCAGTGGCTTCTTCGATGGTGGTCGTTGTGGCCGTCGTGTGGGGCGTTGTTTTGGTCGGTTCGCCGGGGACGGCCCGTCTGCAGCGTTTCGATCAACAGCGACTGGACGACCTGCAGATCATCTTCCGCGAGGTTCAATCGCTCTGCCAGGATCCGGACATTAAGGATGAGCTGAAGCGTGCGCTGCCCGATACACTTGATGAACTGGCGGCGCTGGCGCGATCCGAGAGGATCAACTTGACCGATCCAGAGACAGGGCAGCGTTACGTCTACGCGGTCGAGGACGGGACGACCTACGAGTTGTGCGCAACGTTCTCATCGGAACGGGATTCGGACGTGGAGGTGTTTTGGAACCACTTGTCGGGCACGCACTGCTTCACCGTCGATGCTCTCGACCCGCCGTAACGGGCGAGCATCTTTGAGAGGGCCAAAGTTCTCTCAGGACACCGATGCTAGACCATGGCGATGAACTGCTGGCCGTCTGGGGCGGCATCGATTTCGTGAATGCTGCAGATGTTCGGATGGTCCAGAGCGGACGCCGCCTGAGCTTCGAGGATGAATCGCTCTCGAGAGTCGTCGTCGCGGGTCAGTTCCTGCGGCAGGATCTTGAGCGCCACCTGTAAACTCACGACGCGCCGCAGCCCGGGCGATTGTCAAGTTGATGATCTGTCGCGCGTACCCGAACCTACCATGAAACGACGCACCTTCTTAAGAACGGCCGCCGCGGGCTCGCTGTTTTTCCTCAAAGGATGTTCACCTGATGCTTCTCGTGTCAGCGACCGGGTACGACCAAGTGACGCAGCTTGGCCGTCCGCTGACGCTTGGAAACGCCTCAATGACTCGGTCGGCGGCAACCTCATTGAGGTCCGCTCCCCTCTCACGGCGGCTGCAACCAATCCTGCCGATCGCGCTACGCTCTTCGCCAGCATCTCGAACCCTTACTACCTCAGTGACAATCCTGGCCTCACCCAGACGCTCGGCTGGGTCGATGCCTGGAACTCGCAACCAAGCGTGTATGCCGTTGAGGCTCGCAATGCCACCGATGTCGCTGCCGCCGTCAGTTTTGCCCGGAAGAACAATCTTCGCCTCGTTGTGAAAGGCGGAGGCCACAGCTACCAAGGCACGTCCAACGCACCAGACTCACTGCTTGTCTGGACCCGCCAGATGGACGAGATCGTCATGCATCACAGTTTCGTTCCGAAGAACTGCGAGACCGAGATTCAGCCGCAACGCGCGGTCACCCTGGGCGCCGGCAACTACTCGCTGCAAGGCTACGATGCCGTCACAACGAAAGCTGGTGCCTATGTTCAGGGAGGCGGCTGCCTCAATGTCGGTTTCGCTGGACTGTGCCAGAGCGGGGGCTTCGGAAACTTCTCCAAGTACTACGGCACCGTTGCCTCCAACCTGCTCGAGGCTGAAGTCGTCACGGCCGATGGCGAAATCCGAACCGCCAACGCCTGTACCAACGCCGATCTATTCTGGGCGCTCCAGGGTGGCGGGGGAGGCACCTTCGCCGTCATCACCAAACTGACGCTGCGCGTTCATGAGCTGCCCGAATTCGCCGGGAGTGCTGACCTCAAAGTCAGCGCCCATTCGGACGATGCGTATCGACGCCTGATCCAGCAGTTTATGACCTTCTACCGCGACGCTCTCTTCAACCACCACTGGGGCGAGCAAGCGGGTTTCTCCGGGGACAACACGCTCGAAGTCAGTATGGTTCAGATGGGGCTTTCCACCGAGGAATCACGAAGAATCTGGCAACCATTCCTCGATTGGCTGGCGGAATCTCCGTCCGATTACACACTCCAGGGAGGTCCCGACATCGGCAGCATACCCGCACGCCACTGGTGGGACGTGGAGTGGTTCCAAGAGAGAAAGATCGACGTATTCAATGTCGATACTCGGCCAGGCGTGGGCCCCAACCGAGCCTGGTGGAAAGGCGACGCCGCTCAAGTCGGCTTTGTGATTTACGGTTTTGACTCTCTCTGGCTTCCGGAATCGTTGCTCCATGACGATGAGCAGGAAAAGCTGGCCGACGCCCTCTTTGCCGCATCTCGCGGCTTCTATGTTGGGCTTCATTTCAATAAGGGTCTTGCCGGCGCTCGACCGGACACAATTGCCGCCGTCAAAGGCACGGCGACCAACCCCTCGGTCTGTACGTCATTCGCCCTGGCGATGGTTGGGGCTGACCAGGGGCCCGCGTATCCCGGCATCCCGGACCACGAACCCGACGTGGAACGGGGTCGCAAAGCGGCCGAAAATGTCCGCCGCGCCGCGGCTGAACTTCGGGTGGTCGCCGCTGGAAACGGCGCGTACGTCTCCGAAAGCAACTTCTTCGACGCGGATTTCCAGCGTTCCTACTGGGGCGACAACTACCGGCGTCTGGCGAAGATCAAACAAGAACACGATCCCGAAGGGCTCTTCTTCGTGCACAACGGCGTCGGCTCTGAACAATGGTCTGACGACGGCTTCACCAAGCGGCTTTGACAGGTGACGTTGGCACGTTCCCAACCTCTCGCACTTCGCCAAGCCGCAACCCGCGCTTTTCCCTTGATTTCCGGCGTCCACGAAAGTGCGTGTCCCGTCGGGGAACGGAACCTGTCGACCGAGGGAAGGGTCAGAGCACCGCCACGCGCTCGGTGAGTTCCTCGAACCAGCTACAACCCATCATGGTCCCGCGGCCGCGGCCATATCTTCTGCGCGCTGCCCACCCAGGATGCCGTACATGCTGTGATTCCCTTCATGGCACGCATACTCGTACATGGGCACATCTGTTCGCCGCAGCGGGATCGACGCCGTCCACGGACTCGTCCACGTCTCCGGGTCGGTCACCGTGTATTGGTACTCGAGCGTGTCCGCGCCAATTCGGGTGAAGCGCTCTACCAGCGTCAAGCTCTTGGTCGAATTCCTCCACCTTCTCTCGTCGTTGAAGTTGGAGGTCTCGACGACTAGGGTGTCGCCTTCCCAATGGCCACGCGCGTCCCCCGACCACTGGGGGATGGCGTCGCCGAGTGGCGGACGCCCGTCGAGAGGCACGACGCGAACTGTGTGGACCATCTCGGTCAGCAGCACGACTTGGTCCGGGGTCTGGAAGATCTGCAGGTTCTGGTTGTAGCCGCCCGGATTGATGGGTGGGCCGGCGTTGAACCCCAGGAGGCACCGATCCGAGGTGCTTCTGTCCAGCCAGGAGTCAGCGGGGTGCTCGCGACGATTCGCCTGGCTCGCCTCGGCCCTCTGCTGGCCGCTCGGGGTCAGGGCGGGGATCTGCCCGTTCGGCGGATCGATGATCAGCGAAGTACGCCGCGTGCCGACGGCCCTCGTGCCCCGGTCCAACCAGAAGTTGTTGTAAAAGCCGGGTGTTCCGTCCTCCCGCCTGTCCACCTGGTCGGCCGCCGTCGTTCGCTCGGCTGCTCGCTCCAAGAGGCGTACGTTCCGGTCGACCACTTCCTGCTCCAGGTTGGCGGCCTCTTCCTCCGTCAGGAACGCTTGGTCTGCCAGATCATCGGGCCGCTCCAACGGTGTAATGGTGCGGAAATCCCAAATACCGCGTAGGTCCGGTTCATCCCATGCCGTCCGAACCGCGGCGCTCTGGGCAACCGCGGGTGCGGCACCGAACGACACGAGCGCGACCAGCACGGCCATGGCACTCACGAACACCAGAACTCGATGCCTCATCTGAACCCCCTCTGTATCGCGTGCTTCCTACTGACGGAATCCTAGCCGTTTGGCGCACTCAGCTCAATAGGGGATCTCCCGAACGGCCACGGCATTTTGGTAGCGGTTGAGCTTGGTATCAGTGGCCTGATAGACCTGCCCCATGCCACCTTCCCCGATGAGGGCGGTGACGTCGTAGTGGCCGAGTCGGGAGCCGACGTCGAGTGTCGTGAGTTCCTCGAGCTAGTTCTGGACCAGAATTACTGGTGTTTGAATACGTGAGGGCGGTCATCTTCGGCCTTCTCTAACCGGTAGATTTCGAATTCACGGTGAACTCTTCCCGAACCGCTTCGCCTTCCCGCACACCGCAGCAGCGAGGCGGCATCGTGTGCACCGTCGCCGTCACCCCCTGGCACGCGCAGACCGCCCCCTGCGTCACTACCATCGGCATGAGGGCCTTCTTAGGCATCGGCTTCATGGCAGGTTGGGGTCGCCCTTCTGCTGCTGCAGCGGATCCACGGAGACTCTTTAGCTACCTTCTCTGCTTGTCTGCGTTTATCGCTTCGTACGGATCCGAGGGATCTAAGTGTTTTGGGGCGAGACCTCGGTCGCCCGTGGTGTGAGTGAGCAGGTCGAAAAGACTACGACCGGTCTCGGCGGCTCGTGCGGGCAACCATGAGCACATACCCAACGATGATCGCGACACCGACGAGGAGGAGCGTTTCAGGCATCGACACGTAGCTCAGCATTACGTCCGCTCCTCCTGCAGGCGACGGACTCGCCTCCGAAGTTCGGAATGCTTCATACGCCGAGGGGCCTGCATCCCTCGAAAGGCCAATCGTGTGACGCCCAGAACAGCAAGCACTGTCACCAAGACAGACGGCAGGCTATCGAGAATCTCAATTCCCATGACGCACATCGACGATGGAATGGGCTCTCGTCAATCGGGTTCGTCCAAGTCCACGTCCACAACCTGCCACCCATCCGCCACCAACTGATCTCGCAGGCTCTCGGAGCGGTCGATGAGTCGCCCGATGTCGGCATGCACTTCCGAGGAGATCGCCCAATCGGCGGCAGGGTCGCAGACGGCCAAGGCAAGCTCACCCGCATCATCGGGATCACGGACGGAACACCAGAGTTGCTGGTCCGACGACAGACGCAAACGCCAGAGGACCAAACCGTTGGCCGTCACCTCGGGCAAGAAAACCCCCACAGTGGTTAGCAGAGTGCAAAGACGATGCGCGGGAGACCACGTGCATCCAGGTGACGAAACGAGCCCAAAGTCGCCGTTGGTGCAGGCTTTGGTCACTGGCCGGGTGGGTCCTAGCCCGAATAGGACAAAGAAGAGGCGACCCCGAGAGGTCGCTCAGAAGTGGCGAGGATACGTCGAGCTGCGAAAGCCAGAGAGGTAACGTGTTGACCTAACTCGGGAAAGGTGGTGCCGGCGCAGGGACTTGAACCCGTTGTCTAGGTTTCTTGAACTGGTTGATGGCGTGCGACTTGTCAGTCTAACCGTTCGAGTCCCACCGCTTATCCTCTATCTTCTTTCCCCAGCAGTCTTCTCCAGTCTTCTCGAATCAACCCCACTCTTGGAGACATATTGGAGACGGGTGTGAGATCGCCAAACTCGCCACCCCCCTTTCCGTACGACTAAACCGGAAGCTGCGGGAGTGTGATGAAAGGGCAAACGAGCGCCCTGCGCTCGACAACGCAGCCCTATGAGGCTGCGTTGTCCGGTGCTCGTCTCTCCCCCAAGTGGACCCCAATAGAGTACTGAGCCTCACGGTCGATCTGCCCCCGGAGTCAGTTGGTGGGGACGAGGCGCTGGAGTTCGTCGAACCAGTGCTGGACGGCGTGAATGGACAGTTGTGGGGATGTCGCAGCTCACCCGACTAAGCCCGGAAATCCGGCGATCACGCTCCTCTTTCCGTCATCCGAGATCGGATCCGCACCGAGGTAGACATCGAACAGCGCTCGGCACAGAGCCCGCGAGTCGATGGGTGGGCGTTCGTTTCCGCCAACCGAGGTCGCCAGGCGTCCTGCGGGACCGCAAGAGAAGACGACCTCCGTGCCAGTGCTCACCTCGCCCACGTTCAAGTACCCGCGAAACTGTTCCAGCGCCGCCAGCTCCTCGCCGGAGTCGTTCGTGTCCGTCACCGCCCGCGCCATCCGAGGTCTCAGGGCGTCGTCGAAGGCCTCGGCCACGTCTTCGCCGTCGAGGGTGCGCGTCATGACGAGCCTCAGCGTCATCGCGAAGTCCAGGTCGAGGAGTTGCCGATAAAAACTCTCATCGCGCTCGAGTGTCGACGCCGATACCCCCGCGAACCGGGAAAGAGATGCTCGAGCACCCTCCGGATCGACATAGAGTCCGAACGCATAGATCTTGATCCTGAAGATCGTCCGCTGCCGGATACCCGTCCCCATGATCCAGTGCAGCGTTGTGCCACCAGGCGGGGTGAGCGAGAGGGGGAACGGCGTTCCGCTGCGAGGCTCGTAGACCCTGTTCGGAGCGGTCGATTGGGCCATGGCAAGAACCGACACGGTCACGAGCAAGACCAACGCAGACCGAGTCACTTCACCTGGACCTGTTCGCGTCGCCGGCGCCCCCCACCCTCACGGACCTGCTCGACAATGGCTGGTCTTGCCCCGCGGGGTCCGTTGGCGACGGCGGCGGAGCAGTATCGATCATGGGGTACAGCCAGGAGTACTCCAGGTCCGGGTGGCGCCCGCCATACCTGGACGGAATGTCCTGGGTCCAGTTGCTCGGAATTGTTAGGCAGAACGCCAGCAGGCACACGAAGGCGATGCGCTGAGAGGTCAGTGGCGTCGCGTCGACTGACCCGCCAGGGGACGGAGTGGCAGCCGGACGGCTCCTGAGACGACCCAGCCGCCGCAGGCGCGAGCGGTATAACACGGCAGCGCCGAACAGGGCCATCACGATGTTAAGCGTCTGCCCGGTGCCGAGGGCGAGCCGGTGCGTCGGATAGTCTCTGAAGAGGTCGATGAAGAAACGAGGGAACGCGTACCAGAACACGAACCGGGCCGCGGTCGCGCCAGGCGTTGTGTTTGTTCGCCTGACGTGCATCAGGTACGCCATCAGCAGCAGGTTCTTCGCCCCGTCGTACAGCACCACCGGATGGCGAAACCCGTCCGCGTCCGGAAACTTGACCGCCCACCACACCTCCGTCACGGCCCCGACGATCTGGCCGTCGATGAAGTTTCCGAGTCGCCCGATTCCCATGAGGAACGCCGCCGGTATGACGAGGGCGTCGGCGAGCAGCAAGAACGGCTTCCGATACAGGAGTGCAAAGAGTCCCGCGCCGACCGCGCCACCCAACATCAGCCCGTGCGTGGCCATCCCCCCAAGCCAGTAGGCGGGAACCAGCCCGAGATGCTCGCGATAGAACGGCCATTCGTCGAATGCAATCTCGACGGCGCGGCCTCCGACGAGGACACCGATGGCCATGAAGAGACTCAGGCTCCAGACCTCCCGGAGCGACAGGTAGAGCCGTCCCCGACCGCGTCTCAGGAACAGATAGATCTCCAGGAACCCGAGGGCAAAACCCAGCCCATACCACCACAGGTGCACCCCGGCAACGTCGAACAGAATCGGATCGATCTCGTGGACATAGGGTCCGAGCATGGGTTCCCGATACTAACGCTGACCGTCGAGGAAGTTGCAGACGATTCGCTGTGAGGCCAATGCCCCATCGAGATATTCCATGACCAGGAAGTCGATCCCGTCCTGGATCCCGATGTCATGGAGGGTGCAGATGTGCGGGTGGTTCAGCGCCGCAACGGCCTTGGCTTCTCGCTCGAACCGTTGGCGGAGATCGGGATCGTCGGCGACATGCTCGGGCAGCACCTTGATGGCGACGGTGCGGTCCAGGCGGGTATCCCGGGCTTTGCAGACCTCACCCATACCGCCAGCCCCGAGGTGGGACTCGATCTCGTAGGGACCGAGGCGGGTGCCGGCAGTCAGTGGCATGGTTCAATCAACGGGCACCCGCGCCTTCAGTCAGACCACCCGGGAGACCACCCGGGTCGGTAGTCGTCATCGTCGTCTTCTTCTTCGGTCTCGTCTTCGCCACCGTCGTCTTCGGCATCGTCGAGGTCGTCCTCTTCGTCATCATCCTGCGCCAAAATGACCCAAACGTGGTTCAGGCTGGAGATAGTCTTCGCCTCGCGCCCGAACCGCTGCTTCAGGTCGGGGTCATTGGCGACATGCTCGGGCAGCACCTTGATGGTGATCGAATACGGGCCGAGGGTGGTGCCGGGACTGAGAGGCATGATCAACGAATAGGGACGCGCTCGGTGAGTTCCTCGAACCAGTTCAAGGGCGACGTCGACCTGCGCGGACGCCTCCACACCCATCGGCGGATTCTGTTCCGGGGCGGGTTCCTCATTCTGCCGCTCGCAGCACGCGACCAATAAACCCCAGCGCGTTCCTTAATCGCGCAGGGACTGACTCTCCAATGTGATCTGCACCGCGAACCAAGCGATATTCATGCTTGACCCCACCGTCATACAAGAGTCGGTGAAGGAGTTCGGTCCCTCGGAACAGGTTCAAGCGATCCAGGTCCCCCACCTCAAGGTAGATCTGCAGTCCGGAAGTCCCGATGACGGCGAGACGCTCGCGCGCAATGGACAGAGGATGGTTGGCTTGCCAGTAGTCCCGATCAACCGGGTTACCGAACCTCTCCCAGTAGACTGAATCCGGACGGTGCGAGCGGTCGCTGGCCTGGATGTCGTCGAACGAGAACACAGGCTCAATCGCCGGCGCAAGCGCGGCCACAGCACGGAACTGGCGCGGGTGCTTGAAGGCCAACCGAAGGGCTCCCATGCCTCCCATCGAGTAGCCGGCGACGATCGTTCCCGCTCCATCGACGTCTACGCGGTACTGCTCGCGCACACTGGGCAGAAGCTCGGTCATCACAAACGTCTCCCACATCTGGCTCCCGTCGCGATAATCCAGGTAGAAGGATCGGCCGACCGATGGCGTGACCACGACCGCCTCCGGGAGGTCGTCATCTGCCCAGGCCCCCTCCATCAACGGACGCACTCTCTCCAGGAACGCGCTGCTTCCGCCACCGCCATGCAGCAAGAGGAGTAGGGGGTAGGTTCTCGTCGTAGTGCCGTATCCGGGAGGCAGCAGGACGCCGACCGCCACGTCGGATGGAACCAATCCAGAAGATAGCGTGAGTTCTTCGAGATCTGAACTCTGAGCCAGAGCCGACGGAGCAACCGCCCCACTCCCAGCCACCCAGAGGACAAGAACCAGCCATTTCATCGTGCGGTTCATAGACGTCTCCATAGCCCACACACCGCGATCTGCCATCGTGACGCGAGCGTGGTATCCCCGGCTCGATACACCTCCCCCATCCCCCCTTCGCCGATAAGGGCGATCACGTCGTAGTGAGCGAGTCGGGAGCCGACGGTAAGGGCCATGAGTTGTCAGACGGAGATCGAGGGCATTGTATGCCGCGGCCCCGGTTTGTCCAGCGGGCTGCACGGTAGTACCTCTATTAGGCGTACGCACGCTTTCGTGCAGGGCTTCAGCAGCACCGTTGGTGGTCGGTCGGTCGGGCTATTGGAGGACGTTAGGAGGCATTGTGCGCTTCGCCAGTGCAACGTGTTGCACTCAGGAATGAAGCGGGCTTCAACCTATGGGCCAGGTGCGCGTTACTCGGTGGGGACCGTTCCCGATGTTTTCCCGACCGGCGTTACGGGAGCGCGAGCGCAATCAGCTGGGGTACTCGTCGGCCGCCAACCGTCAGCGAGACATATTGCTTCCCGTCGAGCATGTACGTCATGGGGGTTCCGATCGCGCCCCCCGGCAGGTCCACCGAGGCGACCTCTTCGCCGGTGGCCTTGTCGAAGGCGACCAGCCTCGGACCGTCGTTGCTGCCCCCAGCGGTCAGGGCGTAGATCAGGAGTGTCTTGGTAACAAGAGGGCCGGCTCGGCTACTGTCTCCGCCCAGTGGGGGCAGGTCAAGATCACGAAGCAACGGATGATTGCGGACCCGGTCGCCGTTGCCCATAGGCTTCATCCACAGATGCTCGCCCGTATTGAGGTTGATCGCTGTCATCCGCGAGTAAGGGGGTTTGAACAACGGAATCCCTTGCCGTAACTGAGGACGAGACGTGCCTTCTCCCCGGTTCTCGATGATGGCCAACGTCGCGCCCTCGTCGGGGTCAGGCTCGCGATACTGCTTGACGGAAAACCGATTGTCGGACGGGATGTAGAGGATGCCCGTGTCTGGGTCGAATCCAGCCCCAGACCAGTTGGCGCCCCCGCCCGTGCTGGGGCGCTGAATGGTTCCGCGCAATGACTGCGGCGTGAAGAGCGGGCCAATACGATACGGCTCCAGTGCCGTGATTGCCTCCTGGCGGAGCTCCGGCGTGAAGTCGACCAGGTCGTCGATGGCAACCCCCTGTGGCTCGAAGGGATCTGGCCTGGTGGGGAAGGGCTGCGTCGGTGACGGCTGCTCCCCTGGGATGTCGGTCTCGGTCTCGACGGGTCGCTCTTCGATTGGCCAGATCGGCTCGCCGGTGACACGGTCGAAAACGTAGGTGAATCCCTGCTTGCTGATCTGGGCCAGCGCCTTGACCGGTCCGCGACCCGGTACGTTGATGTCGACGAGGTTTGGCGCTGCTGGGAAGTCGTAGTCCCACAAGCCGTGATGGACCGCCTGGAAGTGCCACGCCCGTTCCCCGGTCTCGATATCGAGGGCCACGACACTTTCTGCGAACAGGTTGTCCCCCAGACGGTGGCCACCGTAGTAGTCGGGTGCCGGCGTGTTGGTCGGGAGGTAGAGGAGTCCGAGCTCCGGATCGGCGCTCATGAAGTTCCACACCCCGACCTTCCCCGTATGACGCCACGAGTCTCCGGCCCAGGTGTCGTTGCCATACTCATCACCCTGCGGGATCGTGTGGAAGGTCCACTTCGTGCGACCCGACCGAGCGTCGAAACCGCGCATCCATCCTGGGGGCGCTTCCTTGGTGATGTTGTAGGACGAGATCGAAGACGGGGTGATGATCGTGTCGCCGACGACGAAGGGAGGAGACTGCACCGAATAGAGCTGTGCGTTCAGCCAGTCTCGGTCTCCCCGTCCGGCGCGGGGGATGTCTTCGGTCAAATCGACCCATCCTCCGTCGCCGAAGTCGGCGCACGGTGCGCCGCTCTTGGCATCGACACAGATGAGATAGCCATTGCCGGTGCCGAGGAGAATGCGTTCGTTGGTGCGTACCGGTCCGTCAGACCAGTACGCCACGCCGCGCTGGTTCCACCGCGCACTCATCGTGGTGGTCCCCGTCTCATAGGTCTTGGGGTTGTAGACCCAGAGAGTCTCGCCAGTCGCCGCATCGATCGACGCGACTTGCGACGTCGGCATATTGATAAACAGACGACCGCCCACCATCAGAGGGGTCGCTTTGAAGTTGGTGATGGTCGGCGGCAGGCCATCGCGCCATCGGTCGGGGTCCCGCCGATTCAATTCTTCGAAGATGAGCGCGGAGTCGGCTCGCCACTCGCTGCCGTCCGGCATGGTGAGGCTGAGGACACCGTCGGCCGATGTCCAGCGCCACGCGACCTCGAGATCGCCGAAATTGCTGCGGTCGATCTGATCCAGGGGCGAGTACTTCGTGCTGCCCAAGTCCCCGCCATACGTCGGCCACTCGCCGTTGAGGGGTGCACCCGTTTGCGCGGCGGCCGGACCGATTGAGAGCCCCCCGAGACATGCAGTCGCGACGATGAGCGCGGCGGCCCAAGAACGCCGGTCGAGCTTGGTGTCCCGCGCTCGATACACCTCGCCCATGCCGCCTTCGCCAATGAGGGCGGTCACGTAGTAGTGGCCGAGTCGGCAGCCGACTTCGAGCGCCATGACTTTGTGCGGGCTGATCGCGCCAATACTAGTCAGCTGGACAAGCCTGGTCTACCCGCTGCACGAAATAGCGGCTGTAGGCGATCAAAAGTAATGAAACCTCGGATCAAAACTCTGCACCAAGAAACGGCAAGATTCTTGCCTTGTATAAGCGTTCGTTATGATCGATCCTAAGGCCCTCAGGGGCCCGCTCTCACTGGGGCGCGACGACCCACGTGTCGGTCAGCGGGTCGACCCGCAGGGCGCTCCGATACAGCTCCGCCACCGCCACCCCCTGGACCTCGGCGAGCAGGCGCATCGCCCACTGCCGACCGGAGGGCTCGTAGCGGGCCTCGATCGTCGCCAGGTCCACGAGCGTGGTCACGGCGCCGAGCCACCCGCGCTCGGTCGCCACATAGGTATCGAGCCGCGTGAGGAGATCCGTCTGCTGGTCGGCGGTCAGCACGTCAGTGAGCAACGTGATGACCGCCAGGCTGGGCACCCCCATGTTGACGGCCCGATGGGTGGGGTCGTCGGTCGCCAGCGGACTCGTGGTGTCGCCGTCACTGATGGGATCTTCGCTCTCCCACAGGGCGACGAGGGCACCCATTGTGTCGACGACGACCCACACCGAGGGGTGATCCGAGGCTGAGAGATACGGGCCTTTCACGGCCCACGTGGTCCCGCCTTGACACGCCCCATCAAGCTGGATGTACAGCGCCCCCGTTCGATGATCTTCCGTTGGATTCATGGCGTTTCGGCCTTTGAGGGTCACAAACGAGGCGGTGCACCCGCGAATATTCGGAAAGAACGCGTACTCGTTCAGGGTGGCGACCGTGGAGGTATTACCCGTCACACTGAAGGTGCCGAACGCCAGCCGTGCGCGGGCGAGCGTCCCACTGGTGATCTTGGAGGCGGACAGGTTCGCCATCCGCGCGGCGGCGACGGTGCCGGTGGTGATCCGGCTGCCGTTCAGATTCGTCAGATTCGCGCCACTGAGGTCACTGAGGATCGTGTTGCTGAGCGGCCCAATGAGCCGGCCGTCGGCGCCGATGAGCGCGACATCGCCGCTGCCGAACTCGGCTCCCCCGGCCACGTCAAGCGCCTTGGCCGCCGTACTCTCGATGGCCACGTCGCGGGGATAGCGCGCGGGCCGCCACCGGCCGCCGCGCAGCGCCCACACCACCTCCACGCAGGCGATCCCCTTCCCCAGCGCATCCAGCAGATCCAGGACCACGTCATGGAACCCCGGCCCCTCGACGACCTGCTCGCGGATCTCGGCGGCCAGGGCGACGTCGGCCCGCGCGTCGGAGGCGGGGACCACGTCGAGGGGCGCGCCCGCGGACCGCAGCCGCCGCTGTTGCAAGACGCCCCGGTAGTGCAGGTCCCGCTCCTCGAGCTCCTCGGCCAGCTCGAAAAACTCCGGGCACCAGGTCCCCTGGGCCACGGCGGCCTCGATCTGGCGGAGCCGCCACGGCGTGAGGTGCGGCGCGACCGCCTGCCACTGCTGGGTGCGCCGGAGCCCCCGCGGGGCGGGCGGCGCCAGGCGGCGGGCGAGATCCCGCGCGGGCACCGCGACCGGCTGGCCGTCGGGACCCAGGATCCGGGGCGGCATCAGGCGCACCCCTTCTTCGGACGACGGCGCCGCCGGGGCGGGCACCCCGCGTCGGGCTGGACCCCCATCAGAGGATCCCTCGCTGCCAGCGCATTCGGAAGCCGGTGCCCACGGCCACCGGGCTGGGCCGCCGGCGGTCCCGCCAGCCGGCGTCCTGGGAGCGGTCGCGGTGGTTGTCGATCCGGTGGAGCCGGTAGCAGGCGGGGGCCGTCGTGGCCGCCGCCATCGCGAGGGCCACCGCCCAGAACCGGTCAGCGTGCCCGTCCGTGCCGCGCCGCTCGGCCACCAGCCGCGGGGCGCCGGTCGGCCCGGTGTCCGCGCGGACGGCGTGCAGATCCCGCCGCAGCGCCTCGTCGGCCGGGAGCCGCAGCCGCCGGTCCTCGAGCGCCTCGCGCAGCGTCGTGGCGAGATCCAATCGCCGCGGGCCGGTCAGCAGCACCCCTTCGACGCGCGTGCGCCCGAACCGCCCTTGCCAGGCCTCGACCACGGCTTCCCCCATCCCGGTCTGGTCGACCGCGATCCGCACCGGGCGGTAGCGGTCACTCAGATCGGCGATGATGTCGGCCTGCGCGGCGAACGAGATCCCCTGGTGAGCCCGGAGCTCCCGCACCCAGCAGACATCCCCCACGCGCTCGACGGCCACGGCCACCCACAGGTCCCGCCGGCGCGCGATGTCCACCCCGAGAAAGACCGGGCCCCCGCCGGCGCGCGCCGGATCCCCCGCCTCGGCGTGCTCGGCGGCACGGAGCAGCTGCCAGGCGAGCCACGCCCCGCCGCCGGCGGCCGGGACGCAGTCCAGCTCCTCGGCCGCAGCCGCCCCATACTGCGACCGGAGTTCGGCCTCCCACGCCGCTTCCGCCGCGGGGGACCAGGCCTGGCCCGTCGCCTGGCAGATGCGCCGGTAGAGCCCGTCGGCGAGGGCGTCGGTGAGCGTCACGGTGTGGAGCGCCCCCGGCACGCGGCCCTCGCGCACGTCGCGGACCAGCGCCGCGAATGGCGAGGCGTCGCCGTGGTGCGTCGAGATGACGTGCACCCGCCCGCCCCAGACGCGGAAGGCCAGCGCCGCCTTCAGGACCGCCTCCAGATCGTCCACCCACGCCGCCTCGTCGATGATGGCCAGATCGCCGTTCCGGCCCTTCGAGCGGAACGCCCGCGGTGCCGAGGTCATCGCGACCACCCGCCGGCCCGTCGCCAGGCGGAGCTGGAACGCCTGGATAGCGTCGGCGTCGCCCAGGTCAATTAGCGTCTCGTCGACCGCGGCGGCGGCCGGCTCGAGCCGCCCCGCCCAGTCCGCGCAGTCGTCCATGAACGTCCGCGTCATGTCCTTCGCGTACGACTGGTAGTAGACGTCGCCGCGGCCTTCGGCCGCGTGCAGCACGGCCGCGTACGCCTCGGCCCACGAGAGGCCGATCCGGCGGGATTTCTCAATCACGGCGAGCGGCGCCGGGTCCTGCACCCAGCGCGTCTGATACGGCAGCAACGTCCGCGTCACGCGGGGGTCTCTTCCTGCTCGATCGCCGCCCGGATCGCGGCCGCCGCCGCGGGGCTCAGGCCCTGGCCGCGGGCCGCGCGTTCCCCACGGGAGGCGGCCTGGGCCCGGGCGCGCGCCGCGGCCGCCGCGTCCCGCTGGTCGGTGAGGTGCCCGGTCTTCTCCACGGTGAGCATGGCCGTCGCGAGCGCCCTGAGCGCCATCGGATCCGGCGGCGTGTCCGGGTCGGCGGCCAACGCCGTCGCGCTCTCGACCAGCAGCGCCCGCACGAGCTCGAGCCGGCCCTCGCCCCCGGCGACCGCCGGGCCCGCCTGGCGCAGCACGGCGAGCACCCGATCGGCCCGCCGCTTCACCGCCAGCGCGGCCTCCCGCCGCTGCGCCGCGCGGCCCACCGCCGTGCGCGACACCCGCGCGTCGTGGCCCGCCCGCGCCAGCGCCTGATTGAGCGCGTCGGTCATCTGGTCGACCGTCGCACCCTCGGTGACCAGATCGTCGAGCACCGGCGCCAGCCCCAACAGGTCCACGCTCGACCGCTTCCCCGGCCGCGCCATCAGTCCACCTGGGCGTCGCGCCGCGTCACCCCCGGATGCGACGTCCGGCCCTCGGCCACGTCCCGCCCGCGGGGGGTCACTTGCACCCGCGTCAGGCCGACGTCCTCCAGCCGCCGCGTCACGACGAGCCCGTGCTCCGCCAGCCACGCCACGGTCGCCGCCAGCTGGTCACTCGACGTCCGCAGGCCCCAGTGGCGGTTGAGGACCGATTTGAGCAGCCCGTCGTTCGCCACGCCCGACCCCTCGGCCGTTACGCGCAACACGGCCAAGCGCCGCTCTTCTTCCACGAAGGCCCGATAGCCGTTAGCCGTCACGGCGGTCCCGTTCCTGATAGCGCTCGTGGCGGTCCAAGATCCGGATGATCGCCTGCGTCCGCTCGTTCATCGCTTTGATCTCGCCCTTGAGCTCCGCCGTCGCCACCGCCAGCTGGTGCAGTCCGTCCTTGTCCGGCAGGGTCGCCAGCGCGGTTTCGAGCGCGGCCAGCTGCTTGCCGTGCGTAATCACCCCCCGCACCAGCCAGGTGACCGCCGTCACCACCCCCGCCAGCACCACCCCGGTCACCATCTGCGCCAGCTCCGCCGCGCTCATGCCAACGCCTCGGCGAAAGCGGTCGTCCGCGTGAGCCACCCGGCGAGAAACCGCGCCTGCGAGAGGTCCTTCTGGACCACCCGCCCGAGGCGCACCGTGCGCGTCTGCAGCAACCGCGCATGCACGACCCGCGCGCCCCGCCGCCGGATCGCCGCGCGCGTCTTCGGGCCGAGCCGGCCGTCGACCCGCACGCCGCCAATGGCTCGCTGCAGATCGCGGACCGCCTGGCGGGGCGACGACAGCACGCCGTCATCCACCACCTGGGCGCGCAGCGGGTCGGGCAGCGTGGCGAAGCCGGGCGCGTCGACATACCGGCGCTGGTAGATCGCCCGCGCCTCGTCTCGCGTGAGGCGGCGCACCTCAGCCGCCGTCACCGCCTGGCCGCGCCACGCCCGGAGCGTCCGCTGCGTGATGCCGTAGTTCGTCGGCCCGCCCCGGTCGACCGGGTCGTGGACGTACCCGCCCTCGCGGCGGATCAGGTCGTCGAGGATCTGGTCGATCGTCATGGCGCCGCGCGCCCATGGACCAACCGCTCGACCTGCTCGGTCTTCCGGGCGGACCCGGCCGACGAGCCAAAGTAGTAGGCCCCGACCTGCGTCACGAGCGCGCCCAGCGCGCCCAGCATGATCATCAGCGGATCGTGCGCGGTGTCGGGGATCGCCGGATAAAAAATCATGGCGAGGAGGATGCCGAAGAAGCCCACCATGACACACGCGGCGATCGCGCCCGGCATCCAGTCCCTGGTGCGGGCCTGGCGCTGGCGGGCCGACATCCGGTCCTCGGCAGCAATGCGGAGCTCGTCGAGGTCGTGTTCGCGCATCGTGGCCGCGAACGCTTGATCAGCGCGGCGCACCGCGGCCAGTTGCTCGGGGGTGGCTAAGGCCAGCGCCTGCTCTAACCGATCCGGGTCGCTGTCCAGATCGACGCCCAAGGCCTCTGCCACGGCCTTGGTAGCCGCGCGCGCGATGGCCACGCCCACGGGCCCACCGGCCGCGCCCCCGAGCGCCGTCGCAATGGTGGGGGCCGCGCCCCCGAGCGCCTTGCCGAGCGATTTGAAAATGTTCTTCATCGCCTTACCCGATCCAGGCGCCGACCAGGACGCCCAGGGCGAAGACGACACCCGTGACGATGAGGACCGCCAGCCCCGTGTAGCGCTTGTTGGCGAGGGTGAACAACAGCGAGTCCGTGCGCTTCACAAACGACGTGTCGGTCTGTCGTGGCATGGCTATCCTCCTGTCGAAAAGTCGTGCGTGAGCGTCACGCCGTCCACCGTGAACGTGACCGTCGTGCCCGCCGTGCCTGACCGGCGGAAGACGGCCTGGCGATCCGCGATCCACGCCCCCGGCGGACTCGCCGTATTCACCGCCGTGCGGTTGCCGCCTTCGCCGTTGCAGTCCGATCCCGGCCGGCACCAGACCGTGTCGGCGTCGCCGCCGGTGCGGACGAACGTCTGGCCGGGGCCAATCTGGTAGATCGTCGCGCCGTCGTCGTTCCTGCCGGATTCGGTGATGGACGCGGGGCCCATTGGGCCGCCATCGCCCTCGTCACCCGTGGGAGCCCCCTCGCCGCCCTCGCCGCCGGTGCCCCCGTCGCCGCCGGTGCCCCCGCCGGCCGTGACCGGGCCGGGCTGGTTATTGAGGATGTTCGCGGGACCGCAATGCTCGATGTTGACCGTGACCGGAGTCGGGGTGCCCGAGCCGGACCCCACCACCACGCACGAGGGAGTGGGCGCCGTCGGCAGCTGGCAGGCCGCCAGCAGGCACAGGCCCCCGAACAGGCCCATCGCCGGCACGAGCCGCGTGAAACGTGCGCGTGGTCGTGTCATTGGGCCTCCGCCACAGGCGCCAGCGGCGCCCACTGTGTGGCCTGGGCGACCGACACGCGGGCGATCCGCGCCGCCCGCTCGCCTTCGGCCTCGATCTGATCCGGGTCCTTCGTCATGTCCGGGCAGCGGATGACGCAGCCCTGAAACTGTGTCCGCACGGCGCAGCCGCTCAGCAGCCCCGCCGTCAGCACCGCGACCAACACGTGTCTTCGCATGGTCCCTATTGTGCGGCCAGATCCCCCCCCCGGTTTTCCCAACCGCGCCCCGCCGGCCGGAGTACGCTGATCGGCATCCCGACCGACGGGACCCGGCCCCCACGCCTCCGTGGCCGCGACGCGCTGATGCCCCCTCCTCCGACCCACGCCGACGGCACCCCCGCTGAGCCGCTCGCCGCGTGGCTGGGCGGCAAGCGCCTGCTGGCCCGCCGCCTCATCGCGCGCCTCGCAGTCCTCCCGCACCGCTGCTACGCGGAGCCGTTCGTCGGGATGGGCGGCGTCTTTCTCCGCCGGCCCACCCGCGCACCCGTGGAAGTCATCAACGACCGCCACGGCGAGGTGGTGAATCTCTTTCGCGTCGTCCGCGAACACCCCGACGCCCTGGCCCACGCGTTCGACCACGTGGTCGCGTCCCGGGCGGAGTTCGCTCGGCTCCACACGACCTACCCCTCGCGCGAGGAAGCTGCGGGCGCCGCCGCCCAGGCCCTCGCCGACGCCGAGACCGCCGACGCCGAGCTCGAACTCCGCCTCCCCTTCACCCCCGACGCCCACGTCCTCCATCCCGTGGTGCTTGAGGCCGTCCCCGCGGCCCTCCGCGCGGTGCTGGCCGCCCTCCCGCCGCGCTGGACGCTCCACCAGGTCCGCCATCAGCTCGGATCCCGCGCCGCCGCCACCACCACGCTCACCTGCCGCCCCGCCCCGGCCCAGACACCCGCCGTCATCGATCACCCGCCGCTCGCCGCCACCCCGCTCCCGCTGGGGCCCGGCCCCCTCACCCTGCCCGGCCCCGCCGTCCCTCATCCGCCCCACCGCCTCGCCATCGTGCAGCAGGTCGCCGCCGAGACCGGCTATCCTCGCTCCGGGCTCTCGGCCACCGCCTTCACGCAGCGCGTCGCCGAGCGCCTCCACGCCGAAGACGCCCGCTGGGGCCGCCGCGTCAATAGCACCGGCCCGATCAGCGACGACACCGTCGCCTACCAGATCGGCGACTCCCCCCACAACCCCTTCAGTGTCGATATCATCCTCGGCGCCGGCGGCCCCACCCCGCGCCTCCACTGGGTCCCCCACGGCCGCATCGGCGGCACCTGGATCGCCCCCTGATGACGGGGGTTGGGGAAGTCGAGATCCTGGAGAGGCGGTTTTCTATAACGCCCGCTTATGATCCGGCTGCGCGCGGCGCGGCGGCAGAGCTGTCCACGACGGGGGACACTCCCGAGAAATCCCCCCCTTTTTGAGGGTCTCAAAACCCCCAGAAAACGCCATTTGAAGGCAATTTCATGGATCAAAAGTTTTGCACCACAATTGTGTCGGCCGATCCCCGTAAGTCGTTGCGACCGCGAGAGTCGCATCCCGGGGGTCATCCCGGATTATCCCGGGAGGCACTTGCAAAACCCTGCGCGTAGAGAAGTTTTTTGGCGGCTTGCGCACGGTGCGGGCCACATCACACAGGCGTGAGCTGACGAAGCAGGCGCTCAGTCATCCGCAGCGACAACGTCTCCATTTCCACAACGATTCGGTCTAGCTGTCGGCCGTTCTCGATCCAGTCCCGGACACGCTCGGCTTGCTGCTCGGTGAGACGGACGGTGACGGTCTTGCCGCGGACCTTGCGGGTCCACTGATAGTACGGCCCGTGTAGCTGCGGGGGCGTCTGATCAACGACAATTATTCTTGCCGGTTGCCGAGGACGCGATCGGCCGGTTCGTGGACCCACCGAGAGTCGTGTGAGACTGCCCGTTTTCCTTGTGGAGGACGGGTTGATCACGGATGCCCAGGTGCGGCGATTGCGCGAGAAACGGATGTCGGGGAAGACGTTAGCGGCGGCCGCGGCGGCGGCCGGGATGAGCGAGCGGACGGCGCGACACTGGCAGAGCGGCGCGTTGCCGTCGACGGCGAAGGCGCCTCGGACGTGGCGGACGCGGGAGGACCCGTTCGCCGGCGTGTGGGAGTCGGAGGTCGTGCCGCAGTTGGTGGCGGATACGGAGGGACGACTGCAGGTGCTGACGCTGTTCACGTGGCTGTGCCGGCGGCATCCGGGTCGCTTTCAGGCGGGGCAGCTACGGACGTTGCAGCGGCGGGTCCGCGACTGGCGGGTGCAGTATGGTCCGGACCGCGAGGTGTATTTCGAGCAGGTGGCGGTCCCGGGTCGGGAAGCGGCGTTCGACTTCACCGACGCGAGCGACCTGGGGGTGACGATACGGGGCGTGCCGTTCCCGCATCTGTTGTTCGAGTGGGTGCTGAGCTACAGCAAGTGGACGTATGTGGGGCTGGCGTTCAGCGAGACGTTCGAGGCGCTGGTGGCCGGCCTGCAGGGCGCGCTGTGGACGCTGGGGGCGGCGCCGGCGTGGCTTCGTCACGACAATCTGTCGGCGGCGACGCACGAGCTGAAGCGGAGCGGCGGGCGGCAACTGACGGTGCGGTTCCAGCAGGTGCTGGACCACTACGGGCTGCGCTCGTCGCGGATCCAGCCGGGGAAGCCGCACGAGAACGGGGTGGCCGAGCAGTCGCACTTTCGGACGAAGACGGCCATCGAGCAGGCGTTGCTGTTGCGGGGCGACCGGGACTTCGACGACGAGTCGGCGTATCTGCGGTTCGTGCGGGCGGTCGTCGACGAGGCGCGGAATGCGGCGGCGGCGACGCGGCTTGCCGAGGAGCGTCCGTACCTGCGGCCGTTACCTGCGGCTCGGATCCCGGAGTACACGACGTTCCAATGCGTGGTGCGGAAGTGGAGCACGATTCGCGTCGGCGGCCGGATCTACTCGGTGCCGTCGCGGTTGATCGGTCACACGGTGGAAGCGCGCCAGCATCCGTCGACGGTCGAGGTCCGCTATGGCGGCCAGTTGCTGTGCACGATGCCGCGGCTGCGGGGCGCGGCGGACCACCGGATCGATTACCGGCACATCATCGGCAGCCTGGTCCGCAAGCCGGGGGCGTTTGCGCGCTATCGCTTCCGGGAAGAGCTGTTTCCGTCGCTGACGTTCCGGGCGGCGTATGACGCGCTCGGCCGGACGCATGGCGAGCGGGCCGACGTCGAGTACGTGCGGCTGCTGCATCTGGCGGCCACCACCAGCGAGCGGCAGGTCGAGGTGACGCTTCGCTCTCGGCTCGACGCCGGCGCTGGGTGCGACTATGCCAGCGTCCAGGCCGAGGTGCGTCCGCCGGTTCCGACCATCCCCGTCGTGCACATTCCCCGGCCGGACCTGTCACGGTACGACGCGCTGCTGACCGGAGGCCTGCGCCGATGACGCCGGCGAGCACGGCGTCGACGACGTTGCTGAAACAGTTCGGCCTGACGACGGCGGCCGAGGAGCTGGTGCCGCGCCTAACGCAGGCGGGCCACCACGACGCGCTGCCGGTGCTGGTCGAAGTGCTCGAGGCCGAAGCCGAGGCGCGACGCCAGCGGCGGATTGCCCGGCTGCGACGAGCCTCGCGTCTGCCGCCCGGCAAGACGTTCGCGACGCTCGACACCGGAAGGTTGCCGGCACCGGTGGTGCAGCAGCTGGAGACGCTGGCCATCGGGGCGTTCCTCGAGACGGCGACCAACGTGCTGGCGTTCGGCCTGCCGGGCGTCGGCAAGAGCCATGCGCTGAGCGCCGTCGGGCACGCGCTGGTCGAGGCCGGCCACAGCGTGCTGTGCGCCCCGGCCTACGCCCTGGTCCAGGAACTGCTCGGCGCGAAACGTGATCTCGACCTGCCCCGCGCCCTCCGCAAGCTCGACCTCTTCGAGGTGATCCTGCTCGACGATCTGGGCTACGTGCAGCAGAGCCCCGACGAAGCCGAGGTACTGTTCACGCTGCTCGCCGAGCGCTACGAGCGCCGCTCGGTGATGGTGACCAGCAATCTGGTCTTCAGCCAGTGGGACCGGATCTTCCGCGACCAGATGGCCACGGCCGCGGCGATCGACCGCCTGGTGCACCACGCCGTGGTGCTCGAGTTCGACGTGCCGAGCTTTCGAACGGATCCGTCGCGCCCAACGTCGCCGCCATCGCCACCGCCCGTGCCTCGCGGCCGGCCGCCGGGGCCGCTGTTGCCGCGGCGTCGCCGACCTGCGAGTTCCTGAGCGTCTCCGGTCCGGAAGCGATCACGGCTTCGACCGAGACGTTCACGGCGCACATCTTCTCGCGGGCTCTTGGGCAGATCATCTCATACCCGGTCATGACCGCCATGCCGGCGGCGAGTGTGATGCTGGCAGGCACGGGCGCCGCCGACGACCCCTCCAGCCGTACTCGACGGACCCACAGCTCCTCGCGTAGCAACCACCAGCCCCTCCCTTTCGGAAGCCGCGCGCTCGGCTACCGCACTCCGTGAACGTCCCCAAGCGGACGTTCACGCCGTTTGGTCTTCTACGTCTTCAGAACCCACAGCAACGCCCAGCGAACGGTGCGTCGTCGAACGAGCAGCCGTCCGAACCGGCAAGAATAGTTGACGTTGAGCGGCAGAAGTACTTGACGCCAAACAGGCGTCGCTTGGCAGCGGCAGTTCGGCTTGCCGCACGGCATGAAACGTTGCACGAGGCTGCCACGTCGAAGCAATCCCACCTCAGCGACGGTGCGCTTGAGCGCGTCGTAGCGCTGCGTGTCGGTTGTTGGGTCACGGGTGGGCATGTCGTGCCATTCGGTCTAGCAGTTGTTATACTGCTAGACCTGGCCCCAGGAGTCAAGAAGAAAATGAGCCGTCTCCGAGAGTGCTTCGCACCACACTGGCTGTCCATTCAGACCGCACTCTTTCCATGGCTGGAGGAAGAGCTGGGACCACTCACGGAGAAACAGCAGCAGTTCGTGCAGACCTTGGAGGTCATCCGGGTCGAGGACCACATTCCCCGACGCGTCCGCATGCCCGGCCGACCTCGCAAGGATCGCGCGGCCGTAGCCCGCGCGTTTGTCGCCAAGGCCGTCTACGACCTGCCGACGACACGCAGGCTGCTCGATCGGCTGGCCACCGATCGACCCTTGCGCCGGATCTGCGGCTGGGAGACTAGGCGCCAGGTCCCGAGCGAATCCTTGTTCTCACACGCCTTCGACGAGTTTGCGACCACGCAGTTGCCTCTGCGCGTGCACGAGACGGTCATCCAGAAGACGCATCACGACCGATTGGTCGGTCATCTCTCGCGAGACTCCACCGCGATTGCGGCACGCGAGAAGCCCGCCACGAAGGACAAGCCGCCCGCGCCCTCGCAGCGGAAGCGGGGACGACCGAAGAAGGGAGAGGAGCGCCCTCACGAGCCCACGCGTCTGCAGCGGCAGGGCACCATGACCAAGCCGGAGATGCTCGCTGATCTCCCGACGGCCTGCGATGTCGGGACGAAAAAGAACAGCAAGGGCTACAAGGAAACCTGGGTCGGCTACAAGCTGCATATCGATGTGGCCGATGGCCAGATCCCCATCAGCTGCCTACTGACCACTGCCTCCCTTCATGACAGCCAGGCCGCTATTCCGCTCGCAACCCTGTCCGCCGAGCGGAGCACCAATCTGTACGACGTGATGGACGCCGCCTACGATGCGCAGGAGATTCGGGCACACAGCCGTTCGCTGAACCACGTTCCGCTGATCGACATCAACACGCGCCGCAACACGGCGCTGAAGGAAGAACGCCAAGCGGAAGCTCGGCGCCGACAGGTGCTTGGCTTCCAGCTTCCGGAGGACGTTCGCTACAACGAACGCACGGCCGTTGAGCGGGTCAATGGCCGCCTCAAGGACGAATTCGGCGGTCGCCATGTCCGGGTCCGCGGCCCGGCGAAGGTGATGTGCCACTGCATGTTCGGCGTGCTCGCACTCACCGCTGACCAACTCATGCGCCTCGTCACGTAGCCATCGGTGACGTGATGACCTCGATCCACCCAGCTGCCTACGCGCAGAAGGCGGCAGCTCTTGCCAGACCCTCGCCCAATGCCCGGGCGGGCCTGCGTCTCCTCATGAATCGGTGCCTCGATCCCGGTGCCCTGGGCCCGAGTGACCAGTTTGCACCCAAACCCTGACGCTTGTTCCACTGTCGGCCAGGAGTTTTGCAAGTGCCTCCCGGATTAAAACTTTTGATCGAGCTCAGCGGCTCGCAGGCGTACGAACGCTCCTGCGAGGCTTCACCAGCGCGGGAGAATGAGAGATAGCAATTTAGGCACAGCCTGGTCAAAGGCCATGCGTCTTGGCAGTGCTTCGTGGTCTTGGCCAGCCTCGTGACAGCCAGGAGATTAATGGTCGCTCGGCGATGGCTTGTGTTCTCCGGGTGTCGCCGAGTTCGGCCTGACTTTCACTCCGGAAGAGCGAAGACGAAGAGCGCGTTTCCCCCTTCGGGCTGGTAGATCTCCGGGCTGAGCTTCGCCGTGAGACTTCGGAAGACGCCTCCCAGTGCAGCCGGGACGGCTATGAATTGCCGTCCGCCGGCCTCATAGGTAATTGGGTACCCGTGCGCCGACGCGGCGAGACGCGTCTCCCAGAGCACCTCGCCCGTTTCGATATCGAACGCCCGGTAGTAGCGGGCGCCGTCACCGGCAAAGACCAATCCGCCTGCCGTCGTCAGCGCGGACGTCAGGAACGGCGTTCGCTGCTCGTGGCTCCAGAGCTCCTCCATGGTCCGCACGTCGTAGGCAGCCAGCTTCCCGACGTTGCCGTCGCTGCCCGGCATCTCCAGCAGCTCGTAGCGGCCGGCCGTCCCGCCGCCCCCCTCCGTGAACTCCACCTCGCGCCCGGTGAGGTGCATGCACGCCTGGTGGAGCGGGATGACGAGGGCGCCGGCGCCCGGATGGTATGCCGATGCCTGCCAGTTGTGACCACCCAGCAAGCTGGGGCAGGCGAACACCCGCTCGCCGATAGGGATGGCCTGCAGGTCCTCTCTGTAGGTCAGCTCGCCGGTGGTCCGGTCGATCGACCCGAAGATGTCCTGGTGGACCGTCTCGCGCAGGGCGACGAAGGCGCCGGTCTGCCGGTCGAGCTTCCAGAGGATGCCGTCCTTGCCTATCGTGAAGAGCCACTTTTCGTCGTCGGCATCGACCAGCACGCGCTCATACACGATGTCGAGGTCGAGCGTCTCGCCCGGCGCATGCTGGAAGTACCACTGAACCCGTCCGGTGGTCGGGTTCAGCGCCAGCGTCGAGTTGGTGTACAGCGCGTCCTGTCGGGTCGTCATGCCGCGGCTCGCCGCCACCCACGGCTTCGCCTGCGCCGTGCCGATGTAGAAAAGACCGAGGTCCGGGTCGTAGCTGCCCGGGATCCAGGTGTCGCCGCCCGCGCGCAGATACGGTGGCGTATCACCCCATGACGCGTCGTTCGGATCGCCCGGCAGCGCGATCGTGGACGTCCGCCAGAGCTCCTTGCCGGTGTCCGGATCGTGGCCGGTGACGAAACAGCTCTGCTCCGTGTATCGCTCACAGCCGTTGGTGCCGGTGATGACGACCCCGTTGGCGATGATCGGGCCGGCGTTCTGCCGGAAGCCCTGCGTGTAGTCGGTCTTGACCGTTCGCCACACTTCCGCGCCCGTGCGCGCGTCGAGGGCGACGACCGCGGCGTCGGCCGTTGCGAGGAACAGCTTGTCGCCGTAGAGTGCCAGCGTGCGGGTGGCGCCGGCCCGAGCGTCCTCCGGCAGCCGCGCGCGGTACACCCAGATCACGTCGCCGGTCGCCGCGTCGATCGCCTGCACCACGTTCCCCGGATTGGCGAGGAACATCACGCCGTCATGCACCAGTGGCGTCGTCTGGTGGTTGCCCGGCCGGATCGAGATCGACCATGCGAGCTTCAGATCGGCGACGTTGTCGCGCGTCACTTGATCGAGCGGGCTGTAGCCGTGGCTGTTGCGCGTTCGCCGCCAGCTCAGCCAGTCCCCCGGCGGCGGGTCCGCGAGCATTGCGTCGGTCACCGGGATCAACTCGTGCGGCACCTCCTGGTTGACGAACCGCGACGATCGCCGCCGCAGCCGCTCGCCCGCTTGCGCCGCGCGGCGCGCCTCGGAGATGTCCGCCGCGTCGCCGATCGTCACCCCCGCAGCGGCGGTCAGGGTGCGCTCACCAGGCACGGCGCCGTTCGACTCCAGCAGGTAGGCCACCAGATCCACGTAGGACGAATCGCTGAGCGAGCCGGCCTGCCCTGGAGGCATCTCGTCGCGCAGGTAGGCGAACAGCTCATCGGTCGTCTGTCCCGCCCAACTGTTCAGAAAATCCACGCCTGAGAGGGGCGGGGCCTCCATCCCCTCCAGGGCCGGTCCGTGACACTCTTGGCACTGCACGCCGTAGACCGACCAGCCGCTGGCCGCTTGATCCGTAGTGAAGGCTCCGTCCGCCGACGGGGGCTGCGCCGCCGCGACGACGACACCCGGTGCGCCGGTCGAGGCACCCAGCACGATCGGTACGGCGACCGCCAGCGGGACTGCCGCCGCTACGAAATACGCTCCCAGCCAACGCGATCTGCCGACGCCGACACGAGTTCCCTTCGACATGATGCGCACTCCTCAGTGCCGTCGGACGGCGCCTCTATACGGCGTGGCCGTCCGTGCCGCCCTTATATCACCAACAGGGTGGCGGCGCTACGCAGTTGATACCCTCCGAGGTAGGTGACGAACGTACAGAGATTCTAGCTGGTTCTTTAGCGTGGCTCCACCCGTGACGTGGAGTCGCCCCCAATAGCACGCGGAGTGCACGTTCAGGGGCTGGGTTACTGTGAGGGGAGTCTGGACGGTTTGGTTTCAACTAGCCATTCAAGGCCGGTTGGAGTTCAATCTACCTGCCGACGATGACGATCCCAAGTCGCCGACGCAGGTCGTTTCTGTGGCAAAGGGTAAGTATGGAAAGAGAGGGAATCACATGCAGGCTACGAGATTATTGGCACTGGCTGCGGTTTTCACGGCGTTCAGTGGAGGTCTGACAGGCACGCCGATCGAAGCGATCCAGGCGAACGAATTGACCGCCGTCATCACGACGACGAAGGGTGACATCCACGTGACTCTCTTTCCTGCGGAGGCCCCTTTGACGGTAGCGAACTTCGTCAACCTAGCGCAGCGAGGTTACTACGACGGACTGAAGTTTCACCGGGTCCTTGCGAATTTCATGATTCAGGGAGGCGACCCAACCGGCACCGGAAGCGGAGGGCCAGGTTACCGCTTCGCTGACGAGTTCAGTCCTTCCCTTCGGCACGACTCAGCTGGCACGTTGTCGATGGCGAACTCCGGGCCGAGCACCAACGGTAGCCAGTTCTTTATCACTCATGGGCCTACCCCCCACCTGGACGACATCCATTCTATTTTCGGCAAGGTCTCCTCAGGGCGAGACGTCGTTGATGCCATCGCACAGGATGACGTGATGACGACAATTGTTATCGAGGGCGACCCCTCCTCACTCCTTGCGGCACAGAAGGAGCAGGTGGACGAGTGGAACACAATCCTGGACCGGAGGTAGGCTGACGCTTGTCAGCCACCTTGGTACCTTGAGCAGAGGCTGAGGAGCAGCCACACCTCGCACTACGCGGAGGGAGCTGCACGTGGCTGCGCGAACCGGCCGGTTTCTCCTTGTCGGGGCAGTCGGCCCATACGATCCCGCCGAGGATTGGTGCCCCTGTAACAACTGGTCTCATTCCCGGTAGTGGAAAGTGAAACCGTGCGGTCGGACGAACGGGCGATGGGGACATCATTCGATGGGCACATCATGAGGAAGCAGACACTCTGGCGAGGGCTTGCCGCTGGGCTATTAGTGGTCACCTCACCTGCGGTGGGGGCCGCTCAAACGGAATTCGGGAACATTCGAGGAACGGTGGTCGACGCGACAGGCGCCGTGCTGTCGGGGGTCAGCGTGACCCTATCCGGTCCGCTCGTGCTTGCTCCTCGTACGGTTGCGACGGCGCCGACAGGCCCCGGATTGCTGCCGCGCGTCGGAAACACGCTGTTCGCAGATGTTCGCAGTCGGAGATTGCAGTTGAGGACCAGAAACAGCTGGATCCGATGTAGGTTGGTATGTGGGGTATCTCAGCTCTCCTAGGCATTCTGTTAAGTAACTCGGTAGTAGTGGTGGACCCGTCCGCAAAGAATTCGGTGCTTCCGCCATCAACTGTTACTCAGGCGGCCAGGAGCTCGTCCCCGGTCGCGGGGGCCGGCAACCGACTCGGCACTGCGCACGTGGTTGCGCCGATGCTGACGAATACTGATAGGGATGGCAGCTGACACACGAATACCTCACGGAACGTGAGGCGCCCGTGGCGAGTCCGGCCTGCATCGCCGGAGTCCGAACCTCTCGCCTGGCCCTACTGTGCCAATTAGTGGAGATCCGCGGCGCAGCACGACTCCTAATTAGGGCAGCCTCTGCGACAGCCGGCGGTAAAGGGTCGAGCGCGAGATCCCCATTCTCGCGGCGGCCCGATCGATGCCCAGTTCTTTCACCGTCGCGAGCTGTGCGGCGTTGAGCTCGAGCCTTGGACGTCCAAGCGTCTGCCCTTGCGCCCTCACCCGTTCCAGACCGAGCCGCACGCGCTCCCCGATCCGGGCCCGCTCGAACTCCGCGATGGCGCCGAGGATATGCATCTGGAGCCGGCCGGCCGGCGTGGTGGCATCGATGTCTTCAGCCAGCGAGATGAAAGCCACGCCCAAGGCACTCAGTTCCTCGAGGAACAGGATCAAGTGCTTGACGCTTCGCCCGAGGCGATCGAGTCGCCAACAGACGAGCGCATCGAAACGCCTACGTCGCGCATCTCGCAACAGTTGGTCGAGCGCAGGGCGGCTCTCGATTGAGCCACTCACACCCTCATCGACGTACTCGCGAGCGGTCCAGCCTCGAGTATCGATGTAGTCCCGAAGTTCTGTGAGCTGGTTCTCGGTGGTTTGATCGAGCGTCGAGACACGAGCGTAGATCGCTGCCCGCCGCGTTCGTCCTGCCGCCATCACACACCCTCCTGGCACCCTGCGGTACCGAAGGCCAGCGGTCTGCTGTGATTAGGAGATAATCCGGCAGGCCGTCAGCCACTCAGACTGGTTGACGTGCTTAGGGGCGTCGGCCTGTTGGCTCAGGTTGGCGTCCCGCTTCTCATCGCAGTGTAAAAGCGGTAGGACCAGACGTCAAGGGAGCTGACTACCACCGTGATAGCGAAGAGGATGACCGCAGCCGAACTCCGCGCCAAGCTCGAGGAGGTCGACCGAGATCAACTCGCGTCCCTCATCACGCAGCTGGCTGACGAAGACAACGGAATCCGGGACCGCGCGGAAGCTCTCGCTCTTCGCGGAGATCCCACGGCTCACGCTGACGCGCTGGGGCAGCGACTTGAACGCTGGAAGCGGGGCAGACACTTCATCTCTTACGGCGAGAGCACCGCGTTTGCCCGTCAGTTGGACACCTGGCTCGATGAGCTGGAGGAAGAGTTACTCGCGGCAAATCCGGAAGCGACCTTGAAGCTCGCTGACGCCTTTATCCGATCGGATCGCCGGATTATCGACCGCGCCGATGACTCGAACGGGTCAATCGGAGACGCCTATCGTCGGGGCTGCGGCCTCTGGCTGCGGGCTGCCGCGAAACTCGGGGCTTCCCCGACCTGGGTGGACCGTCTCCACGACCTACACGCGGACAATGGCTACGGCGTTCGAGATGCGTTACTGGACGACGCGGGTACGCTGCTCTCGGAGCTTGAGCTACGACGGTTGGCGAATATCTACGAACAAGAGTTCCGGACGGAAACCAAGCGAACGACTGGAGAACTCTATCGCTCGCTCGCACCTGCCGCCGCGATGGGACAGGTGGCACGGGCAGCTGGTGATGCGGAACTCTACGAGCGATCGGTTCGACTGTACTCGCCGCAGCCCAATGCTCTCCAGGCTCTCGAGATCGCAAAACAGTATGTTCGCTTCGGGCCCGTCGCCAAGGCCGTGCCGTGGCTCACCGGTGCCGCAGGGAGCGGCCGTGACGTCGACGGACTCGACCTGCTCGCGGAAGCGTACGAGAAGCTTGGTGACCGCTCCCGCCTTCTCGATGTGCGGCGCCAGCTTTGGGAGGACACACTCTCCGCTGAGGCTTTTCGTGAGTACATCACGTTGCTTCCGCCGTCTGAACGCGATGAGGCACGCCGACACGCCGTCGAGAAGGCGTCCCACAGTGACGACGTCGTCATGGGGGCCAGCCTACTGCTGAGCCTCGGCGAGTCGGCGAGCGCCGAAGCCCTGATGTGGAGGCTGCGCGACAGGCTCATCGACGCGTACTACACCCATCTCATCGATCTGGCGAAACAGTTCGAGGCGGCTGATTGTGCCCTGGGCGCCGTGCTCTGCCTGCGGGCATTGACCGATCAAATCCTCGCGGCGGGGCGAACCAAAACCTATCGCTATGCCAAGCGATACCTCGATCGCCTTGGGGCGCTGGATGGCCGCGTGAGCGACTACCGAGACATCCCCGACCACCGAGCGTATCTGGAGCACTTGCGGGAAGCGCATGGCCGAAAACAAAGCTTCTGGAAGCTCGTTGACTAAACACGCAACCGGCCGGCGCGCTCTCAGAAACCCTGGATTCTTTCGATGCCCGGCCGAGAAGCTGAAATGGCCCTTCGACACAGTGTTGACGGGGCCGGAAGGGTGACGTGACGGCGTTCACCAGGTTTCTGAGACACTGGCATGCTCAGGTCGTCATGTCTGACGGGCGCAGCCGGCCCTTCCTCAGGGCTCGCCGCTTCATGTTGTAGAAGATGACCGGCGTGACGACAAGGACGTGGATGGTCGACGTGAGCATCCCGCCGATGATGGGTGTCGCGATCGGTTTCATCACGTCAGCACCGACGCCGGTACTCCACATGATGGGCACGAGCGCCGCGATCGTGACGCCCACGGTCATCAGTTTTGGCCGCAAGCGCAAGACGGAGCCTGCCATCGTCGCCTGGAAGATGTCATCGTCGGTGATGGGTCCGCCCTGGCGAAGGCGCCGGTCGAGCGCCTCGTGGAGATAGACCACCATGACGACACCCGTTTGCACGGCCACACCGTACAAGGCGATGTAGCCGACCCAGACCGCGACCGAGAAGTTGTAGCCGAGCCACCACTGCAGCATGACTCCGCCGGTCATCGCGTAGACCACGGACAACATGACGGTGACGGCTTCTGAGACCGAGTGGAAGGTCATGTAGAGCAGCATGAAGATGAGGAAAAACACGATTGGCAGCAACACCTGCAGGCGCTCGCGTGCCCGCACCTGAAACTCGTACTGTCCCGTCCACGCCAACGTGTATCCGACCGGCAGCTCGAGCTGGTCCTCAATGGCCCGCCGTGCCTCGGTGACATAACCTCCGATGTCGTCGGTTGCGGTGTCGACGTAGACGTAGCCGGCCAGCTGCCCATCCTCGTCGCGGATCATCGCCGGGCCGGGCGTCAGTTGAAGATCGGCCAGTTGTCCCAGGGGAACTTGGGCGCCTTTCGGAGTGCGGACCAGCACTCGTTCGATGGCCGGCAGGTCTTCCCGGAACGCCCGCGCATAGCGGACGTTCACCGGATAGCGCTCACGTCCTTCGATCGTTCGGGTGATGTTTTGACCACCTAATGCTGACTGGATGACGTCCTGCACCTGCTCGACGGTCAAACCGTGGCGCGCGATCGCCGAGCGGTCAGGGATGATGTCTGTGAAATACCCTTGGTTCACTCGTTCGGCATAGACACTGCGGGTTCCGGCAAGCCCCTGGAGAATGCGCTCGATTTCCTCCCCAAGGCGCTGGATGACGGCCAGGTCAGGGCCGAAAATCTTGATGCCGACCGGTGTCTTAATCCCCGTGAGCAGCATGTCGAGGCGGTTGCGGATCGGCTGCGTCCAGATGTTCGGAAAGCCAGGAAACTGGAGCGCCTCATCCATTTCAGTTTGGAGTTGCTCGGTCGTCAATCCAGGCCGCCACTCGTCCTTGGGCTTTAACGTGACCGTGGTGTTGACCATCCCCATGGGCGAATTGTCGGTCGACGTGGTGGCCCGCCCGACTGTGCCGAAGACCCGCTCGACCTCAGGAAATTGACGGAGCAGCTTGTCCTGCACCTGCAGGAGACGAGTCGCCTCCCCTACCGACAGACCTGGTGGCGCGGTAGGCATGTAGAGCATCGAGCCCTCGTAGAGCGGGGGCATGAACTCGCTGCCGATGCCAAACAGCAGCGGCACCGTCAACGGGACGATGGCAAAGTTGGCCACAAGCGCCAGCCTCCGCCACCGGAGCGCCAGCCTGAGGATCGGGGCGTAGAGCCACGCAAAGAACCGGGACACGGGGTTGGCCTTCTCTGGTCTCAGCCGTCGCCCGCGGATGAAGACGGTCATCAGCACGGGCACGAGGGTGATCGATAGGAGTGAGGCGAACACCATTACGAATGTCTTCGTGAACGCCAATGGTCGAAACATCCGACCCTCTTGCGCCTCGAGGAGGAAGACTGGAACGAACGAGACGATGATGATGGCCAGCGAGAAGAAGATGGGGCGGCCGACCTGTTTCGCGGCAGTTAAGGATGACCTGAGGCTGCTGTTCATACGGTACGTCCGCCTCAGAGACGTGGCGGTAGGCATTCTCAACCATCACGATCGAGGCATCGACCAGCACGCCGATGGCGAGCGCGATCCCTCCAAGGGACATGATGTTGGACGTCACGCCGAGGAAGTACATCGGGATGAACGACGCCACGACGGCGATGGGCAGGGCCAGAATAGGAATGAGGGCTGACCGAAAATGGAAGAGGAACACGATGATCATCAACGAGACGACGAGCGCCTCTTCGATGAGCGTCCGGCGCAGCGTGCCAATCGACTCATCGATGAGCAACGAGCGGTCATAGGTCGGGATGACGGTCACGCCTGGAGGCAGTGAGCGTTCAACCTCCAGCAACTTCGCCTTGACGCGGTCGATAACAGCCCGCGCATTCTCGCCGTAGCGCATGATGATGATGCCGCCGACCACTTCACCACGGCCGTCGAGCTCTGCCACACCCCGCCGGATGTCAGGACCGAGACGCACGTCGGCGACATCCACGACGCGGATGGGCGTGCCCCGGGCGTCACTCCCGAGGGCAATCCCTTCGATGTCTGCAGACGACGTCAGGTATCCGCGGCCGCGCACCATGTACTCACGGCCGGCGAACTCCAGAAGTCGGCCCTCGACCTCGTTGTTACTCGCTTTGATCGCCCGAATCACGTCGCCCACAGCCAGGTCGTACGCAGCCAGCTTGTTCGGGTCGAGGTTGACCTGATACTGCTTGACGAACCCGCCGATACTCGCGACTTCTGCGACACCCGGCACACTGGCCAACCAATATCTGAGGTGCCAGTCCTGAAAGCCTCGGAGCTCAGCCAGGTCGTGCTGGCCCGTTTCGTCGACCAACGCGTACTCGAACACCCAGCCCACTCCGGTCGCGTCCGGCCCAATCACGGGGTTCACCCCCTCCGGAAGCAGGCCGCGGATACCCTGCAGATACTCAACGACCCGACTGCGGGCCCAATACATGTCGGTGCCGTCCTCAAAAATCACGTAGACATAGGAGATACCGAAGTCCGTGAAGCCGCGCACCGTTCGCACGCGCGGCGTTGAGATGAGGGCGGCGACGAGTGGATAGGTAATCTGATCCTCAATCAGGTCCGGGCTGCGCCCCGACCACTCGGTGGCGACAATGACCTGGACGTCAGAGATGTCCGGCACGGCGTCCACGGGCGTGGCGGTCATCGTCCAGATACCCCAGAGGGTTAAGACGGCCGTGCCGGTAAACACGAGAAAGCGGTTCGACGCGCACCAGTCGATGATTCGTTCGATCATGGTCGGCCTCCCCGTCAGCGAGCCACGAGGGTCAGCACTCGACTATCAAGCGGCTGGCCTTCTCGACTCACCACGACAGTCACAGCCCAACGTCCAGCCATCATGACCTCGCCGTTGCCACCGTAGACGCCACCGCCCTGATGGGAGAGCGCCGCGTCGGTTTGCATCGCGGGCATGCTCATCGTTGGCATCGGCGCCATGTAGAAGATGACAGACACGTCAGCGTCAATCACCGGTTCGCCATCAGCGGCGGCGACCGTGACCTCAAATACGTTGGCACCACTTTGCGGTGGATCGGGTTGGCTGCGGAATTGAATATCGAGCCGCTCACGCATGGTGCCGCCCCCTGTAGCGACTGGCACGGGGTCGAACCCTTGGAGGGCCGCCCGTAGCTGGCTTTCGGAGTCGATAAAGAAGGTCGCATTTGTGGCGACCATTTCAGTCCCGTCGAGTCCCTCGAGAATTTGAACGGCCTCGCCCAGGCGTGGGCCTACAACGACGGACCGTGGTTCGAAATAGCCATCGCCATGCGAGAGGAAGACATACTGCTCCGTGCCGGAATCGAGGAGCGCATTCGCGGGCACGACGACGCCCTCGCCGATCGTGGCGTCCAGCGCGACGTTGGCGTACATCCCAGGCTTGAGCCGTCCGCGTGGATTGGAGAGCTCAACGCGCACGCGCACGGTGCGGGTTCGCTCCTCGACATACGGGTAGATGTAGATGATGCGGCCGCGAAACGCATCCTCGGGGTAGGCGTCCACGGTGACCGACGCTGGCATGCCCTCCCTTACCAGCGACAGCTCATGCTCGTAGACGTCTGCTTCGACCCAGACCACCGACAGGTCAGCAACCGTGTAGAGGCTCATGCCAGCGGTCACATGCTGTCCCTGGACCACCTGTTTCTCGATGATGAAGCCGCCGACTGGCGTCCGGAAGAGCATCGTCCGGTGCGTTTCTCCTCGATCTTTGAGCGCCTCAATCTCGTCGGGAGGCAAATCCCAGAGCGCGAGTCGCTGCCGAGTCGCTTCCACGAGCCGGTCGGCATGGTCCCGGGCTTCCGCAATCTGAGAATTACGGAGCTGGTCGCGAGTTTCCAGGGCGAGGAGATATTCCTGTTGGGTCGTCAGGAGCTCTGGGCTGTAGAGCGTAAAGAGCGGTTGTCCGGGCTCAATGAATTGACCCGTGTAGTCAACATGAAGCTCCTCGATCCACCCGTCCACTTTCACATTGACGTCAGCCAACCGCGTTTCGTCGTAGCGCACGCTGCCCACGGCACGAATCGGCTGGGTCAGCATCCGTCGCTCGGCTGGTGCGGTCCGAACGCCAAGAAGCTGTTGGCGCCGCGGATCGATATTGATTTCCGCGCGAGGTGACATGCCGACCGAAGATTCGGACATCGCCGGCATGCTGGCCATCATCTCCATATCTGCGCTCATGGCGCTCCCCTCCTCGAGCGCCATTCCCGCTCGCCAGCCGAGACGGTCAAGGACCGTGGTCACGATCGGGGCATCAGCCAGCTGACCACGGAACACGTATACCGCGGTGGCGAGCACGACGGCCAAGAGAACGAACGTGATGGTCCGGGGGAATGCCCTCATGGCTGTGTCACCTCCCCTGCGTCCTGCCCGACACCGGGAACGGTAATTGATGCGATGTCGACACCGACCGCGCGTTCAAGATCCGCCCTCGCCTGCTCGAGATCGTTGAGCGCGCGATAGACCGACCGTTCCGCGTCGAGGAGCAGCCGCTGGTTGTCGATCACCGTCAGGAGGTCCGCCTGGTTCGTCTGATAGGCGACGCGCGACACGGCCAGCATTTGGTCGGTCTGTGGAACGATGCTGGTCCGCAGCAGTGCGACCCTCTCACGCGCCGCCTGCGCTCGGACGTAGGCCGTATCGACGGCGAGGCGAACCGTGCTTTCGGTATGGGTGTAGCGTGCTCGGACGGTCGCGACGGCCGCCTCGGCTTCGTTGACCCGAGCCGTGAATTTGCCTCCCGACCACGGTGCGGTCGGCCAGGTGATCCCCACCGTCGCTGTCCACGAGTCACGCAGACTCGGCATCAGCATGTAGCCACCCTTCACGAAGAAATCCGGCTTGGCCTCCTGGCGCTCCGCGGCTAACACCGCTTCGGCTCGTTCCACGGCCAGCCGGGCCAATTGCAAGTCGGGCTGGTCGAGAGCGAGTCGTTGCAAGTCCGCAAGAGGCGGAAGTGGAACCTCCTCTTTCGGCTCCATAAGCACACCGACCAACGCGTCCGGCGCCCGATCGAGCAACGTGTTGAGGCGGGCTTGGGCGAGACGCTCCTGTTCGCCGAGCAACACGAAATGCTCATAGAGGCGCGACAGTTCCACGACCGCTTTTAGACTGTCGTGTTGGGAACGTCCACCGGAGACGTACTTGGCCTCCGACACGTCGACCACCTGTCGGAGGAGGTTGAGGTTGGCATGGTGGATGTCCAGGTCGCGCCTCGCCAAGAACAGCTCGGCGTAGACACGCTTCACCTGGTCGATGACGTCGCGCGCTTCCACGGTAACCGAGGCAAGCGACAACTTAGCATCCTTTTCTTCGACCACGGCTCGGAGGTCTCGCTTGCCGAACCCTGGCAGCGACTGACCGACTGTGAACATGTACATATTCGTGTCGCCCGCGTGCAGCGTATTGATGGGCCGTTGCCAGATTTGCGCCTCGAAGCTCGGCGGGGGCAGCGCCAGCGCTTGCTCGGGGCGATACTGCATCGCTTCGTACTGCCGGCGCAGCACGATGAGCCGAGGATTGCGACTCAGTGCCTCATCGAGGGCCACCTGGAGCGTGAGTGGGGACACCTCACCAGGACGACGTCTGTCGTCGACGGCCGCGGACGTGCTCTGCGCCCTTGCCGTCGGCGACCAGACGACGCTCACGATCACTGCGAAGAACAAGAGATACATCCGCATCGCTTTTCACTCCACGGTTCCACCCGAACACCCACGCAGGGGCGACGGGCTCACAAAATGTTTATGGGAACAGCAGACGGTCAGCGGACCAGAGACATCACGTCACCAGCGGCCGGCCGTAGAAAGAGAAGCGAAGGATCAGATGAGGAGAACGGTACTCAGCTGAGAAGGTCTGGACCGGGCGTCGTCGAAGCCAGAGAGGGCTTCAACGAAGGTTGAACTATTGAAAGGCAAGAGGACCGTTGCCTGATGTGGCGGAGTCACAACCAGTTGACTGGCCACGGGTGCGACGAGGGTCGTATCCGAGCGTTCAGCCGCGAGCACGCCCATGTCGGACTGCAGATCGACCCCACAGCACGACGCTGCCTGACGGCCCATCTCACACTCATCATGGTGGTCGGCGCAGCACACCATCTCGGCCTGCGTCATTGGACCGCTGGCGCAGGCAGAGAGCGCCATCAGTGTCACGCTGACGACGACGAACGAGCTGGCGAGGCGTCTCGCGATGTCGACGAGCATCTGTCCCAGTGTGGCCCCTCCTTTAAGGCTCTGTCAATCGTTTGGACGCCTTCTCACGGAAAGTGGTTGCATCCGAGGCCGGATAGTCTCGGCCCATAGTGACGAGCGGGAGAAAGGCGGCACCCAGAGCTCGAACATTAAGAACTTAAGTAGGGCGCGAAGTTCTCGCCGCAGCCGGGCCGGTCCATATGGAGCCGGGAAACCCGGGTCGCAGCACATTGTGCTCGGCAGGCCCGAAGAAAAAAAAGTGCGCGGCACGGAGAGAGTAACCTGCGCTACTATCCCGGCTCGTGCCAGCGGATTGTCTTGAAGGGGCGATCCGGCTACTCGATCAGGGCAAACCCGTCTCAACTTTTGGAGACATGTTGGAGACGGGGGTAGGCCGATCGGGAAGTGATTGATAGGAAAGAAGATAAGTGGTGCCGGCGCAGGGACTTGAACCCCGGACCTAGCGGATATGAGCCGCTCGCTCTAACCAACTGAGCTACACCGGCGAATGTAGCACCTGCCCAACGCGTCATTATATAAGGAGGGTCGGCTAGGGCACTGGCTAGGTGATCAGCATCGCATCCCCATAGCTGTAGAAGCGATACCGCCGCTCCACAGCCTCGCGGTAGGCGGCCAGAACAGCCTGGCGGCCGGAAAAGGCTGAGACCAGCACGAGGAGTGAAGACTTGGGCAGGTGGAAGTTGGTCACCAGCGCCCCTACCACCCGGAAATCGTGCCCGGGACGGATATAGAGATTTGTCTCCGCCGCTCCCGCCGCCACGCGTCCGTCACCGGTCTGGGCGGCGCTCTCGAGCGCGCGGGTCGTCGTCGTGCCAACGGCCACGATGCGTCGACCCTCGTCCAGCGCGGCGTTGATGGCATCGGCTGCTTGGGTCGAGATCTCGAAGCGTTCAGTACCCACGACATGTGACTCAATGTCGTCGCCCCGTATCGGCTGAAACGTACCGTAGCCGACGTGGAGCGTCACCTCGGTCCGGTCGACTCCACGCGACGCCAGGGCGCTCGCGAGTGCCGGGGTGAAGTGTAGACCGGCCGTCGGGGCCGCCACCGAGCCTCGCGCTCGCGCGAAGATCGTCTGATATCGTCGGCGGTCGGCCACGTCGGGGGCGCGCTTGATATACGGGGGCAACGGCGTGTGGCCGATGGCGTCGATCACCGTATCGACGTCGTCTGGACCCGCGGCAGTGAGCGTTACGGTACGCCGTCCGTAGTACCCGCGCGTCAGGACCTCCAGAAACAGCGACTGGTCACCCTCGCCGAAAACGGCTCGGCTCCCCTCCTTGAGCTTCTGACCGGGATGCACAAGAACGTCCCATCGCTGGTCGTCGATCCGAGCGAGCAGCAGACACTCGACCCGACCGCCGCTTGGGTCACGCCGGCCAAGGAGACGCGCTGGAAATACCTTTGAATCGTTGACGACCAGCAGGTCGCCTGGAGTCAGTAGGTCGGGGAGGTCGGTCACGTGACGGTGCCAACAGCTACCCGTAGCGCGGTCGAGATGGAGAAGCCGAGCGCTGTCCCTGACGGCGGCAGGCTCCTGGGCGATCAGCTCAGGGGGGAGAAGGTAGTCGAACTCCGAAGCGGAGAGCCCCTGGGCTCGGGCAGTCACCCCCGACCTCCTAAAAGGCCCAGCGAAGGAGCACCGCGCCGACGGTAAACCCAGCACCGACCGAGGTGAGCAGCACCTGATGCCCCTTCTTCAGCCGTCCGGCCGCGAGCGCGTCTGCCAGCGCCAGTGGAATCGTCGCGCCGGTGGTGTTCCCGAAACGCTCGATGTTGATGACGATCTTGCTTGGATCGAGGCCAAGTCGGTCGGCCGCGTTCTCGATGATTCGACGGTTCGCCTGGTGTGAGATGAACAGATCAACGTCATCGGCCCCGATGCCATTCTGATGAAGGACGCGCCGACAAATCTCCTCGGTCTTTCGCACGGCAAACTTGAACACCGTGGCCCCATCCTGATGAACGTAGTGCAACCGCTCGTCAACGGTCTCGTGGGTTGAGGGTCGAAGGCTGCCACCAGCCGGCATGCACAGCGCAGGGCCACCACTGCCGTCGACCTCGTGAGCAAAATCGACGATCCCGATGCCCTCCTCAACGGCGGGTGACACCACTGCCGCCCCCGCGCCGTCGCCAAAGATCACGCAGGTGGAACGGTCCTCGTAGTCGACGATCGACGACATGACGTCGGCGCCAACAACGAGCGCATGCTGATGAGTGCCGGTCACCACCATCTGCGCGGCCGTGGTAAGGGCATACGTGAATCCTGAGCAGGCAGCCCCCAGGTCGAAGCCCCACGCGTTGGTCGCCCCGATCTTGTGCTGGACCAGACAGGCGGTGCTCGGGAAAAACATGTCGGGCGTGGTGGTTGCGACGATGATGAACTCGATATCTTCTGGAGTCAGACCCGCCTGCTCAATCGCGGCGAGCGAGGCCTCCTTCGCGAGATCGGATGTCGCCGTGCCCGGGTCCACGACATGGCGCTCTCGGATCCCCGTACGCTTGAGGATCCATTCGTCGGATGTGTCGACCAGCTTCTCAAAGTCAGCGTTGGTCATCACCCGCGGCGGAACATAGGTCGCAAGCGACGCGATTCGCGCTTGCCGCATGGAGCCCTTTCCATACAGGCGACTGCCATGAGTCGTCACTGAGAGTCGTATCCTTTCGTCGGTCGGGCAGGTTGGTCGGGAGCCATGAGTGCAGATGATACCCGCCTGACCACCACCCGTCACCAGAGACGGGAGCTGCGGTCTGGCGCATCCAGCCCAAAGTACTCGTAGGCTCGCTGAGTGGCCACCCGGCCACGGGGGGTACGATCGAGAAAGCCTGCCTGGATGAGAAACGGCTCGTAGATATCCTCGATCGCTTCCTTCTCTTCGCTGATAGCGGCGGCCAGACTGTTGAGCCCCACAGGCCCACCGCCAAATTTGTCGATGATCGCCTTCAGCAGCCGGCGGTCGGCATCGTCGAAGCCGTTCTCATCGACCTCGAGCATCTGCATCGCGCGCCCGGCCACGTCCGCGTCTATCCGGCCGTCCGCCTTCACCTCGGCGTAGTCTCGGACGCGTCGGAGCAACCGATTCGCGACGCGCGGTGTGCCACGAGACCGGCCGGCTACGATCTGGGTGGCTGCCTCATCGATGGGAACATTAAGGATTCCGGCCGACCGATGCACGATCTCACAGAGGTCGTCGGTCGTGTAGTAGTCGAGCCGGTGCACGATCCCAAAACGGGCGCGCAGAGGCGCTGTGAGGAGCCCCGCTCGCGTGGTCGCTCCAACGAGGGTAAATCGCTGCAGCGGCACCTTGACCGACCGCGCGCCCGGACCTTGGCCAATCATGATATCGAGCTCGTAGTCCTCCATCGCCGGATAGAGGATCTCTTCGATCGCCGGGCTCATCCGATGGATCTCGTCGATGAAGATGACCTCGTGCTCCTTGAGATTGGTCAAGAGCGCCGCCAGGTCACCCGGCTTCTCGAGAACCGGACCCGCCGTCGCGCGCGCGGGCACCCCGAGCTCCTGCGCGATGACGTAGGCGAGCGTTGTCTTCCCAAGTCCGGGCGGGCCGTACAGCAGGACGTGGTCCAGTGCTTCCTTGCGATTGCGGGCCGCCGTCATCGACACCGTCAGGTTTTCACGAACCCGTTCCTGTCCGATGTAGTCATCGAGTGTACGGGGGCGCAGACCTGCCTCATACCGAGCCTCGTCATCGGTTCGGGTCGAGCTCAGGATTCTGTCTGTGGTATCCACCGTCGCCGCCTCTACTTAGCCAGTTCCCTGAGGGCCTGCCGGAGCACGTCCTCGAACTGGTCCTCACCAGAAACGTCAGTCGGCACGCGCTCGATGGCACGCTCGGCGCGCGGACGTTGATAGCCAAGGTTGAGCAGTGCAGAGAGCACGTCGTCTCGCATTCTGGTGGTCTCGGTTTCCGCCTCCGGTTGATCGGTCTCGATGATGAGCGTCTCGGGCAGGCGGTCCTTGAGCTCGAGCACAATGCGTTCGGCCGTCTTCTTCCCGACACCGGGAATCCGAGTCAGCCGCACCACGTCACCGGCCGACACGGCACGCACGAGACCAGGCGGCTCAATCCCCGACAGCACAGAGAGCGCCAGGCGAGGACCAACGCCGCTGATCCCGATCAGCCGCTCGAAGAGGTCCAGCTCGAGGCCGGTCGCAAACCCGAACAACGAGAGGACGTCTTCTCGCACATGGGTGTGTATGCGTAAGGCGACGTCAGCCCCCACGTCACCGAGGCCGTAGAAGGTCGAGAGCGGAACCTGGACCTCGTACCCGACGCCCTGCACGTCCACGACCAGTCGGTTCGGCTCCTTCTGCGCGAGACGACCTGTGAGGGACCCGATCACGGCGGACTCCTACGACCCCTGCGACGCAGGACGATAGTTCCGCCAGCTCCGAGGGCTCCCGGAGGCTGGGGGAGTCGCCGCCTTGATCTGATTCTGCGGACCCTGGGCGTGAGCATGGCACACCGCCACGGCCAGGGCATCTGAGACATCCAGCGGAGACGGCAGGTCGGTCATGCCCAGCAAAAGGGCCACCATTTCTCGCACTTGATGCTTCTCGGCCCGCCCGAAACCAACCACGGCCTTCTTGACTTCGGTCGGCGTATATTCAGCGATCGGAACTCCCGCCGACGAGGCCGCGAGCAGGAGTACGCCTCGAACGTGGCCGAGCTTGAGGGCACTGCGAGCGTTCTTGGCGTAGAAGAGGTCTTCGACCGCCACGGCGTCGGGTCGATGCTGGGCCAACAACGCGGCCAGCCCGTCGTGCAGGAACTTGAGCTTGTCGGGAAAGGAAACCTTGGCCGGAACCGAGAGCACCCCGCCGACAACGACGCGATACCTGCTATCGGTCAGATCGACACAGCCGTATCCGGTGCGTACCGACCCGGGGTCCACCCCGAAGATTCTCACGCGAGCGAGGCCTCGATCTCCTTCGCCTCGATATCGAAATTGGACCAGACGTGCTGGACGTCGTCCTGATCTTCCAGCACGTCCATGAGCTTGAGCAACTGCTGCGCCGCCTTTCCTTCCACCTTGACCAGGTTCTGGGGCAGCATCGCGACCTGCGCCGTGACCGGCTTCGCTCCCGCGGCCTTGACGGCCTCGAGCACCTGGTCGTGGGATTCCGGAGGACTGATGACCTCCCAGTTGTCCTCATCCTCCTGGAAGTCGTCGGCACCTGCGTCGATGGCCGCCGACATGAGCGAGTCCTCATCGGTGCCGCTTCTCTCGATCACGATGTAACCCCGCTTCTCGAACATCCAGGCCACGCTATTGGTCGTACCCAGGTTGCCGCCGTGCTTCGAAAGAAGATGTCGGATCTCACCCACCGCGCGGTTGGTGTTATCAGTGAGCACCTGAATGAGAAGCGCCGCACCGCCCGGACCGTACCCCTCGTAGGTGATCTCCTCGTACGACACACCTGGCTCCTCACCGGTGCCTCTGCGAATCGCCCGCTTGATGTTGTCGGCGGGCATGTTGGCCGCCTTGGCATCCGCAATGACCGTACGCAGCCGAGGGTTGCTATCAGGGTCTCCCCCCCCGTCGCGAGCCGCGACGGTCAGCTCCTTGATGATCCTCGTGAACAGCTTGCCGCGCTTGGCATCGGCCGCACCTTTCTTGTGCTTGATCGATGCCCACTTAGAATGGCCCGACATATAACGCTACTCCCAGTGCAAATGCTTAGAGGGGCCGCCTCGTGGAATGACGGCGCAGCAATTATCTCAGTTTCGGCCGGCGACGGGAATACGTACTCCCCGGCCCGGACCTAGCGCTTCCGCGCCAGGATGACCCACACATCCGCATCCGGCGACCACTCCCGCCCCCGATAGTCCCCAAGGACCGAGTCGATTCTGAACCCGGCGCGTTCAAGCCGACCGGCCATCTGAGAGACGGTCAACGTCCGAAAGGTGATGGAAAACCGGTGGGTCTCCCGCTGGCGTCCGATGCGCTCGACGAACTCATTCTGGAAGACCGTCAGCCGCCGGTCGTAGTCCTGACGCACGGTCTCCACCAGCGTCAGCTGACTGCCGCCCGCCCGCCGACCGCGGAGTGTGGTTCGGCGCTCGTACTCCGGCCACCGTGGTAGGTCTGGCACCAGATCGACGCCAAAGACACCTCCACGCGGAACCGCCGCCGCCACAGACATCAGCGTGGCCCGAAGGTCACGGTCACCGAGCAGCGACTGCAGCATGCCGTACGGCGCCATGACCAAGGAGAATCTGACTCGCCGCCGAAACGGCAGCTTGCGGATATCCCCGCGAACCGCCGCAGCCCGCCCGCCGAGACGAGCCCGACGGAGCCGGGTGCGCAGACGGGTAAGCATCGGGGCCGACCGATCGATCCCGACAAACCGCTCTGCGACTTTGGCGACCGGTAGCGACAGGCGGCCTGTTCCGCATCCGAGCTCCAGGACGGGACCGGTCGCGCGTCGGGCCAGGTCGGTCCAGAACGTGACATCCCGACGTCCGACCGTCCGCGCGTTCTCCCAATCGTAAAACGGCGCGTACTCATCCCACCCGTGCCACCCTTGCATGTGTGCCAGTATAGGAACACCGTGTGTCTGATGTGTGCCCTACCTAAACGACACATCGAAGGTGGCTCGAAGGGAGCGGCGGCGTGACGCCCGAGTGGGCCCCCAGCCTGCACCCGGTCGTGGTCCACTTTCCCATCGCTCTTCTCACCGCCGCCATCGTCATCGATCTGTTGAGTGTGCTGAGGCCCCGCAGCCGATCGTTGCGTGACGGTGCCACCTGGATGTACCTGGCCGGAACGGCATGCGCGCTGGCCGCCTACGCGACCGGCAGCTACGGGGCTGAGGCCCTGCGATTGGAGTTGTCGTCGGAGCAGCCAGTGGCTAGAGCGATTGCGGTCCACGAGACCTGGGCCTTTCGAACGACCTGGTTCTTCGTCTTTTTCGCCTCGCTCCGACTGGCCGTTTCGTATGTCTTCCCGCCTCGCCGAGTCATCCTGACCGGTGTGTTTCTACTCGCGGTCGTCGGTCTGGTCATGCTGGCCGAAACGGTCGAGCACGGGACCGAGCTGGTCTACGGCCAGGGGGTCGGCGTCACGTCTCGATCGCGAGCTGCATCGCCATTGGAATGAACGCGATCCCGTTGACGTCGCGCTCGGGGCCGGTCTGGCGGAACCCGAGCTTCTCGTAGGCCGGTACGCCGTATCGGGTCGAGTTGACCGTCACGCGCTCGACGTCGGGGTCCCGTACCCGCGCGGCGGCCAGGCCGTGGTCCAGCAAGGCCCGCGCGACGCCTTGACGATGGAATGCCTCGGCGACGAAGAGCAGCGCGACGTGGTTGCTCTGTCGGATCTCGATCATGCCAGCCAGACTGTCATCGGTGCTGGCCACGAGGATGAAATACCCCTCGGCACTTCGCTGCCGGATCGCGGCTGCGTCCGCGTAGGTGCGAAACTCCTCGATCCCCTGGGGGGTGTAGTCGGGTGCGATGTACTGCTCGAACTCAGCGAGCACGAGGGTAGAGACCGCCCCGGGCTCGTCGGCTTCCATCGGACGGTACGTGATCGTTGACATGGTGACGGAAGCGGATGCTTAGTCGTCGAGGGTTCTCAAATAGTTGACGAGATGCCAGATGTCGTCGTCTGGGATCTGTGTCTTGTAGGGCTGCATATCGGCCGAGACGCCTTCCTTGATCACCAGGAAGATCTCCCCGTCGCTGTCACCGTGCTGCCAGACCGCATCGGTGAAATTGGACGGCACGCCACCCGCGTGCGACATGTCGCCATCACCAAGCCCCTTGTTGCCATGACACTGCCGACACACGAACACGTAGCGCTGGCGGCCGCGCGCGACCGATTCAGATGTCGCCTCGACCGGGTTGGTCAACGCCTGACCTTCAGCATGATTGTGCGGCTCAGTTGGGTGTTCCTGCGCACTGGCGGTCACGAAGCCCGCGCTCACCACCGCCACGAATACCGCGATCGACCGATTCATATATCCCCCATAGCGAGGGCCGCTAGGCCCACCGCCATTTCAGTCCTGAGGCACATCGTAGTTGTCCCAGAGATACTCCGGGTAGTAGCTCTGAAGATGCAGATAGACCTCATGCACCAAGTTCACGACACGATTGGCTCCATACGCATGGTGCCCGGGTTTGGCCACAACCTGCAGCCGCATCACTCCACGACGCACGAAAGCCGTCACTGAGGCCTTCCGTGGGTCAATGCGACGATGCGCCGGCAACGGGGCCGCTGAGCGTCCCACGACGAAGGTCTTGAGCGCCAGCGCCAGCGGCGTGCGCGCCGACACCTTGGGCAGGACGTTGGTGAAAGTGAACGACCCGGTGTCTGGCTCGTAGACAAGATCGTATGGCGCTCGGGCCAGCCAGGTGAAGCTGAAGCACACCCGGTCCGCGTGCCGCGGCCGCTCGGTGAATCCGCGGAAGACACCTCGGTCGGCATAGGCCTGCAGACACTGCCGCACGGCCCCTGGTTCATTCGCGAGAGACACCGATGGCGTTCGGTGTCTCGTCGTCGCGTGTCGTCCGCCCACTCGTTCCTGAGGCCGAACGCTAGTGGTAGTACGACATCACGCCCGGTTCCACCTTGCCGAGGAAGCCCGGCGGCTGGTCGCGGAGCCAGAACTCTTTCCTCGCCTGCACGTTGATGACGGCGGGACGGCTCTCGTCGCGGGCAATCTGATAGGCCCGCTCGAGGGCCGGCCGGAAGTCCTGGGGGGCGGTGACGTACTCGCCATGAGCGCCCAAGGCCTCGCCCATCTTGTCGTAGCGGAGATTCTCCTGGAAGAGGTGGACCGGGAGTCCAACCTGGTTGCTAGCCTGACCGGACCACGTGCCCCACGCGTTGTTGTTATAGATGATGATGACGGCGGGCAGCTGATACTTCGAGAGCGTCTCAATCTCCATCCCGGTGTAACCGAAACCCGCATCACCGGTGATCCCGATGACGGGGTGCCCCTTGTAGTTGGCTTGGGGACCGACGCCCCCTCGGACCGCCGCGGCCACACCGACCGTGTACCCGACATCCGGCCCAATCGAGCCGTACTGATAGGCCCCGTTGACGATCTGGCCGGGCCTGAATGCCCGCAGATATCGTCGCGTATAGCGGGCGATACCGTATCCACCCTGAAGGATCGTCGTTCGATCCCGCGGGAGATCGCCATGGTGCAGGAAGTCGGCCAGTTCCTTGCCGATGACTGCCGGGTGCACCGCATCCTTGTATCCGAGACCAGTCTGGTAGAACTGCTCGTTTTCGGCCTCGAACTCCCGACGCGCCGTAGCCACTTCGGCCACCCATGCCTCATGACGCAGACGGGGCATCGCCGCCGTCAGAGCCTCCAGCGCAGCCTTTTCGTCGCTGACGATCCCGATCTCGATCGGCAGGTTTCGGCCGATGTCCTCAGCGGACGGATCGACGCGGATATACCGCGCGTCGGGTCCGAACGCGAACTCCCCAAGCGTCGGCATGCAGTACTGCCCGACCAGCAGCACGACATCCGCGCTCATCAGCGCGCCAGGAGCGGTGTTCGCGGACAGCTCGTGGTCGGCGGGGAACTGGCCCTTTGTCGCCCCGGACTCGACGACGGGGATCTGGGCCTTTTCCGCCAGGGCCCCAAGCGCGTCCCATGCCCTGCTATAGAAGACGCCGTTGCTCGACACGATGATCGGTCGTTGAGCCGAGCGCAACATGTTGACGGCGGCATCGATCGCCTGGGGGTCGGGATGAGGCTTCGTGTCGGTGCGATACGTCGTCTTGTCAAAGAAGTACTCGAGCTCGCTCGGGTCCTCGAACCGGGCGCGGGCGACCTCAGCGGGAAAGTCCAGGTGGACGGGTTTCGGAATCCCGCTCTTCAGTTGACGGAACGCATACCCGGCGTATTCCCACACTCGAGCCGGGGTGATCAGGCGCTTGCCGTATTTCCGCATCCCGACGGTCGTCGGCTGCTGCTGGGCATCCTGGATTCCTTGTTCGGTGTCTTCGGCGAAGACCGTCTTGTTACTCGCGAGGACCAGAATCGGGGACCTCGCGGAGTTCGCCGCCGCGATGGCGCCGATCATGTCGGTGAAGCCCGGTCCCTCCGTTCCAGAGGTCGCCGCCACCTCCCCGGTCGCTCGCGAGAACGCGTCAGCGGCGTGACACAGAGACCCTTCGTGACGACCACCATAGGTCGGGACGCCGGTGTCGGCGATCGCGTGCACGACGTCGTAGTTGCCCGGACAGCAGAAAAGCGCCTTGACACCCTCTTCCTTGCACGCGCGAGCGAACACCTGTGCACCGCTCATCGGAAAATCGACGGTTGGGAGCGCCGCGGCCTTTGCGCTCTCGAACTCGTCGGGAATCGTGATCGGCTTGACGTCGCCTTCCGCGGGTGCAGCGGCGAGCGTCGCACCGCCCGTCCCGAGCGCGGCTGCGGTTGCGCCGGCGCCCATGACGGCGTTCTTCATGAAGTGTCTACGGGATTCGTCGGTCGCTCGGACCTTCCGGGTCTTCTGCTTCTTGCGCATGAGGAATCCTCCGGCGACCATGCTAGTGGGACTGCGCCGAGGCGTCAACGTGCTATTCAGCAACGAGGGTGGTCGCGGAATCCCTAGCACAGCGGATACCCATGTTGCTGGTCTGGCCGGAGGGGGCGAAAAACAGCCTCACCGACACCCGAAGCACCCCGGGAAAATTCAGCCATGACCCACCCCGGGCCACTCGACCGAGCCCCGTCTCGGCTCCACGGGGGTCGATTGCCGGACTGCTGCCGTATACGCCGTACCAGTCGGCCACCCATTCCCAGACGTTGCCCGACATGTCGTACAGGCCGAAGTCGTTTGGCGACAGCGAGCCGACCGGGGCCGTATTGACCCACTGGTCGGCGCCACCGATCGCACCCTCGCAGCACTCTGGCGAACCGAAATTGGACCAGTCGCTGGACAACGCATCACCCCACCCGAAGATCCGCCCATCGTGGCCAGATCGGGCGGCATACTCCCACTCGGCCTCGGTGGGGAGACGCCCCCCGCCCAGCCACAGAAGGCCACGGCGTCGTCCCAATCGACAAGTACGATCGGGTGGTCACCACGCTGCACGAAGTTCGGCTGCGGCGGGAGCCGATGGTCCGTCGACCGGGCAAACCTCAGATACTGGCCGACGGTCACCTCGGTCGCCATCAAGTCGAACGGCAAGGAGAGGGTGACTTCGTGCCGAGGCCGCTCGTTGTCTAGACAGTCAGGGTCGGCCGGTACGCAGCCAATCTGGAACACACCGGCGGGAACCCGCACCCAGGGGAGGCCGATCGGTCCCGGCACCTGACCGCGAACGGTCGTCGCCAAGACGAGGACGAGAACGAGGAAGAGGAGAGAAACTACGCTACCAACCAACCGCATACGTCACCTGCTGGTCGGCTCGGGCGATCATGGTCGCGGTTGTGGCTACCCGACGACCAGCACTGTCGAACCGGTCGTCTTCCGTGCCTCCAGATCCCGGTGCGCCTGAGCGGCATCCTTGAGGGGATAGGTCTGCCCCACCTCGACCTTCACGGCGCCGCTCGTCACGACATCGAAGAGGTCGGCGGTGACCGCCTCCAACTGCTCCCGCGTGCGTGTGTAGGTGGCAAGCGTGGGGCGGGTCAGAAACAGAGAGCCTTTGGCGGCCAACAACCCTGGACTGAACGGCTCTACGGCCCCAGACGCGTTGCCAAAGGTCACCATCAGCCCGCGAGGCTGAAGACAGTCGAGTGAGCCGAGAAAGGTGTCTTTGCCCACCGAATCGAAAACGACCGGAAGGCCCTTGCCGTCTGTGATCTCTTTGACCCGCTCGGTGAAATTCTCCTCGGTGTAGACGATCGGGTGGTCACACCCATGCGCCCTCGCCAGCTCGGCCTTCTCCGGCGTACCCACCGTACCGATGACGGTGGCACCTAGGTGCTTCGCCCATTGGCAGGCGATCAGTCCGCAGCCGCCGGCGGCAGCGTGAAACAAGATGGTGTCCCCAGCCTTCACCGGATAAATCTGGCGCAGCAAGTACTGGACGGTGCATCCCTTGAGCATCACTGCCGCGGCCTCGCGGTCACTCACGCCGTCGGGTATGCGAACCAGAGCGGTTGCCGGCACTACCCGCTGCTCAGCATAGCTCCCAATCTTCATGCAATAGGCCACGCGGTCACCTACTGCAACCTCGCTGACGCCGTCGCCCACCGCGCGCACGATACCCGCACCTTCGTTCCCGAGCGTCGCCGGAAACGAGGGGAGCGGGTAGAGCCCCGTGCGGAAATACACGTCGATGTAGTTGAGACCGGCGACCGTTTGCTCGATGAGGGCCTCACCGGGACCAGGTGACGGGACGTCGACCGGTTCCCAATTCAGCTCTTCGGGACCGCCGAACCTGTGAATACGAATCGCGTGTGCCTGGGTCATGGCGGTGATCTTAGTCGCCAGCGATGCGGCTGTCGACACGTGCTACATTCTCACATCGCTCCGTGACGATACCGACCGACACCGGCGCTTTTGATGCGCATCATCCCCCGTCCGGCGACCAAGTCGCCGACTGTGTGCACTGCGGGTTCTGCCTCCCCGCCTGCCCGACGTATGCGCTGTGGGGGAGAGAGACCGACTCGCCCCGCGGTCGGATCTACCTGATGCAGCTTGGACTGGAGGACCGGGCGGTGATGGACGAGCCATTCATACGCCATTTCGACACCTGTCTTGGCTGCATGGCCTGCGTGACGGCGTGTCCGTCGGGTGTCCAGTATGACCATCTGATCGAGGCCACCCGGCCGCAGATCGAACGACACGCGACGCGGGGAGCGGGTGACCGCTGGTTCCGGAGGTTGATCTTCGCGCTGTTCCCCTACCCCAAGCGCCTTTGGTTCGTCGCCCTTGGCTTGTGGGGGTATCAGAAGCTCGGTATCCAGTACCTGCTGCAGTCCACAGGCCTGTTGGAACGGCTCCCCTCCCGGCTCAAGGCCATGGAGGGCATCGCTCCGTCCGTCACCCGGCGCTCGATCTTTGGCTCGGTGCCTAGCCTGGTGCCGGCTCAGGGCGAGCGGCGACGTCGAGTCGGTCTGCTCCTGGGGTGCGTGCAACGTACCTTTTTTCCGAGTGTCAACGACGCGACCGTGCGGGTCCTTGCGGCGGAAGGCTGCGAGGTCGTGGTGCCGGCTCAGGGTTGCTGCGGTGCGCTGATGATGCACGCTGGACTCGAGGAGGATGCCATCGCCATGGCGAAGCGCCTCATTGACACGTTCGAGGACACCGACGTGGACACGATCGTCATCAACGCGGCTGGGTGTGGCTCGACACTCAAGACATACGGGCATCTCTTGCGGGACGAACCAGACTACGCCGAACGAGCGGCGGCGCTCGCCGCCAAGTGCAAAGATATTTCAGAGGTACTCGCCGAGCTCCCACCCCGCGCCCCCCGGCACCCGCTTTCGCTGACGGTGGCCTACCACGACGCCTGTCACCTGCAGCACGCCCAGGGCATTACGTCGGAGCCGCGCAAGGTCCTCGCCGGAATACCGGGAGTCGAGGTCCGCGACATACCAGAAGCCGGCCTGTGCTGTGGGTCGGCCGGTATCTACAACTTGGTCGAGCCAGAGGCCGCACGCGAGCTCGGGGAGCGGAAAGCGAAGAACGTGCTGTCAACCGGGGCGGACGCGGTGGTCTCGAGCAACCCGGGATGTCTTCTGCAGCTGCAGAAGGCGATGAACGACGACGCCTCCAAACCGATGCCGGCTGCGCTTCCGATGTACCACCTCGTGGAGGTGGTAGACGCCTCGATTCGCAACCGGCAGCTTGCGTAGCAAGCCGTAAGCCGCCCAGGCCCGGGCACCGGGCCCCTATACCGGACCACGGCCTGAATTGAGACGCAGGTCCGGGTCGAAGCGCTGCTTGACCAGCTCCATCACCCGCCGACTGTCGCCGAGCGGCCCCCACGGATCGACAACCTCCCGAACAACCTGACTGGCCCGACGGACCACAACAGAGCCATCGCCGATCGGCAGCCGATCACGGAGCGCATCAATGAGGATGCCCTGCGCTTCGGCAGGTCCGTCCAGCCGAACGTCGAAGACGGCGAGGCCAGCCCGCCCTTGGGCCGCCGCCTGGAGGCCCTGACGGTCACACTGGTCACGGAGCCAGCTCAGCGTCGGCACGAGCGCCTGGGGAAGAGTGCTCACCTTTAGAAGTGTGCCATCCACCTCCCATCGGCTGGCGTGTTCGGCCCAAACCTCGCGCTCCCCCGAACCTGACACCACGTCCACACGGACGTTGGTGGCAGCCTCGATGAGACGTCTCGCCTCCGCGGCCTGCTTCTCGACCGCCTGATCGATCGACTCGAACTTGACGAGCAGGCGCGTGGGCGGACAAGCGATCTCGACCGCGGAAGGGGTCAGGGCCGAGGCCATGACCGCGGCCAGAGCTGGCTCCAAAGCCTCGACGGTGTCCAGGTCAACCGTGAGCGTGCGTGAGGAGGCTGCGACCGGTGTCACTTTGAACGTGGCATCGACAATCACACCCAGAGACCCAAACGCGCCGGTCATGAGCCTGGACAGGTCGTAGCCAGCCACGTTCTTGACGACGATGCCGCCTGCCTTGGCTAGAGCCCCGTCGGGACGCGCCACCGTGACGCCGATGATCAAGTCGCGGGGTGCGCCGTGCCAATGTCGTCTCGGGCCGCTGTCGTTGGTGGCGACGATTCCACCCACCGTCGCACGGTCAGGCCACGGCGGGTCGAGTGGGAGCCACTGCCGATGGACCCCCAGGGTCGCGTTGACCTGCGTCAGTGTCGCGCCCGCCTCGACCGTCGCCGTCAGGTCGCCGTGACGGTGCTCGACCACCTGGTTGAGACGCGCCGTCGACAGCGCCAGGTCGATCGGCGCGGGGCTCCGTCCCCAGGTGAGTTTCGTCCCGCCACCTCGGATGCTCACGGCCAACCTTTCGGTGCCGGCCCATTCCAGGACTTGAGACAACGTCTTCCTGGTGGTCGGTTCGGCGACGATCCGCGGACAGACGCCGTCGATGGCATCGGAGGGCGTCCCGAGACGGACAGTGCCCGCCGGAAGGTGGCGTTCTACGTGCGCGAGGAGCGCGTCGGTGGTCGGCTCCACGGCCATTCTCAGAGACGCGCCGCAAGGCCAGCCGCTTCGGCAGGATGCCGGCGATACGGTCCCGGCACCTCACCACACAACCGCGGCGTGGGAAAGATCTTGTCCGGATTGCACACGTGGTCGGGGTCGAAGGCACACCGCACCAGCTGCATCGTATCCAGATCTACGTCGGTGAACATCTTGGGCATGTGCTTGGCCTTGTCGGCGCCGACGCCATGCTCGCCGGTGATGGACCCACCAACATCGAGACAGATCGTCAAGATTTCCGATGCCACCCGATGTGCGAGATCGGCCTGTCCATCCACGCGTTCGTCGTAGCAGATCAGCGGATGCAGGTTCCCATCGCCAGCGTGAAAGACATTTCCGATCCGAAGCCCCGACTCGTCTCCGAGTTCCCGGATACGGCGGAGCACCTCCGAGAGACGTGTTCTCGGGATGACCCCGTCCTGGACATAGTAGCTGGGTGATACGCGACCCATGGCGGCAAACGCCGCTTTCCGCCCCAGCCAGAACCGGGCCCGTTCCTCCTCCGACTGCGCTATCCGAATCTCTTCCGCATCGGCCTCCTCGCAGACACCTGTGACCTCGTCGAATAGTGCGCTCACTTCGGCCTCGGCACCATCTAGCTCCACGATGAGCAAAGCCTCGGCCTGCGGAAAGTTCGGGTGCACCGCCGCTTCAGATGCCTCGATGGTCAGGCGGTCCATCATTTCGACCGCCGCGGGAATGATCCCCTTGGCAATAATGCCGCTCACGGCGTTGCCTGCCGCCTCGGTCGAGCCGAAGGCCGCAAGCAGAGTCTTGACCGACGCCGGCTTGCGGAGCAGCCGAAGCGTCACCTTGGTGACCACGGCCAGCGTGCCTTCGGAACCCACCAGGACACCAAGCAGGTCGAGTCCCGGAGGATCGAGCGCGAGACCGCCAATGTGCACCATTTCCCCATCAGGCAGCACGGCCTCGACGCCGACCACATGGTGGACGGTGAACCCATACTTGAGACAGTGCGCACCACCGGAGTTCTCAGCCACGTTCCCACCGATCGAACAGACAACCTGACTCGACGGGTCGGGCGCGTAGTAGTAGCCATGGGGCGCAGCCGCGTTGGTCACCTCGAGGTTCGCGATCCCCGGCTCGACGGTGATCCGCCGATTGGGGATATCGAGGTTGAGGATCCGGTTGAGCCGGGTCATGACGATCAGCACGCCATCGGGATGCGGGAGCGCGCCTCCGGACAGGCCCGTGCCTTGCCCCCGTGCCACGAAGGGCACGCCAGAATCGTGGCACCGGCGAACGACCTGTTGTACCTCGGCCGCTGTTCCCGGAAGAACCACGAGGCCCGGCGTAGCACGCAGCTTGGCCAAACCGTCTGCTTCGTAGGTCGCACGTTCCGCGTCGTTGCTCACGACGTGGTCGGCACCGACGATCTCGGTGAGGGCGGAAATGAGAGAGTCCTGCACTCTAGGGTCTCGAATACTGATCGATGACGCGTGTGATCGCACGCTGGCACACTCGGCAAAAGCCGACGGGGTTGCGGGTGAACATCATGCAGTCGACTTCCGAACGGTACAGCCCAACCGGTTCGTAGGACGCCCCCTCGAAGGCACCGACCTTGTCAGCATGCACCATCGCGCCGAGCAACGCGGTCTCACGTTCCATCTGTTCGGTGAACAACCGGTCCATGTCGGACTCCGGCGCCCCCCCCGTGCGGAGCTCGCGACGCTCTGACCTTGCCTCATTGCTAACACGTTCGAAAGCGTCCTTGTCCCACGGAGTCGGAATCGGCGTGTCTGGGACTACAAGATCTCCCCACTTCACCGAGGCGGGGTCGTGGAGGGCGGTAACGTTGGGCTCCCATGGCTCCGGGTGTTCGGTCCCCCCTGTTTCATAGGCCACATCAGAGGTGTAGTACTCATCGGCGAGCCCAGCGAAATGGTGGCCGAACTCGTGGATAAACACGTACTCGGCGAATCCCGTGTCTGCCGCGGCGGTAGCCTGGAAATTGAAGATGCCGCCGCCGCCGTATTGCTCCTCGTTGGCCAGAATCTCGAGAAACTCGTATGGGGCGGCCGACGCGGCATCTCTGAGCGTCTTGTTGTCGTAGGTGAGCAGATACCGCTCTGAGTCGAAGATGTTGTACTGAGCCGACAGCGGAGTACGACGAAACTCCATCGCTCGAGGCCGCGTGACACCCGACTCGGCGGACGGTAAGTCGAGCCCCCACACGTTGAAGTCGGACCGCCGACTCCGGAACGGTTCCTCCTCGAAGAGCGCGCTCACGAGTCGCGTGGCGTCGGCGTGAAACTTGTCCAGCTCGGACTGGGTGTAGCCCTCTCCTATGACCAAGAGATCGACCTTCTCGGCCGCTGGGCCACTCTCAACAATCGGCCACACCTCACCGATCGGGTTTCGGTCAGAGGGGTTGACGAACCGCGAGTGTGGGTCAACGACGGTGGACCAGAGCTCGTGGAAACTGTTCTCTTCATCCCGCACGTTGAGTACGACCTGCACGGGTTGCCTCGGCCACGGAAAGCGCAACGACTCGTGAAACGTCCGATGGACCTCGCGCGATTCCGGTGTCGTCTCCCACTCGCCGTAGATTGAGGCGAAGCCTCGCGAGTAGACGACGCGGTTCGTCCGCCGGTCGATCACCTCGAAGAGGTATTTCCCGAGGTTCAGATCGTCGACCAGCCGGGTGCGACTGCCGGCCCACGGACCATCCGATACGACCTGGTCCAACCCGACCGTCTCGGTGCCGAGACCGCCGGAGTGGAAGTAGTCCACCCGCATGGTTTTGTCGAGGAACAACGCGTCGAACCGACCCTCGGCGTTGGTCTGCGCCCTGGCTTCTGCTCCATTCCGACCGATCGGCGTCGGACCTGTGAGGGTTGCGGCCGCGACGGCCAGGACAAGGAACCCCAGGGGGTGTGGGCGCGATGCCGAATGCATGTGGCGTATTCTACCTACTGCATCGCGGTAGGAAACAAATCAGGTCTCGTTCACTCCGGTCGGCCTTGGCGACAACGAATCCTCGCCTCGTCGCGCGTGCACACAAGCGGGCGCTGAAGGAACTCCAGCTCCTGCAGGGCCGACTCGCGCTCGAAGCGTTCGGCGCAGCCGTCGACCGGAGCGTGGCGTATCGGTTCCGCGATTCGTCACCCGATCCCAACACGGTCTCGACCTACGTCGAATCTCTCAACGCTGGAGACCTGGGACTCGCCGTCATGTGCGACGCAGGGGATGAGACTGCCTGGGAACACCTGGTCCTCACCTACCGTCCGCTGCTGTATCGCGCAGCGAGCATCCTGACGAGCAGTGACGAAACGGGACGCGAGCTCGCCGACAGTTTGTGGGCCGAGCTCTACGGCGTAGGACATACGCGGTCGTCGGTCGAGCCAGGGGGGGAGCGCCGCTCACTGCTTCGCCACTTTCACGGACGGAGCAAGTTGTCCACGTGGTGCCGCTCGGTTCTTGCCCAGCGACACATCGACGTGGTGCGCGCCAGGCGACGTACCGAGTCACTCGACGCGGACGACACGGACGAGCACGGCAGCCGGTCGTCGGTCGGCGAACCTGCCACGGTTGAAGCGACCGACCCTGACCACGCGCACTACGCCGGACTATTCCAGCAGGCACTGAAAGACGCGCTCAAGACACTGAACCCACGAGACCGGCTTCGTCTCAGCTACTACTATGTTCAGTCGTTGACCCTGGCTCAAACCGGGCGACTCCTGAAGGAACACGAGGCGACCGTGTCGAGGAAGCTGGCGCGCGTGCGGAAGCAGCTCCGCCTGGAAATCGAGGAAACGATGAAAGAACGGCACCGACTGACCCCCGGCGAAATCGACTTGTGCTATCAGTACGTCGTAAAGGAAGGGTCGGTGGACCTAGACAGGATGCTGGGGGTTGATTCGTGACCTTCGTGACCGTGCAAGATCTCCGCGTGACGTCGTTCATACAGTAGAGGACGCTGTGTCTGACGACCGACCCAACCCGGTGGACCGCACCCGATTCGAGGAGGCCCTTGCGCGCGGGCTCGAGGACCAGCCACCACGGTCATCCGGCCCCTGCCCGGACGCCGAGATCCTCGCCGCGTTTTCGGAGGATTCGCTTCCGACGCCAGACCGTCGGCAGCTCGAATCACATCTGGCCACGTGTGTGAGCTGTCAGGCGCATCTCGCCGGGTTGATCCGGACCGAGGAGAGCGAAGGGCCGATCACCCGACCTGGCACGTCGTGGTGGCTCGACTGGCGCTGGCTCACTCCGCTGGCGACAACGGCGATCGTACTGCTCGCGGTGTGGGCCGTCGACCCGACGTCGGTGCGCGACTCGGGAATGGAGAAGGAGGAGGCTGCGCCGGTAGCCCTCGACACCGACGCCTCTGGCGACCTTCTGGAGTCAACCGTTGCCGTTCGACAGGAACGGACGATCGACGATGAAGCCATCGTCCCAATGCGGGAGCAGGCGTCAACGGCGGAGGCCGATGCCGCGAAGGTAGCCGATACAGCAAGGGTCCTCGAGGAAGCAGAGGCGCCCGCCCCGCTGGTCGAACGGCGGCTCGACAATCTGACGCCGCTGAGCAGCACCGCATCACGCCTTCGGGCCAGCGCGTCCGATCAGTCGGCTGCCCTGGTGACCATTGCGTCTGACCAGACAGCCGCGTGGCGTGCGACGCCAGAAGGCGGTGTGGAGCACTCGACCGATGGCGGAACCACGTGGACAGGTCAGCTCGCGAGCACGGGAGGCACTCTCACAGCGGGGTCGGCCCCTTCGGGGTCGGTCTGCTGGTTGGTTGGTCGCGACGCCACCATTCTGCGCACCGTTGACGGGGGCGCCTCGTGGACCAGCATCGAGGCTCCTTTGCAAAGCGACATTGTTGGGGTGAGCGCAACCGACGGGCAGACGGTGATGGTCGAGTTCAGCAGTGGACAGGCATTCGCCTCCACCGACGGCGGGTCGACCTGGACGCCCCGTTGAGACAGCTCAGTCGCTGACCGCGAGCTCACCCGGAACGATCGGGCGAGTTCGTGGCAGTGTGCCCCGATACGCCAGGAAGCCCATGACGCCCAGAATCCCCAGAAAGACCACGAGCTTGAAGGCATCGGCCGGACGGCTCGGCGGCAGCACTGAGTAGAAGAACCACAGAACCGGTTGCGCTATACATACGGCCCACACCGACCCGTAGAAATAGCGCCGCTCGTGACCCTCGCCCTTGGTCGAGGGCTTCACCCGGGGAAGCCAGCCCAGCGCCCCACACACCCAGATCGTGATGGCGATAGGAAAGTACGCGGCATCGTAAATCTGACCCAGATACCAGTCGCCGGTCACCAACGCGACCACGAGCCCGGTGATATTGAGCAGGGCAAAGGTCAGGACGGCGCTCCACGCGAAGGTGTAGCAGACCCGACGATACAGAGGGTTCGGTCTGTCCTCGGTGAAGCGAATAATGTACGGACGGGGTTCGACACCCGGGAGCCGACCGCGCAGACCGGCCGTTCCAGTCGCGAGCAGCACGCATCCAAGCCACGCCGCCATACGCAGGTCAAACCCGGACTCGAACAGATCGAACGTGAGCGGGCCTGGCGCTATGAAGAAGACCCAGATCCAGATCGGCCAGTGAGAGAAACGATAGTGCAGCTTGTTGCGGTGGCGGATCTTTCGATCGCTGGCCAGCTCAACGGGGATCTCAGTGCCCGAGCGATGCGTGGACGTAATGGGATCGGAATTCACGAAAGGCGGGTCCTCGGAGGTGCTGCATACGCTAACAAAACTGTCCGGTCTGCGCCAGTTTCACGAGTGGTACGATCGTGAGGCGAAGAAGCACCGCCTGTTGACGTATGAAGCCTTGTGCAGGACGGTGTCATCTCGCCTCATCAGGACACTGGTCTGAACCTTGCTCCCAGCTAGTCACGGCCCCCCACGAGCGAGAAGACTATGTCCACGCATCCACTCGTGCTACTCGTGGAACCAGATCCGCTGCTGCGCGAGCTCCTTCACGGCGAGCTCAAGGACCAGGGTTGCATCGTGGTTGACGCTGGCAACAGCGAGGAAGCCATCGCATTCGCGCAGGTCTATCCGGGGCCGATCGACCTGGCGGTCACCGACCTGCGACAGCCGGCGGACGACGACCGTGCGTTTCTCAACACCCTTCGATCCCTCCCCACCGGAAGCCAGGCCAAGGTCGTTCGGGTGGAGGGAACGTACGACCGACAGTCCCTGGTCAGCGCTGTTCGTCATGCTCTACCCGCCGCTGCTGACTTCGGTGCCAGGCCCCCGCACACCGACCGTGCGGTGTTTTGGGGAACCGGGCGTGAAAGCGCCGTCAGCTCCGCCGTTCAGTAGGAGTCGGCAAGTCCCAGCAGCCGCCTAAGCGCGGCAAGAAAACCGCCGTCACGACGGGCGGCCCGGTCTGCTTGGTCAAGAACCGACAGGCATTCCGTCATCGTCGGCACGGCACCCACACCCAACTTCCTCGCACTGGCCGGCGCGACCTCAGTCGCCCCGCGCCACACGAGTATCGCCCGCGCCTCGGATTCGGTCGCCACATCGAGACAGTTTCCCGGATTGTCGTCGACCACGAGATCAAGCGCGAGCGCAGCAGCAATGCGACCCCGCGATCCCTTCGTCACGAAGACCGACGGCAGCGAGTATCCCTTGTCTTCGAGCCAGCGTTGACTCTGGACCTGAACCGAGTCTCCCTTGCAGTCTGGCCGGCTGGTCAGAAAGATCACCTCCCAGCGACGGTCACTGGCCAACGACGCGAGTTGTCGCACCGACCCTGGCTCGATAGCGACTCCCAGAAGTTCTCGATCGCCGCGACTCGACTCCAGGTCTGAGCGGAGGCACCCCGGAGGTGGGTTGTGTCGAGGGGGCCGTCGGCGTCACCTGCTCCCAGACTCGAGGACGAGTACTCGGTCAGGCGAGCACCGAGGTCTGCAAAGACTCCGTCGAGGTCGAAACCCAATCGTAGTGACACTGCGCGACTAATGTGGTGAGTTCAACCGATCTATACACCGAGGCTGGTCACCACACTAGACCTCGTCCCAGTCGTCGCCGTCCTCGACCGGCGCGCCTTGCTCGGTCGCGCCGTATTCCAGCGACTCCGGCAGGATTCGCCAGTCGGGGGTATCGGCCAATTCCTCGGACGCCTCGGTTTCCGTGTCTGGTGCCGGCTCCTCGGTTCCCGGTGTCTCACGGGCCTGCGATCGGCGCCACTCGGGATAGTCCTCCCACACGCGCACGCAGTTCCGCCCGTCCCGCTTGGCTCGATACATCGCTGCGTCAGACCGCGCCAGAAGGGCCTTGGCATCCAACTCGCCAGGCATCGCCGCGCTCACGCCAATGCTCGCCGTGACGAAGATCGAGCCTTCAGGGCGTTTGATTGCTTTGCGCGCAAGATGCCGGCGCATCGATTCTGCGACACGCTTCGCACCATCGAGTGGGGTGTCAGGAAGCAGTACGACGAACTCCTCGCCGCCATACCGGCAGCGGAGGTCACTTCCACGCAACGCCTCTTTCATCGCAGAACCAACGGCTCCAAGGACGCTGTCTCCAAAGAGATGCCCATACCTGTCGTTCAGCTGTTTGAAATGGTCGAGGTCGATGAACAACAGCGAGACTGGTTGCTCCGACCGCTGAGCACGCCGGAGCTCGGCACCTATAAGGTTCATCCCGTGATGTCTGGTCAAGCAGCCCGTCAACACATCGACCGCGCTGAGTTGCCGCACCTTGCGGAACAACTGGGCATTCTTGATTGACAAACCGACCAGCGAGGCCGCCATCTCGAGCAATCGTCGCTGGCTGTCACTCAATGGCTGCGGGCGATCACCCACCGTCTGGCCTACGCCCATCAGGCCAACCAGCTTGCCAGCCGCAAACATCGGGAACGTATCCCACGCCCCGGGCTGACTCGTGGGGTCCCAGGCCTTCTCCGGCGACGACTCCACGCCCTGCGGTCCGCCTATGGCAAGCCTCCACCCCTCGGTGCGAACGGTCATCCAGATCTCACGCTGGCCCACCACCGGCTGCAGATACTGAGTCACGGTCTGATGGATAGCTTTCGGGTCCAACGTGGCTGTCAAAGCCTCTCCGAGCCGGACCAGCTGTTCTAGCTCGCGCGCCCGCTCCTCGGCCCTCCGGGCATCCCCCCGGATAGCTTTGGTGTCTTGCTTGACTTGCTGGTCGCGCTCGGCGTGAAGCGCTCGCTGTTGAAGCAGGAGGGCGAACAGAATGAGCAACAGCGCCGGCACCACCAACAGACCGCGGATGCCTGCGGCCGCCAACAGACGCTCGATCAGCAGCGCGATGGGGTCGGCGTAGGCGACCACGACCGCGCTAGAGAGCAGCACGAAGAAAGGCGCGTAGTTCCAGTTGTTCAGCCGCATGCAATTCTGTAACCGTGAGCGATGTATCTGTGCGACGGGGACGTCCCAACGAGCGTAAGCCAACGGGCACACGAACTCCTGACCGGATCCCAACGCAAGGATAAGTCCATCTTCATTAATCAGTACGTTCTTTCTTTTTCAGCACTTTACGCAGGTCCAGACTGACAGAAGTGAAACAGTTGTGTTCAATAATAGAACACTTATTTGCGGCAGTCCGTCATGAAGACAGTCCGCCATTCCTCGTCCTGACGGTTTTCGCAACCACGACTGATCCAAGTCACCTTGTGACCAGAATAACTTCTCACCGGACCCCCATTCGGTGAACTTCAGCCAACCGCCTGCGAACGGCAGGCCCAACGGACCAAGCTGACACCGACGACCCATTAACGTCGGCGTCGGGCAGGCCGATATCAAGGGTAGTCTGGTTGGTTCGAGATTTCCTTAGAAGGGCAGCCTAAATGGGCTGGAGTTTCCCAGCATGAATGAGGCGAGCGGACAGAAACGAACTCCTTGGGGCGCGTCGAACCCGAATGAACCCTTGTTTATTGCAGAGAGCTCCGAGATGCTGGAGCTCAAGACCCTGGCCGCACGGGCGTCAGGCGGCGACGCGAAGGTCCTGATCACGGGTGAGAGCGGCGTAGGCAAGGATGTCATTGCCCGCTTCATCCACGCGAGGTCGTCGCGGTCTCAGCGGGCGTTCGTGGCCGTCAACTGCGCCGCGTTCTCCGAGACACTTCTCGAGTCGGAGCTCTTCGGGCACGTGAAGGGAAGCTTCACCGGCGCCCACCGCGACAAGATCGGCAAGCTCCAACAAGCGCACAAGGGGACGATGTTCCTCGACGAGGTCGGCGAGATGAGCCTGCGTATGCAGGCCCTGCTCCTTCGCTTCCTCGAGAGTGGCGAGATTCAGTCCGTCGGCGACGACGGTAGGGCCGGCAAGGTTGACGTGCGGGTCATCTCGGCTACCAACCGCGACATTCCAACGCTCATCGCCGCTGGACAGTTCCGAGAAGACCTGATGTATCGAATTCGGGTTATCCATCTCCAGGTTCCGCCTCTCAGGGCTCGCCGCGAGGACATTCGGCCGCTGATCGAGCTCACGATAAAGAAGGGCGGTCGTCCAATCAGTTTGTCGGACGAGGCAATGCGGGCCCTGGAGCAGTATCGGTGGCCGGGCAACGTGCGGCAGCTGCAGAACATGATCGAGCAACTGACCTGGATGTCGGCGAAAGACCTGGTTACTATCGACGACCTCCCGGGTGCACTGCGGATGCCTGCAGGCGCTGGCATTCTCCCAGCTCGAGAGCGCCGCCGACAGGTCGCCGATGACCTCTACCACGGTCTCGTTACCGGGGTCTACGTTTTCTGGGATCACACATACCCTCTCTTCATGAACAGGGACGTGACCCGACATGACTTGCGGGAACTCGTCCGCCGCGGGCTGGCAACGACGTGCGGCAACTATCGGGCGCTCGTCAAGCTGTTCCGGATGCCGCCCAAGGACTACAAGCGTTTCTTGAACTTCCTGGCCGCACACGATTGCCGGGTGGACTTCCGTGAGTTCCGCACCGGGAACGAGCACGTGCCGACACCACGACCTCCAAAGCCGGTGGTCGATGGCACCGGCACCCCGGCGGAGCCGAAGTCGGCGGAGCCCACCCCGACGGAGCCAGCTAGCGCATGGGCCGTCGAGCCGACCGGCCACTAGGTAAACCAGGAGCAACGTCGAGGCAACACCGATGCCTTCGTTCCTCACACCGCTGATACGCGAGCCGCAATCAGGGCATGTGCTACGAAACGCCCGAAGCGGGGAGTGTTTGGCCGACACGATCGAGCCGGCATTCGACTCGGCCACACGCAATCGAGGTCTCCTGGGTCGCGATAGTTTGGCGCAGGGCTCGGCGCTCATCCTGGCTCCGTGCGCATCGGTCCACACGTGGTTCATGCGATTCCCGATCGACGTGGTGTTCGTGACGCGGGCGGGAGAGATCACGAAGGTGCGTTCCGCGGTAGGTCCGTGGCGATTCGCCGTGGCGTTGAACGCCCACGCCGTCGTAGAGCTTCCTGCCGGTGCCGCCGGCGACTCCAAAGCTGGAGACACGCTCGAGCTGGTCGCAAACGGGTCGTCAGAATGACGAAAGTGAATGACATATTTGGAAAGAGATTCGTCTGGCGTGGGCCAGAACTTCTCAAAGTGCACATAACGGCCAGTTACGTCCGCTGTGGGCACAGTGCGAAGCCGGAGTCGAGCGATGGTGGATTCCGGCCCCAGAAAACAGGGTGTTTTTGAGCGTGCTGCAACGACGCGGCAAACGATTCTGTCGGCTCGAAGACACGAACAGGTGGCACTGTCGTTGCAGAGTTGTAAGCGACACCACACCGGCGAGGAGAGCAGAACACCAATGGGAGACCGACGGCGACACCAGCGTTTCGTGATGTCCGACGCCTGCGAAGGCACCTTCCAACTCCTCGAGGACGTGACCATCGAAGAGGTCGCAGACAACGAGCTTCGGCTCCTGAGTGCGGCCCCAGCCCGACCGGGCGAAGTCGTCTCCGTCGAGATACCGGGAGAGACCGGAAACGGGAACACGGTCTTCAAGGGTCACGTTGCCGAAAGCCAACCGATCATGACCGACGGAGTGCTTCGTCATCGCGTCGTCGTCAAGACGGCGGCGATCGACGAGACCCCTCAAGTCGAGGACGAGGCCTCGAAAGAGCGAACGCAATGAGAGGCCTCTTGGTCAAGCAGATTCCCGTTCGTCTCGTGAACCTCAGCCTCTCAGGCTTCTTGCTCGAGAGCGAGAGCGACATCGACGTCGGATCCACGGGTGAGCTCCGAGTGGATCTCGGGAGCGCCGTGTACAACGACGAGGTGCGAGTCGCACGAACCGTGACACGCGCCGGCACGAGCCTTCCCTACCACCTGGCCGGAGAGTTCTCTTGGGCCAACCGCCCAGGGCAGGACTCGGTCCGGCTTGCGGTCCGGTCGATCGAAGGGGAGGGGCGGACCTCGTGAGAATCAGCGCAGACGTGTGCAGCTCGGTTCTGGACCGCGCAGTCGGCACCCTCTCTATTGATGACACACGGCGTTTCGGCCGAGAAGTACGTACGTGCATCTGCCAGCCGACCTCCCTTCCGCTTCGTCATCTCTTCGATGTCGTAGGGGAAGGCGGGAGCTAAGCGACGATGGTCAACACGATTGCAGTCGTCCTGCTCGGGACCGTGGCCAGCGCATGGGATATTCGAACCCGACGGATCCCGAATGCCCTGACATTCGGCGCCCCAATCGTCGCCCTGGTGGTCCATCTCTCACTCGACGGGATGTCGGGTGGGATGAGCACGCTCGGAGGCTGGGCGCTCGGACTCGTCCTGTTTCTTCCACTCTTCGCGCTCGGCGGTATGGGCGCGGGCGATGTCAAGTTGTTAGCGGCGTTCGGCGCATGGATGGGACCGTGGAACGTCCTCCAAACCGCGCTGGCCGCGGGCGTGATCGGCGGAGTGCTGGCTCTCGGGCTGGCTCTCTCACGCAACTACATGAGCCAAGCGTTCGTGAATATGTGGTCGCTGCTGGCCTTCTGGAGAACGGCCGGCCTCCGACCGCACCCGACATTAACGCTGGACAGTCACCACGCGGGGCCGAGGTTGGCCTATGCGATTCCGATCAGCCTAGGAGCGGGCGTCGCTCTGTGGCTGCCGTAACAGTTGTATGGGAAAGACCGTTTCTTTAGAGCCCTAGATTGAGGAGTACAGCATGAATCGCGGAGTTAGAACGGCCCTTGTTCTCGTTGTCGCCCTGGTCATGGCCACGCTGGCCAGCTACGCCCTCTATCTGGCAGTGCAGCAGATGCCAGTCAGAGAGGTCGAGGTGAACAGCATTCCGGTCGTGGTCGCCAACCAGGACCTTCCTGTCGGCACGCTGCTGACGGTCGACCATGTCAAGGTGGTGGCCTGGCCGGCGGCCAGCCCCGTCCCTGGCGCGTTCGCGACCATCGAGGAGGTCAGCGACCGAGGTCTGATCGCGGGTGTCGTGACGAACGAGCCGCTCACCGACTCGAAGCTCGCGTCGCGTGAGGCGGGTGGCGGACTTCCGCCTTCGATTCCGCTCGGAATGCGCGCGCTGTCGGTCAGGGTCAACGAGGTCATCGGTGTAGCGGGATTCGTCGTGCCGGGCACTCGAGTTGACGTCCTCGCGACCGTCCAGCAGGGGCAGCAAGGTGACTCGATATCGAAGGTGGTCGTCAGCAACGTCCAGGTCCTGACGGCGGGAACGCGGTATGACCTCGAACGAGCTCGTACCGGTGAGCCAATGCCCTCTACGGTCGTCACGCTCATGGTGACCCCGGAAGAGGCCGAGCGGATCGCGCTGGCGGGCAACGAAGGCTCGCTGGTGCTGACGCTCAGAAACCCGCTGGACACGAAGCCCACCCAAACTGAGGGCGTTCGGTCCGCGTCTCTCATGGGACCCGCGCCCAAGCCACCGGTCATCGTGCAGCGACGGAACACTCGCGCCGCCGTCACGCCGGTCGTCGCACCTCCGAAGAAATACATGGTCGAGGCAATCCGGGCCGGACAACGAGGAAACGAAGAAGTTCGATAGGTGCTCCCCAGCCCTACGAGACGAAGCAATGTCACATACATCTACGGCACGTGCATCATTCCTGAAGCGGTCCGGTCTGCTCCTGGGCCTGGCAGTCCTGGTTCTGGGTCAGTCGGGATTGGCTCAGCAGATTGACGCGGATCGGTTGGTCATCACCGCCGGTCGGTCGATGGTTCTTACGACCGACTTCGACATCGTCCGCTTTTCCGTCACCGACCCCGATGTCGCTGACGCGAGCGTCGTTCAGCCCCGCGAGGTGCTGATCGATGGTCGGGCACCCGGAACGATCAGCTTGATCCTCTGGGGTCCCGGCGTGCGTCGTCAGTACGACGTGGTCGTGGAGCCTGGGATCTCGACGCTCCAGCAGCAGTTCGCGGCGCTTTTTCCGGGAGAGGACATTCGTCTCAGCTACAGCGACGAGGCGCTCATCCTCTCGGGTCAGGTGTCGAGCACCGACGTGATGCTGCGGGCCGGTGAGATCGCGACGCTATCGTCCTCTGTTACCAACGTCATCAATCTTCTGAAGGTGCCCGGCGGAGACATCAGCCAGCAGGTGATGCTCCAGGTGCGGTTTGCGGAGATCAACCGGAGCGCATTGTTCGAGGCTGGGTTCTCGTTCTTTACCAACGCCCGCTTCCAGTCACGAACGACCACGCAACAGTTCGCCGCGCCGGACTTTGACGGCGGGTCGCTGGTCTTCAGCGACTTCCTCAACCTCTTTCTCTTCGATGGCCAAGAAGGTATTGGTGGCGTGCTGAGGCTGTTGCGCGAGCAGGGCATGTTCCGCAGTCTCGCTGAGCCGAATCTGATCGCCTACAACGGTCAGGAAGCCAGCTTCCTCGCCGGTGGTGAGTTTCCCGTCCCCATCGTCCAAGGCAACTCGGGCTCGGTGACGGTCGAGTTCAAAGAGTTCGGCATCCGACTGAACTTCACCCCGACGATTGCGGGCGATGTGATTCGGCTGAAGGTGGCGCCCGAAGTGAGCGCCCTGGACTTCAACAACGGCATCACGCTCTCTGGATTCCGGATTCCGGCGCTCATCACCCGGCGAGCCAGCACGGACGTCGAACTGCGGGACGGCCAGTCGTTTGCCATTGCCGGCCTACTTAGCAACATTTCGCAAAACGACGACGCCGACGTCCCATTCCTGAGCTCTATCCCGATTCTCGGAGCGTTGTTCAAGAGCAAGGCGGACCGGTCGGAGGAAACGGAGCTCATGGTGCTGATCACGCCCAGGCTTGTCCAGCCGCTGGAGCCGGACGAGGTACCTCCGCTTCCGACGGATGAGCCGCCGGCAGACACGGCGGAGGAAGACTTGGCCGCGCAGTTTGAGGGTGCGGGGCTTGTCGATGCTCCCGCGCTTGCCAGCCAGGCTCAGAACTAGTGGTCCGCAAGCACGAATCGCGAACGAAAAGCCCGGACATGCTGAGACAGAAATAGGTGGCGTAAAAGTGGCGGTCAAAGCTGGTCTTGCACTCGCGAACGACGAGGAACTGGAGGGGCTGGTCCGCGGAAGCGGTGCCAAAGCCCTACCGGTCGACCTCGCCAAGATTGACGACCCGTCCATCGACAAGCTCGATGTGTTGATCGTCGACCTGAGGGAGCAGCCAGGCCTACCGGATACGCTGGCGGGTTTTCGGCGGAAGCACCCGCAGATCGGCGTCATCATCGTGACCTCCGTTCTCGACCCCACGCTGATGCTCGAGGCGTTGCGGGCCGGCGTGAACGAGTGCGTCACCGCGCCGCTAAAGCAAGAGGATCTCACGGCCGCCATCGATCGGCTGATTGGCCAGCGGGCGGACACCTCTGCTCCTGGCGATATCTTCGTATTCATGGGGGCCAAGGGCGGGGTTGGAACCACGACGGTCGCGGTGAACTTTGCGGCCGCGCTGGCTCAGGATGCGCCAGGGAACACGCTATTCATCGATCTGCACCATGCGTATGGGGACGCCGCGGTGTTCCTGGGGGTCGAATCACGCTTCTCGGTCCTGGACGCGCTCGAGAACACTCACCGTCTGGACAAGAACTTTCTCCAGGGACTCGTCGCCCACACGGCGTCACGTCTCGACCTCCTCGCTTCGGCCGACCGCCCGAGCTCAGCGGGTGTCGACAGCCAACGTGTCCACGCCCTCTTGGAGGCAGCGGCCAAATTCTACCGCTATGTGGTCGTGGATGTATCTCGGTCGGATTCGGCGGCACTCGAAGCGCTCGGGGTCGCGCGATCCATCGTGGTCGTGGCCAATCAGGAACTGGCCACCGTCAGGAACGCGAGCCGCATGGCGGAGAGACTCCGACAACGATACGGAAAGGATCGCGTCGCCGTCGCGATCAGCCGGTCGGACCGAAACTCCGAGATTGGTCACGAGGATGTCGAAAAGGCCGTGGGGAGCGATGTACGGCACAGCTTCCCCAGCGACTACAAGGTGGCGCTCCAAGCGATGAACAAGGGGCGCCCGCTGATGCTCGACAACCACAGTGGTCTGGCCGACTCGTTCAAGAAGTTTGCGCGGGAGATGGCCGGACTTGGCACCGACGAAACTGAAGAGGCGGTCTCGTCGGGTCTGTTCTCCCGGCTGGCTGGTCGCCGCCATTGAGGTCACTACCCAGAAGAGGTCGTTAGCCCATGTCAACGCTCGAGGCACCATCGTCGACCCAGTTCGACGCACGCAGTCAGCACTACCAGGAGCTCAAGGGCCGCATCCATACAGGAGCTGCTCAACCGGCTGAACCTGGAACGTCTCACGACGACCGAGCGGCATGAGGCCGAACCCGAGCTGCGCAACGTCATCGTCAGTATCCTCGAGCGCGAGACCGAGTCTACCCCGCTTAGCCTCTACGAACGCGAGAACCTTGTTCACGACGTTCTCAACGAGTTGTTCGGCCTCGGCCCCCTCGAGGAACTGCTGGCCGACCCAGATGTCTCGGACATCCTCGTCAATCGCCACGACCAGGTGTTCATCGAGAAGAACGGCAAGCTCGAAGACACCGACGTCGTGTTTCGCGATGACCGGCACTTGATGCAGATCATCGAACGCATCGTGAGCTCGGTCGGACGTCGCATCGACGAGTCGACTCCCATGGCCGACGCGCGGTTGAAGGACGGGTCGCGTGTCAATGCGATCATTCCGCCGCTCGCGCTCGATGGCCCGGCACTTTCCATCCGGCGGTTCCGCACAGACAAGCTCGGTGCAGCCGACCTCGTCGAACGCGACAGCTTGACCCAGCCGATGATGGACTTCCTGGCCGCGGCCGTCGGGTCTCGGCTCAACGTCATCGTCTCGGGCGGAACCGGCGCCGGAAACACGACGTTCCTCAACACGCTCTCGAGCTTCATTTCCGACAAGGAGCGGATCGTCTCGATCGAGGACGCCGCCGAGCTTGTGCTCCGTCAGCGACACGTCGTGCGTCTCGAGACACGACCGCCCAACATCGAGGGAAAGGGTGCTGTCCAACAGCGGCACCTCGTGATCAACGCCCTCCGTATGCGACCCGACCGCATCATCGTCGGTGAGGTTCGTGGCGAAGAGGCACTGGACATGCTCCAGGCGATGAACACCGGTCATGACGGCAGCCTGACGACCGTCCACGCCAACTCGGTCCGCGACGCGCTCTATCGACTCGACACGATGGTGGCCATGGCCAACCTGAACATCCCCGAGCGGGCCGTCCGCCAACAGATCGCATCGGCGGTCAACATTCTGGTGCACGTATCGCGCATGTCGGACGGAACAAGGAAGGTCACGGGCGTGGCGGAGATCACCGGCATGGAAGGCGAGACCATCAGCATCCAAGACATCTTCGAGTTCGAGCGCACCGGCCTGACCAAGGACGGCAAGGTCCGGGGACTCTTCCGTGCAACGGGCGTACGTCCCAAGTGCAACGCGAAGCTGGCGGCCTCCGGCAGTGAACTGCCGATGGACATGTTCGAACACAGCAAGGAAGTGAACTAAGTCATGTCGCCCATAGTTCTGATTGTCGTCGCCGCGTTCCTGCTCGTCGCCCTCATTGTCTTCGGGGCGTACTGGCTGCTGGTGGCACAGCCCGAAACGCAGCAGAAGACCAGGCTCCACAAGCGACTGAAGGTCAACGCCGGCGCACTCGGACCGGAAGCCACCACCACGAAGCTGGAGAGAAAGGATACGGCTGGAGAGGTCAGGTCGTCGCTCGACGACTTCGTGGGCAAGATCAGCGTCGTCGGTCCTGTGCAGAAGCTGATCAAGCAAGCCGACATCAAGCTGCCGGTCGGCGCGTTCATGGTGATTTCCATCGGGTGCTTTGCGGTGGCGTACGGGTTGATGTGGTTCGCGCTCCGCTACCACCTGGTGGCGTTGGGGGTGGCCGTCTTCGCGTTGTTCATCCCGTATCTCTACTTGGGTTCAAGGTGTCGTCGCAACACCGCGTTGTGTGATTGAGCATAGGTGATCGCCAAGTGCCTCCGCGGGTGTCTTCCAGCCGAGGGTCTTGCGGGGGCGACTGTTGAGAGCAGCAGCAACGGCGTCAAGATCATCACGAGAGTGTCTGGACAGGTCGGTGCCTTTGGGAAAGTACTGCCGCAGCAGGCCGTTGGTGTTCTCGTTCGTGCCGCGTTGCCAGGGGCTGTGTGGGTCGCAGAAGTAGATTGGCAGACCGGTGTCGATTCGGAGTTGAACGTGTTGAGCCATCTCGGCGCCTTGGTCCCATGTCAGTGAACGGCGAAGCTGCGTGGGCAGCGTGATGATCGACGACGCGATGGCGTCTCGGACGGCCTCGGCACCATGCCCCGCCAGGGCGGGACCGTTCTTGATCCGAGGCTGCCCATAGTCATCCATGCGAGGCAGATGCAGCAGCATCGTGAATCGGCTGGTGCGTTCCACGAGGGTCCCAATCGCAGAGCTCCCCAGTCCGACAATCAGGTCACCTTCCCAGTGTCCTGGGACCGCCCGATCGTCTGCTTCGGCGGGGCGCTTGCTGATCATGATTTCGGCAGTGACGAACGCCTTGCCGCGTCCTCGTGTCCGTGCTCTTGGCACGCGCAGCGCCCGGCCGGTCCGCAAGCACGCCACCAGGTCGCGTCGCAGTGCCCCTCGTCCCTGCACGTAGAGCGCCTGGTAGATGGCCTCGTGGGAGATCCGCATCGACTCCTCATCGGGGAAGTCGACCTTGAGTCTGTTGGCAATTTGCTCAGGACTCCATGACGCCGCCCAGCGTCGGTCTTGACGGCGCCCGTGGCGGCGACCGTTCCAGTGCACATGGGGACCAGGCACCCTCGTCCCGTCGGCGGCCGTAATCCTGCCGGCGAGTCGGTCTTGCACGTACCGGCGCAGTTCGTCGTGTGCAGCGAGCTTCGCCACCTGCGGTCTTTTCGCCTTCAGGTCGGCGTGCCACTGCGCGGTCGTCGCGCGATACTCGAGTCCGCCACTGCGGGTTGCCGCATTGCGACGGAGCTCCCGAGAGATGGTCGACGGGGACCGGCTGATTCGCCGAGCGATATCACGAACCCCGCAGTGCTGGGCGTGCAAGATGGCGATCTCTTCTCGTTCGGCAAACGACAGGTAGCGCCCCGACAGAGGGGCCAGGCTGATCGGCGGCATGCCTCCACTTTCGCGGAACCATCTCGTTCCGACCGGCTGGGACACGCCGGCCCCCAGCGCCGCCTCGTCGCTGGACAACCCGCAGGCGATCGCCTCCCAGAACCGACGCCGATGCTCACGGCGTCCCGCCGTGGGACGACCCGGCGACCGCATCGGAAGACGTCCCGCACGGGGTGACCGACGACGTTTCGGTGTTCCCATCGCAACTCCTCACCGTTGAGGTGTTGCGACGACCGTTTGAATCTACCCTACATCAAGCACAAGAGAAACAAGCGGTTCTGGAAATTCGAGGAGCAGTTCCCTGACGCCATCGACCTCATCGCACGCGCGCTGCGTGCGGGCCATGCCTTCACCACGTCGCTGGCGATGGTGGCCGATGAGGTGCCCGCACCGGTTGGCTCGGAGTTCCGACTGCTCTACGACCGACAGAACTACGGGATGCCTCTGGACGAGGCGCTCAAGGACCTCGCCGATCGGATTCCGTTGTTGGACGCCAGGTTCTTTGTGACGGCGGTCCTGATGCAGCGTGAGACGGGCGGCAACCTGGCCGAGGTGCTCGACAACCTGGCCGATGTGATTCGTGAGCGATTCCAGGTCAAGCGACAGGTCCGCGTGCTGACGGCCCACGGCCGCATCACGGGTTGGGTGTTGGCGGCATTCCCGCCCTGTCTGGCGCTGGCGATGTTCGTGATGTCGCCGGGCCACCTGAACATCATGGTCGAGGATCCGCTGGGAGTCCGGATGATCGTCGCCGCCGTCGTTATGCAGATCATCGGAACCCTCGCGATCCGAAAGCTGGTCAACATCGAGTACTGACGAGTGAACGAGTCTTCAATCCAATAGAGAAACAATGGAAAGTCTGCCTATCACATTGTTCGTGGCCATCGGCGCCGTCTTCGTCCTCGTCCTCGTTTTGGCGTGGGCGCTGACCAGCTCCGTCGTCGAGAAGCGCGCACCCGAACGGCAACGGCTCAAGAAGCTGACACGTCCCCAGGACGACGGGACTCCTCTGGTCAAGGAAGACGCCCTCGTCAAGAACGAGGACGCGGAAATCAAGTACGCCAGCCGGTATGTGCCGAAATCTCCGAAGGAGCTGAGTCGCATCCGAAGGCGGCTGATGCGAGCCGGTTACCACAAGCTCGGCGCCGTCATCGTCTACGTGTGGTGCGAGATCACGACGCCCCTCGTTCTCGGCCTTGGGTCGCTGTGGTTCGTCGGGACCGCCGGCCGCGGTTGGCTGATCGCGGGGTTCGTCGCGGTTCTGGGGTATCTCGCCCCCGGGCTGGTTCTGGCGCGCTTGATCGAGCGTAGGAAGAAGGAGCTCCAGAACGGCTTGCCGGATGCCCTCGACCTGCTGATCGTCTGCGTCGAGTCTGGCTCGAGTTTGGACCAGGCGGTGCTGAAGACGTCGCAAGAGCTCGGTGTTTCCTATCCGGCCCTGGCCGACGAGTTTAAGACGCTGAACGTTGAGGTGCGGGCCGGAAAGCCCCGGATCGAGGCTTTCAAGAACCTCGCCTCAAGAACGGGTCTCGACGACATGCGGTCGCTCGTTGCCATGTTGGTCCAGACGGACCGCTTCGGCACAAGCATTGCGCAAGCGCTTCGGACGCACGCGAAAACGCTCCGGACTCAGCGCCGTCAGCGCGCCGAGGAGAGTGCCGCCAAGATCGGCGTCAAACTCGTGTTCCCGCTCGTCTTCTTTCTTTTCCCGGCGTTCTACGTGGTGACTCTGGGTCCAGCCGTCATCCAGTTCGCCAATGTGTTCTTCAAACAGGTCGTGCAATAGGCACGCCTACAACCAGGAGGCAAACGAAGTGCTAAACATAGCTGTCATGGCCGGTGCCGCCCTTCTACTCATTGGCTACATGGTGCGTCGCAGAGCGCGATTGAGTAGCGAAGACGAGTAGGTCGAGCGACTCCGACTGAGCCGTTGTCTACATCGCCAGTCGCAGGAGAAAACGCAATGCTGAACATCATAATCGCGGGTTTCGCGGCACTGATGCTGGTGCTCTATCTCGTTCGCCGGCGCGCCCGTCTCAGCAACGAGGACGGCTAGCGAACCCCAGACCGATTGTCGTCTCGATACGGACGTTCGGGACGACTGAGGGTCACAGGGAGCAACCGTGGTTCAGGGCGCGAGTCGACGGATGTGTGGTTGCACGGGACTGGTTGTCACCAGTCTCTTGCTCGCCTCGTGTGCGTCGAGACATCCGACCAGCCTGGCAGACTCCTTCGTCGAGAAGGGAGAGCCTCACTTGGTCATGGGTGACTCGACACACAATGCCGACAACCTGCTGGACCCCGATGCGAAGCCTCCACCCCTCGAAGACCTCGAGGTGGTGCGTTCAGCCTCGTTCGCTCCCGCAGCGAGTCGTTTGGAGGATTCCGACCCCGAGCTGTCCAACGCGCTCGTTGTCGCGGAGGCCAGACCCAGCCCGGCGGCTCATCGCAGAGTCGCGGAGCTGTATCAGGGTCACGGCATCAAGGATATGGCATACGACCATCTACTCGACGCGGAGCGCCTCGATCCAAGTGATCCGGCCACGCAGGACTCCATCGCCAGATTGTGGCGGGCGTGGGGCCTCGAGTGGATAGGTTTGGGCGCCGCGTACAGAGCCGTGGGTCTGGCTCCCGAGTCGCCGGAGGCGCACAACACGCTGGGGACGCTGCTGCAGGCGGTGGGCGAGCCTGAAGGCGCACAACACGCGTTCGAACGCGGCCTCGACCTGGACCCGACGGCCGCCTACATCCTGAGCAACATGTGTTATCTGGCGATGCGCGAGGGAAATCTTGACGAGGCGCTCGAGTTGTGCGAGGCGGCGTTGGCGATTGACCCGACGTTGGCTGCAGCCGGCAACAACCTCGCCCTCTTGCACTTCGCGACCGGGCGTGACGAGCTCGCGTGGAAGGCCCTCCAAGATGCGGGGCCGATCTGGGCCGCGACGTACAACCTGGGATTGGCGCATCTCGCACGTGGAAACCACGGCGCCGCGGCGGCCGCGTTTGCCGCCACTAGCCGGGCCCAGCCCAACTGGGCGGAGCCCAGGCACCGTGCCAAACAGGCGCGGGCCAAATCAACCACCGGTGCGCAGAGCCGGTGACAACTCGGAGACTTGACGCGATGGTGACTGCCGAACCCCTCACACCGACGACGACGACGGCGCAACCGATGGCTCCAAATACGCTGGAGGAGGCCGGGCTGAGCAGCGACCTGATTCTGCAGCTCGCCCTCAAGACGCTGCATTTCTCTGGCCAGCTCAGCGGAACCGATCTCGCGGGCAAACTCAAGCTGAACTTCCCGGTGATCGAACCGGTGCTCGAGACGCTCGTGCAGCAGCGGTATCTTGCCATCGTCGATGGCGGCGTCATCGGGCGGTCGTCCTACACCTACCGCATCAGTGACGCAGGACGCGAGCGCGCGCAGCTATTTCTCGAGAACAACCACTACGTCGGTGCGGCGCCCGTGCCCCTCAAGCAGTATCAGGACTACATGACCCAACTGGAGAGCACCCAGGCTCAGCACGTGACGCGGGAGGCACTCCGACAGGCCGTCAGCCAGAAGCTCGTGGTGAGCGACAAGGTCCTGGACCAGCTTGGACCGGCGATCAACGCCCGGCACTCGCTCTTCCTCTATGGACCACCCGGGAACGGGAAGAGTGTGATCGCGACCGCCATGGGCTCCTTGCTACGCGGAGGACTCGAGATCCCGCACGCGCTTGAGATCGAGGGCAGCATCGTCCGGATCTTCGACCCCGTGCATCACGATCCGCTGCCAGTCGAGGATCAACCGGCGAACAGCTTTGAGCTTGGGCCGCGTCACGACGACCGGTGGGTCCACTGCAAGCGCCCTATCGTCATCGTGGGCGGAGAGTTGGAACTCGAGAGCCTGGACCTCGTCTACAACCCGGCGCTCGGCTTCTATCGGTCTCCGGTGCAAACCAAGGCCAACGGAGGCGTCCTTGTGATCGACGACTTCGGTCGACAGCGGTGCTCACCCCAGGCGCTGCTCAACCGCTGGATCGTGCCGCTGGAGATGCGCCACGACTACCTGACCCTGCAGACCGGACAGAAGATCACCGTCCCGTTCTCGACGTTCATCGTGTTCGCGACCAACATCAAACCGACCGAGCTCGTGGACGAAGCCTTCCTTCGTCGTATTCACTACAAGGTCTTCGCGCAGAGTCCGACGATCGAGGAATTCCTTCAGATCTTCGAGCGCGTGTGCGCGGAGCGAGATCTTCCCTTCCGGCGTGAAGTGGTCGAGGACCTGCTGGAACGCTACTACCGACCGAGGCAAATGCCCATGCGGGGTTGCCATCCGCGTGACCTCGTAGACCACGTCGTCTCGCTCGCGGAGTACATCGAAACCAATCGGGAGCTCACAGCCGACCTCCTCGATGCCGCGTGCGCCAGCTACTTTGTCGACGAGCGGGAGGCAACCGGCCAGTCCTCAATCTGGAACGTGCTCCCGCCCAAGGCATGAGGCACGCCGACCGGGTCGATGGACGGATGCATGGCGTTAGGTCGTAGGGGCAGACTCACTAAGGTCTGGGTTGCGGTGGTGGTCTTGCTGGCCGTGTGCCAGCTGCGTCCGCTGCAGGTGGCCGCCGCTGAAGACGAGTTCACGGTCAATATCACCTCGCCACTCGGACGAACCGGCATACCGGGGACGATCCGTATCGTGGCACGGGTACGGACGGCAGAGGACCGCACCGTCACCCTGACGCGCTTCTATGTCGACGGCGCGGTAGTGGGCGAAGTAACGAACGGACCACCGTACGCCGTCGCCTGGATTGACGAGAACCCCTTCGACTCAGCACGCATCATGGTTGAAGCCTACGACTCTCTGGGTGAGCGCGCCGCCGATTCGGTGACGCTGAACCCGCTTGAGCTCGTCGAAGTCGCGGAGGTCGCCAGCGTCCTGCTCGAAGCGTCGGTCGAAGATCTCGACGGCCGGTCTGTGATCGGCCTCACGAAGGACAACTTCGTGCTGACCGAAAACGATGTCGAGCAGCCCATCGATCAAACGCTCGTCGAAGCGGTCCCCGCGACCTTCACGGTTCTCGTCGACCGCAGCCAGAGTATGTCGAGACGGATCGACATGGTCCGTGAAGCGGCGGCCGGGCTGACCAGCCATCTTCGGCCAAAAGATTATGTCGCCATCGTGCCGTTCGGCAAGGACATTGGACCCGTAACCGGACCGACCAACGACCGCCAGACCGTCCGGGACGCCATTTCGGCGATTCAAGCCACTGGCGGAACCGCCATTCTCGACTCGGTCAAGCGGGTCTCGACGGTCCTTGGAGAGGTGCAGGGTCGCCACGCGATCATCCTCATCACGGACGGGTACGACGAACACAGCACAGCCACTCTGGAGGAAGCGGTGTTGGCGGTGCAAGATGCGCACGCCGCGTTGTATGTCATTGGTGTCGGCGGCGTCGCCGGCATCTCGCTCAGAGGTCAGCAGATGCTACGCACGTTGGCCGATCAGGGGGGCGGACGGGCGTTCTTTCCCGCCCGGGAGTTCCAGCTCAGCAACACCCACCAGCTCGTCTCGTCGGACGTGTTCCACCGCTACCTCATCACCTATACGCCGCTTGACCAGAAACCTGACGGAAAGTGGCGCGCTATCGGGCTCTCAACCACCGACCCCGACCACACGATCCGCACGCGAGACGGGTACTTCGCCCCCGATCCACCGCCAGTCAGACCGTCGATCGAGTTCACGATCACCGACTTCGAGCGACGACTCCTGGACGTGTCGGCCGAGGACCTCATCGTGGTCGAAGACGGTGTCGAACAGGCGGTTGAAGGGTTTCAAGAAGCGGTCGACCCTGTCTCCATCATCCTCGCCCTCGACTCGAGCGGCAGCATGAAGAAAAGCGCCGAGGCCGTCATGCAGGCGGCCCGCACCTTCGTATACGCCATCCGCGAAGAGGACAGTCTCGCGGTGCTGACCTTCGCCGACAAACCCGTCTTTGCCCACGACCTCACGACGACCAGGGATTGGAGCCTAGAGGCGATCGACGAATACACCCCGCTCGGAGGAACGGCACTGTACGACACGGTCATGGCTTCCCTCACCCGGCTGCGGCGCGTCGAGGGACGCAAGGTCCTCGTGGTGTTGACCGATGGTCGTGACGAAGACAATCCCGGCACCGGTCCGGGCAGTCTCCACACCTTCGCCGAGGCGCTGGAACGAGTTCACGAGATCGACGTGGCCGTCTACGCTGTCGGGCTGGGACCCAACATCGACCCGCAGGTGATGAAGCAGCTCGCAACGGCGTCGGGCGGTGCCGCCTACTTCCCGCAGGATGTTTCGAGGGGATGTCCCGTGCGCTGTTGAAACTCAGCGGCGGCTCGGTTCACGACTACGCGACCATCTCTGACGACTCCCCGAGTCCCAGGCGCGCGTCACGTGCCTGAAGGGCAGCGACGAGCGCCGGCATATCTTTGCACCCTTTCACCCGACGGAACCCTTTCGCGGCTTCGAGCACACCGGCGGCCACCCAGCGAAGCACCATCGTCCCACCGCGCCAGCGCTTCACATTCCGCTTCACATGGCGCGTGCGGCTGAGGAGACTCTCGATGGCGTTGGTGGTGACCAACGATCGTTGGAGGCGCTCCGACAGCCCCAAGCCGAGCACGGTCAGTGTTTCGTCAAGACCTTCCCGGACGCTGGTGGCCGCACTCGGATAGTCGGTGTCCAAGCGACGAGCCAGGTCCTGCAGCAAGCGCTTCGCGGCCTTGACGTTCGTGTGTGTATAGGCGCGCCTGAGGATCGCCGTCACCCATGGACGCTGCGCGTCGGGGAGATGGTCCAGGATGTTCCGGCCCTTGTGGACCTGACAGCGCTGCACCACGGCGGCCCGGCCGAACGTCTGGGTCACGGCCGTGTCCAGGGCCTTCGCCCCATCGACGATCACCAGGAGGCTCCGGTCGGTGCGGAGCCCGCGACTCGCGAGATTCGTCAAAAGTCCCTGACAGACCGTCGCATTCTCCGTGGCCCCTTCCCAGAGGCCGAGCGGGTGTTTGGCGCCGGTGTGATCAATGCCTAGCGCGACCACGATACAGTGCCCGCCGACCTGCACCCCATCGATGAGCAGAACCGCCAGGTCCAGCGGGTTGAGCGGCGTCGCCCGCCACGCGTCCAGCTGCGCCTGGGTCTGCGCGACAAAGCGTCGACTGACCGCACTCTTGCTCGTGCCCCGCGTGGTGATATCCGCGCCGAGCGGGTCCAGACTCCGCCCATACTGACGGGTCGCCACGCCAATGAGCATCTGGTCGACGACACGCCGGTTCAGCGGGTCCGCGTCCGTAAATGCCCGCGCGGTGGGCAACGGCACCTCCGCGCCGCCGCGCCGGGCGCGCGGTCGGCGGATGGCGACCTTCCGCCCGCCCAGCACCACCTGACTGGGGGTATGACCGGCGCGATAGGCCTGCCGCTCGGGTTGATGTGCATACCGGGGCCCGCACACAGCGGACCGATCTTCTTCCAGCATGGCCTCGAGCACCTTCAGGCCCGACGCCACGACCAGCTCCTGGAGCTCGGCCTGCGTATCAACGAGGATATCGACCAACGGAAGGTGCCGTGGCGTCGGGGATACCGATTGGCGACGGCGAGGGACTGTGCGAGACTGCTTCTTCATGGCGGCTCCTTGCTGGGAGGCTTTCACCTCGGTTTCGTCACCGGTCGTATAGCACGACCAGTGAAGAGCCGCCGCCTTCAAATTTCAACAGCTAGAGGGACATCCCCTGTTTCGACCCTCGCCGAGGACTACAAACGGATCGTGGAAAACCTGCGTCGCCGTTACGTGATCTCCTATACATCGACCGATTCGACTCGAGACGGCGCCTGGCGAGACGTCGACATCCGAACCCGAACACCCGGCACGATCGTCAACAGCCGGGGAGGATATTTCGCTCCGACGCAGTGAGGCGGTGACGCTATGGAGAAATCTGGCAGAGGTGCTTCCGAGAAGGCGATGATCATCATCCCAGCCGGGGTGCTGCTCTTCGTCATCATGATCGTGACCGGTGGGCCGGTACAATTCGTTCGTGTCGTAAATTTCGAACTGCGCCAGGTGTCGGCAGCAATCGGAAACTGGGTGTCGTTTTGGTTCTAGCCTCGTGGCGGCACGGCGTCGTCGCGCTGATAGTAGTCGCAGTCGCTGCCGGTGTGGGGATCGGCATGGGTGTGGCAGCACGAGACGATCCGCCGCTTGTGTTCGGAGCCAAGACCGGAGTCGTCATGACCTTCGTGTTACCAGATAAGGTCGACGAGTTCGAACAGTCGCTCACGGAATTCCGAGAGGTACTGGCGGCTAGCGACGACCCGATCCGTCAACAGCAGGCAGGGAACTGGAAGATGTTCAAATCGTCCGACCCAGGTCCAGAGGGCTCGGTGTTGTACGTGGGCTTCATGGAACCCGTCCTCAGGGGTGCCAACTACAACATTGCCAACATCATGGCTGAGGAGCTCCCTGAAGACGAAGCGCAACTGTTCACCGAACGCTTCCAGAGTACGCTCGCCCAGCTCTCAAGCAGCCTGAACCTCGACGAGGTCTACGACCTGGCTAACATGCCAGAGCTCACGACCGAAGACACCGAGAACCAGCCCTAGTCCGACGGACTGCGGTACAAAGAAAACGCCCGAAGCCTACGCAACGACTTCGAGCGTCGAGAATAATCCCGGCAACGACCTACTCTCCCACGGAGTTACCCCCGAAGTACCATCGGCGGAAGAGGGCTTAACTGCCGTGTTCGGCATGGGAACGGGTGTTTCCCCTCTCCTATGACCACCGGGAAACCCAATGTCCCGGTCATGACCGGGACAAACATAAAAACCGAACCCCGCACATCTGACGGGCGCCCGGCCCCCCGCGACATACTTATCTCGCATGCCTACGGAGAAATTTTCAAAGATCAGACGCGAAGCCTCCAGCTTCCTTCTGACTCCTGTCTCCTGAACTCTGTTCAGCGACAGTAAGCCCAACTGAACACCCCACAAACGGTAGCTTCCCTCACGCAGCACAAAAAAAATACGATCAAGCCTCACGGCTGATTAGTACCAGTTAGCTAAAGCCCTCACAAGCCTTACACATCTGGCCTATCACCTGGTGGTCTTCCAGGAGCCTTCAGGAGCCGAAGCTCAGGGAGATCTCATCTTGGGGAGGGTTTCACGCTTAGATGCTTTCAGCATTTCTCCCTTCCGAACGTAGCTACCCAGCACTGCCGCTGGCGCGACAACTGGTACACTAGAGGTCCGTCCATCCCGGTCCTCTCGTACTAAGGACAGCCCCCCTCAAATCTCCTGCGCCCATGGTAGATAGGGACCGAACTGTCTCGCGACGTTCTAAACCCAGCTCACGTACCGCTTTAATCGGCGAACAGCCGAACCCTTGGAACCTGCTACAGCTCCAGGATGCGATGAGCCGACATCGAGGTGCCAAACCTTGGCGTCGATATGAACTCTTGGCCAAGATAAGCCTGTTATCCCCGGCGTACCTTTTATCCGTTGAGCGATGGCCCTTCCATGCGGAGCCACCGGATCACTAAGACCTGGTTTCCCATCTGCTCGACTTGTGAGTCTCGCAGTTAAGCTCGCTTATGCCTTTGCACTCTCCGGCTGATTTCCAAACAGCCTGAGCGAACCTTCGTGCGCCTCCGTTACATTTTGGGAGGCGACCGCCCCAGTCAAACTACCCACCAAGCAGTGTCCCTGACCTGGATGACAGGCCGAGGTTAGAACACCGAAATGCTAAGGGTGGTATCTCACCGACGACTCCCCGGACCCCAAGAGGCCCGGTTCAAAGTCTCCCACCTATCCTGCGCATAACACACCAGCATTCACTACTAAGCTGTAGTAAAGGTGCACGGGGTCTTTCCGTCTTACCACGGGTAACCGGCGTCTTCACCGGTACCACAAATTCGCAGTGTCCCTCGTTGAGACAGCGTCCAGATCGTTGCGCCATTCGTGCAGGTCAGAACTTACCTGACAAGGAATTTCGCTACCTTAGGACCGTTATAGTTACGGCCGCCGTTTACCGGGGCTTCAGTTCAGAGCTTCACCTCCGAAGAGGTTGACCCCTCCCTTTAACCTTCCGGCACCGGGCAGGCGTCAGACCCTATACGTCGTTTTCGACTTAGCAGAGTCCTGTGTTTTTAGTAAACAGTCGCCTGGACCTCTTTATTGCAACTCCTTCCCGCTCACCGGGCAAGCCGGATCACGAGCTGGAGCACCCCTTCTTCCGAAGTTACGGGGCGAGTTTGCCGAGTTCCTAAACGAGGGTTCTCACTCGCGCCTGAGGATTTTCTCCTCACCTACCTGTGTCGGTTTGCGGTACGGGTACCCAAACAACTCCTTAGAGGCTTTTCTTGGCAGCGTGGCGTCGCCCACTTTGCGGCCTGACGGCCTTGCCATAGCACCTCAGGGAATGTGAGCCACCGGATTTTCCTGATGGCTCCCCCTACATGCCTGAACCTACACGTCCAATCGTAGGCTGGGCTAGCCTCCTGCGTCCCCCCATCGTACAAACGTTGTTTAGGTAGTTCCGGAATGTTGACCGGATATCCATCCGCTACGCCTCTCGGCCTCACGTTAGGACCCGACTAACCCTGAGCGGACGAACCTTCCTCAGGAAACCTTAGGTTTTCGGCGGAGTGGATTCTCACCACTCTTATCGCTACTTATGCCGGCAGGGTCACTTCTCTACGCTCCAGTGGTCCTTTCGGTCCACCTTCACTGCCTAGAGAACGCTCCTCTACCACCCGCAGGCCCCGTAGGACCCGTCGAATCTACGGCTTCGGTACTGTGCTTGAGCCCCGTTACATTGTCGGCCCAGAGCCGCTTGACCAGTGAGCTATTACGCTTTCTTTAAAGGATTGCTGCTTCTAAGCCAACCTCCTGGTTGTCTCGGCGTCTCCAGTTCCTTTCCCACTTAGCACAGATTTAGGGACCTTAGCCGGTAGTCTGGGCTGTTTCCCTCTCGACCATGAAGCTTAGCCCCCATAGTCTCACTCCCGGGATGCGTGTCGTTGGCATTCGAAGTTTGGTTGAATTCAGTAAGCTGGTAAGCTCCCTAGTCCATCCAGCGCCCTACCACCAACGCCGACCTCCCGAGGCTGCTCCTAAAAGCATTTCGAGGAGAACGGGCTATCACGAGGTTTGATTAGCCTTTCACCCCTACCCTCAGCTCATCCAAGTCGTTTTCAACCGACACTGGTTCGGGCCTCCACGCGGTGTTACCCGCGCTTCACCCTGGCCAAGGGTAGATCACCTCGTTTCGCGTCTACTCCCAACGACTAAACGCCCATTTCGGACTCGCTTTCGCTACGGCTCGCTTGCGCTTAACCTCGCCGCGGAGAGTAACTAGCCGGCTCATTATGCAAAAGGCACGCGGTCAGGCATTACCGGGAGCAAGCCCCCAGTCATAGCCCTCCCACTGCTTGTAGGCATACGGTTTCAGGTACTATTTCACTCCCCTAACAGGGGTTCTTTTCACCTTTCCCTCACGGTACTGGTTCACTATCGGTCACCAGGGAGTATTTAGCCTTAGGAGATGGTCCTCCCAGGTTCACACGGGATTCCACGTGTCCCGCGCTACTCAGGAACCTACCCAGCGAGCCAGCCTGTTTTCGTCTACCGGGCTCTCACCGTCTATGGCCGACTGTTCCAAGTCGTTCGACTAACGGGCTGGTTTCTTACTCGCCGGCCTTACGGCCTGGCAGGCCCTACAACCCCGGCATGCAAGCACACCGGTTTGGGCTAATCCGCGTTCGCTCGCCGCTACTTGCGGAATCACTGTTGTTTTCTGTTCCTGCAGGTACTGAGATGGTTCACTTCCCTGCGTTGTCTTCCCCAGCCTATGTATTCAGCTGAAGATACCGAGGCATTACCCTCGGTGGGTTTCCCCATTCGGAAATCTTCGGGTCAACGCCTGTTTGCGGCTCACCGAAGCTTATCGCAGCTTACCGCGTCCTTCATCGACTCCTGGTGCCAAGGCATCCACCGTACGCCCTTAGTAGCTTGATCGTACTCGGAAGCTAACGCTATTCGCTGACCGAGGATTTCCTGCGTTCGCCAAAAGACGTTCGCAAGGCAGCCGCGACCACCGGTTCACGTTAGCTATCCAAACACTGCGTTTAATTACG